>JAYRWX010000020.1:0-1937 GCA_041917795.1 Verrucomicrobiales bacterium
ATCATGGTCTCGACCTGGAATCGCGGTACGGCGCCGTTCAGGCTGCAACCGCTCGATCGCCTGGCCCAACTGGTGGTCGTGCCGGTATTGCGGATGGCTTTCAACGTTGTCGAGGACTTCGCCGCCAGCACGCGTGCCGACGGTGGCTTCGGCAGTACCGGTCGCGCCTGAGCGGTTTGCCCGCTAGCAGCCTGTCGGACTTTCCCGGCGCCAGATCCATATATGATATAATCATGCCTCTTCGAACCATCGAGTCGTCGCATGTCAAACTTTATCGTCGCTGACCGCCAGACGGCCTATCTGCTACCGCCGTCGCTGGACGATTGGCTGAACCAGGATCACCTGGCCCGATTCATTGTCGAGGTGATCGACCAGCTGGATCTTTCCGGGCTGACGCGGCAGTACGCGGGGCGGGGCTCACAAGCCTATCACCCGGCAACCCTGCTGGCGATTCTGGTTTATGGCTACGCGACGGGTATTTTCTCCAGCCGCCGGCTGGAGCAGGCGACCTATGACTCGGTCGCCTTCCGCTTTCTCGCGGCCAACCTTCATCCCGACCACGACAGCCTGGCGACCTTCCGCCGGCGTTTTCTTGACGAACTGAGCGACCTGTTTCTGCAGGTTCTGAAAATGGCCAAGGAAATGAAGGTGCTCAAGGTGGGGGACATTTGTCTTGACGGCTCGAAGTTCGAAGCCAACGCCTCACGGCACAGTGCGTTGTCACACGGCCACATCGAAAAGCTGGAAGCTCAGCTCAAAGCCGAGGTTCAGGAATTGCTGGCGCTGGCGGAACAAGCCGATCAAGCCGACGTCCCGACGGGTGTCAGCCTGCCCGAGGAACTCAAGCGTCGCGAAGATCGGCTGGCGGCGATGGCGGCCGCCAAGGCCAAGCTTGTCGCCCGGGCCGAGGAGCGCTATCAGCGCGAGAAGGCCGAGTACGACGAGAAAATGGCCCTGCGTGCCGCCAAGGAAGAAGCGACCGGCAAGAAGCCGGGCGGCAAGCCCCCAAAGGCGCCAGAGCCAGGACCCCGGGACAAAGATCAGATCAATCTGACTGACGAAGAGTCGCGCATCATGCCGGTCGCCGGTGGTGGCTTCGAACAGGCGTACAACGCCCAGGCGGCGGCTGATGCGGCAACGATGCTGATCGTTGCCACCGGTGTCACGCAAGCACCCAACGACAAAGAGCAAGTCGAGCCGATGCTGGCCACCCTCAAGGCGCAGGCCGGCGTGCTCGGCGCCGTGGAATGCCTGATCGCCGATAGCGGCTACTGTAGTGAGAAGAACATCAAGGCGTGCGAGGCGGCTGACATCGATCCACTGATCGCCGTCGCTCGCGACGAACACCACCCGGGCTGGCGGGAGCGCCACAGCGAGCCGGCGCCTTTGTCCGACGACGCCACACCCGTTCAGGCGATGTCCCATCGGCTGAAGACCAGGGACGGACGAGCGCGCTACGCCTTACGCAAGCAGACGATCGAGCCGGTCTTCGGAATCATCAAGTCAGTGATGGGCTTTCGCCGCTTCTCTCTGCGCGGTTTGAAGAAGGTCACTGGCGAGTGGACGCTGGTTTGCATGGCGTGGAATTTGAAGCGCTTGGCCGTATTGCGCCCACAGTAGGGAAAATGAGGGGAAAACCCTCGGAAAAGCCGGAAAATCACGAAAATCCGGCTTGATTGTTGCGTATGGTGAAACGCGCCGGCTTAGCCAGCGTGAAGTCCGACAGGCTGCTAGTGCCTGACCGAAAACTCCGGTTTTTGGCGAGCGCGCCGCCTTGAAAATATCGGTTGGCATTGAATTTCTCGTTCGTCCCGAGTGGCGCTGGTCGACTTCTGTCGAATGCGAGCCAAAATGCCCGAATGTCATGGTGTTTAAGCAAGCCGCTCGGGCTGCGCCGGCGTTACTGCATGGAAAGACGCTTGGCGGGCTATGCCGCC
>JAYRWX010000021.1:0-1561 GCA_041917795.1 Verrucomicrobiales bacterium
GTGAACAACCCCTCCGCCTTGGCCGCGCCCAGTTTGAAGCACAATGGTCCGGTCACTGGATAAACGCACGACGATCCAGCCGCGACTCCGGAGCAACAGGGACCGAAAATGGTGACCCGGCCCCGATTTTTCTGGACACGAATTTGGGGTAAAACCGTGTCACAGGAAAGGGGTTGGAAATGCAAAAGCGGAAGGATGCTGGTGGGATTGCGCCGGGCTCGCCGGAAGGAGCGCGTAGCGCGACTGGAGGCGAGCCCGGCGCGGCCGCGGAAGTGAAGCGGTGGTCGGCAGGCCGGAAGAAAGCGATAGTGCTGCGGCTGCTGCGCGGTGAGGCGGTCGATGCTGTTTCGCGGGAGGTGTCGGTCCCGATATACAAGCTTGAACAGTGGCGTGACCGAGCGCTAGCCGGGATCGACACGGGTCTCAAGGAGCGCGAGAACGATCCGCTCGAGCGCCAACTCGACGAGGCCAAGCGGCGTATCGGCGAACTGGTCATGGAAGTCGAGATCCTGCAAAAGGAAAGGCGGGCGAAGCACCCTTTGGCTGGACGGAGGTCGTCGCGATGAGCCGACAGACCTCCGAAGGCGCTGGCAAACGCTACGGCCTGAAGCGGGTGTGCCGGGTGCTTGAATTTCCCCGTTCGACCCTCTATGCCCGGCAGGCCAGAGAATCGGCCACGGAGATCCCCTTGTGCCCGCAGAGGCGCGGCCCAAAGCCTAAGGTGGCGGACATCGACCTCCTGGCCGCCATCCGCGCCGATCTGGAAGCATCGCCTTTCATCGGCGAGGGTCACCGCAAAGTATGGGCGCGGCTGCGCATCCTGCACGACATCCGTGTCTCCCGCGCCCGTGTGCTGCGCCTGATGCGCGAGAACGCCTTGCTGTCGCCCCATCGGCAACCCCAGGGCGCCTCCAAGCTGCACGACGGATCGATTACGACGGATCGCCCGAATGAAATATGGGGTACCGATGGCATCCGCATTGAGACCGTGGATGAGGGCTGGGTCTGGGTTTTCTCGGCGGTCGACCATTTCGATGCCTGCTGCGTTGGCATTCATACCGTCAAGACGGGCAACCGTTTCGCGGCCTTGCAGCCGATTGCCCAGGGGCTCCACGCCCAATTCGGCGCCACCGGCGCCGATGCCGGGCGCGGTCTGGCGCTGCGCATGGATCACGGCACGCAATACACGGCCGATGACTTCCTTAACCAAGTCAAGTTCTGGGGCATCGCCCCAAGCTTCGCCTTCGTTGCCGAGCCGCAGACCAATGGCGTCGCTGAACGCTTCAACCGGACGCTCAAGGAGCAGGCCATCCACGGTCGCGTCTTCAAGAACGTCGAGGAAGTCCGCGCTGCCGTGACAGAGTTCAAGGACCGCTACAATCGCCATTGGCGTCTCGAAAAACTGGGCTTCATGTCACCCCACGAAGCCCGTCAGGCTTATGCCATGCGAAAGGCAGCCTGAGTTGCAAACCCGTGTCCAGACAAACCGAGCCGGTACACCTGAAGTTGACTCCAGATGCGAAAGACCGGGTTCTGCTGACGACTTTTCACTCGTTCGCCA
>JAYRWX010000022.1:0-153357 GCA_041917795.1 Verrucomicrobiales bacterium
CAATGCCTTGAAGTCTTCAGCACGACCGTCACCCAAGCGAAAGTGCCGCACCGCTTCGGCAATGATCTTCTCGCCATCCCGGAGCGCATGGTCACGCGCCTGATCGCTGCTGCGAAAATCCTTCGCCACGGGCAGGTCTCCACCCTTGAGTTGCTCCAGCTTTTCGAGCAGGGACTCCTTGAAGGCCTCGCCTCCCCAATACCACCCTTTCCTCAGGGTGCTTTGCAGGGTCTGCCCCGCGATCTCCGACAAGCCGCACCTCTCCGCGGCCTCCGCTTTCATTCTCTCCTCGAGACGCTCCACAAAATGCCGGCGATCCGCGGCGCGGTCTTCACTTTGGAAGAGCGCAAGCCCCTCGGCCACCGCCATCCACGGCTCGCGGGCCTTCGGAGCCACCGCATAGGCGCGGGCAAGGCTGCTCCAGGGGTAGTCCAGCAGACCTGGGGAGCTTTCCGAGGGCACCAGGCCGGCGCGGACGGGATTCAGGTGGATGTAGTCGAGCAGGGTCCTCAAATACAAATCGCCGCCGCTTCCTCCCGATTCCACGAGAACGGACTTGTAGCGGTCGCCGAAAAGCCGGCCCCATTCATGGTGCCGGGAGTTGAATCGTCGCGTGTAGGTGTTTTGGAGCCAACCCATCCCATCAACGAGGTTTGCTGACGGGGTCTCCACGAGGAGGTGGTAGTGATTGCCCATCAGCACCCACGCCCAGACCTTGAAACCCGTCCGCTCGCAGCACTCGCCGAGGGTTTTCAGAAAGAGTTCTTCATCGGCCCCGTCGGACGAGGCGAAGATCGCGTTGCGCCGGTTGCCTCGGGCCATGACGTGGTAAAGGGCACCTTCATACTCGATGCGGACTTGTCGGGGCATGGGGAAGGGTTCGCGGGGGATTGGGGGACGTCAAGACCGAAAATCGTTCCCTGACCCCGTTTCCCGCTGCGTCATCGCTGCTGTTGCATGAGGAAGGCTCGCCAGGCTTCGCCCCGTGAGCAAAAAATACTTAGATTGTCTGTCCCCTAAGCCGCTAAACTCTCGGAACCAGAACTAATCGAAATCCTAAATTTGAATCACGAAATGTCGGTACATTTCCTCTTCTTTCAGATGATCGGCAATGCTCAAGATAGTCTCGCCAACTTCCGCCCCGATACGCACGATGATCATTCGAATTTTCTACGGAATCCTTACACCATTCCCTCACGTTTCCATGCATATCGTGCAAGCCCCAAGGATTTGGCTCCTTAAGCGCAACCGGCCAGCTAGTGCCATTGCTATTATCAAAGTACCAAACACAATTGTCCAGCTGATTGCTCGAGTACGCCGAAGCCGTCCCGGCGCGGCATGCGTATTCCCATTGCGCCTCAGTTGGAAGATCCCATACCCAGTTTAAATCGACTCTGAATTCCCTATTGAACGCCTTCAGCCATTCGTTTATATCAACCCACGACACTGAATCGACGGGTCGATTCTGGCCCGGAAATTGGCTATTAGTATCAAAATATTCCAAGCGCGCCCATTGCTCCTGGGTCGTCTCGGTCTTAGCAATCCAGAAACCATTCGGGAAATTGATTCGTTTTGTCACCTCGAGATCAGATCTCCCCGCATTGTCCATGTTGATACTTGGAAATGTGTCAACTACTAAGTCGCTATCTCGGCTGAACTTAACAGGCACCGAAGGCGTCGAAATTGTCTTGTAAGAATTCGATTCTAGATCGAAAAATGAGGTTCGGAATGAAGGAATCTCCGAGAATTCCTCGTTTGCCACGATACTGTAAAAAAAGATAGCATCTCCGTTCAAAGCGCCATTCTTTGCCCGCCCCACGTCAACCCATTTGTAGCAGTCAATTACGTTGAGGCAGCTAGGATTGCCTTCGATAATCGGCCTTCTGAGCAACCGGTGGTTTCCGGTACCGGAAATAGTAACTTCGACGGAAAAGATCTTTCCTACTCCGATTTCCTGATCGAGAGGTTTCATTTTTATTGAAAATTTTCCAACTCCATTGGAAAAATCGCTCGGAATAGGCGAAGGCAACGGTAACACATTAACCGAAATTGGCTCTGTTGATGCATCCATTTGCACCGTTCGGTCGAAAAATGAGGATAGTCCAAATCCACTATCGGGATCAGCGACTTCCAAGGAAACTTTGAATGGTCCAACCTTGATCGGACCCGGGCGCTGCGCATATAAAGTCATCGGCGTTTGAACTATCGAATAGACTATTCCATCGATCTCCGCTTCGTCAGTTCGAACCCATTTGAACGGTTCGCATTGATATCCATTGTCTTCCGACGATACTTTAAAGATATTGTGAATGCTTCTTGATCTTTGGGAAAACGCAAACACTTCAACGTCGAGCGCTTCACCTACGAATATTTCCTTTTTGCCAACTGCGCATCGCCCGAAAACCTTGGTGTCTGCTGAGAGTTGTAAGTCTCTTCTCGAATAGTCAAACGGCAAGATCTCTTCATCGTCATAGGTTTTCAGACTGCGTGTTTGCTTAGGGGTTCCCATTGTGAACTGACCTTGGGGGCACCAGACCATCTCTATGCCTCCGAAGGTGCGCACTTCACCAGCCCGCGATCCCTCCATTCTGCCAGACGCGGGGAAGGCCCCGGGTGGAATAGGTTCGGTGCGCGCCATCGTTGGAGGTCGCGTGGCCGCTGGAGTCGAGGGACTCGGGTTGGAAGTCGAGGAATCCGCTTTCGCCGACTTTTTTTCGGCTTCAGCGCGGGCTTTCTCAGCCGCCGCAAGCCGCATGCGCAAATTCTTCATCTCGGCGCTGGTCGCGGGATCCTCCGTCTTCACATTCACTGCCACTCCGCGCGTGAACGCAAAATCCGTGCCCGCCAGATCTAGCTTGTTGTATTCGGCTGGTTCGTGGCGGGAACGTCGGAATTCGTGGGCAAGGCCGAGCGCCTCATCCTCCGCGGCCCAGGCCGTCGAGATCTCGCGCACTTCCTCGCGCGTTTTGGCGAAGATTTTCAGAATGTTCAGGCCAGGCTCCCTCAGATTCCTCGCAAGCACTTCGGTGAAGAGTCCATCATTGGCCCGCTGTCCAGCATCGGCGGAGTAGCTAATTAGGGTGCCGCTTGGAGGGGTCACCTGAGCCAATCCGCGCGCGCCGCCAACGACTGAGCGCGTCCCACTACTGTCCTCAGCCTTGAGGGGATTATCGCGGCAGCAGTCGAGGATGACAACCTTAACCTGCGCCCGGGTCGCGTCGAGGGAATCGACCCACCCCTGCAGGGAGACCGCCTGCGTCGCGAGGCGGCGTTTCATCCGTTCGACGTCGGGACTAATGTCGTCAATGGCGGTGTCCTTGACGAGGAGGAAGTTCGCTCCGTAGAATTCAACCCCGTGTCCAGCGAAGTAGACGAGCGCGCACTCGGCCCCCTTGGCCTCGTCTAGGAACGAGTCGAAGGCCGCTTCGACCTCGCGAATATCCCCATCGGTGACGAGCCTTACAGAAAAGGGCGGATCGAGTGACTCAAGGGTCGTCTTCATGCGCTGCGCGTCGGCGACGGCGACCTTGAGCTGGGCTTCCGGAGCGAGATAATCGTAGCGGTCAACACCTACAATGAAAGCGCGTCGATTATCCTCGGCGCCAAGGGGATATGCGGTCAATGCAGCGACGAGAAACAGGGCAGGCACTCTCATGGGATGGAATAGTAGCGAAAATTGGTGGGAGACGGTACACGACCTCATATTCGGCTTCATGTAAAAACAGCGCGGGTAGGAGGGTTCTGATTTAAAACCAGGGAAGGCAAGGCGGATTAAATCTGCGTGGTGCTTAGGGCATTGGCGTCGTGAGCCTTCTTCCATGGTAGGAAGTTCAGATATCTGAGCATTGCTGGTCGAGATACCAACGACCTGCGGAACTCTTTTTTGGGCCTGACTGGTTTTCACGAAACTCCGCGGACCCAGTGCATCTCGGGAACCTGGCCCCATCGAAGCAGCATTTATAAAAGATCACGTTCTGAAAATCGCACGTGTCGAATGTAGCTCGCGAAAAATCGCATTCGATGAATTGTGTATTTGCAAACGAATCGGAAACGAAAGACATGCCCGATAAATTGCATTCTTGAAAATGACCCTCAGATATAAAATTTGCCTTGAAGGCAATGAATCGCAGGTCGACCCCCGAGATTGGATTCGCCGTCAAGAATTCAAGCTCTAGGTCCGAAACAAAGATTGAGTGCGGCGCGCTCCGAACCTTTCCTTTCGCAATGCCTCGAGCAAATAAGTACTCTTGAATCGAAAGATGTGAGAATCTGAAGCTGCCGTCGGAGTTTCTATTAAGAAGGCTGCGCCCGCCAATATCGATTGCGGTTAGAATCGACATTTTTTCATCTGAAGCGAGGAAAAGTTTCAAATCGCAAGTATTGATCTCGTTACTTCGATTGACCCGCATGAAATTTGCGAGATCGACACAGACGGCTAGTAGCAAATCTGATTCAATTTTTCGGCCTTGTTCAAAAAGTTTAACCTGCTCCCGCAAAAGCCATTTATTTATTAATGCGTAGTAAATGTCGGATCGTGTTTTTAGCGGAAGCGGGGAATCTATTAGGTCATCAATGAATGAGAGGAGCATTGGGCGGAACTGCAGCGAGTCCGAGGAGTGAATAATTTTTCGACCTTGTGCGATTAAACGATCGTCTCTGAATCGTTTGTATAGGTATTCGTCTACCTGGCGCTGGTCAAAGTAAGATAGAAAAACGGCTGGGCAGTGGAATCCCCCCAGTCGAATTTGTCCAATGGAATCGAACGGACTCCGGTCGCCACGAGGAAAAAATTGTGTACGACAAGTGATGATGACTTTGTAGAAATTTTTCGTCCGATTTAGAATTTCAAGAAGATATTCCTCTACGCGTCCAAATCCTTCAGGATCTTCATCAAGGGCATCCAGCAAGAGGACCGTAGACGACGCGTAAGGATGATTTGATATGAGGTCAAGGCTCTTCGCGTTGAGCTTATAAAGTGCGCAACCATACTGGCGTGGAATAAATCCCATTATATGCTGAATTTTCAGCATAACGAGGAGTGATGTTTTACCCATTCCGGCGTCGCCAAGAATCATCATCTGGTTCCGTCCGTCGGTTTGATGTTTCGTAGGTTGAAGGAAGTCTTCAATAACTTTGAAGGCCGGCTTTTTGAAGTCTCGGATTGCGTGAGGTGCATCGCTTTCGTCAGCTGGATTCAGGAGCTGCGCATCTGGTTCGACGTAATGAACGTAGAGGTCGGATGTCGGTCCAAAGGTATTCCCAATATTCGCAAGTTCCTTCTTTCGATCGCTTCTTACAGAAGAGAGTAGCTGGAGGAGCTTAGGGATTGATGATAAAGAAAATAGTTCTGTCATGCCTGCTGTGGTTCGATTGGTTGTTGTTTCATATCGTCTTCTAGGCACGCCACAAAAACCTTGATCTTCAGTCATCTTAGGGGAGCGATCGCTCCCTCACCCTCTCCACCAAGGTCTGCACCACATAGTACAACATCGGCACCACCGCCAGACTCAAAAACGTCGCCGCAATCATCCCCCCGAACACGGCGGTCCCGATCACCTTCTGGCTCTCCGATCCGGCCCCGGTCGCAATCAACAACGGAATGACGCCCAAGATAAACGAAAGCGCCGTCATCATCACCGCGCGGAACCTCAGCTTCGTCGCCTCGATCGCCGCCTCGAGGACGGTTTTGCCTTCCTCCCGCAGGACCTTGGCGAACTCGACGATGAGGATGGCGCTCTTCGTCGAGAGCCCGATGAGGAGGACGATGCCGATCTGGGTGTAGACGTTGTTTTCCATGCCGCGCCACTGGATCGCGAGCCAGGCGCCGAGGAGGGCGGTGGGCACGGAGAGGACGACGGAGATGGGGATGGACCAGCTCTCGTACTGGGCGGCGAGGACGAGGTAGACGAGGATGATGGAGAAGAGGAAGATGAGGCCGGTGGAGCCGGTCGCCATTTTCTCCTGGTAGGAGAGCTCGGACCAGTTGTAGCCCATGCTCTCGGGCAACTTTTGGGCGGCCATGTCCTCCATGATGCCGAGGGCCTCGCCCGAGCTGAAGCCGCCCTCGGGCTGGCCGAGGATCTTCACGGAGGGGTAAAGATTGAAACGGGTGACGGTCTGGGGTCCGAAAGTCTCCTCGACATTGGCGAGGGAGCCGAGGGGGATCATCTGTCCGGAGGCCCCGCGCAGCTCGAGCCGGCGGATGGCGTCGGGGTCGGCGCGGTAGGGGGCGTCGGCCTGGGCGTAGACCTTGAAGATGCGGCCGAAGAGGGTGAAGTCGTTCACGTAGGCCGAGCCGAGATTCACCTGGAGGGTCTCGAAGACGGAGGGCAGGGGGGTGCCGGTGCGGAGGACCTGGTCGCGGTCGATGTCGACGAGGAGCTGGGGCACGTTCGCCCGGAAGGTGGTGCTCATGCCGGCGAGGCCGCTCTGGGCGTTGCCGTCCTCGATCAGCTCCTGGGCGACCTGCTGCAACTGCTCGAAACCGACGCCCCCGCGGTCCTGCAGCATGAAGGTGAAGCCGCCCGAGGTGCCGACGCCGGGGAGCGAGGGCATGGGGAAAGCGAAGGCGACGGCGTCCTTGAAGCGCATGAGCTTGCCATTGAGCTGGCGGATGAGGGCGGCCTGGTGGAGGCGGGGATCGGTGCGCTCCTCCCAAGGCTTGAAGGTGACGACGAGGAAGCCGGTGTTCGAACTGGCGGCCCCGTCGATGAGGCCGTAGCCGGCGATGGTCATGAAGTCCTCGACGCCCGGGGTGGCTTTGACGAGGGCGTTGACCTCGTTGAGGACGGCCTTGGTGCGCTGGAGCGAGGCGCCGTCGGGGAGCTGGACATTGACGATACAGTAGCCCTCGTCCTCCTGCGGCACGAAGCCGGTGGGGAGGCTGCCGAGCCCGAGGACGGAGCCGACGGCGAGGCCGATGAAGAGGATGACGGCGAGGGCGGCGCGGCGGATGGCGAGGCGGGTGATGCCGAGGTAACCGCCGGTGACCCGATCGAGCCCGCGGTTGAAGAGGCGGAAGAGGCCGCGCGGTTCCTTCGTCTGCTTGCGGAGGAGGAAGGCGCAGAGGGCGGGGCTGAGGGTGAGGGCGTTGATCGAGCTGAAGACGGTGGCGATGGAGATGGTGACGGCGAACTGTTTGAAAAGGGTGCCGGTGATGCCGGTCATGGCGAGGGTGGGCACGAAGACGGCGAGGAGGACGAGGGTGGTGGCGACGACGGGTCCGCTGACCTCGAGCATGGCTTTTTCGGTGGCCTCGCGCGGGCTGAGGCCTTCCTCGATCCAGCGGGTGGTGTTTTCGACGACGACGATGGCATCGTCGACGACGATGCCGATGACGAGGACGAGGCCGAAGAGGGTGAGCTGGTTCAGCGAATACCCCAGCAGCAGCATCACGGCGAAGGTGCCGATGAGGGAGACGGGGATGGTCGCGAGCGGCACGAGGGTGGCGCGGAAATTCTGGAGGAAAATGAAGACGGTGAGGACGACGAGGATGAGGGCCTCGACGAGGGTCTCGACGACGCCGGCGATGGAGGCGCGGATGATGTCGGTGTTGTCGTAGATGACGGTGGAGACGAGGTCCTCGGGGAAGGAGGGGCGGAGTTCCTCGAGCTTCGCCTCGATGCCCTCGGCCACGGCGATGATGTTCGACCCGGGGATCTGGTAGACGGCGATGGTGGCGGAGGGTTCGCCATTGAGCTGCGAGGCGAGGCTGTAGCTGTCGGCCCCCAGCTCGACGCGGGCGACGTCGCGGAGGCGGATGGCGCGGCCGTCGGAGGAGGTCTTCACGACGATCTTCTCGAAATCGGGGGCGTCGGCGAGGCGGCCGGGGACGTTGACGGTGTACTCGTAGGCGACGCCCTCCTCGGCGGGGGCTCCGCCGATGCGTCCGCCCGCGACCTGCACATTCTGCTGGCGCACGGCGTTGACGACATCGCCGGTGGTGAGGCCGTAGGTGCGCAGCTTCTGCGGGTCGAGCCAAAGGCGCATGGAGAACTGTCCTGCCCCGAAGACCTGGGCATTGCCGACGCCGGGGACGCGGGCGATCTCGTCCTTGATGCGCTGGTTGACGAAGTTGCTGAGGAAATTGTCGTCCCAGGTGCCGCCGGGCGAGGAGAAGCCGAGGTACATGACGACGTCGGTGCTCTGCTTCTTCACGGTGACGCCCTGGCGTTTCACCTCCTCGGGGAGACGGGCCTCGGCCACGGCGACGCGGTTCTGGGTGAGGACGTTCGCGGTGTCGAGGTCGGTGCCGGGCGCGAAGGTGACGGTGAGGTTCATCGAGCCGTCGTTGGCGCTGACGCTCGACATGTAGATCATGCCCTCGACGCCATTGACCTCCTGCTCGATCGGCGCGGCGACGGTCTCGGCGATGGTGCGGGCATCGGCCCCCGGGTAGATCGCGGAGATCTTGACGGTCGGCGGGGCGATGTCGGGATAACGCGCCACCGGCAAGGCCACCATCGCAACCAACCCGATCAGGAGGATGACGATGGAAATGACCGCGGCGAAAACGGGGCGGCGGATGAAGAAGATGCTGAACATGGGAAGTCAGGAGTCACGGGTCACGGGTCACGGGTCACGAACACGCGGAGTGGGTAGACGGAGTGAAGCGAAGTCAATCACGGGTCACGGGTCACGAACACGCGAAGCGGGTAGACGGAGTGAAGCGAAGTCAATCACGGGTCACGAGGAGGCGGTCAGTGCCGGAGGGGGAGTAAAAGGTAAAAGGTAACAAGTTGCTGTGCTGAGGGGGCGGTGGGCGGTGGAAGGTAGTCGACGACTTTAGTCGCTTAGAGGTGGGTGGTGGGCGGGCTAACAAGGAGGGGCGACATTCCTGTCGCCCGGCAGGCCAAGTAAGGTTATGCGGGAATGCGCGGAGACTTTCGGCCGGGCTAGATGGGCGACAGGAATGTCGCCCCTCCTTGGGCTCGTCTGGACGCTGGAGGTCATCACTGGGCCGGTTTTGCTTCGGTCGGTGCGGGAGCCGGAGCGGCGGCTGGCGCGGCACCTTTGGGTTTGGGGATGACGACGGCGCCGGCGCGGATTTTTTGGAGGTGGGTGACGATGAGCTGGTCGGCGGCCGTGAGGCCGGAGGCGAGGACCTGGTCGTTGCCGTCGCGGAAGCCGGTGGTCTCGACGGGGCGACGCTCGACGCGGCCGCCTTCACCGGCGACGAGGACGAAGCTGCCGCCGAGATCGCGCTGGACGACTTCGGCGGGGACGCGGATGGCGGTGGCATCGGCGGCGGCGTAGCGGGGCAGGGGAATGCCGACCCTGACAAACAAACCGGAGGCGAGGGCGCCGTCCGGATTGTCAAAGATGGCCCGGGCGCGGATCGTGCCGGTGTTGGGATCGACGGCGTTGTCGAGGAAGTCGAGCCGGCCCTCAACAGGGTAGAGCGTTCCATCTGACAGGGTCAGGCGGACGGGAATTTTCTCCTTCGACGGCGTGCCGTTTTCATCGAGGAGCTTGCGCTTGGGCAGCTCCTTGAGAATGTCGCGCTCGTTGACCTCGAAGCTGACGTAGAGGGGATGGTCCTGCACGATGGTGGTGAGCAGGGTCGCGCCGTCGGCCCCGACGAGGTTGCCGACATCGACTTCGGCCTTGGAAACGCGGCCGTCCATGGGCGCGGTGATGGCGGTGTAGCTGAGATCGCGCTCGGCATTCCGCACCGAGGCGCGGGCAATGTCGACGGCGGCCTTGGCGGCTTTCATCTCGGCCTCGGCGGCGGCGACGTCGATCTGGGAGACGGCGCCGGAGCTGGCGACCTGCTTGCGCTTTTCAAAGTTGGTGGTGGCGATGCCGAGGTCGGCGACGGCTTTGGCCTCCTGGCCGATGGCGGTGTCGAGGGCGGCCTGGAACTGCTCGGGCTCGATCATGAAGAGCGGGTCGCCGGCCTTCACCGCGCTGCCGGCGCGGAATTTGGTCTCCTTCAGGAAGCCTTTGACCCGGGCGCGGACCTCGGCGCGGGCGAAGGAGACGGTGCGGCCCGGCATCTCAAGGTAAACGGTGACGGGACCGACCTGAGGAGTGATCACCTCGACCTCGAGCGGGGGTGGGGCGACGAAGGTGTTTTTCTCCTGGCAGGCGAGGAGGCCGAGCGGGAGGAGGAGTGCGGAGACGGCGAAGCGGAAAGATGAGGCACCCATGGCAGATTTGATCCAGTAGAATACGCGCTTGTTCCGGAAGGAAAGCAAAAAGCATGCGGCAGACGGCAATCGGCGGGCGGCCTGACTTCCGGGATTGCATGCCGGGCGTAGATCCGCTTAAAGAGTTGCCATGCTGAAACACCGATCCCTCGCCACGGCCCTGCTGTGGATTGCCACCGCTCCCCTGGCCGCCCAACAATTTTCCCCCGAGGAAATGGAGGCCCGCCGCCAGTCGGTGGCGAACCTGGAAAAACACATCGCGCAGCGGCAGGAGCGTCTCGACGACATCGTCACGGACATCCGGACGCTCGATGACCGGGTCGAGGAAGGCGTGGCCGACGTAGTGACGATGCTATCGCAGATCAAGGACTCGCCCGAATCGCGGGTACGGGTGGCGACGGTGAAGGCGGATGTGATCACCGGTCTGCGCAAGACGATCGAGTATTACGACCACAACCGCGACCTGATCAAGGAACAGCTCCGTACCGGCAAGACCGATCTGCCGGCGGCGACGCTACAGAGCGACCTCGCGAAGTTCGACGGGCGGATCGAGACGCGGGTGAAGCAGATCGCGGAGCTGGCGAAGTCGTTTCCCGATCCGCAGGAGTTGGAGAAGTACGTGGTGACCGCCGAGTCGACCTGGGCGGGCGGATGGTTCGGATGGGGTGGCGAGAGCGAGGAGATCAGCGAGGACTGGAAACAGAACCGGCGCGACAGCCGCCATACCGCGAAGGTCACCGAGGGACTGACCGAGGGTCTGCAGCAGGCCATCGCGAAGCTGGATCAGCGCAATGCCTACCTCCGCGAAAAGCTGAAGCAGGCGAATCTGCCGGAGACGGAGCGAACGTTCTACGAGACTGACATTGCCAGAAACGAAGCCCTGATCCAACAGCGCCAGCAGGACCTCGAGGACTTCTCGACGATGCCGAAGCCGGAGACCCAGGCGGTCGAATCGGGCGCGGCGCACGAGCTCGATCAAGTGGTGCGCAGCGCCCGCGACGATCTGCGCGAGGATTTCTTCTCGATCTTCCGCAAGTATGCCGAACTGAATCGCGCCCGCGCCGAGCTGAAGTCGCTCGAGGAAAATCTCGCCGCGCGGAAGCAATGGCTGAAGGAGCACGAGTGAGGGATGCGCACCGCGCCACGGCTCCAATCGCTCCTGCTCCTCGTCGCGCTGCTGGTCGTGATCGTCGCGGCCTTTTCGGAGGGATCGAACCTGCTCGGCGCGATCCTTTACCTGATCGTGTTCTCCGTGGCGGGTTACCTGCTGGGAGCGCGACGCTATTGGCTGACCGCTTACAGCGTGCTCGCGGTGCCGGCGCTCGCTTTGGGCATGGCCGCGGCCGCCGCGAAAGGCGGGGACGCCGTCGTGATCGCGCGCGACGCTTTCTCGATGGCGCTGCAGTTCCTGCTGATGTGGCTGGTCTTCCGCTTTTCCCTGTTCGATCACCGCGCCACCCGGCCCGACCGGATCATCGCCGGCATCTGCGGCTACCTGATTCTCGCGCTGTTCTGGGCGAATCTTTATTCGATCCTGACCACGCTCAGTCCGGGATCCCTGATCGATCGCGACGGGCTCGCTTTCAGCCGCGAAGCGGGTGGATCAGTTTACTTCAGCCTGATCACCCTGAGCACGGTCGGCTACGGTGACATCGCGCCGGTGACGCCGCCGGCGCGCCTACTCTGTGGGCTCGAGGCGATCACCGGCACACTCTACCTCGCCGTGTTCATCTCCTCGCTGGTCGGCGGTCCGGACCGGCGGGATCTTTGAAGAGGTGTCCTCACTGATGACCGCGGGCGGGGGTGGCGCGCCTGCCGGCTGCGCCGTCAAGGACGCCACTGCGGCGGCTTCGCGAAGGGGCGCTGTCTTGCGCGGGCCAAGCCGGGGGCTAGACTTTTGGCAGACAGTCTACACTCCGCCAAACCCCATTCATGAAAACCGCCCTGATCGCTCTCAACCTCCTCTTCCTTTCCGTCGCCGGACTCCGTGCCACCGATCCGATCCCGGACTCGGCCCGCATCAACGGGATCGCGATCGGCTGCCAGGCCTACACGTTCAACCGTTTCACCGCTTTCGAGGCGATCGAAAAGACCGCGGCCGCCGGTGCCAAGGTGATCGAATTTTATCCCGGGCAAAAACTCTCCCCCTCCGAGCCGGACACGAAGCTCGACCATAACGCGTCGTCTGAAACGCTCGCCAAGGTGAAAGCGAAGCTGGCCGAACACGGCCTCATTGCCGTCGCCTATGGCGTCGTTGGTCTCAGCAAGGACGAAGCCGAGTCGCGCAAGGTCTTCGAGTTCTGCAAGACGCTCGGCATCCGCGTGATCAACACCGAATCCACCGATGCGATCGATACCTTCGAGAAGTTGGTGAAGGAATACGACATCAAGGTCGGCTTCCACAACCATCCGCGCCGCGAGAACGATCCCAACTACAAGGTCTGGGATCCGAACTACATCCTCGAGCTGGTCAAGGATCGCGATCCCCGCATCGGAGCCTGCGCCGACACCGGTCACTGGATGCGTTCGGACCTCAAACCGATTGAATGCCTGCGCCTCCTCAAGGGCCGCATCGTCAGCAGCCACCTCAAGGACCTCAACGGCTATGGCCAGGGCGTCCACGACGTGCCCTATGGCACCGGCGCCGCGGACATGGCCGCGCTGCTCGCCGAGTATGTCGCCCAGGGCTTCGACGGACCCGCGTCGATCGAGTATGAACACAACTGGGAAAACTCGCTGCCGGAAGTGACCCAGTGCATCGAGTTCGTGAAGGGTTGGAAGAATTGAGTCTCCCCTCCGTCCTTTTCCGGTGGGCGATCAAGGAACCTTGGTCGCCCGAACTCCCGTTGGCCTCCGGCGCTATGACCCTTCAATCGCGGCCCGTCCGCGGTGGAGATCATGGTGAAGCCACCGGCGGTGTCGTCGCGAGGGAATTGAACCTGGGTGATTTTCCCGGTCACGAACCCCTTCCTGCAACTCATATTGCTCGGAGGCTCCTTGAAAATTGCATGATCTGAGGACGCGGTGCCACCCTGCCAGCAAATTTGCGGCGAATGCCGAAGCCCCGCTGTCGCTGGAATGGGCCACCTTTCCCCGTGGGGAGGAACAATCATTGCGAAGCAGTGCCACACCCGCCCGGAATGACGTGGCGGAGTGAACCCCAAAACCAAACCCCTCCAAGACATGAACCACCCTCGTTTGCTCCTCACGCTGTCCTCCCTGGGCATCTCGCTGTTCGCGGCGAGTTGCGAGCACCGCGATTACGACCGCAGCTACAGCCATGATCACCGGGGCACCCGGACCGTCGTCTCCGGCCAATACCGTCCGGGCTATTACGTGCAGACCCTGCCTTCCCGCTACGAAACGGTGAACTACGGCGGCTATCGCTATTACGTCCGCGACAATGTCTATTATCGTCCGCAGGGCCGGGGATATGTCGTGGTCGAAAATCCCCGGACGCGCGTGACGGCGCGGTACCGCGGAACGACCGGAGACATCAACGTGATCCGTGCGCTCCCGCGCGGCTATCGCACGGTCAGCCATCGCGGCGTGCGTTATTACCAATACGGAGACGCCTATTACCAACCTGTCTCGGGTGGTTATCAAGTCGTCGCCAGTCCCTATTCGAACCGGCGCTGGCGTTGATTCGGAGACTCTTCGGGCGTTGAAGGTCGCACCCTTGCGACCTTCACGCCTTTCGAATCCCGGCGATCTCCTTCGTGGCGATGCCGATGGGGCGATCGAGCGGAACTCCGGCGCAACCGAGGAGGGTCGTGAGAAGGTCGCCTTGGTTGCCCTTGACCCCGGTGATGAATCGCCCGGTCTCGACGGCCCCACCGCCTTTTCCGGCGATGATGAAGGGGAGATTCTCGCGGGTGTGTTTGTTCCCGTCCTCGAGGCCGGATCCCCACATCATGATGCAGTTGTCGAGCAGGGTGCCGTCGCCCTCGCGAAGGGTCGCCATCTTCGTCACCATGTAGGCGAACTGGTCGATGTTGAACTTGGTGATCGCCGCGACCTTGCGCACCTTTTCGGATTCGTTGTTGTGGTGGGTGGGGCCGTGGTGGGTGTCGCTGAAGCCGAGTTCGGGATAGGAGACTCCGTTCGGCGTCGATCCGATGTAAGTGCTGACCCGCGTCGTGTCGGTCTGGAAGGCGAGCACGGTCAGGTCGCACATCACCTGCATGTATTCGCTGCGTTTGTCGCCCTCGGGGATCTTGATCTCGATCGGGGGTGAGCCCGCCGCCTTGCGTTGATTCGAGGCGAGCCCGGCTTTTTCAAGGGCGGCCTCCTTTTGGCGCGATTCAATCGCGGCGATGCGGCGTTCCACCGAGCGCACGCTGTCGAGGTATTCATCCAGCTTCTGCTGGTCGCCGTGGGGCAGCTTGCGGCGCAGGTCCTTTGCCCCGCCGATGACGAGGTCGAGCATCTGCCGGTCGAGCGGGTCGGCCGAGGTCGCGGGGCTACCGGTCTCCGTTTTGCCGAAAAGGCGGTTCAGGACGTTGCGCGGATTGATTTCGGCCGGCATCGCCTGGGTCGGCGAGCGGAAGCTGCAGTGCGAGTAGTAGCCTTCGTTCAGCCCTTCCTGGTTCTCCTTGTGCGTCTGCGGCATCGTGGCGAGCTCCAGCGAGGGCAGGGCGGTCAGCGCGCCGTAGTAGTTCGCGAAGACCTGGTCGGCGGAGATCGCGATGTGGATTTGGCTGCGCTTCGCCGCATTCGGCAAGGAGGCGGTGAGCCAGGTGGAGAGCTCGAGGGCGTGCGGGGCGCTGCCGAAGGGGGTGATCGGCACCCCCGAGATGCCTTTCATCATCAGGCACTGGTCGAGGATGGGACGCAACGACTCCAGCGCGGGTGGCGGCGAAGTGCGGAAGCTCTCCGGCGAGGAAGGCCAGAACTGGTCCATGATCACCCCGTGCGGCATGTACATGAACCCGAGCCGGACCGGCGGTTTTGAAACGGCCGCGCCTTTTGCCGTTTCCGCCCAACCCATCGTTTCGAGCAGGGGCAATCCAAGCGAGGCTCCGAGTCCACGGAGGCAGGTGCGGCGGCTGATGAGGTGAGGGGAAGGCATGGGAGAAGGGTGGTTGAGGGAAACCCTAAGATCTCGATCCCGGATTTCAATGACGCGATCCCACCGGCCCATTACCCACTCGCGTCAAGTTTTCCTCCTGGCGGGGAGAATTTCGGAACCACGAATTTCCCGAATCAAACGAATCAGGGGCTCCTGCCGCCCCCTGCGACCCAACCCTCTTGCATCGTCCACCCAACCCTCTCAAGTCGGCCCCGTGACCCGCGACGCATTCCATCACTCCGCCACTTCGAGCATCTTGAGCCGCTTCTCCGTTTCCTCCCTGACCGTTTCGACCGACACCACGTAATAACCGGTCTTTCCGCCCGAGGTGATGGAAAACGCGTCGGTCATGTCGAGCGCGCCGTCAGCGCCGCCCCCGTTGTCATGCCGGAAGTAGCGCAAGGTCTTCTCCACCTTGCCGTCCGGCGACTTCCATTTCACCGCGACGCTTTTGCCGCTCTGCGGCTTCATCACCACCCCGAGCTCTCCGTTGACCTCGGCGGTTTCCTCCATCGCGGGCACGGCGGAGAGCGTGGGGATCGGCTTCGGTGAGGCGAGGATGGTCACGCGGTCGAAGGGCTTTTTCGGATCAGGATTCGAATAGATCATCGAGTAGCCGCCATCCTCGCTGCGTTGGAATCGCGGATTCCCCCACTTGCGGATCGCGGCGACCGGCTGCAGGAGGGGAATGGTTCGTTCGCCGAGCTCGTTCACCTCCTTCATGGAATCCCGGAGGGCGGCGATATGCTTTTTCCAAAATTCGGGGGCGAGGGTTTCCTGGGCGTGGGCGGACGCGATGATGGAACATGCAAAAAGGAGGGAAACGAAGCGCATGTGAGATAGAACGTCCGCGCGCTTTCCGAGGTCAAGAGAATCCGACTTGCAACGGGCTGCTCGTCTTCGACCCCCGACGCGTCTGACCCGTGACCCGTGACCCGTGACCCGTGTCTCAAATTCCCACTTCCGTCACCCAGATCGCGGCCGGCCCCTTGGTCTGGCCGTGATAGAAATACAAGGACCAGCGGCCCCCGCCTTCGTGGAGCAGCCAGGGGTAACCGAGATCGGTGTTCGGGTTCCCGGGACCTCCGGCAGGGAACTCGAGCAGCACCCGCTCGCGTTTCCACTCGAGTCGGTCGACCTTCCCACGCCACAGCCAGATGCGGCTGTTTTGTCCCGGTTTTTTGGCCCGCTCGGTCGTGAGCACGAGGAGTTCGCCGGGGTGTTCCGGATCCTCGACCGCGCAGGGTGCCGCCAATCGCGCGGTGGCGGGATCTTTGGCATCGAGATTCGACAGGGTCGTCTCCCAGGTCCGGCCCTGATCGGTGGACACACCGACGAACTGGCGCCCCTCCGCCGAAGCTTCCGCGAAGACCGCTTTCTTGGTACTGCGGAAAAACCCGATCCACTTCCCCTGCGAAGCGATCACGACCGGCTCGACCGCGGGCACGTCGGAGATCCTCCGCGCCTCGCCCCAACCGCGGCCCTGATCCGGCGAAATCGCCATCCAGATTCCTTCGGTCAAGGGCGAGGAACCGACCCGGTAATGACCGAAGACGGCGAGCCCTTCGCCCTTCACCGGGATCACATTGCCGAAGACCGATCCCGTCTTGTTCGGACCGAGTTTGTCCGTGTCTGTCGGATTCCAGGTGAGGCCGTCATCCTCCGAGCGCCAGCCGAAGATGTGATTCGCTTCGTTGCCCGTGTAGGCCATCGCCAGCAGGACAAGCGCCCCGTCCTCCGCGATCCCGAGGGCGACGTTGCCGCAACAGGTGTAATCCAGTCCCGGCCCGAACTCGCGCAGGATCTCCGGTTCGGAAAAGATCGCCCCGCCATCGGTCGAGCGGGCCACCGCTGGACAGCCTCCTCCATGCAGGCCGTGAAAGGTCCCCGCGACGCAGGCCAGGACGAGGGTGCCTTTCTGAGTCCGCACCACCTTGTTCCAGGAGAGATGGGCGAAACGCGCATCGGCCGGAGCCGGCACCGCCACCCGCACCTCCCCGCCCGAGAGATTCCGGGCTTTCCAAGCCGCCGCGTCGTCACCGCGGTCGGCCAAGGCGGCCTCGATCGACGCGGCCACCGCCTTCGCGAGGATCGCCGATCCCTCCGCCGTGTAGTGGACGTCGTTCGGCTTTTGCGTCGCCGCGAGCTGGGGGGTGATGACGGTGTTCAAGTCGTCGACCGCCACTCCGTTTTCATTCATCACCCGGCGGGCGATGGCATTGTATTCCTCGATGCTCCCGAAGCGCCGGGTCGGGGAAAGGATGCCGCCGTTCGGCACCGGAGTCGTCGTCGCCCAGATCAGCTTCGCACCCGTCGCCCGGAGACGCTTCACGATTTCGCGCAGGTTCTCCTCGTACTGTGCGGGCGGGGCATGGCGCACCCCTTCCGGCGGCAGCTTGGCATCGTGCAGGCCGAAGTTGAAATGGATCACGTCCCATTTCCCCTCGCCGAGCCAGGAGTCGAGATGGTTCAGCGCGTTTCCGGTGGAACTGCAATTCGTCGGCGGCCGGTGGACGTTGGCTTTGCCCTTCAGCGCCTCGCGCACCGGCAGGGTGTAGCCGATCGAGATCGAATCACCCAGCAAGAGCACCCTCGGCAGACCGGCGACGTCCGCCACCGCGGCGAAGGCGGGTTCGACCGGGGGTTTCGGGGCGGGGGGTTGGGATTGGACGAGGGCGGGGAAGA
The DNA here is from genome assembly GCA_041917795.1 of Verrucomicrobiales bacterium. Classification (GTDB taxonomy): domain Bacteria; phylum Verrucomicrobiota; class Verrucomicrobiia; order Verrucomicrobiales; family DEV007; genus Arctic95D-9. Next base: position 17,908 of record JAYRWX010000022.1, read on the forward strand.
GCAGGAGGAGCAAGGATAGGAAGACGGGGGAAACGCGGCAGCGGAGCATGCAGGAGGGAAAGGCCGGTTCGGAAAGAGGGCAAGGTGCGGATTGGGGGGAGGAGGGGGCCTGCTGATCCGCGAAAATCGGCGGAAGTGAAGCGCAGCCGCGAATCAAACGAATCCGATCCGCCTACTCAAACACCCGCCGCTTCGCCTCCACTTCGCCCGTCGCGGGATTCCACGTCACCGTGTAGGTCCGGCCGATGCTGTCGATCGATCGGTCTTCGCGCAGTTTCTCGAAGTAATCGTGGAGCTGCACTTCCACCGTCTCCGGCGTCGTCCAGCGCAGCGGCTCGATATGCTCCCACTGCAGATCGGCACCGACCAATTCCGCGTCCCCGGCGCGACCGGGCAGGGTGAGCTTCGGCAACTCCCTCCGTGCGAAGGTTGACCCCTCCTGCTGCCACACCACCGTCCGGCCGGCCGTGGCCAGGCCCCCCGAGTAATAGGCAAAACGTCGCGAATCCGGCGACCAGAGGATCGCTCCCTCGCGAGCCGATCCCACCGCGACGTCGTCGCCGGTGAGGTCGGCCACCACCGTGCCCGTCGCCTTTTCGAGCAGTTCCGCCTTCACCACCTTCGAGTCCCGCGTCACCCGGGCGCTGCTGAAGGTCTTCCGGATCGCATAGCGCCCGTCCGGCGAGAGCCAGTCGGTGATTTCCCTCCGGCAGAGCAGGGCAAAGCTCCGCGGAAAGTGCCGCTCGGCGTAGGTCATCCCCTCGTCCTCGCCCCAGTTCACGAAGCCGCCGGAGAAATGATTGCGCACTCCGATCCGGTAATCGATCGGCTGTTCCTCGAGGAAGGCCGCCAGTTTTTCATCCCCCAGCAGGTGGATGACGATGCCCGAATAATAGGCATGACCTTCCCCCGCCGCCCCATCCGTGTCCGTGATCGCGAAATACCGCAACATCGCCGCCGCCTCCCCGTGTGACGCCGCCCGCGCCGTGGCGCAGTAGTCGAATCCCTGGCTCTTCGCGTGGTGTTCGATCTCGGAGTTGGGATCGTCCTTCTCGGGGATTTCGTCCAGCGTGAAAAACAGCCGGATCCGCTCCGCCGGCAGGAATCCCGTTTGACCCGAGGCCAGCGTCACCCGTCGCCAGTCGGGGTCGTCGGCGCTCTCGAATTCAAAGACCTCCCCCTCCTTCAACGTCGCGACCGGAGGGGACGGGTCCCGCGGTTCGGAGCGGAGTTCCAGCGACCCGGCCGGAGCGCTGACCACGCCTCGGTCCGCGGAATGGAGGATGGGAAGGGCGATGCCGAGGGAGAGGAGAAGAAGCCAGGGTTTCATGGGGTAGGGGGCGGAATCGGTGCCCTGCTAACTCTACTGGACGGATGCGCCCGTCTTTCATGGAGAAGGAATTTTTCCCGGCGAGGCTGGCGCTTTTGCGGTTTCGCTGACAGCTGACCCGTGCTTTCGCGCTCAATCACATTCGTTCGACCCATTCGCGAGGAAATCCTTCCTCCTCCCCCCGCGCAAGCGAAGCGAATCGGCGGTCACTTGATGCCTTCGGAATTTGTCTCCGCTCCGCTTCGATTGCGTGAAAGAGGTTTGAACCACGAATTTCACGAATCACACGAATCCCATCCTCCGACTTCGCGGCCATTGGCGTCCCAATCCTTTCCAGTCCGCGAAATCTCCCTCCCCCCGCCCATGAAACGTCGAAACCCTCCGCCACTTCTTCGGCGGGTGCACCCTGCTGAACTTCGGGCTGCTCGTCATGACCCTCGCCCTGATGCGCTGCCGCCGTCCCGTCGCCCGCTGGTTCGGCTCCTCCGAGTCCGTCCTCTCGATCGAGTTCTACCGCTTCCTCGCCTATTACAAGATGGCTGTTCTGCTGCTCAACCTCGTGCCTTATCTGGCGCTCAGGATCGTGGGGTGAGGGAGTAAGGGGTGGTTGCCGTGGACTCTTGAGGTTTGGATTTTCTCGATTGAAATTGTCTTTCGTTTCGTGATCCGGGTTTCCCACCTCGTCCATTCTCGCTCTCTTCCAGTTCCGAATCGCCATCGGGGACCTGCGGAACCGATCGGTTGCCGCTTGCGGGTGAGAAATTAGCTGTTACTTGCAAGCTCGCGGAAATGCGCTGCATCTGCGAGCTCTCTCGCGTTGATCTGATCGAGATGGAGATGAAGGGCCCGGAAAGGGCGCGGACCAAATTCGGGATGCAGCTTCAGGATCGCCCGGCAAGCTTGTTCCGTATCTTCGTCATATTCGTTGCGAATGAGCTCGAAAAAGTAAGGCAACTGTTCGCGGGTCCATTCGGGAAGGGCCATGGTCAGGATTACGCTTTGGTGGTCGAAAACCGATTCCACAGATATTTTTCCATTGTGCCAAGAAGGAAATTTTATAAAGGAAACGGCGCAGTTTACAATAAAAAATAGATTTTACAAGATTTTCTGCAAATTCTCCAAGGACTTAAAAATATGAGAATATTTCGGGACGGCTTCAAGTTCCAGTGAAACGTGCCCCGAAAACGGAAGGGCGTCCGCCTGATCGAGTCGTTCTTCAGCTATTTCTTCAAGCAGTCGGATCCATGGTGAAAAGCGATCCTGGGAGTGAATTTCGAAGAGAAGCGGCAGGTCACCAAAATGGCCGCCGTCCGCATGATCGCTAATGTGAGCGTGGACGATTTTTGGGCAGACCGGAGAGTTCCGCAAGTCTGCAACGGATATTCCTTCGACGAATGCGAAATGAGCAATGTCGAGATTCAGTCCGACGCACTTCCTTAGTTTGGCCGAAGAACCTATGACCGTGGCGATATTACACATCGTCTGAAAGTTGCCCAGGATATTTAGCGGTCCGGGTTCGAACTCGAGGGCGAGCACCACGCCTTCCTCGATGGCGATGTCAGCAAGTTGTTCGAGGGCTGCGAAAAGTCCGGATAGGGCATTGGACAGAGAGGTGATTTCGGCGACGAAATCGCTTTCGTCAAATGGGGAGGTGGCGGGTCTGAGGACTCCAGAGAGACTCCCTCCCACAAGTTCAATGACCGGGGAATGCGGGTTACCGGCTTCTCGGGCCATGCGGCCCGCCAGCCGCACGAGGTTTCGGATGGCTACGATCCCGGTTTGACGATGATTTGCCGAGGTGATCTCGGGAACATAGGTCGCAAAACCAATCACGGACCCCGACGAAATTCCAGCGGCCTGGATCATTTGCATGGTACGTTCCGCGATGCGCGAAATGTCTCCGGAGGACCACGAAGCCACCTGCGTTACAGGCGACGCTTCGTTCTCCAGATGCCGGCTGAAACCCATGTCCTGTAGATCCTGCGACATAAAAGCGTAGAGTTCACAGCCGCAGCCTTCGGGCCATGACGATATCCTGCCGACTCCTAACGCGGAAAATGAGGTGATCAGGGACGGTTTCAACCGAACCGATTCGTGGAGTGGCGCTGCTTCGGCGGAATCCAGTTGCGTGGCGCCACTTTCAGCGAGGAAGGTCATGGGGATATGGGCGGCCGGGGCGAATTGCGGGTCCTCGAAGAGCGATTTCCAGTTCCCTGACTCGTACAAGCGGCAGGCGACGAGGCTTGCGGTTTCCGTTTCGGCGGTGCCGATTTTTTGCTCGGCGTCCCATAGGAGCACTGTCCAATTTTCTTTGTCGTCCGAACAGATGGCTTGGAGCCAGAAATATCGATCTCCGTGAAATTCGTGAATAATCGGTCCGTTTCTCGACGTAAAGGCGGCGAAGATTCGAGCTGCCGTCCCGGCATCCCCCGTCATCTCGACAGCGAGAGCGTCAAGACACCGGGAGATCGATGCCCGCGTTACCAGAACTGTTTCTCCCGCAGCGGAAGAGAGGGAACGCAGCCAGTGGTGGTTTTGGGAAAGTTGAGCAAGAACGTCTCGCGCGAGGTCGAACAGGCACCTTGAATCTGGAGAAAGTGGTTGACCGACGTTGCTTATGGGCGATCCGAGTGGAAGTTTGACGGCTTCCGGAGTCAGGCCAAATAGGCTGGCGAGAACAAGCCGGTCGAAATAATCGGTGCCGTTCTCGTTCGCGTAGGGCATTGCCCGCGTTAGGAAACCGACACTCCTTCGCATGTAAGGCTCTGTCGATGGGTCGTGACACAGTACCTCCATGTTATCTCCCGACCCGCGGTATCCAATCGCAAGCACAACGTGTCTTTTGCTTTTCGTCACCACTTCGGATGATCTGTCGGACTCGGAATGGCCAACCAGCGGATCGCCTGACCAGCCAGCATTGGGTCGACCCTTGAACCTCTGGAGATCGCAAGGTACAATCACAGGAAACCCGGACCTAAGATAGGCTCGCAGGGCTGCCGCAAAATAAGTCGAGTCTTTGGTGAACTCCTCGCTCTCAGTCCGGTACCCCGCCCTCTTTCCCCGCCTCAAAGCCGAAAGCGACAGGCCCTGATAGCTTGCTCGGGCTCCTCTTTTTGAAAAGTAAGCTTCGATCTGATCAGCATTGAGGCCGACGAGGGGGAGACAGCCTTCAAAGGAACCGGAGTCGGCCCTTTGCGTGGCTTCTAGAGTGATTTCAGCGATTCCGTGAACTTTTCTTACGGTTGGGAGCATCATCACGCTCGCCATGAAACATACTGCCTGTGCGCACAGGCCGCTCAATGGAAGGCCCTTGGCATAAGAAGTATAGTCGACACCCTCGCTGCGAGGCTCGCCGTATATCTCCGGAAGGTGAGGCGCTTTCGCGATGCGCCAAGGAGGGCTTCCCGGGAACGAAGGGACGCGAAGAACTGCATCGGCCACTCGGTAGGCTCTGTTCCAAAGGAAATCCCCCGGAGACCCATAGAGACTCACTGGAGATTTTCCGGTCCACGCCGGAGCAAGTCGGCGCATCGTCGCAGCTCGGTGGAAATTGGCGAAGGACCCGTGGTGGTCCAGATTGCATCTTATTGCGAACCGAGGCATCGACATTTCGAAAAACCCTGCCAAGCTTCGTGTCACTATGGAGGGTGCCAGGCGAGGGCGGAACTCCCGAAGCAGCGAGTTCGGCGAGCGGTCGTTCACCTGATTTTCTAGGATGCTGGATATTTCGAAAACCTCCTCTATTCCGCCCAAGAGACCATCGGTGACCGTTCCTAGCTCCGATTCGACATCGGACCAGGGGACTGTGTTGATCAGGTCATTGTCGGGGGCTTCCGCGAACATCGCGGGACAACAACATTTCCTCTCTTTTGTGTCAATGCAGGAAAATGGCAAATGGAAACAAAACCCGTCGAGCCGGAACAGCTCTTGACCGAAGGTGTGGCGCGGGTAAGCTCAGGTATGAACGAAGTCAGCGAATCGTCGCAGGAATGTGATCGCCTCGAACCGAAATTCGGATATCTTGAGGCTCCTGAACACCGCCGGGTCCACCCTTTGGCAGGTGGACTGATGCGCGCTTCCGATCCGCTCGGGGAGTTGCCGGAGCCACTCCATCGCATGGCGACGGAGATGGGGGCGGCTCGGATCGCGGCTACGACGGCAGAATTGTGAGCGGAGGTGAAACCAAATTCTCTTGCACTGGTCAGTTCGCTCCCGGACTGCTATTTGTAGAACTTGATGAGAGAACGGTCGAGCTTGTCCCAAAGATCCGGGATGAGTTTCCTAGATTAGCGGCTACGACTTTTCCCGAGATTGAGGCATTCCGGCGCGCCTGCCTGAATGCCGGATTGGTGGTGGAATCGGACCGCTTGGCTCGCGAGCGCGTCTGGCGGAGAGGCTTGGAGCACGAAGTCTGGAAAGAATCTTCGGATTGGGTCCTTAAGGCCACCTATGATGCCGCGTTCGGGGTGCTTCCATGGGGAGGCAATGCCTCGCCGCTGCAGTATCTAAATCGCTTACGGTTGTGTGACATCGTGTTCGGAGACAGAATCGAACTGGTAGGGATCTGCGAAGCAGCCATGCTAAATGGTCCGCCGAATTATCGCGTCGTGACGCGGCAGCCCTTTGTTATTGGAGAGGAAGTTCCGCAATCGGAGATCGACGAGTATCTAAGTTCGCTCGGCTTTACCAGGGAAGCGTTTTCAGGGAAAACGGTTTGGATTTCCGACGTCGGAAATAACCGCATCGTGATTGGCGATCTCCATCCGAAAAACGTGCTCCGCACTCCTTTGGGAAAAATTGTCGTCATCGATGGAATTGTTGCAGGGGTGCCGCACGGTAGGTAGCCACTATCTACATTACCACAAAGAAATCCGTGGATTCGCCAGGAGTCGGCAGACTGGTGCAGAGATTCGGGTTTGGGGGTCGATGGAACGACCTCAGTCTCTTCACCCCACCGCCCGCCCCCACAACTCCGCAAAGGCCCCTTCCCCCGCAATCAACGCCCCCGGCTCCCCCTGCTCCACAACCCGGCCATCCCCCATCACCACGACCCAGTCGGCATGCCGTAGGGTGCTAAGCCGGTGAGCCAGCACAAAACTCGTCCGGCCCTCCATCAACAGCCGCATCGCCTTCTGCGTCCTCGCCTCGGTCAGGGGATCGATCGCACTGGTCGCCTCATCCAGGATCAGAATCCGCGGATCGGCGATCATCGCTCTGGCGAAGCAGATCAACTGCCTTTGCCCCAGCGACAGGGCGGAACCCCGTTCGCCGACTTCGGCGTCGAGGCCTCCGGGGATGGATTCGATGGTTTCGAGGCAGTCGAGCTTGGCGAGGGCGGCGCGCACGTCCTCGCGGGTTGCGCCGGGTTTCACGATGCGGATGTTTTCGTAGATGCTGCCGGCGAAGAGGTGGTTCTGCTGCGGCACGATGCCGAGATGGGCGTGGAGCCAGGGGCTGGATAGAGTGCGGGTGTCGCGACCGTCGATGAGGACGGCGCCGCTCTCGGGGAGATGGAACTTGGCGATGAGTCCGGCCACGGTGCTTTTGCCGCTGCCGGTCGCGCCGACGATGGCGACACACTGTCCGGCCGCGGCGGTGAAGCTGACGCCGTGGAGGACGGGGCGTCCGGCCTGGTAGGAGAAGCCGACCTCGCGGAGTTCGACGCGGCCCTCGAGCCGGTCGGGGGCGATGGCGTCGGGCGGATCGGTCCACTCGGGCGCGGTGTCGAGGATGGAGAAGACGCGCTCGGCCCCGGCCATGGCGGTGAGAGCCTCGTTGAACATGTTCCCGAGGATGGTGATGGGACTGAAGAAGAGTCCGGCGAGGAAGAAGAACTGCACCATGCTGCCGAGGGTCATGGGAGCCTCTAGGGCAAGGACGTGGCCGCCCCCGACGACGACGAGCAGGGCCATGAAAAGCTGGCCGTTCAGATCGAGAAGCGGCAGGAAGGTCCCACCGAGGCGCGCGGCGGTGAAGTTGTAGCGGGCGTGGTCCTCGACAAGGGCACGGAAGTGGTCGGCGTTGACCCGCTCGCGGCTGAAGCTCTGGGTGACGCGGATGCCGCTGACGCTTTCGGCCATGGTCGCGGTGATGCGGCTGAAGCTGTCGCTCTGGCTGCGGTAAGCCTGGCTGAGGCGTTTGCGGAAGATGACGTTGAGCGCCCAGACGATGGGCGCGATCCCGAGGACGAGGAGGAAGAGCCGCCAATCCTCGACCGCCATGAGCACGGCGCAGCCGAGCATCTGCCCGATCGAGACGAGGGAGACAAAGAGCACGTTCTGCACTCCCACGCGCACGTTTTCGGCGTCGCCGGTGAGCCGGCTGATGAGGCGTCCGACGGGCTGGCGGTTGAAGTAGCCCATCGTCAGCCCGAGCCAGTGCCGGAACATGGCCGAGCGCAGATCATGGATGACGGCCTCGCCGACCTCGAGGGCCCACTTGATGCGGTAGCGGAAGGTGAGCTCGGTGAAGAGGGCGAAAGCGGCGAAGGCGGTAACGCTCCAGAAGAGTTGGCCCAGGTCGCCGCGGGCGACGGGTCCGTTGATGATGGCCCCGACGCCCCAGGCGAGCACGGGCAACTGGATGCCGCGCATGCCGACGGTGATGAAAAGCCCGATCATCTTGCGGCGGTAGGCCCCGGTGAAGCCGAGAAGGCGGCGGATCAGGGCGAAGGAAAGCGGAGCCTGGGTGCGGTCGTCGGCGTCGCCGCGCTCGCGGCGGAGGTGATCGATGACCTCGCGCTGGACGATGCCCGCGACGGTGGGCTTTCTTTCCGATGAAGGAGGCGTTTTCATGCGGCCACCTCCTTCCCGGACTCGGCGAGGATCGCATCGCGGTAATAACCGGGCTGCCGGCTGAGTTCCTCATGGGTGCCGACCGCGGCGATGCGGCCGCGATCGAGCACCACGATCCGATCGGCGCGGCGCACCGTGCTGAAGCGGTGCGCGACGATGAAGGTGGTGCGGCCGGCCATGACGCGGTCCATCGCCTCGAGGATCTCGTGTTCCGTGCCGGCGTCGACGGCGGCGGTGGGATCGTCCAAAATGAGGATCGCGGGATCGAGCAGGATGGCCCGGGCGAGGGCGAGGCGCTGGCGTTGACCGCCGGAGAGGTTGCCGCCGTTCTCGTGGAGGAGGGTGTTGTAGCCTTGCGGCAGCTTTTCGATGAACTCATGTGCGGCGGCGAGTCGGGCGGCGCGTTCGACATCCTCGCGCGAGGCATCGGGATTGCCGAAGGCGATGTTCGCGGCGATGGGCGCGCTGAAGAGGAAACTCTCCTGAAACACGAGCCCGACCTGCTTGCGGACGTCATCGAGCCGCCAGTCGCGGAGGTCGCGTCCATCGAGGACGAGGCGTCCGGCGTCGGGATCGTAAAAGCGCGGGATGAGCTGGATCAGCGCCGTTTTTCCCGCCCCGGTCGGTCCGACGATGGCGATCTTTTCCCCGGCTCGCACGCTGAGCGAAAGATCGTGGAGGACGGTGTTTTCCGGCTTGAAGCGGAAGGCGACGTTTTCAAACACCAACTCGCCGCGGGCGCGGTCGAGCGGGGCGGCATTGGGGCGGTCGATGATGCCGGGCTCGGCATCGAGGATTTCATAAACACGGTCGGCTCCGGTCAGGGTCTGCTGCAGGCTGTCCGCGACCGTACCGATGGCGTTGACCTGGGCGTTGAGCTGCTGGAGGATGCCGGCGAAAAGGATCAGCCCGGTGCCGACGGGGATCTCGCCACGGATCGCGAGCCAGCCGCCGTAGCCCAACAAGACCGCCATGCTGAGCTGGTTCAGCAGCGAGACGAGGGGATGGAGGATGGTGAGCTTGCGGAAGACGGAGTTTTTCTGGTCGCGCACCGCGGCGTTGGCCTCGCGGAAGCGGCCGTCGGCCCAGTCCTGCAGGCAGAAGCTTTTCACCACACCCATGCCGCGGGCGAGTTCCTCGAAGACGAGCACGAGCCGGTCGACGCGCTTGCGGTTTTCCTCGTAGTCGGGCCGCAGCCAGCGCGAGAAGAGAATCACGAGCAGGCCCAACAGCGGCAGAAAGGCGAAGCAGGCGAGGGTGAGGCCGAGGTGGATTCGGGCGAGGCAGATCACGTAGACGACGGTGGCGAGTCCGACATTGAGCGCCTGCACCGCGACGCCATCGATGAAAAGCCGCACCGATTGGGTGTCGCCGGTGACGCGATTGATGAGCGAGCCCGTCGCGTTCGCGTCGAAGAAGCGGAAGCTCATCCGCTGCATCTTCGCGAAGATGGCGGAGCGCAGCTCGACGACGATCTGCCCTTGGCCGAGACGGTTCGTGGTGGTCGCGGTGAGGTAGGCGAGCCAAGCCCGCAGGGTGGCGGTCCCCAGAATCCAGGCCCCGAGCACGTAAAGCACGGTCCGCGGGGTCCAGTCCTGCGGCGGATGCCAGCCGAAGGGGAACTTCGCCGCCGGGGCCCCCGGCTCGACCTGCTCGCGCAGGTAATCGACCGCCACGCCGACTCCGCCCAGCCCGGCGAGGCCGAGGGCGAGCAACGCGACATTCAACACGACGAGTCCCGCAGCACCCCAGCCGTAGCGGGCGGTGAGCCGGAAGAGTCGCGAGAGGAGGTAACGTTGGCGGGCCGCGCCGCCGGAGGGGGGCATGGGGGAGAAGCAGGAAGTCAGAAGCTGGAAGCTAGAATCCGGATGGGAGAAAAACAAAGGGCAAAGCGGGCCTCCTTTTTGCAAATAAAGCTCTGCCGCAGGAACTTGCGGCATTGACGCACGCTGGCCGATCCCGCATTCTGCCTGCCAATGGCTCGCTCCATGATCCCATCCCTCAAAAACCCCACCTCCGGCCTCGGCCTGGCGGGCTTGTTTGCGTGGATGCTCGCCGGGGCGATGCCGGCCGCGGCGCTGTCGCCGGTGGTGCTCGACTATCGCGAGATCGCTCCCTACGACCCGGGTGGTGAGCTCTGGGAGGCGGCGGGGCGCCCCGGGATCTTTGCGACGAACCTCACCGTACCCGCTGATCGGGTCCTGCGCTCGGTCACGATCGAGATGGCGAAATCGCCCAACGCACGCGGCGGTTTCCGGCTGGACCTTTTCCGGGTCACCGAATCGAGAACGGCGACGAATCTTGCCTATGTGACGCCTCTGACGGGTTCGGCCAATCCCGCAAACGCCGGTGCCTACACCTATGAGGTGCCGGCCGGGATGGCCCTTTCCGGCCGCTACATCCTGGTTGCGACCGTGGCCGAGGGCGGCGGGACCTACCGCTGGGTGACCCGGAATGAACCGGGGGCCCAATCGCAGCGTCGCATTCTCTACGGGTTGCTGCGGGAGGCCTCCGCCTCGACAGGGTCATCCGTTTCATCGGGAAGTCTCGACCTTTCAAATTCCTACTCGGGTTCCAGTGCGGTCCTGGCATTCGCGAACTCGAGCTCCGTCACCATCGGAGCACCGCAACTTAGCTCTGATCATTTCATCGCCTTGGGTTTGGATCCCGCGAAGGTCGTTCTCACCCGTTCCAATCCCGGCACCGCGAGCACGACGGAGAACACGACTACGAACACGGTCTTGGGAACCACGAACGGAACCATAACTCCGATTGAAAAACTGATTATTGCAGACAATCTCGCGTCTCTGGACCTTCCGGGTTCGACCCTTACCATCCAATCCGCCGGTCCGATCACCCAGACGATCAACGTCCCGGTGACGGTGACCCCGGGGTCGGGCCCGGCCAGCCCGGGTTCCCCGCTTTCGATGGGATCCCTCAGCATGAACAGTCTCACGCTTTCGGGCGAATCGCCGACCATCGTGACGGCCTCCAGCTTCCTCTCCGCAACCGAAGAAGGTTATGTCAGTCCGGTCGAGGTTTCGCGGCTGACGCTGCACGCCGATCCCGATCACGGGGCTTCTTTTGCGGTGAGCCTCGAGACTTCGGATGACGCGAGCCTGCTAGGGGTGGACCGCCCGGCTCCCTTTACCCCGGTCGCGGTCGGTGCGAGCGGCCGGACCCGGCGCATCGTCGTCCGCAACCTCGCCGACCTCCCGCTCTCCAGACTCACGGTGGTGGCGAACGCGGAGACGAAACGCCATTTCCTGATCACCCAGCCAAGCCGCAGTGTCATTGCTCCGGGGGAAATAACGGAGTTCCTCGTGACCCCGACGCCGAAGAAGGCGGGGCTGTTGAAGGGCCGCATCGAGGTGCGCAGCTCCGTCGGCAAGGAAACGATCGCCGTCTCGGTCCGCGCCACCGGGTCCTCCAGGCTGCGCTCGAAAGCCCGCTGATCAGCGCGACGCAGCCGGCTGCAGGGTGATCTTTTCCTCGATCTCCTCGATCAGTTCGCGTTTGGAGTCGACGCCCTCAAAATCGTCTTTCTTCCCGATGTGGCCGAAGAGCAGGCCGGCGGCTTTGAACCGATCCCGGGCCTCCTGCATCGCGAGAAAGGTGCCGGGCTGGGTTTGCGGAACCAGACCTCTGCCGCTGTTGTCTCGGCCCGAGGCCGACCATTCGAAGAGCACGGGCCGGCCCTCCGCCTTCTGCATCCAACCCGCGAGCACGTCGTCGGCTTTCTTTCTCACCTCTTCTGCATTCGGGGCGAAATAGGAGACCACGCTGATCACATCGACCTCCGGTGGCACGGGCAGGGTCTGAACCTTGCCGCGCGGCTTTTCGACAAAGGCGGCCCAGAACTGCATCCGCGGTGAAGCCTGGTGGAGCTTGTTGCCGAAGGCGGTGAGATCGGCGGGAGTGAATCCGGCGTAGTAGGGCCCGCGCCACATCATCGCGATGACGACGTCGCTGTTGGCCACCGCGAGCGGGATGCCCTTGGCCTCGACTTCCACGAGATCCTTGCCCTGGAAGCCGAGCACCACCTTCAGGCCGAGCCGCCTCGCCTCGGCGATGACCTTGTCGCCTTTTTCCAGCCAATCCTGGTCAATGGCGAGGTTGGCGTTCTTCGGGAACTTTTTCAGCGCCGAGGCCTCGTAGACGGAATGCCCGAGGTAGGCGACGGCGCCAGCGCCCGGGCTGGCATCCCCGAGTCGCTGCTGGGTGGTCGCGAGCGCATCGCGGGCCTCCTTGACGCGGAGCGCGTCGTCGAGCCGACCCTGCGTGGTGAGGAGCGTCTGGTAGGCGGCGAGTTTTTCATCCTGAGCCTTCACCAGGGGATCGGCGAGGGCGGAGCGATCTGCCTCGAGTTTCGTGAGGGCGGTCCGATAGGTTTCCCGCAGGGTTTTCAGTGCGGTGGGAACGTTGGCCTCGTCCGTCGCCGGCACGCCTTTGCCCGCCTCGATGCGGGCTTTTTCGTCGCGGAAGAGCAGGGCTCCCTCGAGGTCGCCGCGCTTCGAGGCGTCTTCCTGTGCGCGGGTCAGGGCGCCGCCGTATTTCTGATTCAACTCGCCGACGGAGAGCTCGTGAGCGAAGGCCACCTGCTGGCGGTAACCGGCCTGGAACTCCGCCTCCATCGCGGCCAGGCGCAGCTCGACCTCGGACTTGGGCGCGTCCTGGGCGGACAACATCATCGCTCCGGCGAGGGCGGTGAGAGCAGGGATCCATTTCATGGCGGCAGTTGAGCAAACGCGCCGGGACCCGTCAAGCTTGCGGGTTTGCCCAAGGATTTCGCCCTTGCGTTCGTATACTGAGAGGGTGTTTTTGAAAGCCCGGAAAGGAACCCCCGGATTCATTCCGCTCCCTGAACTACCGATGACTCAATCTTCTCGTCTCAACATCCCGAAAGAAGCCGTGCCCGGACTCCTCCTCATGGGAGCCATGGCCATCGCCCTGATCGCCGCCAATTCCCCCCTCGCCGGGCTCTACCAGGCGCTGCTCGACACCCGCGCCCGGGTTTCGGTGGGGGCCTTCGAGCTCCACAAGCCGCTGTTGCTCTGGATCAACGACGGCTTCATGGCGGTCTTCTTCTTTCTGGTCGGGCTCGAGTTGAAACGCGAGATCCTCGCCGGCGAGCTGTCCGACCGGCGTCGCGTCGTGCTTCCCTTGATCGCGGCGCTCGGAGGCATCGTGGTTCCCGCGCTGATCTACGCCTGGATCAACCGCGGTGATGCCATGGCGATGAAAGGATGGGCCATCCCCGCCGCCACCGACATCGCTTTTGCCCTCGGGGTGCTCGCCCTGCTGGGGAAACGGGTGCCGCTCTCTCTGAAAATCTTCCTGGCGTCGGTCGCGGTGATCGACGACCTCGCCGCGATCATCATCATCGCGGTCTTCTACACGAGCGAGCTTTCCATGGCCTCGCTCGCCGTGGCCGGTGCGGTGATCGCCATGCTCGCGCTGGTCAACCGGATGGGCGTGACGGCGAAGACGCCCTATCTGCTCCTCGCGGTAGCGCTCTGGGTCGCAGTCCTGAAATCAGGCGTTCATGCCACCCTCGCGGGAGTCGTCGTCGCGGCTTTCATCCCCTACCGGCCCGCGAAGGACTTCGATGAGACCGTGCTGGTGAAACTCGAGCACGACCTCCATCCCTGGGTCGCTTATGGCATCCTTCCCCTGTTCGCTTTTGCCAACGCCGGGGTTTCCCTGGCGGGCATCTCGCTGGCTTCACTGATGCAGCCCGTCCCGCTCGGGATCGCCGCGGGCCTCTTTCTCGGAAAACAGGCGGGCATTTTCGGGGCGTGCTTCATCGCCGTGAAACTCGGGCTGGCCAAGCTGCCCGGTGCGGCGAGCTGGCTCCAGATGTATGGCATCGCCCTGCTCTGCGGGATCGGTTTCACCATGAGCCTCTTCATCGGATCGCTCGCCTTCGAGCAAAGTGGCGGCGAGTCCGACTACGAGGTCGACGACCGGCTCGGCATCCTCACGGGTTCGCTGCTCTCGGCGATCGCGGGCACGCTGGTGCTGTGGATTGCGGGGAAAGGAAAGGCAGCCTCCGCGGAGCCCTGACAAAACCACCAATCACTGCGCCACCTTGCCCCAGGCTCCGTCGCGCAAGCCCTGGGCGCCACCCTCGATGGCATCGGGCTCGTAGGCGTGAACTTCGGTCCAGGTCGCCCCGCGATCGGTGCTGCGCAGGATGTTGCAGCGCTGCGGGTGGATGCTGACGAGCGTGCCGTTCTCGCTCGCGATGACTTGTCCCGCCGGGACCGCCGCGGGCAGGTCGCGCCAAGTCTTTCCATCGGCGTTGGCACGGGAAGGTTTGCCGCAGATCCAGAACTCGTTCCCGACGACGCTGAGCACGCCGCGTTTGGCACCGGTGGGAAAGGGGCCTTCCCAAGTCTCGCCACGGTCGCTGCTGGTCCAGGCATTGGCGGCGTCCGCATCGGTCATCAGCAGGAAATCTCCGCGGACCACGAGCGCGCCGCGACCGGTGGAACTCTCGAGTCCTTTCGGATCGAGCCATTGCCAGGTCTTTCCTTGGTCGTCGCTCGCGAAAAGATGACCGAAACGCGGACCTTCTTTTCCACGATTGTCGCCGAGGGCGAGGAAACGTCCCCCGCAAAAGACGGGGTCGAGGTGGTGGGTCTGGATTTTGCCGCGCGGGTCGTCCTTGTAGGCTCCCCACATCGAAAAGGACGCGAGGGTTTTCCCGCGATCCGCACTTGCTGCCATCGTCATGTATCCGGTCCCGATGATCGTACCTCCGCCCGCCGCAAGGCCCCAGGTGCCGGGCATGACGCGTGGGTTGCCCTTGGCCTCGGGAAGGACGGTGGCTCCGCTGCTGAGGTGACGCCATTTCACTCCATCGTCCGAGGCGAGCCAACTGGTCGGGGCGCCCCAGCCAAAGGCGGTGACAAACAGGCCGTCGCCGTAGGAGATCGTCCGCATGGCCCAGACGCCGTGGTCGCCTGCGGGCACGCCGGTGAAGGTGCGGGTCCAGGTGAGCCCGTCATCCTTCGACACGAGGATGCGTCCGCCGTGGCCGATCAAGACAAAGGCCGCCACCTGCGGATCGGGATGGAAGTCGCCGCCGAGCGGGATCTCCTCGCGCACCTTCTCTCCGGCCGCGACGACATCGGGCGATTCGGCGGCGGGACAAAGCGGAGCAACCAACAGAAGCAGACTGAAGAGGGTTCGGCGCATGGCCAAAGAGGGTAGGGTCGGAGCGGAATCCGTGTCAACCCAACGAAAAGGGCCGGAGCCGCCTGGATCCGGCCCACCTTCGCGAAGCCAGCGAGGCTGGAAAAGATCACTTCTTCCGGATCACCGTCACCTGCTTGGGCAGGGATCGATTGCCAGCGGCATCGACCGCCACGACCTGGATCTTGTTGCGGCCGGTTTTGAGCCGGGCGCGATAAGTCCAATTTGCGGTGCCCTTGGCGGAGCGGAAGGTCTTTTTCCCCTTCGGACGGGTGTCCTTCGCCTCGACCCGGGCGAGATCGCCATCGACGTCGGCTGCGGAGCCCCGGACCGTGTAGCTGGCCGTGCCGGCATCGACACGGATGGTCTTCTTTCCGGTGATGGTGAGGGTGGGGGCGACTTCGGTGACGGTGAAGGCGTAGACCGCGCCCGCGAAGTTGTCTTCACCGTTGGCCCCGGAGATGAGGGTGGCACCCTCCATCGCGAGAGAGGTTCCAAAGCGACCGAATACCATGTTCGATCCGCCCTTCAGGAGACGCTTCAGCGGCCAGGTCGTTCCGCTGCGGCTGTAGAGGTAGACTGCACCGGATTGGGTGACTCCCGGAGTCCGCGAACCGTTGAGATCGCTGCCTTCCAGCGGAGCGCCGACGGCGACGAAGCTCCCCGAGACCGCGACGCTGGTGCCGAACGCGTCTTTGGGCTGGCGATTGAATCCCCTCAGCACGGCCTGCTCGGTCCAGACCCCGGCGGTGCGGGTGAAGACGTAGGCGGCACCGGAGTCGTCATCGACACTGGTGATGGTGCCGAGCTGATTGACATCGTCCGCGGGAGCACCCACCACGAGAACATCACCTGATATGGCAACCGAATTGCCGAACAGGTCGTTCGCCAAGGTCTCCGAGCCATTGAGGACGGCCTGCTCGCTCCAGGAGGTGCCGTCGTGGACAAAAACGGCGCAACTACCTTTCTGGTCGTCACTGGGCGAGCCCACGGCAAGGGTGTTTCCGGAAACGGCGAGAGCCGTTCCAAAACTGTCCGCGTCACTGGTCGTGGAGGCCTTCAGGTAGCCTTCGAGAGTCCAGCTCATGCCGCTGGGTTCGTAAACGTAGACGGCACCGTCGTTGAAGCCGTTGTTGTTGTCGGATTGGACGCTGCCACTGTCATTGTCCTCCCCCGTGGCGGAGACCACGAGAAAATCGGCGGAAAGCGCCACGGCGATTCCAAAAAAGTCCTGCTCACCCGCATTGGGGGCCTTCAGGCGCGACTGGAAGGACCAGGTCGATCCGGAGCGGGTGAAGACGTAGACGGCACCCGAATTGCTCAGCGCGTTGTTGGAGGGATCACCGGCCGCGGTCGCGTCTTCGCCGCGGGCTCCCACGGCGACGACATCGCCGGAAATCGCGACCGCACCGCCAAAAAAGTCGTCGATCCCGGCATTGGGAGCTCTCAGGTATCCTTGCTGCGTCCAGGTGTTGCCATCGCGGAAGAAAACGTAGGCGGCTCCGGAATTGGCCAGGACATCCCCGGGGCCGGCCTCCTGCCTGGCTCCCACGACGACGGTATCTCCTGAGATGGCGACCGAGGTTCCGAACGCGTCATTGTTTCCGGCATTGTCCGCCTTCATCCGCGCCTGCTGGGCGATGGGATCGATCGTGACGGGGTAGACGGCGTCGCGCTCATCGACCTCGATGGCGATGTGGCCGGCTCCGCTTTCGACGAATCGCACCGCGAGATCGCGGCCGGTGGCGTCCCAGGCCTTGAGACCTCCGTAGTACAGGGCGATGCCATCCGTGTCGGCGAAGGAGACACCGAGCCCCGTGGCATTCACCTGCGGCTCCAGACCGCCGCGCACGGCGAGCTCGAGGGTGAGGCGATCCTGCTCCGATCCGGTCGGGCGCTCGCGGAAGGTCCAGCCTTGCTCGATGCCGCGCGTGTCATTGAGGAACCACTCCTCGAGACGCCCGTCCCAGCGGTAGCTGAGTTTTTGGTCGGAGGTGGAGACGGGAGCCTTCTCCGCGAGGGCGATGCGATGCTCTCCGATGCCGTAGGAG
This sequence comes from Verrucomicrobiales bacterium, assembly GCA_041917795.1. Taxonomy (GTDB): domain Bacteria; phylum Verrucomicrobiota; class Verrucomicrobiia; order Verrucomicrobiales; family DEV007; genus Arctic95D-9. The sequence goes on from JAYRWX010000022.1 coordinate 35,283, forward strand.
CGCAGCTCGAGGCCCCAGCGCCACTGTTCTCCGGCGGGTTCGACGAGGAATCCACGTCCATCGAAACGGGTCGTCCAGTCCTGACCGGGATTTGAAGCGGTGTGGCTGCCGTCTTCGGATTTTTCAAAGCGGTGTTGCCAGTCTTCGTGGGCGGCGCGGATGCCGGACCAGTCCCCCGCAGAGAGACCGGCGGGAACGGGTTGTTCCGCGCGGAGGATCGGAAGTGTGAATGCCACGATGGCGATGAGGGATGCGGTTTTTTTCATGTCCTTGTCAGTGATGCGGAAGGAAACCGTGGATCTCCGCTCGTTGCCATCGGACCAAGGACCTAGATCACGCCGTGATCGGCCTGATGGCATCCGACTTTGGTCGGATCTGCGAAGTCAAAAGGCCCGCCGTGCATGCGTGAGGCGGGAGGGCGAGTCATCCACGGGACGTCGCCTTCCCCGACGGAGTCGTGCGAACGATGGGTAATTTGGCGTGGACATCGCGCCATTGCTGTTCTCTTATTGTATTAATGAACAACTAAGTTTGGGATCGAAACGTTAATCGAAGACGCCGAATCCAAGGCTTTTGGCACCCCTAACCTCAAATCCCGCTTGGCCTTGCGAAGAAAGGTCCTTGTCGAAAGAATCCAATGGTGTGCTCAGAGCGATAGCCTTCTAATTTTTCCAGCCGCCCCAATCCCGCCAGAATGTCGTTCCCCATCCCTTCCGAGAACCAGATCAAGGACTCTCTTAGCCTCCCCGGGGACCCCGTCCATGTGGCAACCGGTGGATTCAAAGCCGTCTATCGCTTTGACTGGCCGAATGGTGATCCCGAAGCGATCAAGGCTGTCTACATACCGCCGGGCCGCACCGATGGCGAGTTGCTCCAGCGCGAGCAATTGATCGCCCGGGCCAAACGGGAGATCGAGGCTCTACGCGCCTGTTCTCATCCGGCCATCGTGAAACTCGGGCACATCCAGCCCGAGCCATTCACCATCGGCACCCACGATTATCTGATCTACGGCGAGGAATTCCTGCCGGGCGAATCGCTCGCCGCGCAGCTCGACAGGGCGAAGGTCCCGATGACCTTCGCCGACTTGAAGCTCGTCTTCGAGACTCTGCTTGTCCTCATCGACGCACTTGCGCAGTTGGGATTTCTCCACCGCGATATCAAGCCCGACAACATCATCGATACGGGTGACTCAGACCGTCGCTACGTCGTCCTCGACATGGGCATCGCCTACAAGATGGAGGGCACCCAGTTAACCCAGGGAGGTGCGCCGGGGACGATCCGCTACATGGCGCCGGAGATGTTGATGCCCGACTACAAGGACCATATGGACTTCCGCTGCGATCTCTATTCCGCGGGTCTCACCATCTATGTCCTTGCCTCTCGCCAGCATCCCTATGCGCCGAGGCCCGAACACCAGTATGCGACGATGTGGCGGATCATGAACGTGCAGCCCGAAAAGCTGGCAACCCTGCGCCCCGACCTGCCTCCCGAATTCTGCCGGATGATCGACCGATGCATCCGTAAAAAGCCCGCGCTGCGCTACAGCAGGATCGCCCAAGTCCTGAACGAACTGAAAGCAATTAACCAATGAAGATTTTCGCCCAAGACGGCTTTGGCCCGGCCGACAAGCTAGCCGAAGCGAAGGATCAGGGAATCATTAGCGGCGTTGTTTTGAGTCCCCGTTACACCAGACCGGAACGAATGGCGGAACGGGTCGCCGGCCTTCGTGCAGACGGATTCACCCTCATAATGGACCCTGAGTATTACGCTACCGACGTGGTGGCTCATCCGAACGCCAACTGCGGATCGCTGGAGGCTTGGCCCTACTTCCAGCGGCAGAACCGATCCAAGATGATCTCGGGCGCGGCGATACCGAACCTGATCCAACGAACGATCGAAGCTCAGGCGGGCGTCGGGGTGGACTCCTACATCGCCCCCAATCTTTTTATCCGTCAGGCCGACTCGATCGACACGGGAATCGCGATCAATATCCTGAATCAGACGAAGACGGCCGCCGCAAAAGTGGCGGATGGTCCGGTCTACGGAACGCTCGCGATCCACCGCGATGCGATCCTGGAAGGGGATCAGTTCCTCGAGATTCTCGACGACCTCACCGGAATGGAGACCCCGCCCGATGGGTATTACTTGATCCTCGGAAGCAACGAGCAGAACAGCTCGGGAAAGTTCGTTCGCTCCGATCTGTCCCATCCCCGGGTGATCGCCGCCTGGATGTATGCGAATTACGTCCTCTCGCTAAATGGCGCGAACCTGATCAACGGGTATTGCTTCCTGCTGAGCCCTCTGATGGGCCTGTGCGGTGCCGCCGCCGCCGCGAGCGGCTGGTCGTCGGGCCTGCGGAAATTCTGTTTCGACCGCTATATCCGCGCTGAAGGACGCGGAGGGAACCAGCCCAACCCCCGCTATGTCAGTGCCCCTATGATGGCTCACGTGAGGCAGACGGACTTGGAAACCTTTGACGCGATCGCTCCGGGCATCTGGAACGGGCTTCCACTCGACGACCGATTTCAGGGAGACGTGTCGCGAACCGAAGAGGCGCTCCAATCCTGGCAAGGGCTTTCACGTCTGGCTGCCGAGGCGCGATCCAGCGGCGACATCCTCGACGATCTGAACCGATTCCGGGGACTGATTGATCAAGCGCGGACCCGGTGGATCGCCCTCCAGAGCGCTGGAATCACTTCCGAGGTCGAACCCAATCTGGAGCGCCTCCAAGCGATGGAAGGTGGCATCGAGCTCTTTACCCAATGGGCAGAGCTTGCCTAGTCGCCCGGTTCATCTTCTTGAGAGCCAACCGATGAGAACGAGGTGATTTCGGAGAAGTAGCGCGCGGCGTGTGGAAGGTCGTGATCCGTCCCGTGGCCGCGTCGTATGACCAAAGGCCGATCCGGACCTTGGTGAAGGTGTCGAAGAAGACCAAGGCTCGCTCACAGGTCGCCGGAGGTAGGACGAGGATGGACTGATGGGCGAAGAAGCGGTAACGCGTCGCTTGGGAGAGCCCCGACTTCCAGTCGTCAAGTTTGAGCTCGAAGGCGCGGCTTGTGAATCCGCTTCCGTCGATGAACTCGTCGAGCGTGGCGGCCCCAGTCCCGTCGGGATTCCATGAGACGGCGAGAAGATCCGCGATGCCGAAACCGGGCACAGGAATCTCGCGGGCCACCGCCATCTTCGTCTTGAGACTGCCGGCGTGGAGCGAGACCGCTTTTTCCGAGTAGGCCCGGGCGAAGGCGATGGTGAACCGGTCTTCCGCTGTGGCAACGCCCTTGCGTCCCGGCAGATTGTGACGGGGTTCGCGGAACTTGAGCTTTGGGACCGGCAGCATTCTTGGAATGTAGTTCACATTCGCAAACGCTCCAACGTTTCTCAAACGCCAACTCGTCTGTCCGTTCCACCCATTCGGTGAAGGCCCGCCGTGCATGCGTGAGGCGAGGTTGTGCCCGCATCGTGGTAGGTTCCCGACTCCCTGAAATGCGGTTTGTTATTCCAGCGTTGTCCGCTTTGCTCCTTGTCGCCGCCGGGACGGGGATCGCCAAGGACCATTGGGCCTTCCAACCCATCGTCCGTGCCGAGGTTCCCGAGGGGAAACATCCCGTTGATTGGTTCATCAATGCCCGCCTCACTGAGGCCGGGGTCGCTCCGCTCCCACCCGCCGATCCGGCGACGCTGCGGCGGCGGCTTTCGCTCGATCTGATCGGTCTGCCGCCCGTCGCGGAAGACGCCCGGGCTTTTGGAACCGATTCGCTCGCAACAACCATCGACCGCCTCCTCGCCTCTCCCCACTTCGCCGAGCGCTGGACGCGGCATTGGCTCGACCTCGCGCGTTATGCGGACAGCGACGGGTACCTCGGCGACACCGAGCGGGCCTGGGCCTGGCGCTATCGAGATTGGGTCATTGATGCGATCGACCGCGACCTGCCCTACGATCAATTCAGCATCTCGCAGATCGCCGGCGATCTCCTCCCGGACGCCTCCGAGGCGGATCGCACCGCCGCGGGTTTCCATCGCAACGCCCTCCTCAACACCGAGGCCGGCGTCGACAAGGAACTCGCCCGCACCAAGCAGGTCATCGACCGCGTCAACGCCGTGGCCACGACCTGGCTCGGACTGACCCTCGCCTGCGCCGAATGCCACAACCACAAACACGATCCCCTGAAGCAGGACGAGTTCTACCGGGTCTACGCCTTCTTCAACAATCTCGACGACGAGGATCCGTCGATCCCGCTGCCGGGCGAAACGGAGCGTTACCAAACCAGCCTCGCCGCGTGGGAGAAGGAGACCGCCGCGCTGGAGGCAAAACTCGCGGAGGAGGCGGAGAGCCTGACGAAACGACAAGAAAAATGGGAGGCGGGCCTCGGGGAATTGCCGCCTTCTCCCTGGACCGTGCTTCACCCGGCCAAAGCCGAATCCGGTGCGGGCGACACGATGACGATCGAAAAGGATGGCGGCATTCTCGCCAAGGCGAAAAAGACCGATCCCGACACCGTCACCTACACGCTCGAGTTTCCCGCGCCGGAAACGATCGGCTCCATCCGCATCGAAGCGCTCGGATCGCCCGGCGATGGCCGCGAGGCCGGAGTCACCGCCGGGCGGGGCAAAGAGGGTTCCTTCGTCCTCTCAACCCTGTCGGCCCAGGTGCGCGGTGCCGACGGGAAGCTGCGGTCGCTGGCCTTTTCCGACACGAAAGATCCGCTTTGGAAGGTCGAAAAGGAGACACGCAGGCACCATGCACGGAGTTTTTCGCTGAAGGAAGCAGCCTCCTTGGCGAAAGGCGAAATGATCGTCCTGACCCTGCGCCACAAGGCGGGCGGCGGGACGACGCTGCGGCGGTTGCGTGTTTCCGCGGCGGCGGAGACGGGCGCGGTGGCAACGGACCTAACCGACGACGTGATCGCTGCGTTGCAGATCGATCCTGACAAACGCACCGGCGAACAACGCGATGTGATCTTCGCCCACTACCGCGGTCTCGACGCCGCGTGGATGGAGAAACGCCTCGCGCTCGACCGGCATCTCGCGAAGATCCCGTCGAAACCCGCCAGCAAGATCCAGACGGTGAAGGAGCGCGTCGCTGAGCGGCATGACGACTACGTCCACGTCCGCGGCGACTACATGCGTCGCGGCGAAGTCGTCGCGCCCGGCGTGCCCGCGGTCCTGCATCCGCTGAAGCCACGAAACGCAAAGGGCGAAGCCGACCGGATCGATTTCGCGCACTGGCTTTTCGACGAGGCGAATCCCCTCACCGCCCGCGTCGCCGTGAACCAGATCTGGCAGCACCTTTTCGGAGTCGGACTCGTTGCCACGCCCGATGATTTCGGCACCGAGGGCGCCGCGCCGACCCATCCCGAACTGCTCGACTGGCTCGCCTCGGAATACCGTCGTCTCGGTTGGAGCCGCAAGGCGATCATCCGACTCATCGTCACATCACAGGCCTACCAACGGTCTTCCGTGATCCCCGAGCATCCGCCCGTCGATGCCACCGACAACACCCTGCTCTGGCGGCAGAATCGCTACCGCGTCGAGGCGGAGACGGTGCGTGATCTCCACCTCGCCGCGAGCGGATTGCTTTCCACCAAGGTCGGAGGCAAACCGGTGCGTCCGCCTCTGCCCGGCTTCGTCACCGAGGTGGGACGCAGCGTCGCCTGGCCCGTCAGCGAGGGCGAGGACCGCTACCGCCGCGGCCTCTACATCTTCCTGAAACGGACGATCATGTATCCCTCGCTGATCGCCTTCGACGCGCCCGACACCTCGGTGGCGTGCAGCCGCCGTGACCGCACCCAGAGTCCGATGCAGGCGCTCACATTGCTGAACGATCCCGTCTTCTTCGAATGCGCCGAGGCCCTCGGGAAAAGCCTGACAAAACAGCCTTCCGGCGATCCCGACGCGCTCATCACCGAGCTCTTCCACCGCTGCCTCGGCCGCGATCCCGAACCGTCCGAACGCGACGCCCTGCGCTCGGCCCACGCCGATTTCCTCGCCGCAGGCGATCCGGAGCGCGCCTGGACCGCGACGGCGCGCGTCGTCCTGAACCTCGACGAATTCATCACCCGCGAATGAGCAGCCGCCGCGAATTCTTCACCTCGGGTGCGAGCGGACTCGGCGCCCTCGCCCTCGCCTCGATGCTGCGCGACGACGGGCTCCTCGCCGCCGAATCGCAGACGGGATTCAAGGCCCCGCATTTCGCGCCGAAGGCAAAGAACTGCATCTATTTCTTCATGGAGGGAGGTCCCAGCCAAATGGACCTCTTCGATCCGAAGCCGAAGCTCAACGAGCTCGACGGCCAGCCGCTGCCGCCCTCCGTTTTGGAGAAAGCCCAGTTCGCCTTCATCAAAAAGGAGGAGGCGCGTTTGATGGGCAGTCCGCGCACCTTCAAGAAATACGGCCAGTGCGGGATGGATCTTTCCGACCTGCTGCCGCACCTCTCCACCTGCGTCGACGACATCGCCTTTGTCCGTTCGATGTACTGCGATCAGTTCAACCACCTCCCCGGCCAATTGCTGATGCTGACCGGTTCGCCCCTGCGCGGCTGGCCCACGCTGGGATCATGGCTGAACTACGGACTCGGGAGCGACTCGCGCGACCTGCCCGGCTACGTGGTCCTCACCACCCTCGGTCGCGGCCTCCCCGGCGGCGCGGCGAGCTGGTCGAGCGGTTTCCTCCCGTCGAACTACGGCGGCGCGCTCTTTCGCAGCCAGGGCAGCCCGGTGCTGAACCTCGACACGCCCGACCGCATCTCCCCGGACATGCAGCGCCGCAGCATCGAGGCCATCAACGACCTCAACCGCATCCGCCAGGAGCGCACCGGCCACGACGAGATCGCCGCCCGCATCCGCAATTACGAGCTCGCCTTCCGCATGCAGTCGGCCGCGCCGGAATTGATTGATTTGTCAGGAGAATCGAAGGCCACCCTCGAGGCCTACGGAGTCGATCGGAGTGAACGCGACAGCAGCGACAAGACGGGCTTCCAGAGTTCCTTCGCGCGCAACTGCCTCCTCGCGCGACGCCTCGTCGAGCGCGGGACGCGTTTTGTCACCCTCTTCCTCTCGACCTGGGACCAGCACAGCAATCTCGACAAGGAACTCGCGACGAACACGCGGATCTCCGACCAGCCGGTCGCGGCCCTGCTGAAGGATCTGAAAGAGCGCGGGCTCCTCGACGAGACCTTCGTGGTCTGGGGCGGCGAATTCGGGCGCACGCCGCTCGGTGAGAATCGTCCAGGCTTCAAGACCGTGACCGGCCGCGACCACCATCCTCATTCCTTCAGCCTCTGGATGGCCGGCGGCGGGATCAAGGGCGGGCAGGTCATCGGCCAGACCGACGAGGTCGGCTGGGGTGTCGTCGAGGATCCCATCCACGTGCACGATCTCCACGCGACGATCCTGCATCTCTTCGGATTCGACCACAAGCACCTCACTTACCGTTTCCAGGGCCGCGATTTCCGGATCACGGATGTGCACGGCGAGGTGGTGAGGAAATTGTTCGCGTAATCGCGATTCCGCCATCCCTCTGGCGCAAAGCCGACTGAAGAGGGTCTTGTCGGCGACCGAACCCTCTTTCACGATGGCGGCATGACTTCCCCGACCCGTCGTTCCTTCCTCAAACATTCCGGTGCCGCCCTCGCCGGACTCTCCGCGGCCCCGGCGATCCTTTCCTCCGCCGACCCTAACAAAAAGCTCGCGATCGCCTGTGTCGGCGTCGGGGGTAAGGGCTGGAGCGACATGATGGAGCTCGCGCCCGGCAATGAGATCGTCGCGGTTTGCGACATCGACGAGGAACGGCTCGCCAAGGCGAAGGCACAGTTTCCCAACGCGAGGACCTACACCGACTGGCGCAAGCTGCTTGAGCAGAAGGGAATCGACGGCCTGATGGTCACCACGCCCGATCACACCCACGCGCCCGTCACCGCGACGGCGATGCGGCTCGGTTTGCACTGCTACACGCAAAAGCCGCTCACCCACGGCATCCACGAGGCGCGGGTTCTCGCCGGCATCGCAAAGGAAACGGGAGTGATCACGCAGATGGGCATCCAGCACCACGCCACCAAGCGGCTCAAGATCGCGGTGCACGCGCTGCGCGAGGACAAGATCATCGGCAAGGTGCGCGAGGTGCATGCCTGGACCGACCGGCCCGGCACCTATTGGAAACAGGGTCTCGATCGTCCCGCGCCCGGAGGCAATCCGCCAGCGACGATCCACTGGGACCAGTGGATCGGCACCGCGCCGGAGCGACCCTGGGTGGACAAGACCTATCATCCCTTCCACTGGCGCGGTTGGTGGGACTTCGGAACCGGTGTGGCTGGCGACATGGGCTGCCACATTCTCGACCCGGTGGTCGATGCGCTGCGGCTTGGTCCTCCGACCAAGGTGAAAGCCGAGGGCCCGCCGCCACATTCCGAGAGCGGCCCGGCGTGGGCGGAGATCCTCTACACGTTTACAGGCACGGAACTGACGACCGATACGGTCACGGTGCGCTGGTACGAAGCCGGCCGCCAACCGGACCGCGCCTTGTTCCAGGCCCCGGCGGATTGGAAAGGTTCGCTCAACGGGATCCTTTTCATCGGAGAGAAGGGCAATCTCTTTGTCGGTTATCCCGAGATGCCCGAACTCTTTCCCAAAGCTGATTTCGGTGATTACCAATGGGCGGATCTGCCCGACACAAACCACTACCAGGAATGGGTCACCGCGGTCCGCGAGTCGCGCCAGCCCTCCACTCCCTTCGCTTACGCTGGACCGCTCACCGAGACCGTGCTGCTCGGCAACGTCGCCTATCGCAGTGGCGCGGAGATCGAGTGGGACTCGGAGAAACTGACCGTGGTCAACATGCCCGAGGCGAACCGCTTCCTGAAGCGGACCTACCGCAAGGGTTGGGAAGTGCCGGGCCTGGGGTGAGGGGACTTGTCAAACGTCATCGGCTACCGCTACTCTCGTCGGATGCGCATTTGGCTTATCGCTTTTGCTCTGTCTCCCTGCCTGCTGTCGGCCACCGAGCGGGACGATCTCTTCGCCCGATCGATCGACGAGCTGTTCCCCAAACTCGTCGAGACCCGTCGTCATCTCCACGCCAATCCCGAACTCTCCAACGAGGAGGAAAAGACCGCCGCCTACGTCGCGCAGCGCCTCACCGAACTCGGGCTCGAGATTCAAACCGGAGTCGCCAAACATGGCATCGTCGCCTTGCTGCGCGGCACCGGGGGTGACAGTGATCGCTGCGTCGCCCTGCGCGCGGACATGGACGCGTTGCCGATCACCCAGTTGAGCAGCAAACCCTGGCGCTCGCGGAACCCGGGCGTCATGCATGCCTGCGGTCACGACGTCCACACCACGGTCGCCCTCGGAGTTTCGGAAATCCTGGCGAAACACCGCGACCAGTTCCGTGGCACCGTGAAGTTTCTCTTCCAACCGGCCGAGGAGGGGATGCCGATCGATTTCCAAGGCGACTGGGGTGCGAAGCTGATGGTCGCCGAGGGGGCGATGGAAAATCCGAAACCCGATGCGATTTTCGCCCTGCATTGCCGTCCGACGATCACGCCGAAGGGCGCCGATCTCGAAACGACGCGATACCTCCAGGCCGGCCAATTCGCCTACTCGTCCGGCTACGACAGCGCCAACAGCGACACCTTCGAGGTGACGATCAAGGGCACCATGGCCCACGGTTCGGCCCCGCAACGGGGCGTCGACGCCATCGTCGTCGCGGCGGAGGCGATCAGCGCGCTCCAAACCATCCGCAGTCGTCGCAGCGACACACGGCAACCGCTTGTGCTCACCGTGGGGACGATCCACGGAGGACAAAGGCACAACATCATCGCCGATGAGGTGAAGTTCACCGGCACGGTGCGCACCTACGACGAGGCCTTCCGGGATGGAGTCGTGAAGATGATGTACCAGATCCTCGACGGCATCACCGCCGCCCATGGAGCGACCCACACGCTGGATTACCGCAAGGGTTATCCGAGCGTCTACAACGACCCCGCCCTCGTCGAGGCGACCTTGCCGAGCCTGCGGCGCATCGTCGGTGAGGGGAACGTGATTGATTCGATCCCGGGCATGGGCGGCGAGGACTTTTCGCACTTCACGAAAGTCAGCCCCGGCTTCTACTTCCGCCTCGGCGTTTCCAACGAAGCGAAGGGCATCAAGGGCGAGATCCACACGCCCGCTTTCGATGTCGACGAGGAGTGTCTGAAGACCGGCGTGGCGGGAATGGCGGCGGCGATCTGTGATTATCTCGCGAGGCCGTGAGCCGTACTTCCCATCCTATCGTTTGACACGGCGGCCTTTCGGCTGTCCAGTAAAGCAAGTCAGTTCGCGGCGCTCTTGCCGCGCGCCGGATGCCTCTGCCTCAGTGGGCATCCTTTTTCACCGGCAAGAAGGGAATGACGTCTCTTCCGCGTGTCATCCGGTGATCCGCCCGGGCATACCAAGCCCTGCAATTCCGCTCTTGAACCGTGTCCGCACCGGACCCGGCCCGCGCGGTTCTTACCCTAACAAAACATTCTCTCATGTCATTCTCCGAACTCGGCCTCAACGCCGACCTCGTCAAAGCCGTCGCCGCCAAAGGTTACCGGACGCCCACCGCGATCCAGTCGCAGTCCATCCCCGCGATCCTCGCGGGGCGCGACCTGCTCGGCGGATCACAAACCGGCACCGGCAAGACCGCGGCCTTCACCCTGCCGATGTTGCAGCGTCTCGCCGCGAATCCGGCGCGCTCACGCAGTCCACGCGGTCTTGTCCTCACGCCCACCCGCGAACTCGCCGCCCAGGTCGGCGAAAGCGTGACCACCTACGGCAAGGGACTCCAGCTTTCCTCCGCCGTCATTTTCGGCGGCGTCGGCATCCATCCGCAAATCGACCGCCTCCGCCGCGGAGTCGACATCCTCGTGGCCACGCCGGGACGTCTCCTCGACCACGTCGAGCAGGGCACGCTCGATCTTTCCAAGGTCGAGATCTTCGTTCTCGACGAGGCCGACCGCATGCTCGACATGGGCTTCATCCACGCGATCCGCAAGGTGCTGAAGCTCCTCCCGGCCCGCCGTCAGAATCTGCTCTTTTCCGCGACCTACTCGTCGGAGATCAAGGAACTCGCCGAAGGCATCCTGCGCGATCCGGCCCTTGTCGAGGTGGCTCGTCGCAGCAGCGCCGCCGAGACGGTGACCCAGGTCATCCACCCGGTCGCCAAGTCGGAGAAAAAGACCCTGCTCGCCAAGCTGATCAAAGACGGCGACTGGCGCCAGGTGCTCGTCTTCACCCGAACGAAGCACGGGGCGAACCGCCTCGCCGAACAGCTGGGCAAGGACGGTATTCCCGCCGCCGCGATCCACGGCAACAAGAGCCAGAGTGCCCGGACCAAGGCGCTCGATGATTTCAAGGGCAACCGCATCCGCGTGCTTGTCGCCACCGACGTCGCCTCGCGCGGCATCGACATCCGTCTGCTGCCGCACGTGGTGAACTACGAACTGCCCAACGTGCCTGAGGACTACGTCCACCGCATCGGCCGCACCGGTCGTGCCGGCGAGGAAGGCTGCGCCTGTTCCCTCGTCAGCGCGGATGAGCGTGGCCTGCTCGGCGACATCGAAAAGGTGTTGAAGCGTTCCATCCCGGTGGTCAACATCGAGGGATACGCGATGCACGCCCCCGATGGACTCGAGGATGCGCGGAATACTTCGCGGGGACAACAGAATCGCGGCCAGCAAAGCCGTGGCCGTCAATCCTCCTCGCGTCCCTCGTCGGATCAACGCGGGTCTTCTTCGTCGCGTTCGCGTAGACCGCGGAGTCGTTCCTCAGCCGGTTCGGCGGCGCGCTGATTGCGCGAAGGCGGCTTCGACAGCGGGAAGATGCCCCGTCATATTCCCGCGTTTGAAGCACGCTCCTTACCTCGTCGTCGCGGCCGTTCTTCTCGGCTGCTGGATCTTCTCTTCCCCGGCTCGTGCCGAGGAGGATCCGGAACTCGTGGCGAAGCGCGAGGCCGTGCAGAAAGCTTTCAAGACTGACGTCGAGAAGTTTGTCTCAAAGTACTGCGTGGAGTGTCATGGCGATCGCGCCAAGGCGGGGTTGAATCTCCGGGTCGCCGTCAAAAAGCCGGGCGATCCGGCCTTTCTGCGCAAGTGGATGGAGTGCATCGCCAACGTGAAGGCGCACGACATGCCGCCCGACGACGCGGATCAACCGAGTGACGAGGAGCGGCGTCGTTTTCTCGACGCGCTCGCGCAGGTCAAGTATCTCAGCAATCGCGATCCGGGTCCCTACGTGATCCGTCGCCTCACCAAAGCGGAGTTCGGGAACACGCTCCGCGATTTCCTCGGAGTCGATCCCGCGGTGGCGAAAGATCTGCCTGAAGAAGTGCCGGGCGAGGGTTACCTCAACTCGCTCTCGCCGATGCAGGTCGAGCAGTACCTCGTGATCGCGAATGCGGCGATCACCGGCCTATCCGCCACGGACTTGGCGAGGCTTTTCGGCGACGGAAAGGCCGAGCCCCGCGAGGTCGCGCGCCGTCTCGCCCGCAGCGCCTACCGTCGCCCACCCACCGCATCCGAGATTGACGTGCTCGCCGGTGTCTATGATCTGGGACGGAAAAACGGCCTCGACCGCTCGGCGGCGCTCCAGCTCATGCTCAAGGCGGTGCTGGTCTCGCCGCAGTTCCTTTTCATCACTCCCTCGAAGGACGCGCCCGAGGGTGAAAAGATCGTGCCGCTCGATGACCACCAGCTCGCCTCGCGGCTTTCCTACTTCCTGTGGGCGACAATGCCTGATGCCGAGTTGTCGAAGCTCGCCGACGAGGGCCGGCTTCACGATCGCGGGGTGTTGCAGGCGCAGGTCAGACGCATGCTTGCAAGTCCGCGCGCCCGGGCCCTCTTCGATGGCTTCGGAGCGCAGTGGCTCGGGCTCGACAAGATCGCGACGAAGACCTTCGACCCTGACCGATTCCCCCAGATGACCCCCGCCTTGCGATCGGCGATGTACGACGAGGCGCGGCTCTTTTTCGAAAGCATCGTGCGGGAGAACCGCAGCGTCGTCACCTTCGTGGACGGGGACTACACTTTCCTCAATGAAACCCTCGCTCCGATCTACGGACTGGAAACGAAGGTCAAAGGAGCGGCGATGGAGAAGGTCAGCCTCACCGACGCGAACCGTGGCGGGATTCTCGCGATGCCCGGCGTGCTTGCCGCGACCTCCTTTCCCACGCGCACCAGTCCGGTAATCCGCGGCGTTTGGGTGCTCGAGCAGGTCCTCGGCGAACATGTCCCGCCCGCGCCGCCGAATGTTCCGGCCTTGGAGAAGCAGGACCGGAAAAAGATCGCCGGACTGACCATGCGCCAGCGCACCGAACTGCACCGCACCGAGGCCGTCTGCGCGAACTGCCACAAGATCCTCGACCCGATCGGCTTCGGTTTGGAAAACTTCGATGCGATCGGGCGCTGGCGCGAGCAGGACGACTCGGGCGGTCCGGTCGATGCGGCGGGCGAGCTGCCCGGGGGCAAATCCTTCTCCTCGCCGCGGGAATTGAAAGCCATCATTGCCTCGCGCGGTGATGATCTCTCCCGCAATCTCACCGAAAGACTGCTTGCCTATGCGCTCTGCCGGCAGCTCGATGGCTATGACCTCATCGTCGTGGACCAGTTGCACAAGACCATCGCCGCTGACGGGCACCGGATGCAGACCTTGATCAGCGAGGTCGTGACCAGCTACCCCTTTCTCAACCGGCGGGTGGCCGAGTGATGTTGGTTCCTCCTCACGCGAAGAGCGCAGTGGGAAGTTTTGAGTTGCCATTTCCGGTCCGGAATTTCTAATGGAGGGAGCCATCCGCCCGCCGGGGGCCGGTCGCACCGGGTTGTGCCCGCCATGAAACTCCTCTGTCCCCAGTGCCACTGTTTCCTAGGGAACCTGACCTCGGACTATTCCGGCCATCCGGCGCATTGCGAGTCGTGCGGAGCCGACTTCATCATCCCTTTTTCCGACAGCGGAAGACTGCTCGAGTGGGCCGCGACGACCTCGTGGGAACACCTCGAAGAGGGAAACCGGAACAGCATCGGCCGCGGCCACCCGCTCAGCGTCCTGAACCGCTACCAACGGATCTACAGACAGCGTCTCGAGGAGGAGATGGTACGCCTCGAGCGGGAAAGCCAGGGAAGCTCATGACCTCCTGCCTGTTGAAACGCGAGCGCGGATCCCGGGATTACTGCCGCACGATGGTTACCTTCGCCTGCTTGGATCGAATCAGGTTGTTCCCGCTGGCGCGGAAGAAGACGAGGTTGGTCCCGGGCTTCACCTTGACCTTGGCGTTCCAATTGGTCTTGCCCTTCGCCTTGCGCGACTTGCCTTTTCCGACGCGGTAATCCACCTGCTTGATCCCGGCGAGGCTCTTGGCGGTGCCACGGACGGTGACCGTGGGCAGGCTGGTCGTGATGCGCTTGGCTCCCTTGACCTTGCAGGTGACCGACAGGGTTGGTGGCAAGGTCGGCGGAACGATGGTCATCGCACGAATCGTCGGGTTGCCGCCGATCGCTCCAATGAGCGTCGCCGCGCCGGCGGTGCGATTGACGGAGAACAGTCTGGCCGTGCCCCCGTCGTCCGCGGCGAAGAGTGTCTGTGCGCCGAAGATGTCGAGACCCACTCCTGCGCTGAAACTGATCCCGAGAGCGCCGACCGCGCTATCAGGATTCTCATGAGCGGGATTATGATTGCGGGTGGGGCGCAAAGACATGCGCCAAGCTTGGTTTCGGCATAGTCGTTCCGGACTATGCCCGGGTGCCGACCGCGGCGACCGAAGAGAGTTGGGTCCTCGACCCAAGAGGGTCAAGCCAGCAACTGCGGCACCACTTTCGCTCCCGGATCGTTCGTCAGGGTCGCGGCGAGGCCGTTGCGTTTGTAGTTCAGCTTGGTGTGATCGAGACCGAAGGCATGCAGCAGGGTGGCGTGCCAGTCGTAATGTTTCACCTCGTCGATGACCGCCTTATGGCTCCACTCGTCGGTCTCGCCGTGGATGTAACCGGCCTTGAAGCCGCCGCCGGCGACCCATTGGCTGAAGCCGTAGGTGTTGTGATCGCGTCCCCATTTTTCGGGGCCTGCGTCGTTCTGTAGCACGGGGAGACGACCCATTTCGCCGGTCCATTGCACCACGGTGCTCTCGAGGAGTCCGCGTTGTTTCAGATCGGTGATGAGGGCGGCGCAGGGTTGGTCGGTCGCGGCGCAGTTGGCCGGCAGGGCGGACACGAGCGAGCCATGCTGATCCCAGGATTGACCCGAGTTGAGGACCTGCACGTAGCGGACACCCCGCTCGACGAGACGGCGCGCGATGAGGCAGCGGGTCGCGTAGTCACGCGTCGTGGGATTATCGACGCCGTAGAGTTTTTTCACCGACTCCGGTTCGTTGGAAATGTCGAGGGCTTCCTTCGCCGCGGTCTGCATGTGGGCGGCGAGTTCGTAGCTGGCGATGCGGGCGCGCAGGTCATGCTCGCCGGGATGGTCGGAGGCGTGTTCTTCGTTGAGGCTGCGAAGCAGGTCGAGCTGGCGTCTCTGTCCGTCTCCTGCGAGCGAGGCGGCGGGATCGAGGTTGAGAATGCGCGGTTCCGTCGCGCGGACGACGGTCCCCTGATACATGGCGGGGAGCCAGCCGTTCGTGAAGTGCTCGCCCTGGAAGGTGGGCAGCCCGCCCGGGTGCGAGAGCACCATGTAGGCGGGCAACTCGGCGGTTTCGCTGCCGAGCCCGTAGGTGAGCCACGAACCGAGCGCGGGATTGCCGCCGGTGATGCGTCCGGAATTGATTGCGTAGAGCCCCTGGGCGTGATTGCTGACGCCCGAGCTCATCGAGCGGATCAGGCAGATGTCATCGACGACCTTGGCGAGATGGGGGAGCAGTTCGCTGAGTTCCATCCCACATTCGCCGTGCTTCGAGAATTTCCAGGGTGATCCGAAGACCTTCGAGGAGGCTTGGGCGAGGTTGTCGTATTTGATCTCGCCGGGGAAGTTCTGCAGGTGATACTTCGTCAGCATCGGCTTCGGATCGAAGAGGTCCATCTGCGAGGGACCCCCCATCATGAAGAGCGAGATCATCGCCTTCGCCTTGCCGGGGAAATGCTGTGCCTTGGGAAGCAGGTCGAACTGCGCATCCGCACCCAAAGCGGGTTTCACCGGCGCGCCGAGGAGCCCATCCTGCTTCAGCAGCGTGGCGAGGGCGAGCGTGCCGAGGCCGAAGCTGTTGGCCTGGAGAAAATGGCGGCGCGAGCAAAGGCGGGCGGTTTTCATTCAAGGTAAAGGAAGCGGTTCGAGCTGTAGAGCACCTGGCAGAGGCTCGCGAGGGCCTCGCGGGCGGGATCGGGTTTGGGCGGGGCGGGGGCGCCTTTCGCGGGAGCGGCGGGCGGATTCTGCGCGTGGTAAACGGTAAGGCTCGCGGTCTGGAGCCGCAGGTAATCGCGGGCGCGAGCGAGATCGGACTCGGCCGGTTCCTTGGCGAAGAGGATCTGCCAGGCGCGGCGAAGACGCTCGTTTTCATCCGCGGGGGCCTCGGCGTGGAGGCGGTCGGCGAGGCGGCGCGCATTTTCGAGGATGAAGGTGTCGTTCAGCAGCAGGAGCGACTGCGGTGCCACGGTGGTCTGGGCACGCATCTCGCAGTGCGGCGTCATCACGGGAGCGTCGAAAGCCTCGAGCACGGTCACCGGCTTGCTGCGTTTCACCTCGACATAGAGCGAACGTCGGAAATCCTGCTCGCCGCCCGGCTCGACCTTGGCGGTGGTGATGGTGCCCTTGTCGATGCCGACGACGATGCGTCCCGCCGGATCGCGGGCGATCGTGCTGGGAGGACCAAAGGGTTTGTCGATGAGCGCCCCGGCGGTGGCGAGGACGGTGTCGCGGACGGCCTCGGCCTCGAGCCGGCGCAGCTTGTGCCGGGCGAAAAGACGGTTATCAGGATCCCTTTCGCTTGAGGCTGGGTTGTCGGAGGATTGGCGATAGGCCTGGCTGAGGACGAGTTGCTTGTGGAGCGGTTTCAGCTTCCACCCGCCCTTCACGAATACATCCGCTAGATAATCGAGCAGTTCGGGATGCGTCGGCGCATCGCCGTGATGGCCGAAGTCAGCCGGCGTGTTGACGATGCCCCGGCCGAAATGGTGCATCCAGAAGCGGTTCACGAGGACGCGGGCAACGAGGGGGTGTTTACCATTGGTGAGCCAGTTCGCGTAGGCGAGGCGGCGGCCCGTCGAACCCGAGGGCACGGCGGCGGGTTGGAAAGGCTCGACCTCCGGCGTCGCCAGAATGGTCAATTCGCCGGGCGTGACCGGGCGTACCGGCTGCTCGTGATCGCCGCGGTTGTAGAGCTGCGACTCGGGCACCTGGCCTTTCACCTCCATCAGGGCCATGACAAAGTTCTGCACCGGCTTGGTCGCGCGCAGGGCGGCGGCCTCCTTGCTCTTTGCGTCGACAAGGTCCTGCTTTTTCTGGTCGTAGAGATTCAGCGAATAGAGGGCGAGGGCCGAGGGATACTTCTTGATCAGCGCCTTTTGCTCCGGAGTGCGATCCTTTTCCACGGTGGCGCGGGCCTTGCGATAGGGCTCGCGGTCGGCCTCGGGCAGCTTCTTCACCTCCACCTCGAAGATCTCGTCGAGGAATTTCTTGCTCATTTCGCGGGCCTCGGCGTCGATTGCGGACGCGGCCTTTTCAATCTCCGCGGCTTTCGCCGATTCCTCGGGTGTGTAGAGCGAATAGAGCCGCTGCGCCGGCGCGCGCCAGGCTTTCCAATCATACGCGGGATCAAAGATCGCGCGGAAGCGATAGTAGTCCTCCTGCGAGATCGGATCGTGGCGGTGATCGTGGCATTGCGCGCAGGCCACGCTGAGACCGAGGAGCGAGGACCCGACGACCTTGATCTGCTCGGCGATAACCTGGTTGCGGGCGAGATTGGCGTCATCGTTAGGATCGCCCGTGCCGTCCGGGGTCATGCGGAGGAAGGCGGTCGCGGTGATCTGCTCGAGCCGATTCGGATCGTTCACCGCAGCCTGGTAATCGGCATGGGTCGCACCGGCGAGTTCATCGCCGGCCAACTGCTCGCGGATGAACTGATCCCACGGTTTGTCTTCGTTGAAGGACCGGATCACGTAGTCGCGATACCGCCACGCCTGCGGCCGGGCCGAGTCCGCGGCGGTGTAGCCGTTCGAATCCGCGTAACCGGCCACGTCGAGCCAATGCCGCGCCCAGCGTTCGCCATAGGCCGGGGAGGCGAGGAGCCGGTCGACGACCGTTTCGTAAGCCTGCGCCGAAGAGTCCGCGAGGAAAGCTTCGAGTTCTCCCGGTGCCGGCAGCAGTCCGGTGAGATCGAGCGTGACCCGTCGCAACCAGGTGGCGCGGTCGGCTTCGGGGGCAAAGGCGAGACCTTCCTTGGCCATCGCCGCAACGAGGAAGGCATCGGCGGGAGTGGTGGCTCCTTCCACCTTCGGCACCTCGGGACGTTTCACCGGCTGGAAGGACCAGTGCGCGCGTTCCTCCTCGGTGATGAGTGGGCCGTTGCCAAGAGTCTCAGGCTCGGGACGCGCGGTCTTGGCGCCCTGGGCGATCCATTTCTTGATCGTGGCAAGTTGGTCGGGCGGCACCGGATGCCCCTTCTTCGGCATTTCGCCGCGCTCGATGATCGCGACCAGTTCGCTCGCCTCCGGCTTGCCCGGCACCAGCAGCGCCGCGCCGCTCTCCAAGGGTCGATCCATGAAACGCCGCAGGCGTAGATCGACGCCGCCCTTGGGTTTCGCCTCCTCGCCGTGGCAGAGGGTGCAGTGAGCTTTCAGCAGCGGACGCACGTCCTTCTCGAAGGTGAGAGCGCTCTCCTCCGTATGACCCGTCGCGGCAAGCGCGATGAAGCAAATCGCGGTGATTCGTTTCATCCGCGAAAGGTGCGGGCGACCAATCGGCGGGGCAAAGCCGCGTTTGCGGAGGGAAAAGGCGCGATCGGGCCGGGATCAGCCCTTGTCCGGCCTGCCATTCGGCCAATGGAGTTGGTCGAGAGCGGCGGACTCTTCGTCGCTGAGCCGCCCCGCTTCGCGGTTGCCGCCACCTTTGCGCTTCGTGAGCGTGTCACCGAGTTCGGCGCGGGCGCTCTCGGCGAAGCGGGTCAGTTCGGCGACTTTGTCAGGGTGGGCGGAAGCGACATCGGTGGTCTCGCCGGGATCAGCAGCGAGATCGTAGAGCGCCAGCGGAGCGTCCACATTGACATAGGGTGCGGGAGTTCCGCCATCGCCGCCTTTGCCATCCTTCAGGGTCCGGTAGCCATGCGGCAACACGAGTTTCCAAGTGCCCATCGAGACCGCCTGAAGTTCGTTTTGCTTGTAATAATACCAGTAGCCCTCGTGAGGATTCTTCGCCCCCTCGGCGCCGGTCAGCAGCGGGAGGATGTCGAGACCGTCGATCGTTTTCTCCGGCAGTTTGGCACCGATGAGACCGGCGATGGTGGGAAGCAGGTCGATGTTCATGCCCGGCTCCTCACAGTCGGTGCCGGCCGGGATCTTCCCGGACCAACGCATCACGCAGGGTTCGCGCACCCCGCCCTCCCAAGCCGTGCCCTTGCCCTCTCGAAAAGGTCCCGAGGAGCCCGCGTGGGTGCCGTAGGAGAGCCAGGGACCGTTGTCGCTGGTGAAGATCACCAGCGTATCCTCGGCCAGCCGGTTCGTGTCGATCGCATTGAGGATTTCGCCCACCGACCAGTCGATCTCGGAGATGACATCGCCGAAGAGACCCCGCTGGGTTTTTCCAGCGAAGCGTTCGCTCACATAAAGGGGCACGTGCGGCTGCGGATGCGGCACGTAGAGGAAAAAGGGCTCGTCGCGCTTGCGGTTGATGAAGTCGACGGCCTTCGCGGTCAGCCAGGTCGTCATCATGCGCTGGTCGCGTTCGTCGACGATGCGGACCCGCTCGTTTCCGTCGAAAAGCGGAAGCGGCGGGAAGTTCTTGTTCGACGGATGCTGCGGCCACATGTCGTTCGAGTAGGGGATCCCGAAGTATTCGTCGAAGCCGTTCTGGAGCGGCAGGAACTGGTGAGCGTCGCCGAGGTGCCATTTGCCGAAGATCGCGGTGGCGTAGCCCTTCGATTTGCAGACTTCGGCGAGGGTGGTTTCGTCGGCGTTGATGCCCGTCCGGCTGCCGGGACCGAGAGCGCCGTGGATGCCGACCCGGTTCGGATAACAGCCGGTCAGCAGGGCGGTGCGCGAGGCCGAGCAGACCGCCTGCGCGGCGTACCAGCGGGTGAAGTGGCGGCCTTCCTTCGCCATCCGGTCGATGTTCGGCGTTTCAAAACCTTCGGCCCCGTTGACCCCGATGTCGCCGAAGCCCTGGTCGTCGGTGAAAATGATGACGATGTTCGGGGGGCGATCGGCGGAGTGCAGGAGGATCGGAGCCGGCGCAAGGTTGAGAGCGAGGATGAGAAGGAACCGGAGAGGGGTCATGGAGTTTTTCCCGTGGGGAGAAAGGCCTTGTAGCACAACCCGGCACGCGACGCCAAGGACGCATTTGCTTAGGCCCTTGCAGAGGCGATTGAGCCGGAGTTCGCGCGTACGGTTTTGCCCGGGTCCGTCGATTGAGAAAGCCATCGCCCCATCGTCCTTGAATGTGGAGTCACCTTCTGGCATGAATCGAGGTCAGACCATGACCGCCCTCCGCCTCGCCGTCGCCATCGCCCTGAGTTTCGTCGCGACCCCCGGTCTCCGCTCGGAGCCCGCGATCCGGGCCTTTCTGGTTTTCTGCGACGCTTATCCGGAGGGACTCGATTCGATCAACACGAGTGTCACCACCGACAGCTTCATCGTGAAGGGCATGCTCCAGGACAACATCTCCGAGCAGGCTTGGGGAGTGTCGCTGGAGATCACCGAAGTCAACGGGCCGTCCTCCACGAGCACGGGGGTGATGGAGGCCTTTGAACGCTTTTCCGCCGAGGTCGGACCGGACGACACGGTCTACGTGCACTTCTCCGGACACGGAGTGATCCCGGATGCCTCGACCAACGAACAGTTTCTCCAGTTCATCGACCTCCAGTCGCTCAGTCGGGCGAAGTGGGCGGAAAAGATCGGCGCGCTCCCGGCGATGCTCAAGGTCTTCGTCACCGACTGCTGCTCGAGCTATCAGATCAACGAACTCGCGGAAGGTCCCGAAGAGGTGAATCCCTGGAACTCCTTTTATTATCTCCTCCGCCTTCACGAAGGTTTCGTCGACATCACCGCCGCATCGCCGGGACAGGATGCCTTCGGGACCGAGCGGGGTGGCTTCCTCACCGTGAACCTCTGCTCCGACATGCAGCGTTACAAGACCTGGGAAAAGGTCTTCCAGCGCACCCAGACCCGCGTCCACGACGAGACCTCCGCCGAAATCCGCGGACTCGGCGATCCCTCCCTGCAAGCCCAGCGGCCGCTCGCCTACAGTCTGGGCACGCCCCTGTTCGACGAGGCGAACGCGGATGCGAAAACTCCCGACGCCGTCAAGTTCATCATGCCCGATTCCCACCAGCGCCTGCTGACCGCGGAGGACCTGAAGCCGCTCGGCTTGCACCAGCTTTATTTCGCGAGGAACGAAATCTTCGCCCGCCACGGTTACGACTTCGACTCACCCCTGCTGCAATATTACTTCGGCGACCGGTTCTGGTATCAGAAACGCGAGG
Organism: Verrucomicrobiales bacterium; assembly: GCA_041917795.1. Classification (GTDB taxonomy): domain Bacteria; phylum Verrucomicrobiota; class Verrucomicrobiia; order Verrucomicrobiales; family DEV007; genus Arctic95D-9. Next base: position 56,907 of record JAYRWX010000022.1, read on the forward strand.
GCCTGAAATCCCCTCCGCTTTCCGAGATCGAAAAGGCGAACATCACGCTGATCTCCGCCGAGGAATCCGCGAAGGGTGGGCCCTTTGTGCCGCACGACAATGTCGTCATCACCGGATTCGACTCGAAGGAAAACGCGGCGCTTTTCGCTGCGTCCAATCCTGACATTTTCCCCTACTCCTCGGACCAGCCCTTGTCGCGGGTCGCTGTCCAGAATCTCTCCCTGCAGGAGCTGTCGATCGCCCGCAACGAGATCTTCGCCCGCCACGGCTTCCCCTTCAAGATCCGGCCGCTCCAGGAACATTTTGCCGGGAAACCTTACTATCATCGGGACGAAAGCGCCGAGAACCCGACCTTTAGCGCCATCGAGGAGCAAAACCTTTGGCTTATTCGAAAGATCGAGCGGCTCAAGGGCGGGCCTTTCAAGTGGGAATGAGGCGGCCTGCCGCGCGGGGACGAAGCGGGAAATTCACCGGATCGTCGTGAAGATTCCCATGGAAATCGAGGGGGGCGTTTCATAACATAAGCAGCCCGGGTCCGGTCCCGGTATTTCACCTCTCATCATCCGCCTCGCGCCCTTCCCATGGACATCCGCACCGAAGACTACGAACAACTCGGCAAATTTTACCTCGGCCGCAGCTACGACCTCGGCGAGAAGACACTCGGTGACGACCTCGTCCTTTACGATTCGAAGGACCTCGTCACCCATGGCGTCGTCCTCGGGATGACGGGCTCGGGCAAAACCGGTCTCTGCATCGCGCTGCTCGAAGAGGCGGCGATGGACAACATCCCCGCGATCGTGATCGATCCCAAGGGCGACATTGCGAACCTGCTGCTCACCTTTCCCGATCTGAAGGCGGAGAGCTTCCGCCCGTGGGTCAACGAGGATGACGCCGCGAAGAAGGGGATCAGCCCCGACGAGCACGCCGCCAAGACCGCCGCGATGTGGGAGAAAGGCCTCGGCGATTGGGGGCAGTCCGGCGAACGCATCCGACAGTTCCGCGACAAGGTCGATCTCTCCGTCTACACCCCGGGCTCGAACGCGGGCCTGCCGGTTTCCATCCTGAGTTCGCTCGACGTGCCCGATTTCGAGATCCTTGATGATGCGGAATCGCTTTCCGAGCGGATCGAGTCGACCGTCTCCAGTCTGCTCTCGCTGGTGGGCAACAACGCCGACCCGCTCCGCGATCCCGAGCACATCCTGCTCTCGAACATCTTCGCCCAGACCTGGAAAGCCGGCCACGGCATCACCCTCGAGACCCTGGTGCGACACATCCAGGTGCCGCCCTTCGACAAGATCGGGGTGATGGACCTCGAGACCGTCTGCCCGCAGAAGAGCCGCCTCGATCTGGCGATGAAGATGAACAACCTGCTCGCCTCGCCCGGTTTCTCGACCTGGCTCGAGGGCGAGCCGCTCGACATCAAGCGCATGCTGCACACGCCCGCAGGCAAGCCGCGCATCTCGATCTTCTGCATCTCGCACCTCAACGATGCCGAACGCATGTTTTTCGTCTCGCTGCTGCTCAACCAGACCCTTGGCTGGATGCGGGCGCAGTCCGGCACCACCAGCCTGCGGGCCCTGCTCTACATGGACGAGATCTACGGCTACCTGCCGCCCTCGGCGATGCCGCCCTCGAAGAAGCCGATGATGACGATGCTGAAGCAGGCCCGCGCTTTCGGACTCGGCGTGTTGCTCGCGACGCAGAACCCGGTCGATCTCGACTACAAGGCCCTCTCCAACATCGGCACCTGGTGGCTGGGACGACTCCAGACCGAGCGGGACAAGGCCCGCGTCCTCGACGGACTCGAGGGAGCCGCCGCCAGCAACAACAGTGGTTTTGACAGGAAGAAGATGGAGCAGCTCCTCGCCGGGCTCGGCAACCGGATCTTCCTGATGAACAACGTCAACGACGACGCGCCCACCGTCTTCCACGTGCGCTGGGTGATGAGTTACCTGACCGGCCCGCTGGCTCGTACCCAGATCAAGAAGCTGATGGATCCGAAGCGCGCCGAGATCGCCGCCGCCAGGGCCGCCGCGCCGGCTCCGGACCCGCAGGCGCCGAAGCCGCCCGCACCCGCGACCCTGCGTCCACGCTTGCCGCGCGGAGCCAAGGATTTCTTCATCCCCGCCGGCGCCGGCGTGCCCGCGGCTGAAATCAACTACGTGCCGGCCGTGATCCGCATCGGAGAAGTCCGCTATCAGGATGACGCGAAGGGCATCTCCGGCGCCGCCACCAGCGTGACCGTGAATCCCGTCGACCCGGCGAGCGGAGCGATCGACTGGAACCGCAGCATCGAACTGCCCAACGGACTGACACCCTCCCAGCTCGGTGACAGTCCTGTCGATGGGGCCGCTTTCTCCAACCTGCCCCAGTCGCTGCTCGAAGAGAAGCTCTGGTCGAAGCTGGAAAAGGAGACCGCCGACTGGCTCTACGGCAACCACACGCTCACCGTTTTCAAGAGTCCGCTGACCGGTCTCTTTTCGAACTTCGGCGAGAGCGAGGGCGACTTCCGTGCCCGCCTCGTCCACACCGCCCGCGAGGCCCGCGATGCGAAAGTCGAGGAACTCCGCGCCAGCTACGAGAAGAAGATCAAGACCGTCGAGGACAAGATCAGCAAGGCGATGGATGTCGTCGAAGATCAGAAGTCCCAGGCGAACAGCGCCAAGATGGACACCGCGCTCCGCGTCGGGGGCACCATTCTGGGAGCTCTGCTCGGCAAGCGCGTCTCCGCGACCTCAGGCCGGGGAGCCATGTCTGGAGCCTCACGTGCGTGGAAGGAAAGCCGCGACGTCGCCAAGGCCGAGGAAAAAGTCGACCAATACCAGAAGGAGCTCGAGGAGATCGAGGAAGCCTGTGAGGCGGAGATCGAGAAGCTGAAAGCCGCCCTCGATCCGGCCAACGAGAAGCTCGAATCGGCCACCCTGACCCCGCTCAAGAAAAACTGCACGGTCAAAGCCGTCGGTGTCGCCTGGATGCCCTATCGCGTCGATCCGAAGCCGACGCTCGGGGCGGCCTGGTGAACCGGGCGCGGCTCCCCCCCGCGATCGAGCCGGGCGACTCCGTGTTTTTCCCGAAGCCTGCCATGCTGACGCGCAAAATCCGGAATCATTCCGCGCTAACGGACTGGGAGGTCGCTCGCTGGTTCGACGCGCGTTTCCTTGCCGAACACGTCGACCACGCCATCGTCCTGCCTGATGTTTGCCCCGGAGGTATCCTGCCGAACGGCACCTCCGCCCTCGTCCGGGGCGACTGGCTCGAAACCTTCCGTTTCAGTGAGGCGATCGGTGACATCGGTTGCGCCATGTCGCGGGCTCCGGTTGAAATCACGCTCGACGATCTTGCCGGGGCCTGGAATGAGCTTTATCAGCGGCTCTCCGATCTTGGAAAAACGGTGCTCGGCTCTGGGAACCACTTCATCGATGCCTGTGTCGATGATCGTGGCGGCGTTCACGTGCTCGTTCACGTGGGTTCGCGCATGACGACCGCGGAGAAGGCGGGTTTCCGCTTCGCACGGGATTATCACCGCTTTCTGAACCGTGCCGCCGCGAACCATGCCGAGATCTGGCAATGTGTCAGGCGGGTCATGGGAGGCCGGAGCGAACCCGTCCTGCTGCCCCACGACACGGTCGAGACGGAGGGCGCCTGGATGACGCTCCGCAAAGGGGTGACCCATAGCCCGGCCGGTGGCGAGGTGCTGATCGCCTCGTCCTTCGACGATGTCATCACCGTCGGGACCGCCCGGGAAAACATCCGCGAGCTGGGAGACTCGATGTCGCACGGTACCGGGAGGCGGGTGGGGCGTGGTGACGCGAAAGAGGTTCCCGTGGACGAGGAGTCGCTGCGGCGGCGCATCATCATCCCCGACGCCCTGCCGGCAAAGAGTTGGCGCCTCGAGGCTCCCGTCCACTACCGGCACAGCAGCGAGGTGGTTCCGCTGGTCGCGGATTATTTTGATGTCGCCCTGCGCCTCACTCCGGTCGCTTTCATGGGAGGTTTCTGATTTCATGGAGACACCCCGCACGCCCGATCACTCGCGACGGTCTTTCGCCCGGACCAATCCCCGCACCATTCTCCAGAGGGCGGCCATCCTGCGAGAGCGCTTCCCCGCGGTCCGTTCGATCGCGGAACTCTGCGGTGGTGATTGTCTCGCCCAAGCCGAAGCCTATCGCCGTGATCCGGGGGTGACCCGTTACCTTGCCGTCGACATCGACCCCGCGGTGGCGGCAAGGAACCGCGACCACGGGATCGACACGATCCTCGGCGACGCGCTCGATTCGGCCGTCCTGCAACGCGTGACCGGGCACGATCTGATCTTTTTCGGGCCGCCCCTCTCCGAAGACTGCGACGGGCACCGGCTGCTCGCCTTTGACGAGGTTCGCCCTGGTTTTGCCGATTTTGTCCGCGTCCTCCTCGGCGATCTCGCCTACTCGGGCACGGTGGTGCTGATCGGTCCGCGCACCACCGACATGGGAGCGGTCCGGCGGCTCCATGCGATCGTGCGGACGATCCGGCCGGACTACGGACTGATGCTGATCCATCGGAGTCACAGCCGCCTCACCGGCCGGGGCGAGATCACCGCACCGCGGCTGAAGTATGTCGAGCTGTGGTTTTCAGCGGACGGCGGTGACCTGTGGGAGATCGTGGAGAGCCGCGACGAGGATTGATGGTTTCGTCCTCAGAACTTCGGAAAGACATCCGGACCCGGGAAACGTTCCTCGACGCTCGAGGCGCCGTCCCGCAGGTGTTCCTCTCTCGGCAGATGGAGATCGGGCCAGCGGGCCGGTCGGACCCGGACGATCCGGGTGGGGCGGATGCCCTCGGTGATGAGGTCCGTTTCAAATCGGATCCGGATGCCGCTGCTGCCGAGGGGCGGGTTTTCCGTTTTGGAAACGTCGATGAGGGAGCCGCGGGCGGACATCTGGGTCGGCCCGGCGGTGCCGCCCTCGGTGTGCTTCAAAGTGTTCTCGACCGGGTTCATCAGCATCTGTCCGCCCTTCTGGAAATCGGCGTAGAGCGAGGCGTCCATGCCGCCGAAAAGCGTGGCGGTGACGGTGGCCCTTCCGAATTGTCCATACTCGACGGCCTCGATCCAGCCGGGCACCCAGCGGGCGCGGATGAAGGCCTTGTGGGTCTCGGTCTGGATTCGGGCGGCGCGTTCCATCGCAAGGTCGTCGAGCCACAGATCGGCGATGTGGAAGCGGGTGAAGACCTCGCCCGGGGTGGGCTTCCAAACCAGACCGATCCGCACGATCGCATCGCCGAGAGCCTTTTTCCCTTCCGCGGGCCAGTTGCCCTCGGCGATCAGATCGGCGATGCCGAGTCGCTCCCGGCCGCGCCAGATCCGGGTCGCGGCATCGAAGCCGAGGGTTTCCTCCGCCCCCTCCGGACCGCGGCGGGCGATGATCGTGCCCGCCTCCTGGTCGATCTCCAGTTCTTTCAGCAACCAATCGACGCCGAGGCGCTGGCAATGGCTGGGCTCGTCCTCGAGGAGCAGGACGTGGTTCTCGGCCGGGGCGACGCCGACGTCTCCATAGCCCGACCTCTTTTCCTTGTTGCCGACAGGCAGCACCGGCACCGCCGAGATTTTCGGATCTGGCGGGAGAAAGGCATGGACATGCAACACGGTGCCGGGCGGGATGTCGCGCAGGTCCGCCGGCGCACCGTGGTATCGGACGATCGCGTAGGGGAGCAGGGCGAAAGGTTGGGGCTCGTTTCGCCGGAAAGCGCCCTGACCCTCGACCCGGAGACTGCCGCGCCGGTTGGCGTGATCGACGAAGACCAGTTCGCCCCGGTAAGCGTGAGCCTTCGCCAGAGGAGGGAATTCCCCCGCGACGGGCCGGAAGACTTCGGTTCCGGATTCTTCAGCGACGACAAGCAGTGACACCAACCAAGAACCGAGAACCAGGAACCAAGAACGCCTCGCCATCAGTATTTCGGAAAAATGGCGGGTGTCGGAAAACGCTCCTCCACGCTGGTGGAGCCGTCGTTGAGGTACTCCTCCCGCGGCACCTGGACCTGCGGCCAATCCCCCGGACGGATGCGGACGACGCGGCCGGGACGGATGCCCTCGATGATCAGGTCGGTCTCAAAGCGGATCTGGATGCCGCTGCTGCCGAACGGAGGCTCGCCGGGAGTCTGGATCACTTCGAGGATCTTGCCCCGCGAGGCCATGTGGGCCGGACCGTAGGCGCCGTGGGTGTGCTTCAGGGTGTTTTCCACCGCATTCATCATCGCGGAGGCGTCTTTTTTGAAGTCAGCATAGAGCGAAGGATCCATCCCGCCGAAGAGCGTCGCGGTCACCGTGGCGCGACCGAACTTGCCATACTCGACATCGTCGATCCATCCCGGCATCCAGCGGCTGCGGATGAAGGCCTTGTGCCGCTCGGTCTGGTTACGGGCGGCGCGGTCGAGGGATTCATCATCGAGCCAGAGGTCGGAAATGTGGAAACGGGTGAAAACGCCGTCCGGAGTCGGCTTCCAGGTGATGCCGAGTTGCACGGTCTGGCCATCGAGGGCTTGTTTTCCATCCGCCGGCCAGGTGCCCTCGCTCACGAGATCCTCGATGCCAAGGCATTCCTTGCCGCGCCAGACCCGGGTGGCTGCGTCGAAGGTCAGTTTCTCTTCTTCCACCTTTCCGCCCTCGCCCTCTTTCGGCAGCCGCGCGGCGGTGATCAGTCCGGCCTGGTTCTTGATCTCCACTTCCTTGAGCTTCCAGACCAGCCCCTCGCGGCGGCAGTGGCTCGGTTCGTCTTCGAGGAGCAGCACGTGGTTCTCGGCGGGCAGGATGCCGGCACCGCGGTTGTGGTTTGCATCCTTGGATTTGTTGTCCACCGGCAGCACCGGAACGGAGGAGGTCGTGGGATCGGGTGGGAGAAAGGCGCGGACGTGCATCACGGTGCCGAGCGGGACATCCCGGAGATCCGCCGGAGCGCCGAGGTAGCGCACCGTCCCGTAAGGCAGCATCGCAAAGGGATGCGGATCGTTGCGGAAGAACATGCCGTCTCCCTGCACGCGAATGCTGCCGCGGCGGTTGGCGTGATCGACGAAGACCAGTTCGCCGCGGTAGCTGTGGGCCTTTTCGATCGGCGGGAATTTTCCAGCCTCAGGGCGGAAGGGTTCGTCGGCGATGGCGGCCGATGCGAGGAGATAGGAAGCGAGGCCTAGCACGACCCATCCTGGATTAAGATTACGACTAAGATTAAGAATTTGGCTATACATCGCGGTCAGGGGAGTTGGAGCGGATCAGACCGACCAGCATGGATACCACTTCGATCAAGATGGCCTTGCCGTTCGCGGCGGTCTCCAAATCAATCTTTTTCTTGGCGACCAAAACATCCAAACAGGCGGCGCATTCAAGCGCCGAGCCGCGGGCGTTGTCGAAAAACTTGCAGCGGTCTTTGGGCGTGAACTTTCCGTTGCCTTCCGCAATGTTCAACGGGACGGATGTCGAGGCGCGATCCAACTGATCGTGAACCGCGATCGACTTGGGGACCCGTGCGAGAAAGTCAGTCACCCACGCAACGAAGTCGATGGACAGTTGATAAACGTTCAACTTTTCGTGATCGAACTGCTTCATTACTTTACCTGCAAAGGCCTCTTAATCTTAATCCTCATCCTAATCTTAATCCCCCTCCCCGAGCCTGCGGAGAGATTAGGATTAAGAAGAAGATTAGGATTAAGACTCACAACGCGATCACCCGGTTGCTATCCGCGAACTGGTCCGCTTCCACTCCCATCCTCTGCGCCATCAGCAGGAGCAGATTGCTCATGTGCGCATCGCTGTTCACGGGGCGGCTGCAGATCTGGTAGTGCGAGGTGGCGATGGTGCCGTCCTCGCCGACCGCATAACCCTCGAAGCTGGTGTTCTCGCGGTTGAAGTCGAGGTGGCTGCCGTGTTTCAGGCCGAGATCCGAACCACCCGCTAGCACGAGCGGCAGATTGGCGTTGCCGTGGCTGTGGCCGTAGCACATGCCGCTTCCGAAGAGGGCCATGGTCGTGCCGAGGAGCGGCTGGCCATGGAGATCCTTCGTCTCGGCGAGCCGGGACAGGAAGTAGCCGAACTGCTCGATCGCGAAGGTGTCGTAGTTTGTCAGCTTTTCCATATAGCCCGCGTCGCCGCCGTGGTGGCTGAGCTGGTGGCGCGACTCGGTGATGCCGATCTCGGGGATGGAGAAGGCGTCGCCTTCACCGCCGAGGCTGAAGGTGGCCACGCGGGTCACGTCGGTCTGGAAGGCCAGCACCATCAGATCGTAGACGGTGCGGAAATATTCGCCCGCCTGCGCCGGTGGCACGTCGCGGTCGGTCCGTTTCCGATCGGCCTCGGCGATCGCGGGCAGCGGGGTGTCGAGCCAGGCGTCGGCGCGGCGTGTCCGGATCTCGGCCTCGCGCACTGAGGTCAGGTATTGGTCGAGCCGTCCCTTGTCCGCGTTGCCCATCTTCTGCTCGAGGCGGCGCACTTCGGCGAGGTTGTCGTCGAGCACGCTCGCCTTGCGTCGAAGTGCCTTGCGTTGGGCGTCCTTGCCCCCCTTGGGTTCCTCGAACAGCGAATCGAAGATCTCGCTACAGCGTCGCAGCGCGGGCAACTGCACACCGTCGGCGGTCCAGGCGAGCGAGCCCTGGGTCAGGGCGATCTCCATCGAGGGGTAGCGCGTGTGCTGGGCGGTAACTTCGGCCATCTTCTGATCCACCGAGATCGTGTTGCGATCCGAGGGTCCCAGCTTCCCTCCGGTCAGCCAGACTGAGATGCAGTTGTGATGGTGGCCGAGGGCGCCCGGATGGTGCAGGCCGCTGATCGGCGTGATGACGTCGCGATGTTTTTCGAGCGGTTTCAGCGAGCGGGAGAACCGGTAATCGCGGCCCGCCGTGGTGATCTGGTAGTTCAGCGAGTGGACTCCGTTGGCGAGGTAGATGAAGGCGCTGCGCCGTGGTGTCGAAATCATCTTTTCCGTCGCCCGCAGCGGCACCATGCACTCGAGGAAGGGCAGCGAGATGCAGGAACCCATCGCGCGGAGGACGTGGCGGCGGTCGACCCGCCAGGATTGGGAGAGGTAGTTCATGGGGAGCTGTAAGCGATTAGCGGTTAGCTCTTAGCTTTTGGATGAAAGCGTTGAGCATGCGTTTGATTTCGGTGAGTTCGGCCAGGGTGGTTTCGAATATTTCCTGAGGGATGTATTTCAGATCGCAGGCGAGAATGAGTTGGTACTCCAATTCAGACGCGGAGCCCATTGCGGTGTCGAGAAACCTCGCGAAGTCCCTGTCCGTGTTCCTCCCGCAACCCTCCGCGATGTTGGTCGGGATCGACGAGGCTGAGCGACGCATCTGGCTGAGTAGTCCGTAAGTTTCGACATTGGGAAACTTTGTGTGATCCGATAAATTTCAAGAGTGAGGGCATGTGATCGGCTCCAAATCGGTAGATCTCGAAAGTTTTTCATTAGCTTTTGGCTCTTGGCATTCAGCGATTGTCAGGCTTGGAAATAGCTAGTCGCTAAAAGCTAACCGCTTAACGCTTCTTCATCAGTTCAGATGTGGCCACAGCACGGACGATGTCGCGGACGCCGCCCGGTGTTTTCTTCACGTTTTCGACGATCAGATGGATGTCCTCCTCGTCGTCCACCGTCAGGACCCGGCGGAGGGCGTAGGTGCAGAGATGCTCGATGAAGGCGCGCTGGAAAGTCTTGCGATCTTTCAGGAGCAGCTGCTTGAATTCATCGGCATTTTTGAAGGCCCGCCCGTCGGGTAGCTTGCCAGAGGCATCGGCGAGGGGGTTCTCGCCTTTTCCAGTCGGGACGACCTCGCGTTCGCGCCATTGGCCGATGGCGTCGTAGTTGTCCCAGGCGAGGCCGAGCGGGTCGATCTTCGAATGGCAGGCGGCACAATTCTTGTCCTGCGCGTGCACCTCGAGACGCTGGCGGACCGTCACCTTGTCGCCCTCCGGCGGGACCGGTTCGATGGGATTGACGTTGGCCGGCGGCGGAGGCGGGGTCTTGTTGAAGATCGCCTCGCTCAACCAGACGCCGCGATGCACCGGACGATGGCGCGTGCCGTCGGAGGTGAGGCCGAGCACCGCGCCCATTGTAAGAAGTCCGCCGCGCTTGTGCTCCGGAGTTAACGAGACCCGCTGAAACTGGTCCGACTTCGGCTCCGGCAGCCCGTAGAAATCACTGAGCCGGGCATTGGCCATGGTCCAGTCGGAGTCGATGAAGTGGTCGATGGGCAGATTCCTGACAAACATCTCACGGAAGAACTCCACCGGCTCCGCGCGCATGCTGGTCTCGAGCCAGGCGTCGTAGGCGGGGTAGAGCTTCTGATCCGGCGGGAACATGCCGACGCGGTGCAGTTGCAGCCATTGGCGTGAAAAGTCGTCGATGAAACGCCCGCTCTTTCCGTCCGCCAGCATCCGCTCGACCTCGCGGGCGAGACCGTCGCCGGCCAGCTTTCCGGCTCCGGCCGAGGTCGAGAGCGCCGCATCGGGCATCGAGCTCCACAGGAAATACGAGAGCCGCGCGGCGAGCTCCCAGTCGGTGAGTTTTTCGCGCGGCGCCGTGTCGCCCTCGACCAGGTAGATGAAATTCCGAGAGGTCAGCACGCCTTGGAGCGCTCCACGGTAGGCCTCTGCAGTCGGGTCGCCGGCCTCGCGATCCTCGCGGTAGGTCTGCAGGTAGCCTTCCAACTCTTCCCTCTGCACCGTCCGACGCCAGGCGCGTTCGGCAAAGCGATGGAGATGATCGGCGACCACTTCAGGCGTGGCGTCGTCCGGCGGCAGCACGCCCTCGCGCCGGGCCATTTCCTCCTTGGACACGAGGGGGCCTTCCCACTCGATCCAGTCGAGCAACACCGTCGAAAAGATCCCGTTGCCCTTGTCGTCGAACATTTGCGGCGCGTTTGGATTGAGCAGCAGGGTTTCGCTGCTGTGGGTGAAAATGTAGCCGCCCCTCGCCGAGAGTGCGTTGCGGAAGGCCGCGCCCTGCCTGCGGTCGACCACGTCGGTGGCCACCACGCAGAAATGGAGGTTCGCCGGCATTTCGAGGAACACCTCGAACTCGTAGACCTGCGGATGGTCCTCCGGCGCGGTGATGTCGAACTCGATGATGCCCTCGACGGTTTCCTCGCCCGTCTTGGTGCCGATGCTGAGGTGCGCCGGCTGCCCGCCCGGAGGACGGGTCCCGCTGGCCTGGAGGCGGAGTTTGTAGAGTCCGCTATGCTCCGGTCCGGTCCGCCCGAACCAATGGGGCGCCAGCGCGCTCTGGACGCTGCCGGGGAACAAGAGGTAGCGCAGGGGTCGCTTGATGCCGAAGCGGTCCAGCGCCGCCTGCTGTTCCTTGCCGCCGCCGTAGCGCAGATCAGCCGCGGTCTGACGGATCTTGCGGGTCTCACCGGCCGCGGTGCTCGGGAAAGCCCGGCTCAGCACCAGTTCCGCGGCCCGGTAGTAGCGGTCCACATGCGAGGGCGAGAGCGACAACTCCGAGCCGATCCGCTCGAAGCCGTGCCAGAGCGTGTCCTCGTTCAGTTCGCCCGGCTTCGCCGGATCGTAGCGCACCCCGAGCAGGTCGTAGACCGTGTTCTGGTATTCCTTGCGGCTGAGCCGGTAGTGGGACACCGGGGGCCGCGCTGCCATGCGGGCCGCCCGGCCTTCCTTGATCTTGCCATCGAGCTTGGCGACGAATGTGGCGATCTCCGCCTCGGCCGGTTGGGGCTCGTCCTCGGGCGGCATTTCACCGGAGTTGATCTTTTCAAGGACCTCGGCCCAGAGGTGGGCATCGACTCCCTGCCCGAAGTCGCGCGAGAGTTGGTCGATCCGCAGGTCGCCCTTCTCCTTGTCGGGCCCGTGGCAGCTCACGCAATGGGTCGAGAGGAACGCCTCGAAGGGCTCCGCGGCGCGGCTGCCGGCCAGGGACATCGCTGCCAGGGAGAAAAAGCTGAATGCGGGGCGGATGGGAAGGAGGAAACGCATGGTGGCGCGCTGGGGAGGCGTTCAGTTTCCCCCATCCGGGCATGGTTGCCACGCATTCCTCCTACGTTTTCGCGCGTCTGGATGGGGGTCCTCAGGAGGAGGGCTGAACGCTGACCGGACCCTCTAGGGACACCCATCCAACCCTCTTCAATCCGGGCTCGCGGATGCAAAAACCGCCCTCCGCCGGCCCTTGCGCCCCTGCGGATGGGTTGTAGTGTCTCGACCCGCCCGTTTTCCGGGCCGGACCAACCGCCTTTTCACCCACCCCCATGTACCGAACCCACCACTGCAACGAACTCCGCAAGTCCCACGCCGGCACGACGGCGACGCTCGTGGGTTGGGTCAATACGGTCCGCGACCACCACGGGGTTATCTTCATGGACATCCGCGACCGCGAGGGCGTGACCCAGTGCGTCTTCCGCACCGAGGAAAACGCCGACGCCACCACCCTGAGCCACAGCCTCCGCTCGGAGGACGTGGTGCAGGTGACCGGGCGCGTCGACATCCGTCCCGATGTCGAGGGCAAGAGCACCGTCAACACCGCCATCGCCACCGGCGAGATCGAGATGGTCGTGACGGGACTGACGATCCTCAACAAGGCCGACGTCCTGCCCTTCCAGCTCGACAAGGAGCTCAGCAACGAGGACCTGCGGATGAAACACCGCTACCTCGACCTGCGCCGCCCCCGCATGTCGCGCAACCTGCGCCAGCGTCACATCATCACCAAGGCGATCCGCGACCGCCTCGATGCGAACGGCTTCATCGAGATCGAGACGCCGATCCTTTCCAAGTCGACGCCCGAGGGCGCCCGCGACTTCCTCGTGCCCTCGCGCCTCAGCCCCGGCAAGTTCTACGCCCTGCCCCAGGCGCCGCAGCAGTACAAGCAGATGATGATGGTGGCCGGTCTGGAGAAGTATTTCCAGATCGCCCGCTGTTTCCGCGACGAGGATCTCCGCGCCGATCGTCAGCCCGAGTTCACCCAGGTCGACATCGAGGCGAGCTTCATCACCGAAGAGGACATCTTCGTCCTCGTCGAGGATCTCCTCGCCGCCGCCTTCCAGGCCTCGCGCGGAGTCGAAGTGTCGAAGCCCTTCCCGCGCCTCACCTATCAGGAGGCGATGGACACCTATGGCAGTGACAAGCCCGACCGTCGTTTCGGAACGGAAATCGTCGATCTCTCCGATGTCTTTGCGACCTCGGCCTTCAAGGTTTTCTCCAGCACCCTTGAAAAGGGCGGCAAGGTGCGCGCGATCAACGCGAAGGGTTTTGCCACGGTCACGACCGGACAGGTGAAGCGCCTCGAGGAAATCGCCAAGGAAGCCGGCGCCGGCGGTCTCGCCTACATCAAGGTCGAAGGCGGCGAGTGGAAGTCGCCCATCGTGAAATTTTTCTCTGACGCCGAAAAGGCGGCCCTGACCGAGCGCCTCGGCATCGAGGAGGGCGACCTCGTCCTCTTCGGCTGCGACCAGTGGGCGGTCTGCTGTGAAGTCCTCGGACGCCTCCGCCTCGAGGTCGCCTCGATGTGCGGCCTGACGAAGGACATGGACGACGTCCTCGACTTCCTCTGGGTCGTCGATTTCCCGCTGCTCGGTTACGATGCCGAAGAGGGCAAGTGGAACGCTGTGCACCATCCCTTCACCCGTCCCAAAGCCGAAGACATGGCCCTGCTCGACGACGAGTCGAAATGGGGTGAGATCCGCGCGGTCGCCTACGATGTCGTGCTGAACGGTTACGAACTCGGTGGCGGCAGCCTCCGGATCCACGAGAGCGATCTGCAGTCGCGCATGTTCAGCGTCCTTGGGATCAACGAGGAGGAACAGCACGCGAAATTCGGACACATCCTCACCGCTTTCCGCTTCGGCGCCCCGCCCCACGGTGGTCTCGCCCTCGGCCTCGATCGTCTCGTCATGCTCGCCTGCCGCGAGGACAGCATCCGCGAGGTCATCGCCTTCCCGAAAAACAACAAGGGCATCGACCTGATGTCCCAGAGCCCGGGCGAAGTGGACTTCAAGCAACTGCGCGAGCTTTACATCAAGTCGGCGGTGCAGGAGAAGAAGAGCTGAGCCGGGCTTTTGGAGGATGGCCTACGGAACCAACGGAAGGCACGGAAATGACTTTTTCTTCCGAGTGTTCCTGATCTTCCATAGGCAGTCACTTTCTTTGAATCGATGAAGGGGAAACAGCAGATCATCCGCTACCTCGTCCTGATCATCATCCTTGCGGTGGTCTATTGGCAGCGTGATCGCATCCCCGTCGACTCGACGGGACCGGATGCCGCACCCCCGGTCGAGGTGCCTGCTCCCGAGGTGGCGAAAGAAAAGTCCGCTCCGAAGCCTGCCGCGAAACCCTCTCCTGACAAAGGCACCAAACCGGCTCCGGCCGCTCCCCTGGCGAAGCCTTCGAAGGTCGGCGTGTACGATCGTTTCCCCGATGCCCGTTACCTCGATCAAGAGGGCAACGACGGCGACAGTTTCCACGTCCGGGCCGGAGGTCGGGACTTCGAACTGCGGCTCTATTTCGTTGACGCGCCGGAAAGTTATCTGAGCGACCGCTTCGCCGACCAGCGTCGCCGCGTCGCCGAGCAAGCCCGCGAAATGGGCGGGATCACCCCCGAGGAAGCGGTCGAGATCGGAAAGAAGGCCAAAGCCTTCACCAAGCAGCAGCTCTCCGGCAAGACCTTCACGATCTACACCTATTGGGAGCAGGTCTACGACGGCGACCGCTATTACGCCTTCGTGGAATTGCCTGATGGCAGCGACCTCGGCACCGAGCTGATCGAGCAGGGGTTGGGCCGGATCCACACGAAGGGTCCGGGATCGAAGGAGAAGCCGGTGCCTACGCCGAAGGGTCAGAGCTTTTTCCAAGCCCGCGACCGGCTTGAGGCGATCGAGCGCGAGGCGCGGCAGGAGAGGCGGGGCGCCTGGAGCTACTGATCCCTCAGCGGTTCAGCCGGAAGATCAGCACCCGGCGATCCTGTTTGAGCAGGGCCTCGGGCGAGCCATCCTCGAAGCGGGCTTGCGATTCACCGAAGCCCACCGGAACGAGGCAGGCGCTGTCGACGCCGAGTTTGGTCAGCACGTTCACGATCTCCTCGGCGCGGAGCTGCGAGAGGGATTGGTTGGATTCCGCGTCACCCTCGGACGAGGCGTGGCCTTCGATCACGAAGTGCAAACCCTTCAACTCGGGATGCTTCAGGGCATCGGCCAGCGTCACGACCACATTGACGGAGTTGTCGTCGGCGAATTCGGAACTGCCCTTTTTGAAAAAGATGTTGTCGCGGGCGACCTTCGAAGTCGGATCCACCTCGTATTTCAATTCGGCAGCCCCGGTCGTCGAGGTGCTGACGGTGACCTTGTCCTCCTCGGCCGCCGCGGTGACCGATTTTGGAACGCCGCGGCTGAGCAGGAGTGAGCGGGTCTCCGTGGATGGAGCCGGAGTCGCGCCGCCTCCGATCGAGCGGGTCTTGAAGCCGCGGGTGGTGAGTCCGCCCGAGGGAGCGGCCGGTTGGCCCGCCTGGCCTTTCAGTTTCCGGACGAGATCTTCGCCGCTTTCATCCTGGGCGGCGAGGTGGGCGAGGGGCAGGGACAAAGCCAGAGCGATGGTGAGGAATGATTTCATGAGGGAAGGGATGGTGTTTGGTCAGGAAAATCTCAGGGTTCCTTCAGCACGTAGCCGATGCGGGCCTCGGTGACGGGGGAGGGGATCACGCTGTCGGCTGCGGCCTCCTCGGCGACGACGGCTTTCGGCACGCCGCGGGAGGAGAAAATCGCGCTCCTCTGGTAGACGGTGAAGTCGCCGACGACCTCGCCCTTGGCGACATTGTTCAGCTTGCTCTTCGAGGCGAAGACGATGACCTGCTCCGGTCCGCCCGGGGCGGTCGTTTCCCAGGAGACGACGAGCTTCTTGTTCTTCGGCCGGAAACTGTCCTTCTTCGTGGTGCCGGGGAACAGCTCGGTGACCTGCTCGTCGGAGCTGAAGTGGAAGATGCGGAGGTGGACGTCGTCGGTGGCGACGACCTCGAGGTTGGCCCGCTCGCCTACGTGGAGGACCGGCTCGATCGCGATGCGCAGCTTGCCGCCGCCGTTGAGCAACACCGATTCCTGGGCGAGGGCGGCCCCGCCGGATTGGCCGGTCACCGCTTGCTTCTTTTGCTCGAAGGTGAGATCGGCGCTGCCGAATGCGGCGAGGAATTGATCGGAGTTCGCGACGAGCTCCCCATATCGCTCGCCGCCGAACTCTTCATAACCGAGCGGGGTGAAGGGCATCAGGTCGTAGCCGAGGGCATAAACCACCGAGATGTACTCGCGCAGCAGGTTCTCGCGGCGGAGCGAAAGACCGCGCTCCATCGAGCTGGCGATCACGCCGAGCACTTCATCACGATCGCTTTCTTCCTTCAGGTTTGCGAGCAACTCGTCGTACTCCATGCCGAACTCGGCGGCGAGTTTGCGGGCGGTGACCGCGCCGCGGAATTCCTTGTAGAGGCCCAGCACCGGTTCGGTGCCGCCCGCCAGACCCATGGTGGCCTCGGCTTCCGCAGACGCGAAACGGTCGAAGTCGGCTTTGATCGCCGCCTGGAGCACGGAGGGTTCGGGATAGAGCTTTTCGAGCAGTTTCCGCTCATCGAAGCCGAGGGTGCCGGCCGCTTCAACGAGCGGGCGCACCTCGTCCTCCATCGTCGCGAGGGTGCGCTTGGAGAGGTCGGTGACCTTGATCGGCGGTTTCATGCCTTTGTCGTGGCAGGCCATGCAGGAGATGCCGTTGAGGATCACCTTGTCCTGCCGGTTGTCGTCCTGCACGATCTCGATCGGGGCCCGGCGGAGGCGCTTGCCCTCGTCGGTCGTCAGCATGTAGCCCTGGAGACCGTTGGGGAGGTGGTAGATCATTTCGCCACCGTCATGGTCGAAGGCATGATTCTCGTCTTCGGTGAGCCCGGCTCCCATCGGTCCGAGGGGAGCAAGGGTGAGATCGTGGGTGCGCTGGGCGCTGAGCGGGGTGAAATCGTAGCTGACCCAGTAGCCGCCGCGGTGAGTGCCGATCTCGTGCCGCTCGATGAGTCGGTTCGCGCCGGAAACGCCCGAGTATTGGAAGCCGGCCCGGATGGCGCGGCCCTCCTGGAGATTTCCAATGCGGTCCACGCCGAGGGCTTCGTCGAGGGCGGTGAGGAAGTTGCCATGCTCGGGGTCAATCTCGATGCCGAGGAGACGGTCCATGATCTCGTCGTAGAGCGGCGGTTGGGCCGCGGCAAAAGTGAACCAATCGGCGCGCAGCCAGGCCATGCGCGAGCCGGTGTGTTTCTCGATGAGATTCTCGCTGCGACCGTCGATGCCGATGATGCCGTAGGGGTAGAAACCAACGACCCGCTCCCACTGGTCCGCGTCCCAGTTGTAGTCGCGCAGGTCGACACGGTAGATCGTCTCGTCCTTGTCGATCGCTTTGGGAAAGGTGATCCGGGCGTTGGTCGAGAGGCTGTTGATCAGTTTTCCGATCGCGGCACGGTGCGGCGCGAGGTCGGCGATGAGCGCCCGCCCCGCCTCGTCGGTCTGGTTGTGGAGGTTGGTCAGGGTGAGGTAGCGGAAGAAGCCGCGCTCGCTTTCCGAGGCACTCTCCAAGTCGGCGAGGATCGCTTTCAGGACCTCGGTCTGCGAGATGAAGCCGCGCTTCACTTCCTTCGGTTTTCCGGCCTCGACCCAATTCGAGAGGACCGCGACCTCGGACTCGCTCAGAGGCGGACGGAATCCCTTGTCACCCTCGGTTCCCTTCGACTTGGGCATGCGTTCCGAATCGGTGTGGTCGCGTTTGACGCGGTCGATGATGGCCTCGGCGAGGAGGATCGTGCCCGAGTCGTCCTTCTCGGTGAAAAAATTCATCAGGCTGACGGTGCCGTGGAGTTCGGGCTCGTAGTCGCCCTCGTGGCATTGCGAGCAACGCTCCGCGAAAATCCATTTCACCTGTCCGGCAAGGTCGAGCTTGGCGGGCATTTCGCCCACCTTGTCGGTGACGGACGCGGTGACCTCGACCGCCGGCTTTTCCTCGGTCGGTTTCCCCGCCGGATCAGGGGTGGAGGCGAGCTGGGTGATCCAGTCTTTGATCAGGGTCTGCTCATCCGCGGTGAGCGGCGCGCGGAAACTCTCGTCGCCCTCGACGCCGCTGCTCTTGGGCATGCGCTTTTTCAGGGCCGGGTCCATCGAGACGCGGCGGAAGATGGCCGACTCGTCGGGATTGCCCTTCGCGATGACCTCGCCCTCGATCAACTCGGCAAGATCGAACCCCTCGTGGAGGTAGGGAAACTCGTCGTCGGTTTCGGGATGGTGGCATTCCTTGCACTTCGCCTCGAAGAGCGCCTTTACCTTTGGGGTGAGATCCTCCGCGTGGGAAGCGAGGGAAAACGAGAGGGCAAGGACGGTCGGGACGAGGCGGAGGCGGTTCATTGGGAGCGGTAGGGAAAGGGATAGCAAACTTCGTGCGTTCCCGACGAGCCGAAAGGGCGGGATATGAGGTTTTTTTGGAACCTTCCCGCTCCTTTCGGAGACAGCCCGCGCGCCCTCGTCTCGCCCCTCACCCCATCGCCGGAGGCGCGAAGCCCTCCCGGTAGGTGCGCGAAAGGATCGTCTTGTTCGCTTCCTCGTGGTTCTTGAAGCGGTAGTTTTCGGCGTCCCACTCCAGTTCGGTGTTCGGGAAGCGGGTTGCCTTGGCGGCGAGCAGGCACGGTTCGGTGATGCGGCTGCCGATGTCGAAGGGCGTCCAGAGCGGTTTTTCCGTGCCGAGGCAGCAGTCGGCCCAGTCCTTCCAGTGGTTGCGCTCGCCGACCTCGGGCATGGGCTCGTTCTCCACGAGTTTGCCCTTGCGGTAGATCTCCATCTCTCCGCCGGGTTGCAGCAGCAGGGCGCCTTCCTCACAAACCACCATCGTGCAGGTGCCGGTGACTTTCGAAACGGGCAGGCCGAGAGCGGCGAAGGAGGGGCGGATGTTGCTGTCGGAGTAGGTCACGACGAACTCGTCGCGGGCGAACTTGTCGCCGCCGGGATAGACGATGGTGGCCCGGTTGTAGCCCGAGTGGCATTCGTCGGAAGGTTTCATCGTGTCGGTCTGCACGGTCCGCGGCGCGGCGAGATCGTAGGCGAAATAGAGGACGTCGAAGAGGTGGCAACCCCAGTCGGCGAGCATCCCGCCACCCGTGCGCCAGTAGGAACGCCAGCGACGCGGATGGAGATCTTCGCTGTAGGGCAGGGCCTCGGTCAGCGGACCGTTCCACAGGTCCCAGTGCATCGTCTCCGGCACGGGGGTCGCGGGGGTGATCGGGCTCCACGGCTCGACGAAATACATCCCGCGGCTCATGCCGCCGGTCCAGATGAAAGCCTCGACCGGGCGGCCGAGGCGGTTCGACTTGAGTAGTTCGACCGCCTGCATGCGGCCGGTAGTGCAGGCGCGCTGGTTGCCCATCTGGGTGTAGAGACCCGGGCGGGCCTTGAGCGCCTCGCGGATGGTGCGCAGCTCGTCGAGCTGCTGGACGAGCGGCTTCTGGCCGTAGACGTGTTTGCCGTGTTTCAGCGCGGTGACCATCATCGGGCAATGGTGGAAGTCCGGCGTGTCGACGATGACGGCGTCGAAATCATCGAGGTGGTTGGCGAAGGCCTCGCGATAATCGTGGATCTGCCAGGCGCCCTCGTAGCCCGTCTTGACTTTTTCGAAGGCGGTCTTGTCGACATCGCAGAAGCCCGCGTATTCGATCATGGGATGGCCCTCGAGGCCCTTGCGCTGCATGTTTCCGATCCCGTTCACGCCGATCTGGAAGATGCGCAGCTTGCTGTTCTTGTTGGTCGCGGCGCGGATGGTTCGCGCGTTGGACGCGAGGGCGGCCACGCCGAAGGCCGAGGCGGAGCGGAGGAAGTGGCGGCGGCTGCGGGACGAGGACGATGCGGGGGGTTCTGGACTCATGGTCGGGAAATCTAGCGACTCCGACAGGCGATGGCGAGCCTCTTTTCCTCGCGTCATCGGGGAGGCCGGGCACCTCAAAGTCCGAAGCTGCCACCGACCTTTGCAGGCAGTTCCGCCAGCAGGGTCTTTCTCAGGTTGTCCCAAAGACTGGACCGGGCCCAGGATCGCGCGGCTTCAAGCTTGTTGTCGCCCTCGCGGTATTGGTAGCTGACCTCCTCGGGCGAAAGGGCGGAGATCGGGAAAGCACAGACGATTTCTTTCTTCGAGCGGTCGTAGAGGTAGACGCCGAGCGAGGCGCCTCCGACCGTGTAGTTCAGGTTCTCGTCGACCGTCGGTTCCTGCAGCTTGAGGGTCTTGTAGGTGATCAGGTAGGGCAGTGAAGTCGCGGAGACGAGGTCAGCCTCATAGGTCTCAAAGGCCTTGGAATCCCATTTCGACCAGATGAAGATGTTCTCGAGGCTGTTCGAGAGATAGAGGTCCATGATCTCTTTCGTCTCGAATTTCTTCTCCGGGTCGGCGAGGCGATCCCAGGCGAGAATGGCCACGTTGGAGGTTCCGGCAGACTCGTCCACGAAGGACGGTGCGGGGTTCAAAGGAGCGGCGAGCGCCTTCTCGGGAGGATTGGCGGCGACCAGCTCGGACAGGTGTTTGAGGTCGGCGCGGAGCAGATCCAGCTCGGTCTGGTGGCGTACGGCGATCTTGGTGAAGGGTTCGCCACAGGAGGAAAGCAACAAGGAAGTGGCCAGGGCTGCAAGATTCAGGGCGGTTCGGTTCATGGGGTGATGCCAGTTCCAGGTGTTGGAAGAAAAAGGTGGTCGGGATTTTCATCTTCCCATCAGGAAGGGGCCCGCGAGGTTGACCGCCCAGTAGAAACCACCCACCGGAAGCGGGTCGTCCGGGGCGATCGTGGTTTTGTCGCGGAATGTCACGAGCCATTCGCGCTGGGCCGCGCAGAGCGCTTCCGGAGGGCTCGTGGTCGCGAGGCCCTCGTAGAGCTGCCGCATGATCGCGACGGTGGCCGCGTCGCTGATGGGCCAGAGAGTCGAGAGCACGTTTTCCGCCCCGGCCATGCGGAAGCCCCGCCGGATGCCGAGCACGCCGTCGCCGCTGGTCGCCTCGCCCGTGGCAGTGTCGCAGGCGCTCAGAGCGACGAGCAGCGTGCCCTCGAGATCGAAATCGGCGACCTCGTTGGCCATGAGAAGCCCGTCGTTTTCCGGATCGGGTACGGTACCTTGCGCCCAAGCCGCGAAGGTGTCTCCCGAGCCTGCGAGGGCGAGGCAACTGCCGAAGAGGGGATTCTGGAAACCAGCCACCTCGGCGGGCACGAAGGGCGTCCCGACCGCCCCGGGTGGTACGGTCTCGACCGCGGTGGGGAGGTAAAGGCCGTGGGTGGCGATGTGAAGCAGGTGGGGACGATGGATCCCGGCGCGCAGTTCGGACTCGCTGGCGTCGACACCCTTCACCGTGACCACCGGCGTGCCGAGACGCTGCTCGAGGACAGGTCCGAGCAGCGCCACTTCGGCCTCGGCACCCTCGAGAGGCAGCAGTCCCTCCGCGATCGTGGTGAGTCCGATCGTGCTGAAGGAGGCGAGCAATCCGCGCCGGTCGGTCACCCCGGTCGACGGCACCGCTCCGGTGCGGAAGGCCGGATTGCCCACCAGCACGGCGCCAGCGTCGCGACGCGGCGCAGCCGGGCGGCGAACCAACTCGCGGGCCGAGCTGACGTAGCGCAGGTCGAATTGCTCGACGAGGAATTTGCCGTCTCCTCCGACGAGGCAGGCGAAGGGGACGAAACTGAGCGAACCTTCCGGACAAATCACCAGCTTTTGTTGGCTTGTCAGGATCTCTTCAAGCGGTCCGAGGAGATGGCGGTGGAGGGTCTCCATCACCTCGCGCGCGTTGCGGTCGGAGGTTTCACCCTGTCCGTCGCCGGCACCGAAAAAGGGGATCATCGCGGCGATGATGGCGTCGACCTCGTCGGCGGAGCAAAGGTCGTGGAAGCTCGTGCCCTCCGCGCTGGTGGCGGCCACGCCATAGCGGTTCGCAAAGGAAGCCGCGCCGTCATAGCGACGGTAGCGCAGGTAGTCGAGCAGCACCTCGCCGGGCGCGAGTGCGGCGCGGACCGCGCCGAGGTCGGGAGCGGCGGCCGGATCGCTGAAGGTCTTCGCCCCGAGCAGGCCGACCAGCTCGCGGTGCCGATCGCGGACGTTCGCGTCGAGGTCACTGAGGTCCCGGCCGGAGCGATCCGACCCGAGGAAAGCGGCACGGTATTCGGCCCGGGCCGCCGCAAGGGCATCTCGGGCGCTCTCGACGCGCGGATCGGAAGACTCGCGCGAGAGCTGGGCCTCGGCGATCAGGCTGTCGCTGACGACGCCTTTTTGACGCAGCAGAAATCCCGCGACAGCTTCCGCGTCCCCGAGCTGAGCGAGGAGATGATGGGAAAGGAAGCGGTCCTGATAGGCAAGCCGCTGTCGCTCGTCGGTGAAGAGCAGCATCGCCTCGAAATTCGTGAATTCGAGATCGAGGCAGTCCAGCGCGGCGGTGCGGGCGGCGGTCGCGTCGCCCGAGGCGAGGGCCGCCAGACCGATCCCATAGAGGCCCTCCTGCCGGTCGGGGTGATCCTCGCGCAGCAGTTGGCGATAGTTCGCATCGGACTCGCGATAGGCTGCGATCGCCGCAGCGTAATCGCCGAGTTCGCGGAGGGCGTCGCCGCGCCGCCGCATCGCCTCCGCGACCTCGACATGGGCGTTTGTTCCGAGGGCGGCGATGCGGCCTTCGAGCACCTGCGTGTAGTTCGCCAGCGCTTCGGCGGGGCGGCCGAGGGAGCGCTCGATTTCGCCGAGAAAAAGAATGGCCTCGAGCGTGTCGGGATGCCTCTCCCCGGACTCGCGCAGAAAGGTAGCGACCGCATCCCGCACCAGCGGAGCGGCCTCCTCCGCCCGGTTCCGGTAAAAAAGCAGGCCGCCGAGATTCGCCCGGGAGCGCGCCGTGTCGAGCGCCTCCGCCCCGAGCTGCCTTTCGCGGATCGCCAACGCTTCGCGATAGAGCGACTCGGCCCCGCCGAGATCGCCGATGCACCAGAGCAGGCCGCCAAGATTGTTCATCGCGGGCACGGTCCCGACACTGCCCTTGCCTTCGATCGTTTCCCGGATGGCCAGCGCCTCGCGGTTGAGCCGCTCCGCTTCCGCGAAGTTGCCGAGCACCTGGTGGAGCGCCGCGAGGTTATTCCCGATCTGCGCGACCGGCGCCGCCTCGGGACCAAGCAACTCACGCGCCGTAGCCAGGCCGTCCTCGTATGCGGGCAGCGCGGCAGCGTAGTTGCCGAGACGCTGTTCGAGGTTGGCGAGTTCGTTGGTGAAGGCGAGCCGGTGCTGCGAAGCCGGGCCATTGGCAAAGGTGGCGACCAATTCGCGGGCGATCTCGCGCGCGGCGGGCCAGTCGCCGGCCTCTTGCAGTTCGCGGCAGCGGGCGAAAGCCTCGCGATGGGCCGGGGTCAGCTCCTGGGCGGAAAGGGATGCCACCACCCAAGGGAGCAGGAGAAAAGCAACGCGGGCGACCGCCATCATGCCCTACGGGAGCCCTGAAAGGCAGGCTTGGCAAGCGTCCTTCCCGGTTGCGGGGAGTCCCCATCGCCGCCACCTTTCCGGCTGCCAGATATGAGCGATTCTCCGACCCAACCCTCTCCGACCCGTGACCTGACCCTCTTGGGTCACAGTGAAAACCGGCTGCCGAAGTCGCCGGAAGAGGCCCGCCTCGAGGTCTTCGCGAACCGCAATGCGGCGCGCAACTACTGGATCGAGCTGGATTACCCGGAGTTCAGCTCGCTCTGTCCCGTGACCGGTCAGCCGGATTCCGCGCATCTCACGATCCGCTACATTCCCGACCAGCTCTGCGTCGAAACGAAGTCGCTGAAATTCTATCTCGCCTCTTTCCGCAACCTCCCCTCTTTCAACGAAGACATCGTCAACCGCATCCTCGATGATTTCGTCGCCGCCTGCGCGCCCCGCCGCATCAGCGTGAAGGGTCGCTTCTCCCCCCGCGGCGGCATCCGCCTGACGGCGACCGCGGGCTATCCCGACTCCGGCCTCGACGAGATTGAATGAAGGTCGTCGTCCTCGTCAGCGGTGGCATGGACTCGGTCACCGCGCTCCACGCCGCCTCCCGGGAATACGAGGTCGTGGCAGGGTTGAGCTTCGACTACGGTTCCAAACACAACCATCGCGAGTTGCCTTTCGCGGCCTGGCATTGCGAAGCGCTCGGGGTGCATCACGAGATCGTACGCCTCGATTTCATCGATCGTCTTTTCCAAAGTGATCTGCTCAAGAGCGGTGGCGAAATCCCCGAGGGTCACTACGAGGCCGAGAACATGAAGCAGACCGTGGTGCCCTTCCGCAACGGCATCCTGCTCGCGATCGGGGCGGGTTACGCCGAAAGCATCGGGGCGGAGGGCCTCGTGATCGCGGCGCATTCAGGCGATCATGCGATTTATCCGGACTGCCGCGAGAGCTTCATGGAGCCGATGGCCCGGGCGATCCGCGAGGGCACCTACGCCGGCATCGGGATCCTGCGTCCCTTCATCGACCTGCGGAAGGAAGGCATCGCCGCCGCCGGAGCGGTGCTGGGCGTCGACTTCGCGCGGACCTGGTCCTGCTACAAGGGCGGCGAGCGGCACTGCGGGAAATGTGGAACCTGCGTGGAGCGGCGCGAAGCCTTCGCGTTGGCGGGTCTGGATGACCCCACGGAATACGAGGGGGAAAGTTGAATTCCTATTTGCTTGAAGTTTTTCTGATCCGCGGTTAATCAGAATTCCATGAGCGATCAGGACACTCCTCCACCGATGGGCAATTTTTCACCGGAGGGCGATGTTCCCCCGCCGCCTCCTTCCAATCCTCTGCCCACCGCGGCTCCGCCGACCGGTGGTGTCGGTCTCGGCCAAGGAAAGCTCAATGAGAGCGACGAGAAGACGATGGGCATGCTCGCCCATATCCTCGGGGCCTTCACGAGTTTCGTCGGTCCCCTCATCATCTGGATGATCAAGAAGGATGAAAGCCCCTTCGTGAACGACCAGGGCAAGGAGGCGCTCAATTTCCAGATCACCCTCACCGGTGCCTACATCATCTGCATGATCGGCCAATTGCTCGGTGCGGCGGTCTTCGCACCGATCTCCTGTGTCTTCTGGCTCGCCATGGTCGCTGCCGGCATCGGCGGTCTCGTTTTCGCGATCCTCGGCGGCCTCGAGGCCAACAAGGGCAATGCCTATCGCTATCCTTTCGCGATCCGCCTGATCAGCTGATCCATCCGGAGACTCCACCTTTCCTCCGCACGTGAAGTTTTCCCGCCAGGGTCTCCTCGCCCTGAACGCCCCGCAGCGTGCCGCGGCCGAGCAAATCTACGGTCCGGTCCTGATCCTCGCGGGGGCCGGCACGGGCAAGACCCGCGTGATCACCACCCGCATCGCCGGGATGGTCTACGACGGCATCCCGCCCGACAAGATCCTCGCCGTCACTTTCACGAACAAGGCCGCCAGCGAAATGCGCGAGCGCGTCGGCACGATGATCGACACGGAGGTTGCGGAGCGGCTCACCATCTCGACCTTCCACAGCCTCTGCGTGCGCATCCTCCGCTCCGGCATCGAGCGGCTGGGTTACAAGCGGAGCTTCACGATCTACACCCAGAGCGACCAGGTCGGCCTGCTCCGCCGCATCATCGTGCGCACCGCGGGCAAGGAGGAGAACCTCGACGCAAAGGCAGCGAACTTCATGATCAGCCAGGCGAAAAACGCCGACCGTATGCCGAGCGATTTCGAGGATGCGCTGATCAACGACGTTTACCGGGCCTACCAGCGGGAACTGAAGCAGCTCAACGCGGTCGACTTCGACGACCTCCTCATTCTCGCGGTGAAGGTGCTCGACGAGAATCCCGATCTCCAGGCCGAGTGGCAGAAGCGTTTCCGCTTCCTCATGGTTGATGAGTTCCAGGACACCAATCATCTCCAGATGCGCCTGCTCCGCCTGATGGTCGGACCCGAGCGCAACGTCTGCGTGGTCGGCGACGATGACCAGAGCATCTATGGCTGGCGGGGCGCCGACATCACGAACATCCTCGACTTCGAGCGCTACTTTCCCGATCCGGTCGTCATCAAGCTGGAGGAGAATTACCGCTCGACCAACTCGATCCTGCGGCTCGCCAACAGCCTGATCCGCCATAACCGCCACCGCCGCGAGAAGACGCTCTGGAGCAGCCGCGGCGATGGTGACAAGGTCCGACTGATCGCGATGCCCGACGCCGAGACCGAGGCCGAGTGGGTCGTCGGCGAGATCGTGGAAAAACATCGCCTGCGCCAGCGTCCCTACGACGACATGGCCATCCTCTTCCGGATGAACACCCAGTCGCGCGTGCTCGAGGAAAAGCTGCGCGAGAACGGCGTGCCCTACAAGCTCATCGGCGGACAGAGCTTCTACGAGCGGCGCGAGATCAAGGACGTGCTTTCCTACCTGAACCTGCTGCTCAACTTCGACGACGACATCAGCCTGCTCCGGGTCATCACCACGCCGCCGCGCGGCATCGGCGAGGCCACCGTAGCGGCGGCGACGCAGTTCAGCATCGACCACCAGATCAGCATCCATTCGGCCCTGAACGACCTCGAGTTCATCGGTTCGCTCAGCGCCCGCGCCCGCAACGCGCTGGAGAGCTTCGGCGACTTTCTGCACCGCTACGCCGACATCGCCAATACGCCCTCCGCGAACTACGCCGAGATGACGCGCGAGCTGCTCAAAGAGATCGACTACGACACCTTCCTCAAGAAAAACTGCAAGGGCGAGGAGGAGATCGACATGCGACGCCGCAACGTCGCCGAGCTGATCGACGGAATGCACGCCCACTACGAAAAATCGAAGCGCGGCCTGCGCGGCTACCTCGACAGCGTCGCCCTGATGCAGGACCGCGAGGAGAAAAAGGACGATGCCACCGGAGCCGGCGTCTCGCTGATCACGATGCACGCGGCCAAGGGACTCGAGTTCCCGATCTGTTTCCTCGTCGGGCTCGAGGAGGGCATCCTGCCGCATTCCCGCTCCGTCGAGGAAGGCAGCCGCGACGAGGAGCGCCGCCTCTTCTACGTCGGCATCACCCGGGCGAAGGAAGATCTCAGCCTGACTTGGTGCCACAGCCGCAAGCGTTACGGCGACAAAATGCCCTGCATGCCGAGCTCGTTTTTCAAGGAACTGGCCAAGGAGGAACTCGTCGAGACCACCTACGAGACGCTCTCCAACGCCCCGGCCGAGGAGGATTTCGCCGCGGACTACTTCGCCCGGATGAAGGCGATGCTTTCCTCCTGAAAACCTTTGCTGGCGCGCCCCGCTGACTTTGATTAGTCTCGCCCCATGGAGCGCATTTCGATCCGAGAGCTGAAGCAACAGGCTGGCGCCGTCTTCCAGGCGTGCCGCTTTTTCGCCCAGCTCGACCGCATCGGTGAAAAGACCACCAAGACCGGCAATCCTTACTACGAGCTTTCCTTCGCCGATGGCGAGGAGAGCCTGCTCCTCCGCGTCTGGCACAACGCGCCGATGTTCGCGACCTGCGGGCAGTTGCGCGGCGGGCAATTCCTCGAGGTCACCGGTGAGTTCGGGATGGCGCAAGACGGGCGCTCCGTCGATGGCAAATCCTGGACCGTGCGGGTGCTCTCGGAGGAGGAAACCGCCACGGTCCTTGGCGGTACGCCCGAGATGCGTGAGCTTCAGGCCGCCGATTTTGAATTCATCCGCACGACGATCACCGCGATGGACGACCCGCGGCTCCGCGCGCTCGGTCTGCTGTTTCTCGAGCGATTCGGTTCGCGGATGCAGCGTACCGCCGGAGCGCGTGACTACCATCACGCCCGCCGTGGCGGCCTCGTCGAGCACGTCGCCGGCATGATGCGTGCGGCGATCCAGGTCTGTGCCGCCTATCCCGTGTTGAACCGCGACCTGCTCGTCTCCGGCGTGCTTTTCCACGATGTCGGCAAACTCTGGGAGAATGCCTATCAGGAAAACGGATTCACCATGCCCTACACCGAGGTCAGCGAGTTGCTCGGCCATATCTCGCTCGGCATGGAACTCGTCAACCGCCTCTGGCGCGACTTGCTTGATGACACCTCGGTCTCCGCGGGCTGGGGTGAAATGGAGCCACCCTCGGAGCGGGTCAGGTTGCATTTGCTCCACCTCATCGTCTCGCACCATGGCGAGCTCGAATTCGGATCGCCCGTGGTGCCGAAGACGCCCGAGGCCCAAGCCCTCCATTACATCGACAACCTCGATGCGAAGATGGAAATGTTCGACCGTGGTTACCAGGTCTCGCCCGAGCTGGGCCGTCACGTTTACGATCGGGTGCGCCCGTTGCCGGGACGGCTTGTCGCGCCGCTGCCGCGATTCGTGCAGGCGGGGCCGGGGTCGGGCTTGCAAGAGCCGTGAACCTCCCTAGGGTGAACGTCGATGAGCATGTTCACCGATCTGATCAGCCGGATGACCGGCCGGGAAGCCGACGAAGTCGCCGCTTTGCCCGCCAACGCCGCAGCCGCGACCCCGAACGAAGAGCGCACCGCCGCCGAAGCCTCGGCCACTGACGCTTCGCTGGATGCCGCCGCTTCGACCGAAGCCGGCGCGCCGGTCGTCGCCGCTGCCCTGACCTTCGAGGAGATCGAGGCGAATCTCGCGGAACTGGCCAAGGGCCAAACCGAGGACCTGAACTGGAAAAACTCCATCGTCGACCTGCTCAAGCTCGTCGGACTGGAGAGCAGTTACGGGGCACGCAAGGAGCTCGCCCTCGAACTCGGCTACTCCGAATCCGCCATCGTCGAGAAAGGTTCCGCCGAGATGAACATCTGGTTGCGCGACGAGGTGATGAAACAGCTCGACGCCCGCGGCGTGAAGATGCCCGGCTGAGCCCGGTCTCCGACTCGGCTCAGGATTCCGCCGCGCGCAACTCGACCATCAGGTCCATCGCGATCGCCTCGACCGCGTCGCGCACCGCGGACGCCTCGAGCCCCGCGGGGCAGGCCAGAGTCGCCTGCGTTTTGAAAAGCCTTTCGCCCGACATGGGCGCGGCGCTGCAATCGGTCGCCAGCTCGATCACGTTCACCCCGAGGCCGGCGAGCGTTCCGGAGATGGCTCGGACGATGCCCTGGCGGTCCTGCCCGACGACTTCGAGCTCGAGCGTGGTGCCCACGTCTCCACCGTCGTCGTCGCTGCTGACCCCGAGAACGCGGGTCTGGAGGCCCTCGTTTTCCAAGGCACCAAGGGCGCGTTCCAGATCGGGCACGGCATCCTCCTCCAGCACCACTTGGACCATCCCCGTGAACTGCCCGGCGAGGCGGAGCATGCGGCTGCCCTCCCAGTTGCCGGAGACTCCGGCGATGACCGAGGCGAGGCGGTCGATCAGGCCGGGACGGTCCGGGCCGATCGCACTGACAATGACGGAGCGTTTCATGGGCGCAGCCTAGCCGCTCTTTTTGGCGCAACAAGGGTTGAATCCCGCCCCGATCCGGCCAACACTGCCGCACCCGATGCCCCGACCCCCGAGAACGCCGACCCGACAGGGTAGAGTCCGGCACCTGACCCTCTTCGGTCTGGGGATCGCCTTGGCTTTCGGGTCCGCCTCCTGCCGCAAGGAAACCCGGGTCGAGCGGGCCGCGCGGGAGAAAATCCTGCTGCTCGGCAACGGGGCCGAACCGAAGGCGCTCGATCCTCACCTCGTCTCCTCGGTCGGAGATGCCAACATTCTCCGCGCGCTGTTTGAGGGGCTCGTCGTCAACCATCCCTCCGACGACACGATCCACGAGCCCGGGGTCGCGGAACGCTGGGAGCCGAACGCCGATTTCTCCGAGTGGCGCTTTTTCCTGCGTAGGGATGCGAAGTGGTCGAACGGCGATCCCGTCACGGCGGGCGACTTCGTTTATTCCTTCCATCGCGGGCTGCATCCCGAGACGGCTTCGCCCTACTCCTCGATGCTTTATTTCCTCAAGAATGCCGAGGCATTCAACACGGGGAAGATCAAGGATTTCGCCGAGGTCGGAGTGAAGGCGGTCAGCGATTTCGAGCTGCTTTGCACCCTTGATGGCCCCGCGCCCTTCTTTCCCGATGTCGTGAAACACACCATGTGGCTGCCGGTGCATCGGCCGACCATCGAGAAGTTCGGCAGCATGACGGCGAACTACACCGACTGGCAGAAGCCGGGCAACATGGTCAGCAACGGGGCCTTTCAACTGAGCGAGTGGAGCATCAACGCCCACGTCAAGGTGCGCCGCAATCCTCACTACTGGGATGCGGAAAACGTAAAGCCGAACGGCGTCGACTTTTATCCGATCGAGAGCCCTTTCACCGAGGAGAAGGCCTTCCGCAACGGGCTGATCCACTACTCCTACACCTTTCCCGAGAACCTGATCGCTCGTTACCGCGCGATGGAGAACTCTCCACTGCGCACCGAGACCTACAACGGATCCTACTTCTACCGCTGCAACGTGACCCGCCGGCCCACCGACAATGTCGAGTTCCGCCGTGCTCTCGCTTATGCGATCGATCAGGAAACGATCGTGAAGTATGTGACCCGCGGAGGACAGGTGCCGGCCTACGGCTTCACTCCACCGGCCGAGGGTGGCTACGATCCGCCGCGGGTGATCCGTTTCGACCCGGAAAAGGCCCGCGAGCATCTCAAGAAAGCGGGCTACGCCAGTGGCAGGGACGTGCCCGAGTTCACGATTTTCTTCAACACCCTCGAATCGCACCGCAACATCGCCGTGGCGATCCAGGACATGTGGAAAAAGCATCTCGGCATCGAGAAGGTGAAGATCGAGAACCAGGAGTGGAAGGTCTTCCAACAGACCACGCAGGACCTGCGCTACGACGTCTCGCGCGCCGGATGGATCGGCGACTATGTCGATCCCTACACCTTCCTCAGCATCTGGAGGACGGGTGATTCGAACAATTACACGGGCTGGTCGAGTCCGGAATACGACCGGCTCCTGAAGGAAAGCACGCTGCTCAGCGATCCGGCGGCGCGGCTCGCGAAACTGGGCGAGGCCGAGGCCATCCTGCTCGACGAGGTGCCGGTGATGCCGATCTACTGGTACACCCGGGTCTACCTGCTGCATCCCGATGTGAAGAACTGGCACCCGACCTTGCTGGATCATCATCCTTACAAACACATCGACATCGTGCCGGCAGAGAAAGGGGGGGCGCGTTGATGGAGACGGTCCGCTTCCTCGCCTCGCGCCTGCTCCAGTCGCTCTTCGCGCTGTTCTGCATCGTCACGATCACCTTTTTCCTCGCGCGGCTTGCTCCGGGTGGACCCTTCCTCGGCGAAAAGGCGATCCCGGAGCACCTCGTCGAGCAGATGAACAAAAACTACGGCTTCGACAAGCCGTTGCCGGTGCAATACGGGCTCTATCTCGGCCGTCTCCTCCAGGGTGATCTCGGGCCGTCCCTGGGGAACAAGGGGTTCACCGTGAACGAGATCATCGCGGAGAGCTTTCCGGTTTCGGTGGTGTTGGGTTTGGTCGGTCTCGTGATTGCCCTGTCCGTCGGCATCCCGGTGGGCGTCTTCGCCGCGGCGAAACGGAACACGGCGATCGACTACGTGCTGATGTCGCTGGTCACGGTCGGCATCTGCCTGCCCACCTTCGTCGTGGCACCGCTGCTCGGTGAGTTTTTCGCGCTGAGACTCGGCTGGTTCGACGTGGCGCTCTGGGAGGGCAGTTCGGCCTGGGTGCTCGGTTCCGTGACTCTGGGTCTCTACTATTCCACCTACATCGCCCGCCTGACGCGTGGCAGCATGGTGGAGGTGCTCTCGCAGGACTTCATCCGCACGGCGCGGGCCAAGGGACTGTCGCCCACGACGATCCTTTTCAAACACGCCTTCCGCGGCGGGATCCGGCCGGTCGTAGCCTTTCTCGGTCCCGCGATCGCCGGGCTCATCACGGGGGCTTTTGTCGTCGAAGCGGTCTTCGCCCTGCCGGGTCTCGGGCAGCACATCGTCAAAGCCGCTTCCAATCGCGATTATTGGCTGATCAACGGAACCGTCACGCTCATCGCGGGAGTGACGCTGGTGATGAATTTCCTCGTCGACCTGCTCCAGGCCTGGCTCGACCCGCGCTCCCGCTCGACCCGCTGAAACGATGGCCTCAAAGGAAAACAGCGCGTTCATTGAAAAGGGCAGTTCGCTCGGCCGCGACGCCTGGCTGCGGCTCCGCAAAAACCACCTCGCCATGGCGAGCCTCTGGTTCACGGTTTTCATCGTGCTCGTGAGCTTTTTCCTGCCCCTGGTGCCGGGCATCCCCGACCCGAACCGCACCCATCCGGACCTGCAATCGCTGCCGGCCTTCAGCAGCGCCACGTCGATCGATGGCCAGAAGATCTTCTACCTGCTCGGCAGTGATCCGCTCGGCCGCGATGTCTTTTCCCGCATCCTCCACGGCGGGCGCGTCTCGCTGATGGTTGGCTTCCTCGCCACGGTGGTCTCGCTGACGATCGGCGTGGTCTACGGAGCGATCTCCGGCTACCTCGGCGGCCGGGTCGATGCGGTGATGATGCGTGTCGTCGACATCCTCTACGCGCTGCCCTTCATGATCATCGTGATCATCCTGACGACCTACTTCGGCAACCAGCTCTGGCTGCTCTTCGTCTGCATCGGTGCGGTGGAATGGCTCACGATGTCGCGGATCGTGCGCGGCCAGGTGCTTTCGCTGAAGCAGCAGGAGTTCATCGAGGCCGCCCGCAGCCTTGGGCTGCCGCAGTCCCGCATCCTTTTCCGCCACCTCATCCCGAACACGCTCGGGCCGGTCATCGTCTACACGACCCTGACGGTGCCCGCGGTGATGCGGCTCGAGGCGATCCTCAGTTTCCTCGGGCTCGGCGTGCAGCCGCCCGACGCGAGCTGGGGTTCGTTGATCAAGGAGGGCGCCGATCTGATGGCCAGCGACCCGGGTTTGTTGATCTATCCCGCGATCGTCTTCGCCGCGACGCTCTTCAGCCTGAACTTCCTCGGCGACGGTCTGCGCGATGCGCTCGATCCGAAGAGTTCGAAGGATTGAAACTCACGGAAAGGTTTCGCGCAGCGCGGAGTTGAGGCTTTTCCCGTCGATCCAGACCTCGGCGAGATACCGCGGTGGTTTCGCATTCTTGTCGCGGGTGGTCTTGACGATGATGTCGGTGCCACCCTCGAAGAGCTCGCGGATTTTCTTGATGCGATCGTTGTTGCGGGCCTTGTCCTCCTCGCTCGCGCCGGCGTTGCCGGAGTCGCTCAAGATCAGGGATTGCTTGTGCACCCAGACGCCGAAGCCAAGGTCGATGTTCATCAGCAGGGTGTTGCCGTCGACGATGCGCTCGAGTTCGCTCCAATAGACGTAGTTCGGTTCGGGGGCTGCTTCCTCGGAGACGGCAAAGAGGGGCAGTAGGCAAAGGAGACAGAGAAGGGGTTTCATGAACCAAGCCTAGGTCAACGGACGGACTTTTGGCAAGCGACAGGTCCGCCCGATCGCGCTGCGGTGCTCCCCTCATCACGGGCTTGTCAGTCCGGCCCGGAGCGGCGCAAACTGAGGGATGTCGATCGTGAAAATCGCGCCGCTCCTGCTAGTGCTGACCCTGGCCCCGGGGGGCGCCGCCGAGGCCGAGGCCCCGGTGTTGATAAGGACCTTCGCCCAGCCCAAGGCCCCGGTTCCGCCTTTTCCCGAGGGACGCTTTGCTCCCCACCCCGGCGAGACGATTGCGTGGATCGGCGGCACGGAAATCGCCGACCTCGATCGTTTTGGATTTCTCGAGGCAGGAATCCAGCTCGCCTGGGCCGATCTCGCTCTCCGCTGGCGGAATCTGGCGTGGCAGGGAGACACCGTTTACCAACAAGCCCGCCCCCTCTATTTCTACACGAAAGTCGGGGATCCCCAGCCTGGCAGCATCCCCGATCATCGCGAGCGCACCGAGCCCGGCATCGTCTTCATCGCTTTTGGGAAAATGGAATCGCTCGAGGGAGCGGAACCGATCCCGGATTTCATCGCGGCCTACGCGACGCTGCTCGATGAACTGTTGCCGCTGACGCAGCGCCTGGTTCTTGTGGCACCAACACCCTTTTTTGAAAGTGGACCCGCGGCGAATCTGGCGGAGGAACGGAACACCGCGCTCGCCGCCTACGTCGAGGCCATCGAGCATCTCGCAGCGGAGCGGAACCTTCTCTTCATCCAGGCCAAAGCCTCCTGGAATGCCGGAATATCCGACAACGGAGTCCATCTGAACGAGTCCGGGCATCGCGCCTTTGCGACTGAGGTGATTCGCCAGCTGGGAGTCGCGAGCCCGGTTTCCCCGACGCCCGCGCTTCTCGACGCGATCGCCCGGAAGAATCTCCTCTGGCAGCAGTATTACCGCCCCACGAACTGGGCCTTCCTCTTCGGTGACCGCCAGCATGTGCCCGCCTCGCGCGATGTTGAAAAGCGCGAAGAGCGCTGGTTCGTCCGCGAGATCGACGCACTGCCCGCCCTAATCGCCGGAGCCGAGGCGGACATCCAACGGTATGCGAAGGAGGCCACCAAATGAGAACGATCCCCGCCTTCCTGATTTTCCTCGCCACTGCCGGACCACTTCACGCGATCAGCCCGGACAATGCGCCCACCTCCGATCCCTCACCCGCGGCGGAGTTGGCCTCGTTCGTGATCCATCCTGATTTCGAAGTGAGCCTCTTCGCCGATGAATCCCTCGGCATCGCCAATCCCGTGGCGATCCAGTGGGATCCGCGGGGCCGCCTCTGGGTCCTCTGCACGCTCGCCTACGCCCAGCTCAAACCCGGCGAGACGCCCGATGACAAGCTTTACATCCTCGAGGACACGAATGGAGACGGTCAGGCCGACCAGTCGACCCTCTTTGCCGACGGACTCAACATGCCGATGGGATTCGCCCTCGACCACGGCGGGGCCTGGGTCGCGGCCGACATGGACCTGCTCTTCCTCAAGGACACCGACGGCGATGACCGCGCTGATTCGCGCGAGGTGGTCCTGACCGGATTCGGCAACGGCGACACCCACCAGAACATCAGCAACCTCGTCTTCGACGCGGGTGGGTTCTTGTATTTCAGTCAGGGCCTCCACGCTTATTCGCAGGTCGAGACGCCGTGGGGCGTTTCACGCGGCGACACCGCCGGCTTCTGGCGTTTTGACCCGCGCAAGCAGCGGCTCGATCCCTTCGGGTTTCCCTCAATGACGAGCCAGAATCCCTGCGGCATCGCCCTCGACCGCTGGGGCGCGCTCTTCGTGAAAAGCAACGGACCGCACCTCTGTTTCGCAACGCCCGGCCTCGTCCCCACGACCCATTCGCGCGAGCTGATGCAGTTCGCCCAGGTCGGCCAGACCCCCGGCAAGAGCATGGGCGGCGATATCGTAAGCTCGGCGCATCTGCCCGATTGGATTCAGGACCACGCCATCATCGCCGGCTACTTCGCCCGCGAGGTTTCGGCCATCCCGATGGTGGAGGACGGGGCCGGCTTCAAGGCCTCGCCTCCGGTGCAGTTGATCTACGGAGGTAACGAGAGTTTTCGTCCCGTGGACATCCGTCAGGGTCCGGACGGGGCGATCTATGTGGCGGATTGGTTCAATCCCATCATCAACCATTACCAGGTCTCCCTGCGCCATCCTGATCGCGATTACAGTCATGGTCGGATCTGGAGGCTGGGTGCGAAAGGACGCGAGCCAATGAAGCGGCCCGATTTCGCCAAGATGGGCATCGCGGAGCTCATCGAGCAACTCCGCAATCCCGAGCGCTGGCCGCGCGAGCAGGCGAGGCGGATGCTGACGGATCATCCCGAGGTCGAGGCCGTGCCCGACGCTGTGAAGACATGGATGGGGACGCTCGAACCAGGAGAGCACGTCGCCTTGGTCGAGGCCGCCGGGGTGCTCGAATCGCTTGGCAAAGTGGACGACTCCACCCTGAATCGCCTCCAGCGATCGGACGAGCCGCGGGTGCGGGCCGTTACGGCGCGGATCATCGGGCGGAGCGGTCAAGCGTTTGCGAATGAAGAGAAGATTTTGGCCGAGCTCCTCGCTGATCCGCATCCCCGCCCGCGTCTCGAAGCGGTGGTCGCCTGCGCGAACTTGCCGGGGGTAAACTCGCTGAAACTCGCCCTCACCGCCCTCGATGCGGGACCGGATCGCTTTGTCGAGTATTCGCTCGCGCAGGCGGTTTTCGCGTTGGAGGACGATTGGCGGCAACCCTTGCAGGAAGGGAAGTTGAGTCTTGCGAAACCCGCGCATCTCGCCTTCGTCCTCGAGACCTACGGCGGCGAGGTCTCCGCGGACCTCGCGCGCAAGGCGCTGGCATGGAGACCTGATTCACCGCGCTTGTCCACAGCCGACCGCTCCAGATTCCTCGTGGTGCTCGCCCAACTCGGCGATTCCGCCGACCTCGACCGGATTTTCACCGAAGCAATCGAGCAGAAGGATCCTCGACTTCTGGGCGCCCTTGCTGATGCCGCTGAGAAACGAGGGATCCTTCCAAAGACAACTTTCGAAGCGCCGCTGAGAGATCTCCTTACGGGAGGATCCGATGATATCCGGCTGGCCTCCTTGCGACTCGCTGGTCTGTGGAAAGTGACCTCGTTCGCACCGGAGGTCCGCGGACTGGTTCTGGATTCTTCCGTCTCACCATCCCTCAGGGTAGCCGCATGCAAAGCGCTTCAACGTTTGGAAGGGAAGCAGGCTATCTCTTTGCTCGCGTCCCTGGCCACCAGCGGGGATTCCGCTCCGGAAATCCGCCACGCCGCACTTGCGGCAATGGCCGCGACCGACCTCCCTGCGGCTGCCCGTCATGTCGCCGATGAGCTTGCGGACAAGGACCGGTCAGATCTCCTCCCCACCCTCCTCGCCGCGAACAGAGGCCCCGCCGCGCTCGCCGCCGCGCTGGAAGCCGGCTCTCCGCCCGATGCCGCCACCGCTCAGGAGATTCTCACCGCGATGAACCGTCTCGGCCGCACCGACGCGAAGCTGACGCCGCTCCTCAATCGGGCCATCGGCCGTCAGAGCGGCGCGCCCGAATACGACCCTGACAAAGTCGCCAAAATCGTCGCCGCCGTGCGCGAGGGCAAAGGCGACGCGAAGCGCGGAGCCGAAGTCTACCAGCTGGCCCAGCTCGCCTGCACCGCCTGCCACCGCGTCGGTGATGCCGGCGGGGTGATCGGTCCTTCGCTCAACGGCGTCGGGGCCGGCATGCCGCTCGACCAGATCGTCGAGTCCATCTTGTGGCCCGATCGACAGATCAAGGAAGGGTATCAGGCGATCGCCTTTACCACGAAGGCGGGAGCCTCCATCACCGGCTACATCGAGCGCGAGGGCGACGATCTCGTCTGGTACCGCGACACGGGCACCCCGTGGATCAAGCCGCTCGAGAAGAGAGAGATCGCGAGCCGCGAAACCATTCCCACGCTGATGCCGCCCGGGCTGACCACGAGCCTGACGGAACAACAATTCACCGACCTCGTCGCCTACCTCGCCTCCTTGAAGGGCTGAGTGAGCTCCAAAGTCTCACAGCACCACCGTCGTCGCGCTCTGGATGCCGGGGATGGCCTCGATCTTCTTGAGGGTCTCGGCGTCCACGGCGGAGTCGACGTTGAGGATGCTGAGGGCCTGGCCGCCGACCTGGTTCCGGCTGAGGGACATGTTGGCGATGTTAATCTTGGCCTCGCCGAGGACCCTTCCGATCGCGCCGACCACGCCGGGGGCGTCGGTGTTTTCGAAGATGAGGAGGTGGCCCTGCGGATCGGCGTCGAGAGTGTGGGCATTGATGCGCACGACCCGCGGCCGGCTCCCGAAGAAGGTGCCGGAAACGGTGACCTTCTCCTTCTCATTACCGGCGGTGACGGTGATGAGGTCGGTGAACTCGCACTCCTCGGCCGGGCGGCTTTCGGTGACGCGGATGCCGCGGCCCTCGGCGATGGAGGGAGCGTTGAGGTAGTTCGCCGAGCCCGAGGCCGAGCCGGTCTCGAGGAAACCTTTCAGGGCGGAACGGGTCACGAGGGTGGTGTCGATCTCGCCGACCTTGCCGGTGTATTCGATGCGGAAAAGGTCCGACTGCTTCGGCGCGATCTGGCTGACGAGTTTGCCCAGCATTTCGGAGAGGCCGAGGTAGGGCCCGATCTGCTTCAGGGTGGCTTCGTCGAGATTCGGCATGTTTACCGCGTTGACGACTTCACCGCGGAGCAGGCGTCCGGCGATGGCCTCGGCGATCTCGATGCCAACGTTTTCCTGCGCTTCCTCGGTCGAGGCACCGAGGTGGGGGGTGAAGACCATCTCGGGGCGGGTCAGCAACTCGTAGTCGGCCGCGGGCGGCTCGATCTCGAAGACATCGAGGGCCGCGCCGGCGACCTTGCCCGACTTGAGCCCGTCGAGGAGGGCGGCCTCGTCGATGAGACCGCCGCGGGCGCAGTTGATGATGCGGACGCCGTTTTTCATCAGGGCGATGCGATCGGCGTTGAGGAGATGTTTCGTCTCCGGCGTCATCGGCATGTGCAGGGTGATGAAGTCGGCCTGGGCGACCGCTTCCTCAACCGTCTCGCAGAGATCGACGCGCATGGCCTTGGCTTTGCTCGCGGCGAGGTAGGGATCGTAGGCGACGACACGCATGCCGAAGCCCATCGCGCGCTTCGCGAACTCGGCCCCGATGCGGCCCATGCCGAGAATGGCGAGCGTCTTGTTGTAAAGTTCGACGCCTGCGTAGGCCTTGCGTCCCTCCTTGAAGCGTCCCTCGACGACCGACTGGTGGGCTTGGGGGATGTGGCGGGCGAGCGACATCATCAGGGTGAAGGCGTGCTCGGCCGTGGAAATGGTGTTGCCGCCGGGCGTGTTCATCACGACGACGCCGTGTTTCGTGGCGGCGGGGATGTCGATGTTGTCCACCCCGACCCCGGCGCGGCCAATGGCGCGGAGGACGCCCGCTCCGGCTTCGATGACGGGGGCGGTGATTTTCACGCCCGAGCGGACGATGATGCCCTCGTAGTTCGGGGCGTTTTCCACGAGTTCCGCCTCGCTGAGGCCGAGCTTGATGTCGACGACGAGGCCGGAAGACTTGAGAAACTCAATGCCTTTATCGGAAATCGGATCGCAGACGAGGACGCGGCGTTGGCTCATGGATGTTTCAGGGGTCAAAAATGGGGCCGAAAG
This sequence comes from Verrucomicrobiales bacterium, assembly GCA_041917795.1. Lineage (GTDB taxonomy): Bacteria > Verrucomicrobiota > Verrucomicrobiia > Verrucomicrobiales > DEV007 > Arctic95D-9. The sequence goes on from JAYRWX010000022.1 coordinate 95,948, forward strand.
GTAGGGGCGGCGGGCCGGGACGCAAGGGGGAAAAGCCGGTCGCCCGCAGCGTGCGGGTTCCGGGTTTTGCTTGCGAATTGCCCCGATCCGGCGATCCCATGGGGCATGTCGCGAGTTTTGGCTTTTCTAACCGCCGCCTTCCCTCTCTGGATCCTCCTTTGCAGCGGGATCGCCCTCTGGCAGCCGGGGCTGTTCACGTGGTTCACCCCTTGGATCGTCTGGGGGCTGGGGCTGATCATGCTCGGAATGGGGCTGACCCTGACTTTCGAGGATTTCCGGCGGGTTTTCGCCCTGCCGCGCGCCGGGATCGTCGGGGTGGTCTGCCAGTTCGTGATCATGCCGACGCTGGGCTGGGCGGTCGGCCGTGTGCTCGGCCTCGCGGAGATCGATCCGTCGCTGGCAGTCGGCTTGATCCTGGTGGCCTGTTGCCCCGGTGGCACGGCCTCGAATGTGATCGCCTACCTCGCCCGCGCCAATGTCGCACTGTCGGTGATGATGACGACAGTCTCCACCTTCGCCGCCATCGCGCTCACTCCTCTGCTGACGAAGTGGCTCGCCGGAACCCTCGTCGAGGTGGATGCCTGGAAACTCTGTCTGGACACGATCCTCGTCGTCCTCGTTCCCGTGGTGCTGGGGCTGATCCTCAACCGCTTTCTGCCCGCCGCCGGACGTGTTCTCCTGCCGGTGGCGCCCCTGATCTCGGTGCTCGCGATTGTTCTCATTGTCGCCAGCATCATCGGGGGAAATCGCGAGCTCATCCTCGCGGCGAACTGGCGGCTCCTCGCCGCGCCCGCCCTGCTCCACATCGGAGGATTCGGCCTTGGTTATGTGGCGGCGAAGCTGCTACGCCTCGACGAAGGTGACAGCCGGACCGTGTCGATCGAGGTCGGGATGCAGAACTCGGGCCTCGGAACCCACTTGGCGAAGAACAACTTCCCCGGCACCGCCGCCACGGTGCCCTGCGCGATCAGCGCGGTTTATCACAGTTTGATCGGCAGCTTGCTGGCGGGCTATTGGAGATGGAAAGGGTAGCAGCCAGCCTTTGGCAACCTGCTGTCAGCTTAGGACCTCGGTTGCGGCGGACTCGAGCGCCTCGATGGCTGAAAGGATTTGCGCCTCGCTGACGCAGAGCGGCGGCATCAGAACGAGGGTGTCGCGGATCGGGCGGGTCAGGAGGCCGTAGCTGCGAGCTGCGCGGCAGACGCGGGCACCGGTCGCGTGACGCCAGTCGAGGGGAGCGCCCGATTTGGCGTCGGTTAGGTCGATCCCGGCGATCAGTCCGATCTGGCGTAGCTCGCCGAAGTGCGGGCACCGCTTCATCGCCGCCTTCAGGGCATTCGAGAAAAAGGTGATTTTGTCAGGGAGTTTTTCCAGCACGGCTTCGTCCTCGAAGACCTGGAGACTGGCCAGCGCGGCTGCGCAGGCGAGGGGATTGCCGCAATAGCTGTGGCCGTAAAAGAAGGTCCGTTGCTGCTCCCAAGTACCGAGGAAGGCGGCGAAAATGCGTTCGGTGGTGAGGGTCGCGGCGAGCGGCAGATAGCCCCCGGTCAGGCCTTTGGCGAGACAGAGGAAATCGGGCACGACCCGCTCGTGTTCGCAGGCGAAGAGCCGGCCGGTGCGACCGAAGCCGGTCATCACTTCATCGAGGATCAGGAAGACATCCTCGCCATCGCACCAATCGCGCAAGCGCCGCAGCAATCCGACCGGCCAGAGGCGCATCCCGGCGGCCCCTTGGATGAGCGGCTCGATGATGACGGCGGTAATCTCGGCCTTGACCTCCGGCGGCAAGGATTCCAGATCCTCGATGGTCCGGACGCGGGTGACGGGATAGCCACTGACGGCTTGGAAGGAAGTCCCTCCGAGCGAGGCCGCGCCCAGGGTGTCGCCGTGATAGGCTCCGTCGAAGGCGACGAAGCGTCTCCGCCGCGTATCGCCGCGTCGCTCGCGGTATTGCACGGCGAGGCGGCAGGCGCATTCGATCGCGGTGGAGCCGTCGTCGGTGAAGAAGACGCGCTCGAGGCTGCCGCCGGGCGAAACCTCGGCGAGCTTCGCGGCGAGGCGGATGGCGGGCTCGTTGGAGAAACCGAGGGCGGAGCAGTGGGCGAGGCGGTCGAGCTGCTCCCGGATCGCGGTATCGATGGAGGGGTGGCGGTGACCGTGGAGGTTCGTCCAGATCGAGCTGTTGCCGTCGATGTAGCGGTTGCCTTGGTAATCGGTCAGGGTGGCGGCTTCGCCGGAGACGAGCACGAGCGGATCCTCCGCGGAGGCGCACCAGTCCTGCATTTGGGTGAAAGGATGCCAGAAATGGCGGTGGTCGAGCCGACGGAGCGACTCGAGCGACTCGAGAGGGTTGGGTCCGGGACTCGACCCTGTTGAGTCGTTCATCGCGGTGCGGTTCAGTATTCCCCGCGGTTGCGGCCGACGGCTTCGTCGGTCCACCAGTAGAGGATGCGGCCGCAGTTCTCGCAGTGAGCCATGGTTTTCTCGGCCTTCACATCGATCACGGTGGATTTGACGACCTTCATGTGGCAACCCTGGCAAACCTCGTCGACGAGGCCGACGACGGCCATGCCGTTCTTCGACTTGAAGAGGCGCTGGTAGTTGTCGAGCACGTAACTGTCGACGCCGGAGGCGAGCTTGTCGCGGCTGGCGACCTCGGCGGCGCGGTCTTCCTTGAGCTTCCGCTCGAGGCTGGCGAGGTCTTCGAGTTCCTCCTTCACCGAGGTTTCGTTCTCGGCGAGCTTGGCGCGGGCGGCTTCGAGAGACTTTTTCTGGGCGTCGGATTTCTCCATCAGCACCATCTCCTGATCTTCAAGCCCGCCGATCTCGGCGGTGTAGCGCTCGATCTCGAGGCCCATGCGCTGGTATTCCTCGTTCTTGCGGGTCTCGAACTGCTGGACCTTCAGCTTGCCGATGGTGGTGCGGCGGGTGGCGACGTCGAGTTCGAGATTTTTGATCGCCACCTCGGTATGCTGCAGTTCGCCCTTGGCGGCCTCGACAGCGCGCTGGTCGGCGGTGAGCCGGTCGCGGATGTCCTCGGCCTCGACCGGGATGCCGGCGAGCTCCTTGTCGATGGCCTTGATTTTCTGATCGTGGTGCTGGACGCGGAGGAGCTGCTCGACTTCGGGTAACATGGTTCTCTGGCCCTATCAAAACGCAGCGCCCGGCTTTTGCCAATCGTTAAATGCGGTCCTGCGGCGGCTCACCCGCCCTGGTGTTCGCGGATTTTGGCGGCCAGGTAGCGTTGGAAAAGCCAGATCGGCCCTTCGAGGTGGCTGAGGCGACCCGGTTGGTAGACGCCGGATCGCATCCCTTGCTGGGTGGCGGCGCAGACCTCCATATCCTCGAGATGGAAGTTGATGGCGGCTTCGACTTCCTTTTCGTAGGTCTCCGCATAGTCCTCGCGGGCGATGGTGTCGGGATGGAGCAGCATGGTGGTGGTGAGGCTGCAGGTCTCGGGGCCGGTGGGGATCAGGCGATACCAATAGACCCGGTCGGGGGCGGTGAAGAGAAGGAAGGTCGGGTAACCGAGGAAGACCCACCATTGGGTGTAATCCTCGACGGCGAGATCGGGGAAGACGGCCATGGTGGTGCCGGCATCGCCACTGGCGAGGATGGCCTCGGCCATGTCGGGACGAAGGGGCAGGCGCATCGCGGAAAAGTCCGGATCCTCGGGCAGGGTGGAGCAGCCTTTCGCCGGGAGAAAGGGCTCGAGGGTCTTGCGATGCGCGCCCATGTGGTGGTAGGCCTCCATGAAGTTCTCGAGGAGGATTTTCCAGTTGAAGCTGCAGTCCCAGTGCTGGTCCCAGACGAGCTGCGCGCTGCCCATGTCCCAGCCTTTCAGCCAGGGATCGCGGAGACGGGCGAACTTTTCCGCCAGGGGCGGCGCCTTTCCATCGAGGTTGACGAAGATGAAGCCCTCCCAGATCCCGCTGCTGAATTCGTGCAGGCAGACCTCGCTGCGGTCGAAATCCTCGGCCCGTTGCATCTCGGGCGCGCCGACGAGGCGGCCGTTGAGGTCATAGCTCCAGAGGTGGTAGGGGCAGAGGATGACACGCTGATTTCCGTGATCGGGCCGGTCGGGCGATGCGGGCATCAGGTCCATCCCCCGATGCCGACAGACGCGGGAAAGCACGCGGACCTGGTCATCCTTGCCGCGCGTCACGAGGAGTGGCTCGCCGCAGAGATCGACGCGGACGAAGTCGCCGGGTTTCGGGATCTGTGAGACGTGGGCGAGCGAGATCCATTCGCGGCGGAAGATGGCCGCGGTCTCGAAATCGAGAAAGGCCGGCTCGGTGTAGATCGCGGCTGGGCTGGAAATGGATTGCTCGCCGGGCAGGTCGGCTGCGGCAAGGACGGCGGCGAACGTTTCGTCGAGGGAGGAACCCGGGCGGGGCGGATTGGGGAACTGATAGCCGCGCGGGGTGGGGGCGGTCTTGTCGGGAGCAGTGAGGGTGCTGGCATTCATGGTGTTTTGTCAGGAGAAGCGGGTTTGAAAGCGGTTGCGCTGGCGGTGGGCGATGCGCCGGTTGATTTCCCAAAGATCAGCGACGGGAGTGCCCGTCCAGGGTTCGCATTGGAGGTAGCCGTCGGGCCCGAACTCGGGAGTCAGTGTGGTGGTGGTAAAGCCGCGGTTGGACTGCGACTGCCATACGGCTTCCCACCAGCGTTCGTGGGCGGCGACCTCGGGGGCATACTCGGGAGCCCGGGGATCGGGCACCTGGGGACCCTGCGCGTAGCCGACCCGGGTCTGGAGGTGAAAGGCGTGTTGGCAGCAGAGGGCAAGGATCTCCGGTTCCTCGTCCAGGACGAGACGCTCGGACACGACGACGAAGTGGCTGAAGTCGCAGGTGATTTTCAGCGCGGGGATCTCGAGCAGGATGTCGCGGGTGACCCAGGGGCTGTTGAGCGAACGTCCGCGATGGGTCTCGGCGCTGATGGCGATGCCGTATTCCTCTTCCAGTTCCGGAATGGCGGCGTGGAAGGCGATCTTTTCCGAGAAGCTCCAGGCATCGGAGCCGGACATCGTGTTGATGAAAAGGGGCCGGGCCGGCAGGCTGCGCTCGATGCTGGCGCGCAGGCTGTCGAGGTGGTCCCCGGGGGACTGGTGCGGGCGCGGCACATACTTGCCGGGATCGGTGGCGGTGCAGATCTCGGCGATGAGATCAAGCGAGGCCTCGCGCAGGGTGTCGATGAAACCCTCGCGTTCACCGGGATCCGCAGGCACGGGACCCTCGATGCCGTGGAAACCGGCCTCGCGACAAGTGGCCACGGCATCGGCGAGGGTGCCCGGATGGCCCCAGAGCGGCTTGAAGAGTTTCAGTTCCATTCGTTTCCGGGGAGATCGGCCGCGACGCGGAAGCCGAGGTTGTCGTAGCGGGCTTGCCCCGGTGCCCAGTCGCGCCAGGAGATGCGGAGGAGACGCGGTAGATGATCCCAGGCACCGCCGCGGATGGCCCGGCGATTTTCGTCACCATTCCAAGGATCGGCGGTCCATTCGCAGACATTGCCGACCAGATCGTGGAGGCCGAGCGGATTCGCCGGGTAGCTGCCGACGGGCGTGCGCGAGCCGGGGCCGACTGGCAAACCACCCTCGTCGTAGAGGTAGTTCGCGTCGGCCGGAGCGAGATCGTTTCCCCCGGGGAAGATGGACTCGGCGCCGGCGCGGGCCGCGCATTCCCATTCGGCTTCCGTGGGGAGTCGGCAGTTCCTGGCTAGCTCTCCGGAGAGCCAACGGCAGTAGTTCCGAGCCTCCTCCCAGGTGACCCGGACGACTGGCAACTCCGCATCAACGGGTTCTTCTTTTCCAAGGTAGCGGGCCCATGCGGCCTCGGTGACGAGACAGGTGGAGAGGAGGAAGGGCTGCACCGCGACACGGCGGCGCGGCAGCTCGATCGCGGTGACAAATTTGTCGGTTTCCATTCCGCCCATCATGAAATCTCCGCCGGGAATCCTGACAAAACCCTCAATTCTGATTGGTGCCGGCGACATGAAATCCCGGGCTCAATAGGCGACACCCTTGAGGGCCCCGAGCGGCTCGAGCGCGACGCCGGATTCCATCGGCAGGGTTTCCTTGACGGTGCCGAACTTGATCCACCACTCGTTGGTCAGCTTCCAGTGGTCGGCGATCTGGCCGTTCTTGCCAAAGGGCGGGGTGCCCTCGGCGAGTCCGAGAAATTGGGCGGCTTCCAGCGCGTTGAAGGGATAAATGCCGCCATCGGTGGAACTGCCATCCTTGCCGATGACGAGCTCGACGTCGGCCACGGAGAACTTCAGGCCATCGGCGATGATTTGGTTCCCTTCGGCGGGGTTGGCCTTCCAGAATTTCACCGCCTCGAAATAGGCCTTCATGGTGAGGGCGGCGACGCCCTTCTTCTCGAGAAAGGAGCCGCTCATGTACATCCCGTCGCCGAGCAGCACGGTCTCCTTGAAATAGGGATCCTTCGAGGTGGCCACGACCTTCGCGCCCGGCAGGGCCGAGAGCACGTTGCTGCCGAAAGGCTCCCAGAACTCGCCCGCCGCGACTTTCCCGCTGACCATTGCGGCGACGGCGTCGTCCATGATCAGGTTGGTGTATTTGACCTGGTTGAAGGCCACGCCATTCTGCTCGAGCCAGATGCCCATGTAGATCTGGGTCAAGCCGCCTTCGAGCACGGCGACCTCCTTGCCGACCAGGTCTGCCGCGCCGTTGATGCCGGGGGCGAGGATGATCTTGTCGGTGCCGTAGGAGGGATTCGTGTAGGCGACGAGTTTGACCGGCACCTTTTCGGACGCGGCGATGGGCCCGTATTCGACGGTGGAGGAGGTGACGTCGAGCTGTCCCGCAGCCATCAGTCCGAAGCTCTCGTAGGGATCCTCGATGATCTTGATGTCGAGCGCGATCTCGGGCACGAGATTCTTTTCCTTGGCGATGAACCAGAAGCCGTAGCCCGGCCAGGAGAACAGCGAGACCTTGACCGGAGCGGGGCCGTCGGCAGCCTTCGCCGGAGGCACTGCCTGCGGGGTTTCCGGAGGCGCGGATTCGGGCGCGGGCTCCGAGCAGCCGCCGAGGAGCAGCAGGGATGCGAGGAAGGCGTGGAGGTATCTGGGATGCTGTTCGGTTTTCATGTCAATGGAGGTAGCGGAAGGAGATACGGTGGATCAGCCGGAAGAGCAGGTCGAAGGCAAGGCCGAGCAGGCCGATCACGAGGATGCCGGCGAGGATATCGTCGACCCTGACAAAACGCTTCGCGCGCATCATCATCGCGCCGATGCCATCGGAGGCGGCGACGATCTCGGCGATGACGAGGTAGGTCCAGCTCACCGCCAGCATCTGCCGGGCGGTGTCGACGTAGCCGGGCAGGGCCGCGGGGAAAAGCACGTTCCAAAAAACTCCGCGGCGTCCCGCCCCGAGCGTGAGAGAGCATTCGACGAGCTCCTGCTGGACGGATTTGGTATTGTCCATGAAGAGCGAGACGAGGAACCAGACGACACCGAGCACCAGCAGCGCGATTTTTTGGCCGTCGCCCGAGCCGAGCCACATCAGGAGCAGAGGCACGAAGGAGGGCGCGGGCAGGTAACGAAAGGGTGAGACGAGTGGCTGGAGAAAGCTCTCCACCGCAGGGTAGGCACCCATCAGCATGCCGAGGGGCAGGGCGATGGCGATGGCAATGACGAAGCTGACCAGGATGCGTTTCACGCTCTGGATCACATCGAGGCCGAACCCCGCGTCGCTCAGCAGCCGCCAGAGCGCCTCGACGACCTGCGAGGGGCCGGGCAGCAGCTTCTCCGGGGTCGCCTCGGAGGAGGCGAGGAGATGCCACCCTAACAGAAAGGTCATCCAGGATGCGGCTCCCGCGCCGATCGCAAAGGGCAGAGGCACGGTGCCGCGGAACCTGAAGAGGCGGCCGAGCTGCGGGCGGATCACTGCGGCGGGAATCGCCGCCGGAACACGGCCGGCACCCGCCTCGGCCCGGTATGTGGAAACATCCTCCATGGCTCGCTTTTGCTAGCCACGGTGTCGCAAGTGTCGTGCCACGGCGCCCAGGTATTTGCGTGCGCAAATACCTTCGGGGATTGTCGGAGGGCGGGGATGGTCTAGAATGGCGCTCATCCACGACCATGGCCCGCAAAGCTCCCCGACAGGTCGCCTGGCGCTTGTTCCTCCAGGCCCACGCCCTTCTCACGCGCCGCATCCACACGCGTCTGGCCGACGCGGGCTGCATCGGCTACGATACCTACGACGTGCTCATCACCCTGGCCGAGGCCGAAGGGCAGCGCCTTCGCATGAGCGAGTTGGCCGAGGCGACCTACTTCAGCAATAGCGGGATCTCGCGCCGCGTGGCGCGGCTTCAAGGCGAGGGGTATCTGCGGCGGGAGGGCTGCGAGGAGGATGGTCGCGTCTATTATGCCGTGCTGACCGAGGCGGGACGTCGCGCCCTGCGCGAGGCTTGGCCGGTTTACGAGGCGGCCATCGAGGAAGCGTTCGGAAAGTCACTGACTTTGGAAGGGGCTCGGCAGTGGAGCGGGCTGATGCGCCGCGTGCTCGCCGGGATCGGGGTCACCGCGGAGGACCTGACCGAGGAGCCGCCGGTCTGAGCGCGTCCGCGGCTTCCGCTTTGTCCGCTTGCTTTCGGCGGGGCGGCGTCTTTCATGGGGACAGTTCATGGACCCCCTCCTCGCCTACGTGCATCACTTCGATCCCTTCGCGATCCAATTCACGGAGACCTTCGGCATCCGTTGGTACGGGCTCGCCTATGTGGCCGGGTTCGTCGGGGCCTTTTTCCTGATCCGCTGGTTCGTGCGAATCGGTGCGAGCGAATTGAAAGAGTCGCAGGTGGGCGACTTCATCACGCTCTGCGCCATCGTCGGGACGATGCTGGGCGGTCGGCTCGGCTACATGCTGGGCTATCATTTCGACGAATTCCGCGCCGATCCCCTGAGTTTCTTCGACTTTCTCGGCGGCGGCATGTCCAGCCATGGCGGGATCGCCGGGATCACGATCGTGGCGTGGTTTTACGCGCGCTACACGAAGACCTCATGGGCGGGGCACGGCGACAACCTCGTCACCGTCGCGCCGCTCGGGGTTTTCTTCGGCAGGCTCGCGAACTTTGTGAACGGCGAGCTCTATGGCCGGGCGACGGACTCAGCGTTGGCGATGAAATTCCCCGGCGAGATCACCGAGTTCGACGAGGCCGCGCGCCAATGGAAGTTCCCCGTGGGCCAGTTGCGCGAGTTGGCGGAGACCGCGAAAGACGCCGCGCCCGAGCTTGCCGGTCAGATGGATGCCGCCTCCGCGGCCGCGCTTTCGGCGGGCCAGGATCCGCACTACGCCCTCGCCCAACTCGTCGAGGAAACTTCGAGGGAGAATCCCGCCTTCCGCAGCGCTCTCGGCGAGATCCTGACGCCGCGGCATCCGTCGCAGCTCTACGAGGCGATGGTCGAGGGCTTGATCCCCTTTCTCATCCTTCTAACGATCCGCCTGCGCTGGAGAAACGCGTGGCAGGGCATGATCACCGGGATCTTTTTCATCTTTTACGCGATCAGCCGCATCGCGGTGGAAAACTTCCGCGAACCCGATGCGGAGATGATCGCGGGAATGACGCGCGGCCAGTTTTACTCGCTCTTCATGATCGCGATCGGGATCGGCTTCATCATATACGCCTGCGTGACGAAACGCCGCAACAAGCTGCCGATCGCGTGAGTCCTCACTCGCCGGATTTGGGTGATGCAGCGGGCGCGGGCGTAGTTGCTGACGGAGGAGCTGGTGCCGCACCGCGGTATCCGTCGAGGCGCTTCTTGAGTTCCTCGTTCTCGGGCTCTTTGGCGACCGCTTTCTCCATGTAAGAGACGGCCTTTTCCTTGTCCCCGAGGGCATGGTAGACTTGGGCGAGGTGGTCGAAGATCACGGCGTCCTCATCCTCCTCGGAGGCGAAAGACTCCTCGGCGCGGAGCAACTCGTCGCGGGCTTTCTCATACTCGCCCTTCTTGAAGTAAAACCACCCCAGACTGTCGGCGATGGCGCCGCTCTCGGGATCGAGCTCGGCGGCGGTCTTGATGAGCTCACCGGCCTCGTCGATTTTCATGTCGTTCTCCAGCCACATGTAGCCGAGGTAATTGTAAACGGTGGCGGCGAAACCGGGATCCTGGCCGTTGGGGTCGTCCTTGCCGATCAGCTCCATCGTCTTGCGGAAAAGCTCCTCGGCCTTGGCAAAGTCTCCGTGGCGCTCGTGCGCGGCGGCGTAGTGGAAATAAAAGCGCGAGCCGAGCAGGTCGGGTTGGCGTTCCTTGGCCAGTTCGATGGTTTTCTCGAAGTAAGGGATCGCGTCCGCATAGCGCTGGTCGAAGTGGAGCGCGTGGGCCAGGAAAAAAGGGAACTGCGGGGAGTCGGGGAAAAGATGAGCGGCACCTTTGAGGAACTCCTCGGCGGCTTTGAATTCCTTTGCCTGGATCATTAGATTGGCGAGAGATGAATACTCCTCGGCGCTGCCCTTCGTGATCGCGAGCGCGGAGCGGAGATGGGGGATCGCGCCCTTGAAGTCGCGTTGTTCGATCAGGATCCCGGCGATGCGCTTGTGGACCTCGGCGTTCTGAGGATCGATATCGACGATCACCTTGAGCGTCTCGATCAGTTTCTCGGTGTCACCGCTGGCACCATAGACTTGGGCGAGCTTTTCGCGGATGTCGAGACGGTCGGGTTCAGCGTCGATGATGCGCTGGTAAGCTTCCAGAGCGGGGCCAAATTGGCCGGTGGCGAGGTAATAATCGCCCACCTGCTCGATGATCGCGGCCTTTCCGTTCGCGAGGGAGAGGGCCTTGGCATGGATCTGGTTGGCGAGGTCGGGGCTCGTCCCGTTTTCTGGCCCCTGGGAGGGTGGCCAGACCCTGGCGGCGAGTTTCCCGAGCCGCAGCCAGAACTCCGCGTCGGCATTGTCGAGTTGGCTTGCCGCGGTGACGAGTTGGCGGGCGTCCTCGGCCCGGTTGGTCGAAAGGTAGAGCTTCACGAGGTGTTCGTAGACCGAGGCATCCCCGGGGAACTGTTTCACCGCTGCAACGGCGATCTCGGTGGAGCGAGCCATTCCGGCGGGATCGTGCCCCTCGTAGGTCGCGAGGTACTCGGAAAGGGCGAGATGCGCATAGGGCACCGCGGAATTGCCGGCGAGGGTATCCTCGAGCAGTTTGCGGGCCTCTTCCTGACGTCCGGCCCGGGCGAGCAGGTAGGCGGTCTTGCGGGCGAGCGAAACCTGGCCCGGCTGGTTGCGCAGCACTTCACTGAAGGCCGCGATGGCCTTGTCGGTCTGGCCCTGCTCCTCGAGGAACCTGCCCCGGGCGAAATAGGCAAGGGCGCGGCTCTTTTTGCGGGCCTCCTCCGAGAGCTTCAGGTGCGCGCCCGGCTCGAAGTATTGGTCGACGTAGACTTCGGCGTAGTCTTCGAGCTGCTTCGGCGTGTCGGCAGAAAGCCGACCGAGTCCAACTACCGCGACGACGGTGATCACCCAAGCCAAGTGTGGCAGGCGAGAATGGTAACCTGCCTGGTACGCGGAAAAGCAGCGGTGAGCCAACTTTGCCGGACCACCAGACTGCTTTGCCTTCATTGCGCCAAGTTCAACGATCAGCTCTTGTAACGCAAACGCTTCTTGTGGCGGTTGGCCTTCATGCGCTTGCGTCGCTTGTGCTTGTTGATCTTGGTTTTCCTCTTTTTCTTGAGAGAACCCATATCAAAAACGTTTCGGTGTGAACCGCCGCGATTTGCCCGGGAATGTCCCCGGGACCGGACGGGCGGCGAGTATCGGTCACTCGATCACTTTGTTCAAGGGATATTCGATGATTCCCTCGGCCCCGCTCTCCTTGAGCCGGGGGATCAACTCCCGGACCTGGAGCTCGGTCAACACGGTCTCGAGGGCGACCCAACCCTCTTGGGCCAGCTTGGAAACGGTGGGGCGGCGCAGCGAGGGGAGCATTTCCAAAACGGCGGAGAGCGCGCTTTCGGGCAGGTTCATCTTCAGCCCGACCATGTCGCGGGCAGTCAGGGCGCCTTTCAGCAACACCGCGAGACGCTCGATCTTGGACCGTTTCCAGGGATCTTCCCAAGAGTCGCGCTTGGCGATGAACTGCGGGTAGCTCTCCATCAGCACGTCAACGATCCTGAGATTGTTTGCCCGCAGGGAAGACCCGGTCTCGGTGATGTCCACGATCGCGTCGACGAGTTCGGGCACCTTCACTTCCGTAGCGCCCCAGCTGAACTCGACCTCGGCCTTGACTCCGTTTTTCGCGAGGTATTTTTCGACGATGCCGACGGCTTCGGCGGCGATGCGCTTGCCCTCGAGGTCCTTGACGGTCTGGATTTTCGAATCATTCGGCACCACCAGCACCCATCGGGTCGGGTTGGAGGTGGCGCGGCTGTACTGGAGATCGCAGACCACGTGGACATCAGCTCCGTTCTCGGCGACCCAGTCCTTGCCGGTGATTCCGCAGTCGAGGAACCCATGATCGACATAGCGACCGATTTCCTGGGCGCGGATCAGACGCACCTGCAACTCCTTGTCGTCGATGCTCGGACGATAGGAGCGGTCGGCGCCGTGAATGTGGTAGCCGGCCCGCTCGAAAAGATTCATCGTCGGTTCGAAGAGGCTGCCTTTCGGCAACCCGATCTTGAGGATTTTTTCTGCTGTGTCCGCCATGGTGAGGGGGGGTAAAATGGCGAAAAACCCGCCGATGTCATGCGGGTTTTGTCTTCACAATTCCACTTTCCCGGCCCAGTCCACGTTCTCCAGGTACCAGGCCACCGTGGCGTCAAGGCCCTCTGCGAGGCCGGTCTCGGGCTCCCAGTCGAGAAGACGTTTGGCTTTGGAGATGTCGGCGGAGGTGTCCTGCATCTCCGAGGCGCTCATCGGCTTCCAAACGATTTCCGCCTTTTTGCCGAGGCGTTCCTCGATCATACGGATGAAGTCGAGCAGGGTGATCGGGGTTTTCCCGCCCCCGAGGTTGATGACGGTGTAGCCGAGCGGCTTCGCAGCAAGGATGGTGCCCCGGGCGATGTCATCGACATAAGTGAAGTCCCGGGTCTGGCTGCCATCGCCGAAGACCGTGATCGGCGTCCCCTCGTGGATCCATTTGATGAAGCGGAAGGGCGCCATGTCCGGCCTCCCGGCGGGTCCGTAAACGGTGAAATAGCGGAGGATGGAAACATCGATCCCGTAGAGGTGGTGGTAGGTCGAGGCCATCACCTCGGCGGCCTTCTTCGAGGCGGCGTAGGGCGAGCGCGGGTGGTCGACGGGAAGGTCCTCGTGGAATGGCATGGGCTGTCCCGCGTAGAGCGAGGAGGTCGAGGCGAGAACGAGTTTGCCGCTGCCGTGTTGCTGCATCAGCTCGAGCAAATTGAGCGCGCCATGGGCGTTCGACTCAAGGTAGACGTGGGGATTCTCGATGCTGTAGCGGACCCCGGCCCGGGCGGCGAGGTTGAAGACGACGTCGAAACGTTCCCTGGCGAAGATCGGCGCGATCGAAGCGAGATCGGCGATGTCGGCCTCGATGAAATGGAAACCCTCGCGACCCTGCAGGGCGCCGAGACGATGCTGCTTCATCCTCGGATCGTAGGCGTCGTTGAGGTTGTCGACCGCGGTGACGCCGATGCCCGCATCGAGCAGGCGATGGCAGACGCGCGAGGCGATGAACCCGGCGGCACCGGTGACGAGGACGTTCTTCATGCGATAACGGGCTGGCGGATGGCACCCTTGATGGCCTTGATGTCGCCGCTTTCCAAGGTGTCGACAAGTCGATAGTCGTTGCGGCGGAGCTGGTAAATGATCGAGCTGGAATGGCGGCGCAGCTTGCGCTCCATTTTGCGGCCGCCGCAGAGGTAGATGTGCTCGTCGTCGTGGCAGAGTCCCTTGCAGAAGGCCTCCTCGGCGTCGTGTTCGAAGACGAGCTCGCCCTCGACCATCAGGCCGGAGCGGTAGACGTGCTTGACGCGCTTGCCCTTGCTTGAGGTGGCGCAAATCGCGACCTTTTTGCCATCGATGAACTGGAAGTCGTGGATCTCCCAGCCGAATTCGAAGCGCTCGATCTCCTCGAGCTCCGTGTCGGTGACGAGCACGCCGCTGTTCGCGTACTGGGTGGTGGTGAGCCAGTTCAGCGAGATATAGAAACGGTCGCCCTCGCGGACGATGTGGTTGAGGTGGTTGTAGTTTTTTTTGTATTTGACCGGCCGTTTCGGATCGGGCGGGATCACCTGGTGGACGCGGGTCAGGGTCAGATCCTCGTCGAAGATCCAGATCTGGTTCGACTTCGTCGCGGTCAGGTAGAGCAGCCCGTCGACGAAGGACATCTGGTGGAAGTCCGGTGTGGGATCGTAAAGACGGGTCTGGGCGACCTTCGAAAAGTCGCGCAGGTCGAGTTTGTAGACGCGGCTGAGGCTGGCGACGTAGAGATGCGCTCCGGCCGCCTCGATGCCCATCATGGCCTCGTCGTCGGAACTGTGAAAGACGCAGCGATGCTCCCGGGTCGCCGGGTCGAGGGCGACGACCTGGCCGCCTTCGGTGGCGAGGAGCAGTCCCGGCATGGGAGGTCGATCAAAGGGTGACACGGGCCCCGCCGTTGCGGGCGCTCTCGTAGATCGCGCAGATCAGGGCGACGGCGCGCCGGGCTTCGCGGCCATCGACGCTGGGGGCGCGTCCCTCGCGGATCGCGCGGACGACGTCGTCGAAGTTGCGCGTGTGGCTCTCGAAATTTATGGCTTTTGGATCGTTCGCCCCGAGGCCTTTGCCGACGCTGCCCTGCATCAGCTCGGCGCGGACGAAATCATCTTGCGGCGCCGGTTCGGCAAAGTCCCAGACGCGGAACTTCTCATCGGCGAGGAAGGCTGATCCCTTGTCGCCGCAGATCTGCACCTCGGCGGGATGGCCCGTGGAGGACCAGCATGCGGTCGATCCCTGGATGACGCCGCGGGCGCCGCTTTTGAATTCGAGGATGGCGACGGCGGTGTCCTCGACTTCGATCCCGCTGTGGGCAAGACAGGCGGTCGTCGCGGAAACGGAGACCACGTCCCCGGCGAGGTAGAGGAGCTGGTCGACGAGGTGGATCGACTGGTTCATGAGCGCCCCGCCTCCGTCGAGGGCCCAGGTGCCGCGCCAGGCACCAGAGTCGTAGTAGGCCTGGCTGCGCCACCATTTCACGTAGGCATCACACAGGGTCATCTGTCCGAACCGACCCTCTTCGGTCGCTTTCTTGAACTGCTCCATCGCCGGGTTGAAGCGGCGGTTGAAGATCCCGGCGAGCGTGACGCCCGCCGCGTCGCAGGCGGCGATCATCTGGTCGATGCGCTCCGTGGTCACCTCGAGAGGCTTTTCGCAGATGATGTGTTTGCCGGCTTTGGCCGCAGCGAGGGCCGGCTCGAGGTGGGCGCCGCTCGGGGTCGCGATGGTCACGATCTCGAGCTCGGGATCGGCGAGGAAGGCGTCCAGGTCGGTGTAGCCCTTGCCACCGTGTTCCTGCACGAGGGCCTCGACGGCGTCGGCCCGGCGTCCGTAAAAGGAGTGCAGTTCCCCGTCCGCCATCGCCTGGATGGCCTTGGCGTGGAAGTTGGCGATCATGCCGGCTCCGATGATTCCGAATTTCATGAAAGATGGGGGTCTGGTGGAGGTGCGAGTGACGGAAGGGCGAGTCTAGCCCGTGCCCGGGGAGCGTCAAGGCGGCTCTCGACGGGGACCTGCGGAGCTTGCGGCATTCCGCTTGTTTCCGGGCCGGTTCGCTGCCATCGTGGTGCGGTTGCCATGAGCGAGAAGGAGGAATTTTTCGACCTGCCCAAGTCCGGCACGCCCCGCCGTGTCAACGGCAAACGTTCCGGCGGGGGATGCTTCACCCAGTTTTTCCTGATGGTGCTGCTCGGAGGCATCGCCTTGGGGGCGCTGCTCCTCCTCGTCAAAGCCAGCGGTCGGGGCCCCGCCCTGCGCAAGACCCTGATCACCTGGCTGGGTGGCGACACCGATCAACCCGCGAAATCTCCGACTGAGAAGGCAGTTGATCGGGTCGTGCAAGTGCCGGTCGAGAAGATCGTGGAAAAGGTGGTGGAGGTGCCGGTGGAAAAAATCGTCGAGAAGATCGTGCCTCCCCCGATACCGTCGGACTACGTCTCTTGGAAAAAGGCGGACATCGCGAAGCTGTGGAGCGAGATCCCGGTGAAGACCGAGATGGTGACCGAACAGGGCGAGACCGCGTTCAAGGAACGCGAGCGCGAGGAGAGCTACCGCATCGAGATGAAGGTCTCGCTGACCGTCCCGAAGCCCAATCAGTCGCCGGCCGAACTCACCGCGATCAACCCGCATCTGCCGAAGATCCTGCCGGCTTTCGAGACGCTGATTTCCGGCTCGGAGGTGTCGCCCTTCTATCATCATCTCTACGAGCTGAAGACGGCGAGGATCCAGCAGAACGTCACCCGTATCGACGAGCTCCTCTCGCGCCACAATCTCTACGACCTCGAAACGATCCTCCAGATCAAGGCGCCGGGCACGAACCGGAAACTGCTGCTGGCCCAAGGTGAGATGGATACGGTCTCGGACGGCTCGGACGGCGACCGCTGGCCCGAGCTCGACGATTACATCTCGATGTCGCAGCATTACCAGCCCTTCACCAGCTACGGTTGGGCCAAGCGGACCAAGGTGCCGAACCCGCTGCTGAACCGGTGGGAGACCCAGCTCGCGGAATATGAAAAGGAATTCGCGCTGCCAGGCTTGAGCATCGAACGCAACCGCTTTCTCCGAGCCAAGATCGACGAATACAAACCACGCGTGGCTGATCTCAAGGCGCGCAGCTATCTGATCGCCGAGGCCGATCCCTTCATCGTCATCCCGCTCTCGCTGTTGGGGCGGCGCGAGGAAAATGAGTTCGGCCCGGCCATCGGCGATTATGCGGTGGTGGTGCACGGGGACAAGCTCTACCCGGCGATCGCGGGCGATGCGGGCCCGACCTACAAGTTCGGCGAGGCGTCGCTGCGCATCGCGCGACAGATCAATCCAAAGGCCTCGCCCTACAGCAGGCCCGAAAGCGATCTCGTCGTCACCTACCTGATTTTTCCTGGGAGTGCCGACGAGACCAAGGGCCCGCCGGACCTCGAGAAGTGGCACCAGAAATGTTCCGCGCTGATGAGCGAGATCGGTGGGATCGGCCAAGGTTATTCGCTGCACCGCTGGGAGGACCTGATCGCCAAGAAACGGGCCGAGAAAGAGGCGGCCGAAGCAGCCGCGGCCGCGGCGGTGAATCCGGCGCCAGCGCCCGCTGCGCCGGCCGAGACACCCGCCACGACTCCGGCTCCGGCGGCCGCCCCGGCTCCGCCACAGTGATTTGTTCTGGAATTCCGGTGGCGGCACCCTATAAGGTCTCCCCATGCCGAATCTCAACAAAGTCCAGCTCATGGGGAATCTCACCCGCGACCCCGAGGTGCGTTACACTCCGAAGGGCACTGCGGTGACCGACGTCGGTCTCGCCATCAACCGCACCTTTGCGGGTGACGACGGGGAACGGCGCGAGGAGACGACCTTCGTCGATATCACCTTCTGGGGCCGCCAGGCCGAGGTGATCGGTGAATACATGAAGAAAGGTCGCCCGCTCTACGTCGAAGGTCGGCTCCAACTCGATACCTGGGAGGACAAGGCCAGCGGCCAACAGCGTTCGCGCCTGAAGGTGATCGGCGAAGGTTTCCAATTCCTCGGTGGTCGTGATGATGCCGGTGGCGGTGGTGGCGGTGGCGGAGGATCGCGGGCCGCTTCATCCCACGAGGCGGAGCCGCGGTCGCATTCCGGCGGTCAAAGCCGCCCTGCCCAGGTCAGTCCACCCTCGAACAGCGGTTATCAGGACGGGCCGATCGAAGACGACGACGACATCCCCTTCTGACCGACGGGATCGGGTTCAATAATCCCGATCGAGCAGGTAGTCGGCGATTTCGTGGAGTTTTTCCGCCTTCTTGCCAAGCGGATCGAGGGCGGCGTGCGCCCGGCGGGTCAGTTTGGCGGCTTCCCTGCGACTCTTTTCGAGACCAAAGAGCGCGGGGTAGGTGGATTTGGCGACCGCCTCGTCCTTGCCGGCGCTCTTGCCAAGTTTTTCACTGGTTTGGGTGACGTCGAGGATGTCGTCGATCACTTGGAAGGCCAGCCCGAGAGCGCGACCATAGGTGGAAAGTGCCTCCAGCTTTTCCGGGGACGCATTCGCCGTCATTGCTCCGAGCCGGACCGACGCGGTCAGCAGGGCTGCGGTTTTGCTCTCATGAATGTAGCGGAGCTGCGCCGGAGTCAGGAGCACCTCGCTGCCCTCGCCCTCGAGATCCATTACCTGTCCTCCGATGAGATGGCGGCTGCCGGTGGCGACGGCGAGTTCGGTGACGTAGTCGGCGACGCCGTAGCGGCGGGTCGGCGCGGTCTTCGCGAGGATTTCAAAGGAGATCGTCAACAACCCGTCGCCGGCGAGCACCGCGACGCCTTCCCCATACACGACGTGGCACGTGGGGCGACCTCGGCGCAGGTCGTCGTCGTCCATGCAGGGCAGGTCGTCGTGGATCAGGGTGTAGGTGTGGAGGCACTCGACTGCGGCGGCCGGGGGCATGGCCTGCTCCCATTTGCCTTCACAGGCTTCTGCGGCGGCGAGGCAAAGGACGGGACGCAGGCGCTTCCCGCCCGCGAAAAGGCTATAGCGCATCGCCTCGTGGATCGTCGCCGGGCGGGTCTTGGCCGAGGGCAGGTAGGTGTCGAGGGCGCGGTCGACGAGACGGCAGCGTGACTCGAGGTAGTCTTTCATCCCACAACACCCGCCCCGGTTTCAGAGCAGCTCGGCAATCTGCACGGCGTTCAGCGCGGCACCCTTGCGGACTTGGTCACCGACGACCCAGAAGGTCAGGGCGTTGTCGAGCACGAGGTCCTCGCGGATGCGACCGACAAGGCAGTCGTCTCCGTGGGTCGAATCGAGCGGAGTCGGGTAGAGCGGAACATCGGCAAAAGGGTCGTCCATCAGGCTGACGCCCGGGGCGGCTTCGATCGCGGCGCGGGCCGCTTCGAGGTTCG
The DNA here is from genome assembly GCA_041917795.1 of Verrucomicrobiales bacterium. Lineage (GTDB taxonomy): Bacteria > Verrucomicrobiota > Verrucomicrobiia > Verrucomicrobiales > DEV007 > Arctic95D-9. Next base: position 114,973 of record JAYRWX010000022.1, read on the forward strand.
GCTTCTTTTCGAAGACCGCCGTGACCGTGACGGAGTGCGAGCGGTAGACGGGCACCCGCACACAGGTGACCGAGGCTTTCAGGTTCGGGGCGTGCAGGATCTTGCGGCCCTCGAAGTGCATTTTCATTTCCTCCTTGGTGTAGCCGTTCTCAAGGAAGACATCGACCTGTGGGATCACATTGAAGGCGATCTGGCGCGAATAAACGCGGCGCTCCGGGAGCTCCTCGCCACGGGCGATCGCGTTGACCTGAGCCTCGAGTTCCACGATGCCCTGGGCTCCGCTGCCCGAGACGGCTTGATAGCTCGAGGCGATGATGCTTTTCACCCCGCCGAAGGCCTGGTGCAGGGGATTGAGCGCCATCAGCGTGACAATGGTCGTGCAGTTCGGATTGGCGATGATGCCGGAATGTTTCGCGACATCGCCGGGATTGATCTCGGGCACGACGAGCGGCACACTCTCGTCCATACGGAAAGCCGAGGAGTTGTCGACCACCACGGCACCGGCCTTGACGGCGTGGGGTGCAAAGGTCTTCGAGATGCCGCCGCCGGCGGAGAAGAGGGCCACATCGACCCCTGCGAAGGACTCGGGGGTCAGCTCCTTGACCGGGATTTCCTCCCCGCGAAAGGGGATCGTTTTGCCCGCCGAGCGCGCCGAAGCGAGCAGAGTCAGCTCACCCACCGGAAAATTCCGCTGCTCGAGACATTTCAGGATTTCGATCCCCACGGCGCCGGTGGCTCCAGCAATGGCGAGGTGTTTTTGTGCTTGACTCATGATTTGCTTTTTCGGGAAAACGCGCGAGTCTACGGTCTCCTATCCCGAATGCAACCGTTTGGCGTTGCGGATCCGCTGGGTTCGAAGCGCATGGGGTTTGCCTTTGGAATCACACCTAAACCAGATACACCACACCATGAAAAACATCATCCTGCTCGTCATCGTTGCTCTCGGCACCCTTTCCCTCGGCGCCTGCGGTCACAAGAAGTGCTGCGACAAGAACGTCGCCGCTTGCTCCAAGTGATTGGAAAGGCTGAGGGCCGGAGACGGTGACGTCTTCACCCGAGCCGCTTTGAAAACGGCTGTCCCTCTCGTGGGGGCAGCCGTTTTTGTTTTATCCGGGCCGATGGATCCGGCCCATCGATTCACCGACCTTGGCATAGAGCTCGTAACCGGCGGCCGATTGGGTGGCGAGGTCGGGATCGGCTTGGAAGGCTCCCGCGGGGAAGAGCGTCACGACCATCGATCCGCCAAAGCGGAAGTAACCTTTTTCGTCACCTTTCCGCACCTCGACCCCGCCCGGGCAGGTCTCGACGATGCTCCCGACGTTGGTGGCCCCGACTTCGATGAAAAGATAGGAACCGATCGCGGCATGCCGCACCCGGGTAAGTCTGCGTTTGTTTTCCACGAGATAACCCAGTGATCGCCCCAGCGCGATCGGACTGACCGAATAAAGCGGCCCCGGGATCAGGTGGGAGTCTTCGCAAAAGCCGCCCAGTGGAAAGTGGAAGCGATGGTAATCCGTGGGGCAGAGCCGCGAGAAGATCGCGCTGCCGCCCGCAAACTCCTTCGCGAGGTCGCCACCCCCGAGAAAGCGGTCGAGGGGGAAACGCCGTCCTTTTGCGAAGATGAAGGAATCGACGGCGAGATCCGGCACCAGCAGGTGGCGGCCGTCGGCCGGGAAGACCACCACGTCCTCACCCTGGGCGATGGGACGGGCTCCGGGCTGGAGCCGGCGATGGAAGAACTCGTTGAAGGTGCGGTACGACTCCATCGGTTCGAGGAACTCCGTGGTGTCGACGCCGAATCTCGCCACGAAGGCGGCGACTTCCTTTCGCGAACGCGCGCTGTCCGCCCAGCGACCGTAGAGACCTGAGAACCACGGGCGTTTGACCACGTTTTCCAGGCAGAAGCGGCCGAGACGCGTCTCGTAAGCCCAGCGCAGCGGTCCTTCACCGTAGACCGACTCGGGGCAGAGTTTCCCGCTGCCCCGGTCGCAGAAAAGGATCTCTTGCTTCTCCGGCACGGCGCATGGATAAACCCTGCACCCGTCTCCGGCAAAGACGTATCCGAGTTTTTGATGATCGCACTCCTGACCAACGACGATGGCATCGACGCCGCCGGACTCCGGGCCCTTGAGACTGCTGCCGCGCCCTTTTTCTCCGAGCTCTGGGTGGTCGCCCCCGTCTCGCAGATGTCGCAGATCGCCCATCGCGTCACCACCGACGAACCGCTTCATGTGGAGAAGCGCGGGGAACGGCGCTTCGCGGTTTCGGGAACGCCGGCGGATTGCGTCCGGCTCGCCCACAGCGTCTTGATGCCGCATCGACCCGCTCACGTGCTATCCGGGATCAATCACGGGGGCAACCTCGGGCGGCACGACGTCGCCATTTCCGGCACGGTGGCCGCGGTGCGCGAGGCGGCTTTTGCCGGCATTCCCGGCGTCGCGGTGTCTCACTACCTCCGCCGGGGTCTCCCGGTCGATTGGGATCTCGCCGCTGCCCGGGTGCGATCCCTTCTTGGTGATCTATTTCACGAATCACCCGGACCGGGGAACTTCTGGAGCATCAATCTGCCCCACACGCTGCCGGATGAGCCTGAACCACGAGCAGTGCGGTGCGAGCAGGAGCGCCATTCCCTCCAGGTGCAATATTTCGAAGCCGCGCCCGGCGCCTATCGATATGCCGGTGATTACCACGAGCGGCCGCGGGTTCCGGGCAGTGATGTCGAGGTCTGTTTCGGCGGGAACATCGCCATCAGCCTGATGTCGATCTGAGAGCTGGTCCCTTTTTCAAACAGGCACCAGCACGCCCGTCAGTACCGCGATGATGTGGCAGGTGCTGCCCGCCAGGACCCAGAGGTGCCAGACAAAGTGCCCGAAGCGCAGACCGCGCCAGAGGTAAAAAACCACGCCGCCCGTGTAGCAGAGACCGCCCGCAACCAGCCAGGCGAGGCCGACCGGACTGACCGACTCAACCAGCGGACGCAGTGCCACGCAGATCATCCAGCCCATCACGATGTAAAGCGCCGTCCCGAGCTTGTCGAAGCGTGGCAGCAAAATCGTCTTCAGCACCACTCCGGCCAGAGCCAAGCCCCAAACCACCGCCAACAGCGACCAGCCCCAGGGGCCACGCAGGTTCACGAGCAGCCAGGGTGTGTAGCTGCCCGCGATCAGCACGAAGATCAGGGCGTGATCGACGATTTGGAAAAAGCGTTTCCGCTCGTGCGAAGTCACCGAGTGATAAATCGTCGAGGCCGCGTAGAGCAGCACCAGACTGCCCCCGAAGATCGTCACCCCGGTGACATGCCAGGCGCTCAGCGTGGCCGCCGCCCGCCACATCGCGAAGAGACCCACCAGGCTCAGCAGGGTGCCAAAGCCATGGCTGATCGCGTTGGCCCGCTCTTCGGCATGGCTTTCGCAGAGGATGCTGCGCTCCTTCATCACCGGGCATTTTCGAACAAAAGCGGCGATTTGGCCATGAAAAAGGCGGATCCGCCCGACTTCGCGCGGGACCGCGGCACGCTTGGTGGATTGATCCCCCGGGTTTTTCTGCGATATTTCGGGAGACTCCTCATCTCGGAATGTTTCGTCCCTCCTCCCAGCATCCTCTCCTCCGGGCTCTGCCTTTGCTCGCGATCCTCGCCCATGATGCGCGCGCCCAGGCTCCCGCCGATGACTCCGCCGCCGTCCCCGAGCGCATCGACCTTTCCAACTTCCCCGGGGAAATGGTCGACAAGGTCGTCGTGCCGATCCCGGCCGAGATCTTCGCGGTGCTCGACAAGCTCGACGAGCCCGACTGGAACAGTGGCATCGACCTGCCCGAGGATCTCGATCGCGGCGGCGAGCGCTCCGTGCTGGCCCTGACCTTCGGCGGACTGGTCGCCGAGGGTTTCATCGCCGTTCAGGCCAAAAATCCCAACGAGATCGAAACGATCGGCCGCGAGGTCCTCGCCCTCTCCGAATCCCTCGGCCTTTCCGCCGCAGTGCGCCCGCACAGCCTCAGCATCATCGAAGCTTCGAAAAACCGCGACTGGGCCAAGGTCCGCGACGAACTCGACGCCACCCAGCAGACCGTCCGCAGCACCATGGAAAAATTGCGCGACGACGAACTCTCCGGACTCGTCAGCCTCGGCGGCTGGCTGCGCGGCACGAATGTCGTGACCGCCTTCATCAGCGACTCCTACAGCGAGGACAAGGCCGAACTGCTCAACCAGCCCGGCCTCGTCACCCACTTCCGGCGTATGATTGATGGGATGCGCAGTCCCGCGGCCGGTTCTCCGACGATCCAGACCATTGCCACCGGACTGGCCCGCCTCGAGGCGATCGTTTCCTCCTCCAAAGCGATCTCCCAGGAGGAGATCACCCAACTCCGGGACATCACCCGAGCCATGCTCGAGGAATTTTATTTTGAAAGGCCGTCAGCCGCGGCCGGGGCCCCCGTCAATTGATCCCACCGCGAATCGCATGAAACCCTCCCGCGCCACGACCCTCACGGTCATCGCCGCCACGATCCTCCTCGCTGGGATCGTTCACGCCTACGTCGACGAGGCCATTTCCCTCGCCCTCGAGGCGGCCACACCCTACGTCGAGCAGGGCTTCGAAGTCCGCGAGGACAACTGGTCCGGCGAGGTCGAGCCAGGCAAGCCGCTGCTCATCAAACACCAGCTCTTCCGCGGCAACGAATATTGGTTCTGGGCCGGCACGAGTTGGCCCGGCGCCACCGTCACCGTCGACATCTTCGACAGCGACGGCAACAGCGTCGGGCTGGAGTCTTTCGCCAAGGGTTCCTTTGCCGGGGTGCGCGCTCTGCCGCAGAAGACCTCCACCTACCTCATCCGCGTCATCGCCAACTACGATAAAAAAGGAAAAGGCCTCACCGCCGCCGAGCGCGGGGCCAACGATCCCGTCGATGGCGTTGGCGAGTTCAGCGGAGTGCTCGACTGGGGGCTCGTTTACGGCTATCGCTGAGGTCATGGCCGGGACCACTTTGGAGTTTGAAAGCCCACATTTCCTCCACGGGCTCTTTGCCGACGATCTCACCTTGTTGAGGCAGCTCGAATCCGAGCTCGGTGTCACTGTCACGACCCGAGATGCCTGGATCCGCATCGAGGGCGACGAGAATCCCGTCAAGGCCGCCGCACGGGTCTTCGAAGACCTCGAGGAAGCCCGCCGTCGCGGTGGCATCATCACCCCGCACACCTTCCGCTTCGCCGTTGGCACCGCCGCCGACGCGCTCTCCGCCGGTAGCAATGCCGCGGGCAAGGTTGCCGATCTTTTCCGCCACCGCTTGCTTGGGGGAGGTTCCAAACCCGCGGTCACGCCGCGCACCCCCAACCAGCTCGCCTACCTCGAAGCGCTCCAGAAGAACGATGTTGTCTTCGGACTCGGTCCTGCAGGGACCGGAAAGACCTACCTGGCGATGGCCTACGCCCTCGACCAACTCAAGAACCGGCGCATCGAGCGCATCATCCTGACCCGTCCCGCCGTCGAGGCCGGCGAGGCGCTCGGCTTCCTGCCCGGTGCCCTCGAGGAAAAGGTGCTGCCCTACCTGCGTCCCCTTTACGATGCGATGAACGACATGCTCGACGCCGGCGAGGCCCTGCGTTTCGCCGACAAAAACCTCGTCGAGATCGCTCCGCTCGCCTACATGCGGGGCCGCACCCTCAATCGGGCCTGCGTCATCCTCGACGAGGCGCAGAACGCCACCCGCGAGCAGACCTTCATGTTCCTCACCCGGATCGGCGAGGGATCGCAATGCATCGTCACCGGCGATCCCTCCCAGATCGACCTGCGGCCGAAAAAACGCAGCGGCCTGCTCGAGGCCATGGAACTGCTCCAGAACATCGAAGGCATCTCCTTCATCCGCTTCGAGTCCAAGGATGTCGTCCGTCATCCCGTCGTCGCCCGCATCATCGAGGCGTATGACCGGGGAAGGGCGGAGGAGAAGGAGAGCGATGGCACCCCGGGGTGACCTGCGAATCAATCCGCTTTTTTGACCTGGGTCTGGTAAACCTCGATCTGGGATCTCAACTCCGCCAATTCCTTCGTGATCTTCACGATGTCCTCCCTCATTTTCCTCAACATCATGCCGTCCACCGCGTCGCGTGCCTTGAGTGATGACTTCGTTTGGGCCAGGTTTTTCTCGAGTACTGCGATCCGGTCCTTTCGCGATTGGACATAGGGATCTTCGGGCTCCGTCTTCTTGAGCACCGGAGGTTTCTGCTCCGCAAGTTTTCCAGCAAAACGACGGTCCTCCTCGGACAGGCGCTCGATCGGAAGCTCGTAGCGGGTTCCGTCCGCGGTTCGTTCAATGTGAAGTACCGTACCCGTCTTGCCGACGATCGTCGCCTCCAGCGACTTTCCGTCCGCGCTGGTCAGCGTGCGGGCGAGCGGATATTCCGGAGGAGCCGGTCGGAACTCGAAAAAAGCATAGACGCCCAAAGCGGCGATCGCGGCGAGCAGAAGCAGAATGGTCAGGGCTCTCATGGACGCGGAACGCGTGTCGCAATGGAAACGGTATCTTCAACCTTCCAGTGTTTCGCTCTGGGGGCAAGCGCGCGAATCACAAGGCTTCCACCTTCAGCCGACTTTTCACCACCCGGCCGCTTTTTCGATCGAGGGCCACGACTTCGTGTTCCCCGGGTTGAAGCAGCAGCCAGGCTTCACCGGCCTTTTGTTCGACGGTGAGGCTGGTGCTCGACCATTCGATCTCCTCATTGCCGCTGCCGGCGATCTTCAGGGGGAAACGTCCGCCACCGCCGGGCAGGTCGGGGTCGAGGAAGGCGACGGTGCCTTCGAGGGGGCTGACGATGCGGAACTCCGGGGCTGTCGTCAGGGGCGCGACTGGCTCGAGCGCGGCATCGTCCTTCCACGGATTCGCTGGGTCGCGCCACCAGCTCGCGTAGGTGACGGGCAGCAGGGTGCGTCCATCGGTATCATAATCCGAGGCCTCGGCCCGCTCGGGCAGGCGGCCTTTGATGAACCAATCGGAGCGCAAGCGCGTTTCCGGGAGGGTTCGGTCAGCGGGCGGCAGCTTGCCATTGAGGCGGTCCACTTTCGCGGCGACGGTTCCGGCCGGGGTCTCGAACCAGCGGGCGGGCCGGTCGCGGTGAAGCCGGGTCATGATCTGGTGGAAAATCGGGGCGGCCCCCATCGCGCCCGAGACCTTCTTGAGCGGTCGGTTGTTGAAGCGCCCGACCCAGACGCCGACGGTGAAGTCGGGCGTGTAACCCATCGTCCAACTGTCGCGAAAGTCGGTCGAGGTGCCGGTCTTGACCGCGGTGCGGAAGGGCAGGTTCAAAGGCGAACGCAGCCCGAAGGCCTGAGCCCGGGCCCGGTCATCGGAGAGAATGTCAGCCACCAGCCAGGAGGCCTCCGGATCGAAGGCGCGGATGGTACCCTGTTGGGTCGTTGACTCGACCCTCTTGGCTCCATCCTCTCGAAGAAAGCGCACCGGCCGCCATTCGCCGAGGCGGGCGAGGGTGGCGTAGCCGTTGGCCAGTTCGAGCAGACGGACCTCGGCGTTGCCAAGAGTCAGGCCGAGTCCGTATTCGGTCGCGGTGGGGGCCAGACTGGTGAAGTGCAGTTGCTTCACCAAACAATCGTGAAGCAGGGGCGGTCCGCCGATCTCGTCGAGGAGTTTCACGGCGGGCACGTTCAAGGAATTTGCCAAGGCATGGCGCAGGGTGACAGGGCCCTGGAAGCGGCGGTCGAAATTCACCGGTTGGTAGGCTCCGGTGGGGGTGATGTATTCGATGGGGGTGTCGGCGAGAACGGTGGCGGCGCCGCGACCGCGCTCGATCGCGAGCGCGTAGGTGAAGGGTTTCAGGGTGGAACCGGCCGAGCGCGCTTGCCAGGCCCCATTGATTTGCCCCGAGGAAGACCCAAAGAAAGACCGGGAGCCGCTCAGGGCGAGGATCTCTCCACTGGCGTTTTCGATCACGACCACGGCGGCCTGGAGATCGTTTTCCTCCTTCGCCTGATGCGCGAGCCGGGTCAGCTCGGCGGAAACGGTGTTCTCCACATACTGCTGCAATCCGAGGTCGAGCGTGGTGGTGAGGCTGTCGGGCCGGTCGCCGAGGGCGGCGAGGGTTTCCGCCTCCTGCATCTGGAGCAGATCGGTGAAGTGGGGGGCGTGAAAGACCTGGGCGGGACCGGCGAGCAGTTGCGGCTCTTCGATGAGGGCGGCGGCGAATTGGGTTTCGTCGATGTAACCTTCCTCCTTCATCCGACCGAGGATCCAAAGCTGGCGGCGGCGGGCGCCGTCAAGATTCTGCCAGGGATTGAGTCGGGTGGGTTTGTTAGGGAGTCCCGCGAGCAGGGCGCATTCGGCGAGGGAAAGATCGCCGAGTGGCTTGCCGAAGTAACCCCGGGCCGCGGCGCGGGCTCCGGTGAACTGATTTCCGTAGGGCAGGTGGTTGAGGTAGGCGGTGAGGATGGACTCCTTGTCATGGGTCATCTCGAGCCGCCGGGCGGTGAAGGCCTCGACCACCTTCGTGATGAAGTCGCGCTTTCGCGGTGGGGAGTATAGCTTGATGGTCTGCTGCGTGATGGTCGAAGCGCCGGAGACAAACTCGCGGTGCAGCATCGCATCGCGGAGGGCGCGGAGGACGCCGAGCGGGTCGATGCCGTTGTGCGAATAAAAGCGCGAGTCCTCGGCGGCGAGGGTCGCGTGGATGAGGTGGTTCGGGAACTCCCCGAAGGTCGCTGGGCTGTCGGTGCGCAATTCACCGGCCAGCAGTTGCCGCACCGGACGTCCCTCGCGATCGAGGAAAACCAGGCCCTGGGGCGGACCTTCCTGCAAGGCCGGGGGGACACTGAAAAAAAGCGGGACCAGGTGCATCGCGACGAGGTATCCCGCCGCGCTGCCGAGCAGCAGCGCGAGCAGGATCCGCCGCAACCGGAGCCGCCTTTTCATGTCCAATCCGTCTGCTGGAGCTCACTGCGCGGCGACCTCGCCCGATCCGAGCGGACGCGGTGCGGCGGTGATGCGGCCGGTGCCGCTGAGGCCAAAACGCTGCGGTTCATACATCGCTTCGATCTTGGCAGGCGGTGCGGTCACTTCGCCAGGGGCGACGACCCGGGCGAGGTATTGCAGCGAATAATCTCCGGCGCCGTAAATGTAGTCGGCGAAAAAGAGGACGCGATCCTTGCGAATCTCGGAGTGGGTCGCGTAGAGCATCCGGGCGGACCGCTCGGTGTTGACGCGCTGGGTCTCGTTGGTCTTGAACTCGGGATTGACCGCCTCGAAGATCGCGGGCAGGGCATCGTCGATGGCGAGGTAGGTCTCCTTCTCGTTGGGGATGTTGACATCGAGGGTGACGAGGATGAGGTCGCCGACCTTCAGGCCTTCCGCGGGTGCGATGCTGCCGTCGATCTCGACTTTCTCGTAACGTCGCTTGATGGCGAACCCGCGGTTTTCCGGCTCCAGCGGCATCAGGGCGGGTCGGGTGGCGATCGAGACGTTCGCGTAAACGGGCGCGTCGCCTTCGGTTTTCACGGAAAGCGACCGGTCGGGTCCGACGCCTTCGAAGGTGAAGGTGGCGCCGCCGTTGCCGGGCTCGGCGGGCAGCTCGACCGTTTCCTTTTGGCCTCCGAAGCCGAGCTCGATGCGGTTCGAGGAAAGCGAGGCGGCGGTCGATTCGCCGTAGGCGGCGAGGGCGATGAGGGGCCAGGCGTTCGAGTAGGTGCTGCCCCAGCCGTTGCGGGCTTCGCGCAGTTTCATGAGGTCGTCGACGAGTCGGTCGACCGACGCATCTTTCGGATTGTGGCGGACCTGGGCGAGCAGGCGGGTCGCGGCGATGTAGGGCTGGCGGTACCAGGACACCTCGGCGACGGGGACTTTCTGGGCCGGGGCCAGCAGCGTGGTGATGCGCTGCGGCTGGTCGGTGCCGCTCTCGATCATCGCGAGCGCCAGCAGGGCGCGGGCCTCGGAGGAAAGCGACTTCTGCTTTTCAAAGAGCACCTCGTGATAAGCGGCTTCGCTCTTGCCAGCGATGGCAAGGGCGTAGGCGGCCAGGCAGCGCTGCGAGAGATCGTAGGCCTGGCTCAGTTCGGCGGCACCGCGGAGTTGTTGCGAGAGGTAATCCCAGAGGAGCTGGGTTTGCTCCTGCGGCACTTCGAGTCCCTGTTTCTCCGCCATGGCGATGGCGACGCCGGCGTAGGCGCTGCCCCAGAGCACTGATTCGGTGCCTCCGGGCCAGTAGGCGAGACCGCCGTCGCCGGTTTGCATCGAGAAGAGGCGGTTGAGGCCTTTGGTGATGATGGCCTTGGACTCCTCCTCCGACTTCTCAAGCTTCGGCAGGACCTTGCGAAGTTGCTGGGTGCTGAGCCAGGGGATCAGCGAAGAGGTCGTCTGCTCGACGCAGCCGTAGGGATATCCGAGCAGATACTCGAGGCCGTCGGCGGCCTCAATCAGGCGGGAGTTGGAAACGGTGACCTTGACCGAACCAACGCCCTCGAGGAGACGCGGGTCGACCTGCTTCAGGGCATCGCCAAGATCTGCCCCATCGCGGAGCGAGAGCGTGTGGGTCTCGCGCAGGAGCGGCAGGGGATAACCGACCTGGAGTTTCGACTCCGTCGCGTCGCGGAGTTTCTCATCGGTCTGCGAGCGGACTTTCCAAGTCCACTTCGCTTCGCCGACCTTGGTGAGGCCGATCGGGAAGGAGACCGTTTCGGTGGCGCCGGCGGCGAGATTCAGCCTCACGATCTTTTCATTGGCGGCGGCGGGTGCGGCCACGCTGGTGTTGATCGTCTCGCCAATGCGGCCGAGGAAGGTGGCGTGCTCGTCGAGCGCCACGGTCACCTCGACCTCCTGCGCGGCCTTGGTGTTGTTGTGCAACACCGCGGCGACATCGATCTGGTCGGTGATGTTGGTGAAGCCGGGCAGGGCCGGCTCGATGATGAGCGGCTTGTTGATGACCACGGGCTTCTCGCCCTGGCCGAAGCGGTTGCCTTCGGCGACCACCGCCATCACCCGGAAGGTGGTGAGATTGTCAGGGGCGATGGCCTTGGCCCGGACGGTGCCATCGGGCCCGGTCACCAGCGCCGCCTGCCAGAAGGCGAGGGCCTTGAAGTCCTTGCGGATGCGGTCGGGGTCGATCCCGAAGCCGCCACCACCGCCACCGATGACGTAGCCCTTGTTCATGAAGTCCTGCTCGAGCGGGTTTTCCGGAAGCAGGTCGCCGAGGCTCTGGCCGGTCATGACGCTCAGCGGGAAGTCGGCGTGGAAGGTCTCCCCGGGCTCGGGGGTCTCGTAGCCGGTCAGGGAGAGCACACCCTCGTCGACGGCGTAAAGGGTGACCTCGGCTCCGGAGACCGGCTTGCCGAGGTGATCCTTCACTAGCGCGGTGAATTCGATCTCCTCGCCCGGTTGGTAATATTCGGCATCGCCGGCGGAGACCTCGGTCACAAGAGTCGCGGCAGGATCCTTGATGCCGAGACTGCAGTAACCGAGCCGATAATCGGCGGCGCGATGGACGTGCGGGCTTTCGTCGGACCCGCGCACGATGAGGAGCGAAGCAAAGAGGTTCGGCGCGTCGCCCTCGGCGATCGGAACCTCGAGGACGGTCTCGTATTGGTCGATCATCAGCGAGCGGACCTCGCGCACTCCGCCGCGCTCGACGGTGAAGAGGGCGTTGCCGAAAACCGGGGTGCGGGCGAGCAGCTTGGCGGTGTCGCCGACCTGATAGGTGTCTTTGTCAGGCACCAGGTCGATGCGGATGACATCGTGCCAGGACCAGGAGGGTTCCTCTGCGCCGATCACGGTGAAAGCGATCTTGGTCACCACGTCGCGGTTTTTCCCATCGCGGGCATTGACGGTGATCTGGTAGTCGCCGGCCTCGGCGAAGGCGACCTCGTGCGGCATCGCCTTGGTCAGGCCGGTGGCGGCATCGGTGCCGGTGGTCAGGGAGATGCGCTGGTCGGAGATGGTGCGGAGGATGAGGTCGTTGCGATGGGTCATCTTTCCGTTGGCTCCCATGACCTTCACCGTGGTCCATTCCTCCTTCTCGACGAGGAAGGAAAGGTCGACCGGCTGGGTGTGGGCCGTGCCATCCGTGGACACTGCGGCGAGGGAGAAGGTGGCTTTGTCCCCGGCGCGGTGCACGCCTTCGGGCTGGCGCAAGCCGAGGTAGAAGTCGGAACTGTGCACGGTGAACTGCTTCGATCCGGAGAGGGTCTGTTGGTTCGCGTCGGTCACCGAAGCGGTCACGCTGACGTTGCGGGGACCGGGGTGGGTGGTTTGGGCCGGCAGGGAGAACGCGATTTTGGCCTCGCCTTTTGAATCGAGCGCGGCGGTGCCTTCGGTGCTGAAGCTCTCCTCGTCGTCCCGACGGTTGCCGAACTCGAACTCGTCGAAGCCACGCGGGCGCGGGAAGTCGCTCGAGGCATGAACCATCCAGTTGACCTCGGCCTTGGAGAGGGGTTTGCCCATGAAATAACGCGCGCTCAGCGGGATCTCCAGGTCGCCGCCCTGGGGGTATTCGTCCTCGGCCTTGACGCTAACTTCGAAGGTGTTGACGCGGTAATCCTCGACCTGGAAGGCATAGGTCGAAATGAGGCGCCAGTCGGGGTCCTGCTCTTCCTGGCCTGCGGCGGGCGCGGGATTGAAATCGATCTCGACGGAGTGCCAGCCCATCCCTTCCGCTGGCAGGGTGAAGGCGTCATCAAAGCTGCCGTTCTTTCCAAAGGTGATATCCTTCTCGACGAGCGGGCGACGCATCTCGTCGAAGACCCGGAATTTGGCGGGACCGGTGCCGGCACCGAGCAGCTTGTCGGCGTCGATGAAACGTGAGATCGCCTTGACCTTCACCTCGTCGCCGGGCCGATAGACGCCGCGATCGGTGAAGATGAGCGTGCGGCGCTCGCCGGGCTTGAACGTGTCCCATCGCTGGTTCACGTTGAAACTCCAGAGACCGACGCTGTTGAGGTTTTCGAAGAACTGGATGAGGTGGCGGTCTTCCCTAAGTTGGCTGTCGAGGTAGAAGCGCTGTTCCTTGCCGCGATAGGCACCGCCATCGATGCGGGCGATGCCGTCCTCGGCCGTCTTGCCCTCGGCGAGCGCGTCGCCGGCTTCATTGCGCAGGGTCACTCCGAGCCCCGCGAGCGGCTTGCCCGATTTCAGGGAGAATCCGTAGACGGTGGTGCCGTCCTCGCCCTGTTTCCAGGCGAGCCCGATGTCGGTGAGTTGGATCAGGGATTGGGCTCCGACGGAGAGCTTTTCGCGGGTCGAGGACTCGCCTTCGCTGCAAAGGTAGAAGGCGCCGGTGGTCGCGCCACCTGTCATGTCGTTCCAGTCGAGGGCGACGGTTTCGGAGGTGTCCATCTCGGCCTCGCTCGGACGAAACTGGTCGTAGATCGTCTCGCCGGGAATGGCCTCGAAGGTGAGGGCCTGCTTCTCTCCCCAACCCTCATACTTGTCCTGATAGTCGCGCAGGGCGGTCAGGACATCCTTGCCGACGAGTTTCTTCACACGGGTGCGCATGCCGGTGAGGTTGCCGGCTTTCACCTCGAATTTGCGATGCCCCGAGGCATTTTGGGTCGTGGCGAAGGCGGGGTAGGTGATGAAACCCGGGTTCGGGGTGAAGCTCAGCTTCTGAGTAACGACTTGGTCGAGCCGGGTGGTGTCGAGAGCGAGCAGGCCGTCTCGGATCGTCACTTCGTATTCCGTACCATAGTCAAAGGTGCCCTCGAGGGTGAAGGTGCCGGAGTAGGAACTGATGGCAAGATCGGCCGGTTTGGGGGTGACGGAAATGTATTCTGCGAGGCGTTTGTCCAGACCCTCGGCGAGGCGGCCCTTGTTGTGGTGGATCATGATCTGCCGGGCGCTGTCGTAGGGATTCGCGGCGACGATTTCGTTGACCTTGAATGGATAAAGATCACCGACGTAGTCGAGCCGGCTTTCGATGATGCTGTGGGAGCCGTCTTCGGAGGCGAGACCGGCGAGCCCATTGAGGTACCAATCGGCGCCGAGCGGGAGCGGATTGGCAGGGCGGACCAGCACGTAGAGGGGCAGTTCGCCCTCGACGAGGTCGTTGCCGGTGAAGTGTTTGATGTCGGCCGCGACCGGGCGCGACGCGACGAGCGCGGCAAAACGCTCGTTGCCCTGGTCGTAGAAGCGCATGCTGCCCTCGACGGCATTCGGGGCAACCGGGACATTGAATTTCAGCAGCACCGGGGACTCGGGAGTCAGCGGGTTGCTGGAATCGAAGCTGTAGGGATAGCGGTCGTAGGTCAGGGCCGATTGGCCGTCCTGTCCGTAGAGCGGTGACAGACAGGAGAGGATGAGGAGGAGACTGAGGGCGAACGGTCGCAGCGGGTTCATGATGGCAGGTTTCGATGGAAAAACAGGGCGGAAAGGATGCGTCGAGAGCTAGACGAGGATACCGCGATTTGATGCGCAATATTTCATCCTGATATGGAAACGATTCCGACCCGCGGAGTTTAGGAAGAATCCTTTCACAAAGGGAGCAAATTCGACACCCGACAGGAAAATCAGCGGCAGGGCGGAGCGGTTCAAACCGGCCGCGCCGTTTTCACGAAGGGCGGGATGGGGCAGGCCATCGCATCGGCGACGGCGCGGATCAGTTCGGCTTCGCGGCTCGACAGGCCGGAATCGGCGATGACACCGAGGCTACAGGCTTCAAGGAAGTGCTTTTTCAGCATCGGGCTGATCTCCGCGAGCCGTTCGAGCGCTTCGCGGATCCGGTCGAGGCCGCAGGCGTGGCTCGCGAGCCGCGGAACCTCCACGCCGCTGGTTTCGCGAAGCTGGGCAGCCGCCTTTTGAAACGCCGCCGCCTGAATGTCAGGGTTCTCGGGATGGCTGAGGGCGGCGAGGGTGGAGAGCACGACGGCGGCATCTTCCCGGAGCGGAGCGAGCGATTGGTAACGGATCCGGACCGGTGGCCGCTTGCGGAACCACGTGTCGAGGTGGCGAGTCACGATCTGCAGGAGCATGAACTCGAAGAGGTTCACCTGCTGGTCACTGGCGACGAGGCGGTGGAGTGTGCTCTGGAACCGTTCGTATTCGTCGTGGGTGAGCTTGCGGAGGCTGGGTATGCACAGATCGATCAGCCCGATTTTCACCGCCGAGTGCACCGTGGCGAGTTCGCCAAAGAAACGACCGGAAGCGCGGGCGGTCTCATGGTCGGTCATTTCCTCGAGCAGATGCACCTCCCGGGCCCGGAGGGTGTCGTCCTGGGCGAGGACGAGTCCAAAGACGAGGCACTGGGCACCGGAGCGGGAGCGGGAGGCCTCGAGCCAATGCCGCGGCAAGGACTGATGGAGGGCTTGGCCGAGATCGACCTGTTCGGGGTGGACGGTCCGGAAACTTTCCACGAGATCCTGATCTTCCAGCGGGAGGGGCGCGGATTTCCGCCCCATGTCGAAACCGGAGACCGCGGGATGATCTTCCGCCTCGCGGCGGTCATCGCTCTCGGAAATCGGTCGCAGGGAGACCTCGTCGAAGGCGCCTTTCCAATGGGGCAGCAGCCGCCTGACCCGCTCCGCCACGGGCGGGTGGGTGGCGAAGAGCTCGGAGGAAAGGGCGCTGCCGAAAAAGAGGTGACTCGCGTCCTTGGCCATTGGATGGCTCACGCGGGAGCCCGACTTGAGTCCGCCGATTTTCATGAGAGCGCCGGCAATGCCATCGGGATTGCGGGTGAACTGCACCGCCGAGGCGTCTGCAAGGAACTCGCGCTGCCGCGAGACCGAGGCCTTGATCATCCGCGCGAAGAAGCTGCCCACCGCGCCGATCAGGAGCAGCCCCAACCCTGACACAACCAGAATCATGGCGGCTCCGGCTCCTTCCTTGCGGTTGGAGCTGCCGCCCGCGCGGAAGGAATTCCGCAGCAGGAACTCGCCGATGAGGGCGAGGAAAAGAATGCCGAATAGCCAGCCCATCAGCCGCATGTTCAGGCGCATGTCGCCGTTGAGAATGTGGGAGAACTCGTGGGCGATCACTCCCTGGAGCTCGTCGCGGGTGAGCAGGGTCATGCATCCGCGCGTCACGCCGATGACGGCATCGCTCGGCGTCCTGCCGGCGGCAAAGGCATTGATCGAGTCCTCGGAATCCATCACGTAGACGGTCGGGACCGGCACGCCGGAGGCGATCGCCATCTCTTCGACGAGGTTGAGCAGGCGCCGCTCGTGGTAGTCGGTCGTGTTGAGGTCGAGCTCGCGTCCTCCTAGTTCGCGGGCCACCACCGCGCCACCTCCGGAAAGTTGCAGGGTCTTGAAAGATGAAGCGAGGAAGACGACCACCCCGGTTCCTCCCGCGGAGAGCGCGAACAGCGAAGGATCCCACAGCGGCAGGCCGGCCTTCGCTCCGCCGTCTTCCGCAAAGAAAAGGATCAGGAGCGCGAGCGCATAAACCGAGCCGATGATCCCGACCACGGCGAGAGCGAAATAGAACAAGAGCAAGGACGTCTTTTTCCGCGCCTGCTCCTGATGCTCGAAGAAATCCATGGCCGCAGCTCCCGGCGCGCCGGGCCGCTCAGAACTTCACCTGCACGGAGGCCCGCTCGGAGTCGTCCGAGACCTCGAACGAGGTGGCCGGGACGAAGTTGAACATGCCGGCGATGAAGTTCGAGGGGAACATCTCCAGCTTGTTGTTGTAATGCATCACCGCATCGTTGTAGGCCTGGCGGGAGAAGGCGACCTTTGATTCCGTCGAGGTGAGTTCCTCCTGGAGCTGGAGCATGTTCTGGTTGCTGCGCAGCTCGGGGTAGGCCTCCGAGAGGGCGAAGAGCCGGCCCAGCGCACCACCCAGTCCGGACTCGGCACTGGCGAGGGTTTGCAAGGATGCGGCGTCACCGGTGCTGGCGTGCTCGCGGGCGGAAGTCGCCGCGTTGCGGGCTTGGATCACCGCCTCGAGCGTTTCGCGCTCGTGCTGCATGAAAGCCTTGGCCGTCTCCACAAGATTCGGGATGAGGTCGTGGCGCCGCTTCAACTGCACGTCGATCTGGGCGAAAGCGTTCTTGTAACGGTTGCGGAGCTGGACCAGTCCGTTGTAGAGCCCGATCACGAAGATCACGGGCAGGATGAGGATGGCGAGGACGATCAGGATGATGACCAGGGTGTTCATGGGTAGGGTGGAAGATGGCTACGATCCCTTTCGATTCGATTACAAAACCTGATCGGAATTGTCACGCACCGCGCTCAAAGCGGATAGCGTTTTTTCATGTCGAGATAGACGATCCCGGAAACTTCGCGGATCACGTCGGCCCGCCGGGAGATCCAGGTGCTGTAGGAAGAAGTGTTGAGGCGCGAGCTCTCGATGATGCCGATGACCACGTAGGGATAGGTGCGGCCGTCGCGTCCCCGGGGCACGAGGATGCCCATATCACCACAGCACATCGCGGTGCTGCCGGTCTTGTTGTAGACGCGGGTTCCCGAGGGGACGCATTTCACATCCGTGTAGAGGCGGTCGATTCCCGGCAGCGACATCACCCGCAGGATCTCGTCCGAGTTCGGCAACTGCCGTGACCAGAGGGCGTGGAGGAAGCGGACGTAATCGGCCGCCGAGCCGAGGTTGCGGTAGGTCTTTCCACCATCGGGAATGAACTCGACGATCCGGATGCCCTGGGTCAGCGAGGGGTAATGACGCTTCAAGAGAGCCTCGGTGGCGGCGGGCCCTCCGGTCTGGCGCATCACCCAATTGGTCGATTCGTTGCTGCTTTTCTGGATCATCAGCTCGATGTGGCGACGCGCCTCCGATCCGTAGCTCAGAGCCCCGGCCTGGACCTGGTGGAAGTAGGCGAGGGCGAGGAAGGGTTTGATCATGCTCGCCGCCTGGAGCGGCAGACTGCCGTTGATGTTGGCGAGTTCGCGTCCTGATGCGAAATCGTAGACCAGCCAGGCGGTCCGTTCGTCCTTGCGGATCGACCCCTGGTTGCGCAGCGATTTGATGTAACGGTCGATGCGCGATTGGAGATCTCCCCCTTCCGCGGAAAAGGCAGGAATCGCCCGGGTCGTCCCCGCGAGGAGCAGCGCGGGAAAAAGCTGGAGATTGAAGGTCCGTCGGTTCATCCCCTCAAGGAACTTCGAAACTGCTGAAATTACAAGAATTTTAACAATTTTTCCGTCTTTGCGGATTTGGTGAGATCCTCATTCATCGTCGCTGCGCTTACCGACGACTTTGGCGGGGATGACACTGATGCTGCCGTTCCGCTCGAGGGCTGCCTGATGGACCCGTTCCACATCCGCCGGCAGGCCAGCGTGTCGCATCGCCTCTTCCAGTTCTTTCCGGCTGATGTGGGACTTGGCCATTTCCTCCCAGAGGATTTCACCGCCTTCGACAAGGATGCGGCTACGCCCTTTAATAATCGATCCAACCCCGTCGCAGGAAAAGGCGATCCGCGAGAGAAGGCGATGCAACAGCACCAATGCGAGGCCCGCCGCGAGGGTAGGGACGAATGGGGCGTTTCCAGTGATCGCCCGGCTCATCACCGAGCCGTAAACAAAGCCAAGCATCACGTCGAGCGCCGTGTTGCGGCCCATGAAGCGCTTGTCGCCGATGCGGATGAAGAGGATGGAGATGATGAAGACAATGACAACGCGCGCGACCATGTGGCCGGCGTGGAGGTCGGAACCTGGCAAGTCGAGACCGAGGAAGTGGCGGAGGATTTCGGGCATGAAGATTCACAAGATCCAGAAAGTTACGGTCGCGGGAGCAAACAAGGTGACGGCGCAAGAGGATTGACGTCCCCGACCAGGAAAGGTTAAAAGGTTTGAATGAGTAGCCGCCGAAAGAAGGTGGAATTCGTCCTGATTTGCCTGGTCTTCGCCATTTTAGCGGGGTTCTTTTTCCCCGCGCCTTCATGTGGGCCGGTCGACACCAAGAAACCGCACGCGGAAACGACGGTTCAAAATCTTAAGAACGCGATCTCCGCTTATCGCACCGAATACCGCGAATTTCCCCTTCTCGATCCGTCGAACGATCTCACTGTCGAATCCGGCCATTTATTGATGGATGTGATTTTTGGTTCTGACGCCCATCGAGCTCCGGGCGGACGGAATCCACGGGGAATCACTTTTTTTTCTGACAAAGCCGCGGCCCGAATGGGAGATGGACGCTTTCGGAATGGTGTCACTGTCGACGATACCACCGCCGGTGAACTCTGGGATCCCTGGGGGAACCACTACCGCGTGCGAATCGACACCAACGGCGACGGCAAAGTTGAAAACCCCGAAGCCCCCGGCACCCTCCTCCCAGAATCCATCCTCGTCTGGTCCGCCGGTCCCGACGGCGATTTCGAGAGGTGGAAGGACAACGTGAAGTCGTGGTGAGGTCGTAAAACATCAAGGAGCAGGGCCGCCCCCGGCCCTGACTGAATGATCTACAACACTCGACCGGGCCGGGGGCGGCCCGGCTCCCTGAATCGAGTGGCCCGCTCACTTCTCCAACGGATACTCCTTCAGCAGATCCTCGGGTTTGATGAACATCTGCACGTCCTTGGTCGCCTCACGGACCGCTTTCACCTGATCAGGAGTCACTATCGAGGCTTGATTGCCCCAGGTGTTGCGCACGAAGGTGAGGACCGCGGCGACTTCCTCGTCCTTCAGGATCGCCTTGAAAGCCGTCATCGGCGGCACGCCTTTGGCGGGATCAAAGAGCGTTCCATTGACCGTGACCGGTCCCCAGAGTCCGTGCAGGGTCAGCTTGATGAGACGGTCCGGATTGCCGGTGACCCACGGGCTGTTCACGAGAGGCGGGTAGATGTTCAGCATTCCAAGCCCGGTCGGCTGGTGACAGGTCACGCAATGCGCCTCGCGGTGGAAAACCTCGGAGCCCAATCGATATACCTCGGCCTCGGCCTTGGAGAAATTCGCGGGCACCTTGACCTCGATCTTTTCCTCCTGTTGCGTGATCGGACTGGTCACGACATTCAGCACCGGATCTGCAACGTCCCAGTGGTGCTGCACCGTCTTTGCCGCGATCACCGCGTGCGGTTCCGGAGAAGCGAGCACGAGATCGAGCAGGGCCCAGTCGCGCACGTTGTGCTGCTGGTGCACCCAAAGCGCTTCGAGGAGGAGACGGGCGTCTTCCTTCTTCCTGCCATCGAGCTTTGCGGCCCAGGCTTTCGTCGCGGCGATGACCTCTTCGGTGGGGCGTTCGCTCAATTCCACGCGGGTGCGATGACGCACGCTGAGAGACGAATTGCGGAAATTCTCGAGCAGCGCGGCGACCGGGGCACCGTCGATCGCGACGGGTTCCTGGAGCGGACGACCCTCGTAGACCATGCGGAAGACACGCCCGTGTTTCTTGTCGCGATTGGGGTCGCGGATGTTGTGCTGCATGTGGCCGATGATGACATTCTGCCAGTCGGAGACATAGAGGGCACCGTCTCCGCCGAAGACCGCGTCGGTGGGGCGGAAATTGCGGTCGGCACTGTTGATCAGCTCCTCAACCGGAGTGCCCCAGACCTCGCCGAACTTGAAGTCCTTGTCGCCCTCCTTGTAGCCTTCGCGGTGGAGCTTGTATTGCTTGATGCCGAGGAAACCGATCGTGTTGCAGACGAGGAAGTTGCCCTGCATCTCGTCCGGGAAATTCGGGCTCGAGACGATCTCGTCGGCCGTCACTGGACGCACTTCCTTCACGAGGAGCTCTCGCATCTTGAAGCCCTTCGTTGCCGGATCGGGCACGACCTGGTAGCTGCGGCCACCGGTGCCGTCGTTGGCGTAGTGGTATCCCCAGTCATCGAAGCTGATGCCGTGCGGATTCGGCGAGTTGTTGGCGTGGAAGGCGATCGTGTAGCGGCGCGGATCAAAGCGATACATGGCTGAAGCAGTCGCCTCGAGCGAGGGGCCCCAGGGATGCTCGTGGTTGTGCTGCATGAAGACCCCGCTCTGCCAGTAGATTCCGCCATCGGGGCCATAGATCAGGTTGTTGGCGGCGTGGTGCGTATCGGCCGAGTCGGTGCCCTGGAAGATCACGTAGCGGACATCGGCGACATCGTCCCCATCGGTGTCCTTGAGGAAGAGGATGTCGGGCTGCGAGGTGACAATGACCCCTCCGTTCCAGAATTCGAATCCGAGCGGGCAATGCACCTTGGCGAACTCGACGACCCGGTCGGCGATGCCGTCATGGTTGTCATCGGGCAGGATGAGGAGGGTGTCGTCCATGGGCTTGAGCGGTTCCCATTTCGGATAGGTCTTCCACGCCGCGACCCAGAGGCGGCCTTTGCCATCGACCTGCATCTGCACGGGGTTGGCGAGTTCGGGGAATCGATTCTCGTCGGCGAAAACGTTCACCTTGAAACCCTTCGGCACGGTCATCTTTGCCATGCTTTCCTCGGCACTCAGGTAGTTCAGGTTGCCTTCTTTTTCGGCGCTCGAGCTCTTGCTGCCGCCGCCGACATTCGAGATCACCGGCACGGGCGCGGGAACCTTGCTGTCGTCGACCTTGGCATCACTGCCCTTGGCGCGCGCCCAGATCCGGGGATCGCGGTTGGCGGTCATCACGTCGAGCATGGCCAGTTCGTGCTGGAGCACCTCGGCGTTGCTCTGGTCGTTGACGAAGGTCAGGGTGGAGCGCCCGCCCCAGATGTCGTTGCCGTCGGTGGCGCGGTAGCGGTTGTGCCAGTGCCAGTTCTGGTCGAGCACGGCCTCACGGACCGACTCGAGTTCGGCGTCGGTCGCGGCGGGCACTTCCTTCGACAGTGCGGCGGCGATGACCTTGCCGACGTGGCGGTTCCCCAGGGCATTCAGGTGGATTCCATTGATCGTGAGCGGATCGGCGATCTCATCATAGAGCTTCTGGGTCGGCTCGAAGAGATTGACGAAAGTCACGCCCTCATGACCCGCGACCTTTTGCATCGAGGCGGTGTAAAGCGCGAGACGCTTGTTGTTCTCGCTGCCGTCGGGCAGATTCGGATCGTTGAGGTTCTCGTGGGCGATCGGGCTGAAAAGAACGATCCGCGGAACCTTGCCATCGGGACGCGCCTCGCGAAGGCTGCGGATCATGTCGGAGAGTTGCTTCTCATAGTCGGCGAGGCCTTTCGATCCGGCAAAGGACTCGTTGTAGCCGAAGAAGGCGAAGATCACATCCGCCTTCACGTGGCGCAGGTAATCGGGCATCTCGGTGAATCCCTTCGAGCGCGGATATTTTCCGGGACGGTCGCCGGTGTGGCTGAGGTTGCGGAAGGCGAGCTCTTTGTCAGGATTCGCGACCTGCAGCCAGGTCTCGGTCCAGCCATCGTGCTGCATGCGGTCGGCGAGCCCGTTGCCGATCATGGCGACGACATCGCCCTTGGCGAAAGCGAAGGTCTCCGGATCGCGGTATCCGGCCGGGACGGGTTCCGGCAGGATCGGCACCGGCAGGGCCTTGCCATCGTGACCCGCCATCGTGATCTCCGTCTTGCCCGCGAAGGTGAAGGTGATCGAGCCATCGGGAGCCGGGTTGTTGTCGCGGGTGAAGACCGGTTTGCGATCGGCATCGAGGAGCTCGAGCTTGAAGCCCTTGAGCCGCTCGTAAAGTCCCGCGCGATTCCAGATCTGGATCGATTCGACGGGTTGGGCCGAACCGAGATCGAGTTCCCACCAGGGAGCGGGGTCCGTTCCCTCGGCTGTGTGGGTTTGACCCTTCTTGTTGTAATCGGCTTCCTTGTTGCCGTCGATGGCCCGCTCAGGTACTCCGCCGGCACCGACCGTCGATTGCGTCGCCTTGCCGGAGGGGGCGATGTTCTTCCCTCCGCTCTTCACCTCGACCTCGGCGAGGGTGAGGACCCGCTTCTCGCCGGCGAGCGAAATCCGCACAAAACGGGCCGAAGGTTTGTCGGCGGCGTGAGCCGGAACGAGGCCGAGCAGCAGGCCGACGGCGACGGAAGGTAAAAAGCGGGGATTCATGGAAGTAGCAGAGTCTCCACGTTCCGCAACTTTCCGCCACAGGCACGATGATGTATGCCGTGACCCTTATCGACCGGCCAGGTAGTAGAACACCGTCAACACTCCCAGCAGGATCACGGCGAAGAAGGCGGTGACGCCTACTGGAAAGGCCGCGATCTTCGCCTTGCGGAAGACGAGGTCGCGCTCGTGCTGGATCCGGGCCGCGTCATGGCCGAGCAGTTTCCAGATCGGGAGCATCACGCCGCAGGCGAGACGCGAGGCGCCGGATTCGAAGAAGTTCGACGCCCCCGCGGCCACGCGTCCAACGAAGAAGGATCCGGCCGCCCGGTTGAAGGCATTGAAAACGATATCGGCGAGTTTGTAGAAAGCGGTGCCACCTTTGCGGTAGAACCAGTCCGTGTCGAGCGAGATTGTCGCGGTGCGTTTCAGCATCGGGAGGAAAAGGAAGAAGACCAGTGCCGAGAGCATCAGCAACTGGGCCTGGGCGACGACGTGGGGGAAGGTCCAGGCCGTGTAGTCGACCCGGTAAGGCAGCAGGTCGTAAAGGGGCTGCGGATGGATGCCGAGGAAAAGGCACAGGAACGAAAGGAAACCCATGGCCAGCAGCATCGAAAGCGGTGCTTCTTTCGGGCGCAGGCCCTTGTCCTGGTTGAAAAAGACGAAGTAGGGGAACTTGATCCCGGCGTGCAGGAAGACCCCGGCCGAGGCCGCCTCGAGGATCAACCACGGCCAGAAAAGGTGGCGCGTTTCCGCGGCGTGCAGGATGATCGTTTTGCTGGTGAATCCGCTCGTCAACGGCACCGCGGAGATGGCAAGCGCGCCGATCGTACCGAAGACCAGTGTCCACGGCATCGTCTTGTAGAGTCCCCCGAGGTCGGTGCACTTGCTTTTTCCGACCCGGTAGAGCACCGCGCCCGCCGACATCCAGAGGAGCGACTTGTAGATGATGTGGCAGAAGGCGTGGGCCGTCGCGCCGCTGATCGCGACCGGTCCGCCGATGCCCGCCGCGCAGACCATGAAGCCGACCTGATTGATGATCGAATAAGCGAGGATGCGCCGCATGTCGTTTTCCAACAGGGCGTAGATGATGCCATAGACCGACATCAGGCAACCGATCCAGATGAGCGGCTCCCAGCCATCGAAGCCGCGCAGCAGCGCGTAGACCGCGGTCTTGGTGGTGTAGGCGCTGAGGATGAGTCCGCCGGTCACGCTGGCCTCCGGATAGGCATCGGAAAGCCAGGCCGAAAAGGGTGGCGCCGCCGCGTTGACGAGGAAGCCGAGCAGGATCAGCCAGCTCCCGGCATTCTGACCCGTCGCGAAGTCGAATCCATCGAAGGCGATGCTGCCCGTCGCGGCCACCGTCATGGCCAGACCCGCGAGGAAGAGGAGTCCGCCGAAGAGGTGCACCAGTACGTAGCGGAAGGCAGCGCCCTTCGCTTTCGCGGTCTTGCGGGCGAGGATCACGAAGGTCGACGCGACCGCCATCAGTTCCCAGAAGACGTAGAGCGAGATCAGGTCGCCGGCAAAGACCGCGCCGAGGGCGGCCCCGATGTAGAGCAGCGCGGCGACATGTTGGCCGCTTTGTTTCACATAGAAGGCAAAAACGAATGCCGCGATCGCATTGAGCGAAAAGATGATCCCGAAGGCCTTCGAGAGACCATCGACGCGCAGGAAGGTGAGCGGCTCGCCCAGCCAAGGCAGCGCATCGACCGTCCAGCCTTTCCATTCCACGCCTTCGCCGGGCGAGGGCAGGGCGAAGACATTCACCAACGCCAGCACCGGGAGCAGGATCGTCCAAGCATTGCGCCACGAACCCTTGAAGAGGGGCACGAAGAGCGCACCGACCAGCAGGATGAGGGCGGGATGAAATTCAGCGAAGAGACTCATCGATGTCTTCGGGCAGGGTCGTTTCCTCGGGTTCGGGGTAGTAGGTTTCGGCGCGCTTCAGGAAGCCCCCGAGGCCCTTCGCGGCGAGGATCATGAGGGCACAGGCGACGAAACCGAGTACCGGATAAAAGAACCACCAGCCGTCGGCCGAGCCTTCGCCGAAATGGCCGTGGCGTTTGTGGAGGGAGATCAGGACGATCTCGAGGGCCAAGGTCACGCCGCAAGCGATGTAGAGCAGACGCCACAGCAGCCGCCGCGAGGCCGGGCGATCGAACCAGTCGTTCTCGGATTGGGGAGGATCAGATGCCATGGCGGATCAGGGGAGGCCGAGCCCGTCGAGGAAGTTTTTCACCAGCACCTGGAGCGGGCCGGAGGCGAAGAAAAGGCCGGTCGAGAGCAGGGCGGTGGCGACGAGCGGAGCCACGCAGGCCCAGGGAGCCTCCTGCACCCGCGACCAGGAGAAAGGTCGGTCGAGTTCCGCAGGCACCGTGCCTGCCTTCGGGAAAAAGGCCACCCAGACCAGCGGGAGGAAGTAGGCCGCGTTCAGAATCGTGCTGACGAGGAAGGCGCAGAGCAGCAGGGTTTCGCCCGCCTGCGCCGCTCCGAAGACCAGTTGGAACTTGCTGATCAGACCGAGGCTCGGCGGCAGTCCGATCACTCCGAGCGAGCCGATGAAAAACGCGCCCATCGTCAGCGGCATCCGCTTTCCGATGCCGGCGAGCTCACTGACATACTTCTTCCCGGTCGCGACGAAGATCGCTCCGGCGCAGAAGAAAAGCGTGATCTTCGCGACCGCATGCGCCGCGATGTGGAGCGCGCTGCCGCCGAGCGAGAGGCGGCTCAGGAGGGCGGCCCCGAGCACGATGTAGGCGAGTTGCCCGATCGTGGAAAAGGCGAGGCGACGTTTCAGGTTGTCCTGGGTCAGGGCGATCAAGGACGAGACCACCACCGTGAAGGCGGCGACCCAGCAGAGCACAAGATTGACGCCGAGCTTGCCTAACAAATCCACCCCGAACACCCCGGTGACGACGCGGATCACGCAGAAGACACCGACCTTCACCACCGCGACCGCGTGCAACAAGGCTGAAACCGGCGTGGGTGCGACCATCGCCCCCGGCAGCCAGGAGTGGAAGGGCATCAGCCCCGCCTTGGAGAAGCCGAAAGCGAAGGCCAGCAGCAACGCGAGCGCGGGCCAGTAGCCGAGATCGCTGCTCGCGAGGATCGCGGTCGGTCCGAAGTCGAGGTTTCCTCCCGATTTCGTGAAGGTGTAGAGGATCGCCGGAATGCCGAAGGCCACCGAGGTGCCGAGCAGGTGCGCGAGGTAGGTACGCCCGCCGCTGCGCGCCTCCGCGTCCTGGTGATGCGTGACGAGCGGCCAGGTTGAGAGCGAGAGCAGCTCGTAGAAAAGGTAAAGGGTCAGCAGGTTCCCGGCGAAGGCCACCCCGAGCGTCGCGCTCAGCGACAATGCGAAGAAGGCGAAGAAGCGCGTCTGCGAATGCTCGTGGAGGCCGCGCATGTAGCCGACCGCGTAAAGCGAGGTCAGGATCCACAGGCCCGAGGCGACCAGTGCGAAGAGCATCCCAAGTCCGTCGACACGAAAGGCGATCGGCACGTTGATGCCGGCGATGCCGTCGACCAGGGTCGCGGTGATGACTTTGCCATCGAGCACGATCGGCAGCATCGCGAGGACGAGACCGAACTTCACGAAACCTGCCGCGAAGGTCGTCAGTTCGCGCAGGAAAGGCTCCTTGCGGAACACCACGATCAGGAGCGCCGCCACCGCCGAAGCGAGGCAGGCCCAGAGGGGGAGGGAACTGTTCACCGCGTCATCCATGCGAGATCAGGGGAGTGAGACCATGGCGGAGGGTTCCGGCAGCGCGCCGCGGATGAAATCGACCACGATCCCGTTGCCGAGCCCGAGCAGGATCAGCAGGGCGGCGCTGATGAGCAGGGGCAGGAGTTGGTTGAGGGGCACGCGGGGAACTTCCGCCTCCGCTTCGGTTCCGTGATCCGCCCCGTGTCCGTGGGAGGTGGGGGGATTCTTTCCGAAATGGGCGATTTCGAAAATCCGGAAGAAGAGGACCGCGTTGACCAGGCTCGAGAAGAGCAGTGCCGCCACGTAGAGCCAATGGCCCGATTCCACGCCGCCGCGGATCAGGTAGAACTTGCTGAAGAATCCGCAGGTCGGCGGCACGCCGATCATCGAGAGCGCGGCGATCACGAAGGCGATCGAGACGATGGGCATCTTTTTGAAAAGACCCTCTAGATCGCGGATGCCGACGGCGGCGAGGTGCTTCGCGAAGATCCCCGCGGCCGCGAAAAGGCAGAAGGTCATCAGCGCGTCCGCGAGGATGTGGTAGGTCGCGCCGCTCAGGCCCCAGAGCTGCGCATCGCCGATCCAGGCCCCGCCGACCATGTAGCCGATCTCCGCGACGATCAGGCCGCACAGCATCTTCTTGAGTTCGCGTTGAGCCAGGGCGATCACCGATCCCGCCACGATTGCGATGCAGGCCAGCAGCACCACGATGTCGCCCCAGACGACCTCCGAGGCGATCCGCTCCAGCCCGAAGACGCTCACCATCATCCGGATCATCACGTAGACCGACACCTTCGTCACCAGCGGTGCGAGGATGCAGGCGCTCGACGAGGGGCAGTAGCTGTAAGCGTTCGCCAGCCATCCGTGCAGGGGAAAGAAAGCCATCTTCGTCCAGATCCCCACGAGGATGAAGATGAAGGCCGTCCGGATCGCGCGCGAGTCGGCGAGGGTTTCGTTCGATGCCAGGATCGTGTGGATGTCCTGCATGTTGAGCGAGCCCGTCTTCAGGTAGAGATAACCGACCCCGAGTAGGTAGAACGAGGCCCCCACCGTGCCCATGATCAGATATTGGAAGGTCGCCACCTTGCTGCGCAGCGAACTACCCAAAGCGACGAGCCCGTAGCTGGACAACGCCGTCACCTCGATGAGGACGAAAAGATTGAAGGCATCCCCGGTGATCGTGATTCCAAAGAGACCGACGCAGAGCAGCAGGAACAGGATGTAGAAGAGCGGGCGCTTCTCGCTCTGCTGTTCGCTGAGCGGGCGGATCGAGTAGATCGCCGCCAGCATCGCCACGACAGCGATCGCGAGGGCGACACAGGCATTGATCGGATCGATCCGCAGCAGGATGCCGATGCCGAGGGGCTCCTTCCACCCGGCCACGAAATAATCGATCCGGCCCGAGGTCGCGACCTGGTGGACGATGCCGATCGCCGTGCCGAGGGAGATGGCCAGCGCCCCGATCACGATGGGAAAGCAGGCGCGTTGGCTGCGCATCCCGAACAGCGCGACAAAGAGCGCTCCGAAGAGCGGCGAGATCAGGAGGATGGCGGGGAGATGCTCAGACATCGCGGTGCAGCGTCTCGATTTTCCCGAGGATCTCGTTTTCCTCCAGCGTTCCAAAGTCCTTGAAGATCATCTGGCAGAGCGCCAAGGCCACGCCGAGGGTGGCCACGCCCACGACGATCGCGGTCAGCATCAGCACGTGCGGCACCGGATTCGCGATCTTGTCAGGATCGATCGCAGGGTGCGGCGCCGCGTGATCATCAGCCGCGCCACCCGGCACCGAGGGGCCATGCTCCGCGGCGGGATCGGCGTGATGGTCCATGATCGGGATGTTCGCCCCGTCCTTCACCCCCAGCGACACGTAGAGCAGCAGGATCGCGGTCTGGAAGATGGAGAGACCGATCAGCTTCTTCAGCAGATTGTTCTTCGCGATCACCGCCCAGAGGCCCGTCATCATCACGATGACGTAGATCCAGAAATTGAAATGCGGCGCCACGTAGTCCTGAATGAAACCGTTCATGCTTCGGGTTCGGTTAGAGTCCGCCTCCCAGGCGTCCGCGGGTGGAAAGGTTCGCGAAGATGGCGAACATGATCGACATCACCGTCAGCGCGACGCCGATCTCGACGCCGAGCATGCTGTGCGAGCGCGCCATTTCCTCGCCCTGGGTCATCAGCAGGCCCTGCAGTGCGCCGTAGTCGACCAGATTGCGGCCCCACAGCAGGGGCAGGGCCGCAAAGCCCGCGTAGATCATGATGCCGATCGCTGCCAGCTTGATGTAGACCCGTTCGCCGAGGCGTCGCAGCGTGTCCTGGAGCGATCCTGACAAAGCCAGCAGGATGTAGCTCGCCCCCAGCATCACCCCGCCTTGGAAGCCGCCCCCCGGGCTGTGGTGGCCGTGGGCGACCACGTAGAGGGCGAAAATCTGGATCAGCGGCACCGCGATGCGGCAGGTGATGCCGACGATGATGCGGTGATGGTCGCCATCGATGCTGCGGTCGGTCGGCGGAGCGACGGGATCCTCGCTCGGACCCCGCATCACCCGCAGGATCGCGAAGATCGCGATGCCCGCAGTGAAGATCACCACCGTCTCGAACATCGTGTCGTAGCCGCGGTAGTCCGCCAGGATCGCGGTCACGTAGTTCGGCACCTTCGTATCTCGGTAGGTGTTCTCGAGGTAGTAGACCGAGGCCGAGGGCGCTCCGCCCGGCACGCCCGCATTGGCCGGCGAGCGCGGATCGCCGAAGCGCGGGAAATCCGAGACCGCGTAAAGCAGGATCGCACCGGTGATGAGCACCGCGAGGGTGGCGGAGAGCTTTGGATTCATCAGTCGGTCGAATGCCTCCGCGTGTTCAGGATCGTCGCGATGATCAGCACCGTGCTGACGCCGGCACCGACCGTGGCTTCGGTGAAGGCCACGTCGACCGCCCCCATCTCCGCCCAGACCAGGCAGATCAGGAAACCATAGATCCCCAGGATCATCGCCGAGGCGAGCAGATCCTTCACCGACAGCGAGATGACCGCGGCGACCACCAGGAAGAGCAGCAGGATGATGTCGAGCGAGAGGATCACGACGGGTCGGGTTTGCCGGGACGACAGTCGTCCGCGAGGTGGTTGGCGTGGCCGGGTTCGATCACCGGGTCGATGCGGTCTTCCCATCCCGCATCGGCGAGGGCGCTGGTGCTGGTGGGACTGGTCAGGAAAATGAAAATCAGGATCGCCAGCAGCTTCAGCACCACCAGCAGGATCAGCCAGTCGTGCGAGAAGCTGTGGAAGTCGCGGAGCTGGTAGACCGCGAAGCCGAGGATCACCAGCATCGTCGAGAGGGTATCACCCTTGCCCGCCGCATGCATGCGCGAGTAGAAGTCGGGGAAGCGCAACAGGCCCACTGCCGCGCCGAAGAAAAAGAAGAGGCCCCCGAGGATGAGGATCACGCTGATCACCGTGAAGATCATGGCTCCGTCGCCGCCTCCCCGCCGGCTGCTTCGTCCCCGCGTTGGCTGGCGCGGTGCAGGTAGCGCGCCGCCGCGATCGATCCCGTGAAGTTCAGCAGCGCGTAGGCCAGCGCGAAATCCACGAACATCTCCACCTTTTCAAATACCACGCCGATGACCACCAGCAGCACCGCCGTCTTCGTGCCGATCACGTTCACCGCCACGATGCGGTCCAGCGCGGTGGGGCCCACGATGATCCGGTAGATCGCCGGGATCATCATCAGGAGCATCGCCACGCCGACGCCGGTGGAGAACTGGACGAAGGTCATCGCTTCAGGTTTCGGCGAAGATTCGGGCGATGCGGCGGTCCATCTCCCCGTTCAGGCCCGCGGCCGAGCCATCGTCGATCGCATGGATGTAAAAGGTCTGGCCGATGATCTTGATCGTCACCGTGCCGGGCGTCAGGGTGATCGAGTTGGCCAGCAGGAACTTCTCGAAGTCCGACCGCAGCTCCGTCTCGTAGCGCACGATCTGTGGCTGCAGCGCCGAGCGCGGGGCGAAGGCCAGCTTCAGCACCGCGATGTTCGACAGCACGATCTGCCAGACCAGCCACAGCATGTAGCCCGAGAATCGCCAAGCCTGCACGAGACGGCGGCGGATCGGCACGCTGCGATCCTCGAAGAGCAGATCCGATGACAGCCAGGTCACCAGCCCGCAGGAGATCAGGCCCAGGATCAGGTGGAAAGGGTCGAGCAGCCCCGAGAACACCACCCAGATCCCCATCAGAGTGACGAAGATCAGCACCGGATAGAGGGCCGATTCAGGCTCGCGTTTTTCCATGGGGTCAGCGGGGGCCAATCAGAGCAAGGCTCGTGCCCCTTGTCAATTTTCCTATCAAAATATCCCCGTTTTGGTAAACTCTCCCCCCAACCCGATGACCGGATTCCCATCCAGTTGCGGACGAGTCCCCCTCCTCGTCCTCGCGGCCGTCGCCTGCCTGACGCGCGCCCAGGAGCCGTCCGAGCGCATCGCCGCACCGCCTGCGCCCGCCGCCGTCGCCCCCGCCATGCCGGCGGCCACCCCCGTCGGTCCCGATGAATTCGCCAGCGTACCCGACAATGTCGCCGCCGTGCCCTACACCGCCGCCGAGATGGATCTGCCCACCGGTCCGGTCAATCCCGTCCAGGGCACCTCGCGCGTCATTGAGGACACCGGTCCCCAGCGTGTTCCTGTCTATCCCGACGATCCCGAGAGCGCCTGGTGGGAAATCAATCCCCACTTCGCCTTCGACCGCGCCCAGCGCGAGCAAAAGCCCCTCCTGCTCCTTTTCACCGGCGTCTGGAATGCCCAGGCCATGGCCCTCTCGCAGGAGGTCTTCGCCACGAAGAGCTTCAACGAATACGTGAAGGAAAATCTCGTCATCTGCTACCTCAGCTACCCGCGCAACTACACCGACGCCGCCCCCGCCCTGCGCAAGATCAAGGACCGCTTCAAGGTCAAAGGCTATCCCAACGTGCTCCTCTTCAACCCCAACGGCGAGGTCCAGCGCGGCGTGCGCGGCTACCGCACCGGCCGGCCCGTCGATTACTTCAACCAGCTCAAGGTCGCCTGCATGCCCGTCATCGAGTCCGTCAAGCAGCAGAAAGCCGATCTCGTCGCCAAAGGGTACCGCGACTGGTCGAACTACCTCGGCAAGCTCGTCTTCGCCAAGCTCGTCCAGCACGATGGCACCGACGTCGTCCTGCTCGATGCCGCCGGGCAGAAGTGGACCGTGCCGAAAAACGATCTCTCCCCCGACGACCAAAGATTGGTGGAGTCTTTCCCGCCCGTGAATAAGGTGACCCGCGAGTGAACCCCGCCGGACCCCCGGCTGTCCCACGTCTCCGCCATGCTTCGCAGCCTCTTCCACCTCCTCGTCCTCCTCATCGTCACCGCCGTCTCCGGTGCCATCTACCATGCCCTGCTGCGCGGCGAGGATCGCTACGACCTCTTCGACCTGCTCCGGGCGCGCCCCCTCACCGCCGTCATTGCCCAGGGCGGCACGGCGAAGCCCCTGCTCCATGCCGAACCCCTCGACCTCAACAGCCTCGACGTGCTCCAGCAGGTCAACCGCGCCGTCTCCGACCTCACCGACGCCGTCGTGCCCGCCGTCGTCAGCATCGACACCACCACCACCGTCAATGTCACCCGCGTCATCCCCACCGACCCCTTCGGCATGTTCGGCTACCGGCAGAATGAAAGCTACGCCGCCCCCGGGCTCGGCTCCGGCGTCATCGTCACCGACCAGGGCCACATCCTGACGAATCACCACGTCGTCGCCGGCGTCGACGCCATCCGCGTCACCCTGCACGATGGCTCCCAGTACGAAGCCGAGTGGATCGGCAGCGAGCCCAATGTCGACGTCGCCGTGCTCAAGCTCAAAGCCCCCGAGGGCGGCACCCTGCCGCAGCTCCAGCCCCTCGCCTTCGCCGATTCCGACAAGGTCCGCGTCGGCGAGATGGTGCTCGCCGTCGGCAACCCCTTCGGCCTTAGCGAGACCGTCACCCAGGGCATCATCAGCGCCAAACAGCGCGAGCTCAGCGATGGCGCCAACGAATACTTCCAGACCGACGCCGTCATCAACCCCGGCAACTCCGGCGGCCCCCTCGTCAACGTCCGCGGCGAAATCATCGGGCTCAATGTCGCCATCTTCACCGGGCAGGAGGGCGTGCGCTTCTGGCAGGGCATCGGCCTCGCCATCCCCGCCAATGATGTGAAGGAGGTCTTCGAGGCCATCGTCCTCGACCGCCCCCTCATCCGCGGATACCTCGGCCTCGAGGTCGACAACATCTCGCGGAACTACGCCATCGCCCTCGGCCTGCCCAGCACCCAGGGCGCCATCATCACCGACGTCGCCAAAGGTTCGCCCGCCGAGCAGGCCGGCCTCAAGCCCGGCGACGTCATCGCCAGATTCGATGGCAAAGACCTCCGCACTGCCGAGGAGGCCCTCGCCCGCATCCAGGCCAAAAAAGCCGGCGAGGTCGCCCGGCTCGGCCTCATCCGCAAAGGCCGCCAGCTCGATGCCGATGTCACCGCCATCGCCAAATCCGAGCGCAACACCCTGAAGCTCCGCTCCGACATCTCCGCCAGCGGCCAGGCCATCGCCGAGGCCCTCGGCATCACCGTCGCCGAGCTTGAGCCCCGCCAGCGCGAAGCCATGGGGCTCAATGAAACCACCGCCGCCGTCATCATCACCGCCGTCAAGAGCGGCTCCCAGGCCGCCCAGCGCTTCCAGGTCGGCGACCTCATCCACCGCATCAACCAGGCCCCCGTGCCGAATGTCGCCAGCTTCTACGACCTGCTCGGGTCGCTGCCCCTCGACAAGACCTCCGTCATGGTGCTCAGCCGCAACGGCCAGCTCATCCGCGCCTTCCTCAATCCCTGACCCGGCCACCCCGGATGCACCGGTCCACCCTCGCCGGATTCCGGGAAAACACCGGCGCGTTCGACACCGCCGTCGCCGCCACCCCCGGCATCGAGCCCTTCTGCTCGTCCGCCCTCTGGCAGCTCGCCGCCCACGATCACCTGCGCCAGGCCGGCGACCGGCGCCACCTCATTGCCGAGAGCGACGGCGCCTGGCTCCTCTTCGCCGAGAGCCAGACCCCCGGTTACTTCCTGCCCTTCGAGGCATCGTGGGGTTTCGCCTCGCCCCTCGCCGGGCCGCCCCGCGCCATCCTCCCGCTCCTGCACGCCGCCGCCGCCGCCGAGTCCGCCGAGCACGGGCGGCCTCTCCTCCTCTGCCTCACCGGCCTCACCCGCGAGAGCGAACTCCACCGCAGCCTCCGCCAGCCGCATCCTGGCCGCCTCCACTATCAAGAGGCCGAGGGCACCGACGGCATGCAGATCGACCTCCGCGGAGGAGTCGACGCCTGGCTCGCCCGTCGCTCGCGCAAATTCCGCCGCACCCTCGCCGCCGCCGAAAAAGCCAGCGCCCCCATCGACATCGTCGACGCCTCCGCCGACCCGCCCGAGCGCATCTACCAGCGCCTCCTCGCCATCCAGCAGCGCACCTACAAATGGGCCGAGGGCACCGACATCTTCCAGATGCCCGAGTATGCCGCCTTTTACCGCGACCTCCTCCACCGCCTCTCCGCCAGCGGGCAGCTGCGCGTCCTCTTCGCCGTCCGCGATGGCGAGGACCTCGCCCACATCTTCGGCGGCGTCTCCGGCCCCATCTACCGCGGCCTGCAGATGAGCTACCTCGACACCGCCGCCGATCTCGGCCTCGGCAACCGCCTCCAGCTCGAAAACCTCCGCCGCTGCGAGGCCGAGGGCATCGCCACCTACGACCTCGGCATGGTCTCCCCATATAAAGAACGTTGGGCCGATCAGCGGATCGGCCGGGTCACGGTGTATTGGGCGGGGAAGTGAGGGGGAGCTAGGAGCTGGGAGTCAGGAGCTAGAATTCAGAATTCAGGAGTCAGAAATCCCAAATCCCCGCCCTTAAGAAAGAATCCTTTCTTTTCGCTCCACGCTGCGCAACCTTTCTTTCTTATGAGCGGGCACCGCGTCACCGGCAGCTACGAGTCCACTGCGGTGGGCGGAGAAAAGGTGGAGGCCTTCGTGCCCTTTCCGCTCCCCCCGGCGGCCCCGCCGCTGGCCATTGATCCCGGCATGGAGTTGAGGATCCGGGCCGCCGAGGAAAAACTCCATCAGCTCGAACTCGTCGGGCAGTTTGTGCCCTCGCTGGATTGGTTCATCTACGGGTTCGTTCGCAAAGAGGCCGTCATCTCCTCGCAGATCGAAGGCACCCAGGCGACCCTCGTCGATCTCTTGAACTTCGAGGCAGGACAAGCCGAGGCCGCACCCGAGGATCCCGACCTGCGCGAGGTATGCAACTACCTCGACGCCCTCGACTTCGTCCGCGGACAACTCGCCCGCGACGATGGCCTGCCCATCTCGACCCGTCTCCTCAATGAGGCACATGCCCGGCTCATGCAGGGAGCACGCGGCGCCGACAAGCTTCCCGGCGAGATCCGCCGGAGCCAGAACTGGATCGGGGGCACGCGACCGGGGAACGCCGCCTTTGTGCCGCCCCCACCGCACCTATTGCCCCGCTTGTTGTCAGAGTTCGAGCACTACCTGCATTCCGGTTCCCCCGACCTCCCGCTGCTGGTGCGTGCCGGGCTGCTCCACGTTCAGTTCGAGACGATCCATCCCTATCTCGATGGGAACGGCCGCATCGGCCGCCTCCTCATCATGCTCCTGCTGGAGGATTGGGGGCTCTTGTCCGCCCCCTTGCTCTACCTCAGCCTCTACTTCAAGCGGCATCGCGACGAATACTACCGTCGCCTCGCCGCCGTGCGGACCGAGGGAGATTGGGAGGGCTGGACCCGCTATTTCCTCGAAGGCGTCGCCCTCATCGCCGACGAGGCCGTCGCCACCGCGCGGGATCTCTTCGCCTTGGTGGCTCGGGATCGTCAGCGCGTCCTCACCACATCCGGCAGCACCGTCATGGCCGCGCAACTCTTTGAAAAGCTGCCGCAGCATCCCGTCGTCACCGTCCACTCCGCGATGCGCCTCCTCGACACCACCCGCCCCACTGCCGCAAAAGCGATGGCCACCCTCGTCGACGCCGGGGTGCTCGAAGAAACGTCCGGCAAAAGACGAGACCGCGTTTTCGCCTACGCCGGCTACCTCGATCTCCTCAAGCCCGGCACGGGATTGGAGAAATGAGGTTGGGAGCTGGGAGTCAGGAGTCAGGAGTCAGGAGTCAGGAGTCAGAAGTCAGAATTCAGGAGTCAGAATTCAGGAGTCAGAAATCGCCCCGCCACCCGACAGGGTATCGTCGCCGACCCGACAGGGTCGGATTCCAGCTCCCAGCTCCTGAATTCCAGCTCCTGAATTCTACCTCCTTGCTCCTTCCCCCTCCTCCCGTATCCTTCCCCGCCATGTCCGACGCATCCCACCCTTTCCTCGACACCGATTTCCACATCCGCTGGTCGCGCCTCGTGCCCGGGGCCATCGAGAGCGACATCCGCCTCGCCCTCGACCAGGCCCAGGCCCGCATCGATGCCCTCGCCGGCGACTTCGACCCCGCCGACCTCACCTTCGACAACACCCTGCTCGCCCTCGAAAAAGCCACCGAGGATCTCTCCATGGCCTGGGGCCGCGTCGGGCACCTCGACTCCGTCCGCAACAGCGACGAGCTCCGCACCGCGCAGAATGCCATGCTGCCCGAGGTCACCCAGTTCTACGCCCGCATCCCGCTGAACGCCGGCCTCTGGAAACGCCTCAAGGCCTATTCCGAGACCCCCGGGGCCCGCGCCCTCGGCGGCGTGCGCCGCCGCTTCCTCGAGGAGACCATGAAAGACTTCCTCCGCTCCGGCGCTGATCTGCCCGAGGCCGAAAAGGCCCGGCTCGAGGAGGTCCAGTCCGAGCTCGCCAAGGTCACCCAGAAATTCTCCGAAAACGTCCTCGACTCTACCAACGCCTGGGAGCTCGTGCTGCCCGACGACTCGCGCCTCGCCGGCCTGCCCGAGACCGCCCGCGGCGTGCTGCGCGCCGAGGCCGCCGCCAAGGGACTCGGCAGCGATGATTCCCCCGTCTACCGCATCACCCTGAAGGCCCCCGTCTACTTCCCCATCCTCGAACACGCCGACGACGCCACCCTGCGCGAGGAGGTTTGGCGCGGCAGCATCACCGTCGGCCACAGCGGCGAGCACGACAACACCGACCTCATCTGGCAGATCCTCGCCCTCCGCCACGAGCGCGCCGTACTGCTCGGCAAGGAACACTTCGCCGACCAGGTCCTCGAGGAGCGCATGGCCAAGAGCGGCGCCGCCGCCCTCGCCTTCGTCGAGGGGCTCGCCGAGCGCACCCGGCCCTACTTCCAGCGCGAGATCGGCGAACTCGCCGCCTACCGCCGCCAGCAGCAGCCCGATTGGGACGGCCAGTTCCAGCCCTGGGATGTCACCTACTGGTCCGAGAAACTGCGCCGCGCCAACTACGACTTCGACGAGGAAGAGCTGCGCCCCTACTTCGCCATCGGCCAGGTCATCGAGGGCATGTTCCGCCTCACCGAGCAGGTCTTCGGCTTCCGCATCACCGAACGCGAGACCGCCTACGCCGCCCCCGGCCACACCCCCACCGGCGACGGCATCGAGGTCTGGCACCCCGAGGTCCGCTACTACGACCTGCACGACGCCGCCAGCGGCGAGCACCTCGGATCCTTCTACGCCGACTGGCATCCCAGAGAGGAAAAGCGCGGCGGCGCCTGGATGAACTACCTGCGCACCGGATCCCCCGCCCTCGCGGGCCGCCCCCGCGAGCCCCACCTCGGCCTCATCTGCGGGAATCTCACCCCCTCCTCGCAGGACCGGCCCGCCCTGCTCACCCACCGCGAGGTCGAGACCGTCTTCCACGAGTTCGGCCACCTCCTCCATCACCTCCTCGGCGAGGTCGAGATCAAGTCGCTCAATGGCATCCACGTCGTCTGGGACTTCGTCGAGTTGCCCTCGCAGATCATGGAGAACTTCTGCTGGTCGCGCGTCAGCCTCGACTTCTTCGCGAAACACTACGAGACCGGCGCCACCATCCCCGACGCCCTCTTCGAGAAGATGCTCGCCGCGCGGAACTTCCAGTCCGCCATGCTCACGATGCGCCAGCTCGCCTTCGGCAAGATGGACCTCGACCTGCACATCCGCCACTATCGCAAACCCGCCGACGGCGACCTCGACGGCCTCGTCCGCGAGATCCTCGACGGTTACCTGATGCCCCTCGCCATCCATCCCCCCACCATGGCGCGGCGTTTCACCCACCTCTTCGCCAGCGCGACGGGCTACGCCGCCGGCTATTACTCCTACAAATGGGCCGAGGTGCTCGATGCCGACGCCTTCACCCGCTTCCTCGGCGCCGGCGTCATCAGCCCCGAGATCGGCCGCGAGTTCCGCGAGAAAATCCTCAGCCGCGGCAACTCCGTCGAGGCCGCCGAGCTGTTCCGGGATTTCATGGGCCGGGATCCGGATCTGAATGCCTTGTTGGAAAGGTGCGGCTTGGGGGCGTGAGGGAGCTTTTAGCTTTTAGCGATTTGGCTTTTTAGCTTTTAGCCTTTCGGCAGGTAGCCCCGTCCGGCCCGGACGGGGATGGGGGCCAAATAACGAGAATACGTGGCTTCGATTCTCAACTACTCCTCTTTGACCTTGACGGTTTTCTGGCGCCATCGCAGTATTCCTCCGCTTGGCTCCGAATTTGTGAGCAATAACTAACGAGAGACAAATACTTCTGGGTAAGCGTCAATTGATTGACCCCGTGGTCAGGCCGGAGGGGTGCCGGTAGATTCGCCGGATGCCTAAGAGGTCATTCCAACGAGTAAAGGCGAGCCGCGAGAAGCGTGCCGAGTGTGAGAGTGTCGAGTTTGCCGAGGTG
>JAYRWX010000023.1:0-138408 GCA_041917795.1 Verrucomicrobiales bacterium
ACGTTGCAGTTTCCGGAGGAGTCCGCGGAAACCGCCCAGCTCGCGCTTGGCTTCGCTGCGCTGCGTGCGGGCGGCATGGAGCGAGCGGCGCACGCCCTTGAGGGTTTTGCGTGCCGTGAGGAGGGCCTCGTCGGCTTCGGCTACCCGCTGTCTCGCTTGGACGAGGGGATCGGCAGGCTTGACCGGTGGGGTGGGTTTGGGTGCTTTGGTGGGCTGGTCAGGACCGACGGGCTTCGGAGGAAGCGCCGCGGGAACGACGGGCTTGGACGGAGTCGATGGAGCGAACTGCTCCACCGCTGGCACCAGGGCCGGACGTTCGATGCGATTCGGATCAATCGCCCGCACCGGCATGACGACCATGAGGTCGCCGCCCCGGCTGAACTGCACCGCACTCATTTCATCGCTCATCGAGATCCGGTGCAGCCCGAAGGCCGCCGCCTTTTCGAGGTAGTCGCGGTTGAGGAAGACGGTGATGTCCGGTCCCTTCATTTCGCAGCGATCGATGGGATGCAGGATCCACGGTTCGTCGTTTTCACCACGGGCGAGCAGACTGATCCGGCCTTTTTCGCAATGCAGTCCGACGGGACGATTGGCGAGCTGCTTGCCGGGTAGTCGGGGGACGAGGCGGG
Source organism: Verrucomicrobiales bacterium (assembly GCA_041917795.1). Classification (GTDB taxonomy): domain Bacteria; phylum Verrucomicrobiota; class Verrucomicrobiia; order Verrucomicrobiales; family DEV007; genus Arctic95D-9. Next base: position 630 of record JAYRWX010000023.1, read on the forward strand.
AGATCGCTTCGAGGGCGGCGTCACTCAGGGTAACCGTCGTCGCGAACTGGTCCGGGCCCGGAATGACCTGCCGGTAGTTCGGATAAGGGCCGTCAAGGCGACGACCGGTCACCGACCACGCATGGTCCTGGCCTTGGCCTTCCATGCGGAAGACCTCGGCCTGATGTTTGTCCTTGCCGAGACGCAGGGTCCACGGTCGAGTTTCGGCGAGCGGCTTCCACTTCCAGAGGGGATGATCCGGGAGGATCACCGACTGCTTCAGCGGCAGATGCATGGAATTGCTCGAGAAGAGGTGCCGACCGTTGGTGCCAACGATACGGTGGGCCTTTTCTCCCGTGCCGCTCGTGTCGAGGCAGGCACTGCGCAGGACCGCTCGGGTGGGATCATTCGAGGCACAGGCGAAGGCCCGCAGCAGGCTGGTGACAAGTGGCTCCGGCAAGGTCAGGCCCGGGGTGCGGACCTGCGGGATCTCGGGGAACTCGCCGACGTGTGGCGCCTTGATCGCCAGACCGAGCGGCACGACTTCATCCGAGCGCAAGCCGGTGACCAGGTCGCGCAGGCGTGCCAGCGGGAGGAGGAAGGGGGCGAGGCCCTTTTCCACGGTGGCCGGCACGGTGACGCTGAGGGTGAAGTCGATGTCCGTGGTCGTGAGACGCACGGACTGCGGTCCCGCCGTCTCCACCTTCACACAGCCGAGAACGGCGAGCGAAGGGGAGCGGGGGACGAGTTTGCCGAGACCGGAGAGCGCCGCCTTGAGATCGGCGGCGCGCACGGAGACGGGATGATGTTGGGTGATCATGTCAGGGGATGGGCGGTTTGGGGTTATTGGTAGTATTCCTCCTGCGGATAGCCGCCCCGGTGGGGCAGGCGCTTGCGACGGATCCGTCGGTAGACGACGAAGGCGAGGTAGAGCACGCCGAGGCTGATGACGACGGGGGGCAGCCCGGTGACGAGCTGGAAGACCTCGCCAAGGATGGCGCCCAGCCAGTGGCTCGACCGGGCGAGCTGTTCCAGCACCTGCGCCACGGGGGGCAGTAGGAGCACTCCGGCGCTGGTGAGCACGATGGAGAGGAACAGGTTCAACCGCAGCCAGGCACGCAGCCAGCCGCTCGCGCTGAGCCAGTGTTCGAGCCGCGCGAGCGACCAGCCGACGACCTCGGCCCCGCGCTCGACCCAGTGGTCGGGCGTGAGTTCTAGATCGGGCACGGGCGGGGAGACGGGCTCCTGTTTCCAGAGCTTGCGAAGGTCCTGGTAGTCGGGGAGTTCGGTGAAGGACTTCATGCGGTGAACTCTTCGAATGCTTCGGGGGTGTCGGTGACGGGGTGTTCCGCGGCCGTCGCGGGGTCGGTGGTCTGACGGAAACGCTCGCGGTCGCGTCGTGCCCTCGAGCCCAGGGCGGCTCCGCCAACAAGGGCGAAACCGCTCAGGACGATGAAGAGCGCGGCGGTGGCCTGCCAGAAGGCGGCCCGGTCGGCTGCGGTCTTGCCGCCGGTGACGGTGGCCTTGAGATCCTGGAACTGGCCTTCGAGGGTCTCGTAGGCCTTTTCACAGGAGGATTTCTTTTCGCCGAAAGGCAGCCAGGAGTCGCGCTTGCCGCAGCTCGCGGTGCCGAGGAGGAGCACTCCGACAAGCAGGGTGATGAGGGTTCGTTTGAGGTGGTGTTTCATGGGTTGGGTTGGGGATTGAGGGTGGGAACAAAGAAGGCCGGGCGACTCGCGGGGAGCCGGACGGCCTTCGTTGCGGCGCTTGAGGCGCCGGAGTTGTTGGGGTGGTTATTGCAGGGGTTATTCACATGCCGGAGCGCTTCCGGCAGAGAGGGAGGTGGTCGCACCACGCGCAGTGCTGCCCCGGGGATGGAACCCAGGCCTCGCGGGCGATGCCTTCGAGGTAGTCGTCGATGAGGAAGAACAGCTCGCTCTCCATCGCCGCCGACATGGGGCCGTAGGTGGAGATGATCACCTTCGGCACTTTGGTTTTGATGAGGTGGTGCAGCTCGAAACCGGTTTCCCGTTCCCCTGTGGCACTGCGATAGAGCAGGGCGTAACAGGCGAGCTGGGTGGCGTGCTGGTGCTCTGCCATACCTTCACTCGGGCTCCTCGCCGCCGACTTGTAATCGACGATCCGACCACCCAGCCGCACCAGGTCGATGATGCCGTAGAGCGGCGGGATGCCGGCACCGAGATTGCACTCGACCTCCACCTCGACGCCTTCGGGCTGTTCGTCCGGGGCGACGGGGCATTCGGCGAAGTAGGTCTCGAGCATGGACCAGGACTGAGCCTTGGCCGTGGCTTCGTCCTCCGGAGCTTTCCAGGGGATGAACTCCTTGGCAGCGTCCGCTTCCCAGCGTTCGACCAAGGAGGCGCGGAGCTGCTCGGGCGAAAGCGGATCGTTCTTCCACTTGCCCCAGTTCCACAGGCGCAGGACCTCGTGAATCTGACGACCGATGAAGAGCGCCGGAGCCGTGGGCACGACGAGGCGCTCGACATAACGATAGTAGAACTGACGCCGACACGTCTGCCAGCACTTCAGGCGCGAGGCGCTGAGGTAGCGGAGCAGATCGGGCTCGGACGCGAGGTCTGGCACGCCCGTCCCCGTTCCTTCGCCAGGGTGGGGGAGCAGGCGGATCGCGGTGGGTTCGGGCGGGGCGGTGAGAACCGAGGCGATGCTCATGCGGCACCTCCGTTCCGGTGGGTGGGGACGGAATGCCCCTTGCCGTTGCCGCCATTTCCGCTGTTGCCACCGTTGGCCTGACGCTGTCCCTCCGCCTCGCCGAGCAGGTCGGTGATGAGACCGCTCGCAGCGAGCTTGTTCAACTGCCGGGCCGGACGCTGGAAGAGACGCAGGGCGCGCTCGTCGAGATCCTCTTCCGAAAGCTGAAGCTCGCGGGACAGATCGGTGAGGAGCCGGCGCTGCTTGTCAGAGCATTGCCACGCTCCGTTACCGTTGACCGGAGCGGTGCTGCGGCGCGGGGTGGAGCCATTGCCGTTCTGGTGAGCGGTGGGGCCATCGTGGCCGTTGCTGCGGTGGTGTCCGTTGTTGCCGTTGCCGTTTGTGGCGGGCAAGGATCGTTGGGTTTCGCCGTAGCCATCGGCGGGCACGAAGCCCGTCTGCTGGATCTCGCGGTCAACGGCCTGCTGGAGCAGCTGGTAGAGCCGGGCGACCTCGCCGGGGACACGGTCGAGGTCGGTGAGTTCGGTCTGGATGCTGACCGAGAATTGGTGGGAGGAAAAGCCGGGCAAGCCGAGCTTCTTGCTGTAGTCAGTGGTGAGGATGAGAGCCATGGGTTTCGTGAGTGGTTGGTTGGGGTTCGATCTCTTCCGATCCATGGGATCGGAGGAGCGTGGAGTTCAGCTCGGGCCAGTCGTGCGCCGCTGTTTCCCATCCGGGCGTGCCATGGAGGCATTCGCGGAGGAGACCGTCCACGAGGCGCGTCATCGGCAGGCGACGACGTTTGGCCTCGTGGAAGAGCGCGGCGATGAGGGCACGCGAGATGACCGGCTGGTAGCAGGTAGCGTTTGCCATCAAGGATCTATGCCGCGGGAAGGAGGGCTGTTGCAGTGTGCTACCTCGATCAACCAGAAAGGAAGAGCGTTCGGGTCTCCGGAGAGGCAGGCGGAGGATTAGGTTTACCGCATGAACTATTCCCGCTTCATCCCGTCGGCTCCCTTTCCACCGAAGGCCTGGGGTCGTTAGGTGGTCGGAGAGAGGATCGCTTCGCATTCTGTTGCGTTCCTCTTCCGATCTGCCGCTGCGTTATGACAGGAGGTCTCGTTGACGGCCATTCTCGCCGCCAATACGGTCCGATGGATGAATGAGCCGACAGACTTGAAACGTGAGCGGGACGAACTGGCCGCCTACAATCCGGGCTATTGCCGCAAGGAGAAGTTGATCCGCATGTATGCAGGATGCTCTTCCGAGCCGTTTCGAATTCGGGACGGGGTGGTCGAGATCGAGATCCGCTTGTCGGATCGCGCCTTGGCCGATGAGATCAAGCGGGAGAACGTGATCCGCCAACTCGTCGCCAACTGGAAGGGAGTGGTGCCCGGAGCCAGGCGGCTGAAAGCCCACATCTACCGGACAGGACGCGCCGAACCCGGCTTCAACGTTTCCGCCTCCGGTCTCATAGATCAAGACGGGAAGCCGTCCCGGGAGGCGGTTAAGCGCCTCGCCGAAACATTGCGATCGCTTGCGAATGCCGAAAGAGTCGACGTCAAACTGGAAGAGCGGATCTACTGACGGAGGGCGAGGATCTGGAACGTTGCGCTGAATGCGTGCAGTTCATCGCTGCCCAGCGCACTTCGCGAACCGAATCGGCCATGGGCACACCCCGTATGTCAGAGGGTAAACAGGCCACCATCGCGACAAGCAATGGCCTCCCCGGCATGCCCCTTGGCACCTCCCGCCTCCGCCGCTAAGTTGTCAGCCATGTGCAACGCCTACCGAATCGGACGCGACACCCGGGACACTCCGTCCGGGCTCCCGGAAGGCCTCCTCCGCAACCTGTCCGAGGACAGACTCATCCGTCGGACCGACCGCGCCCCCGTCTATGCCGGGGGACCGGACCTGGTGACGATGCGCTGGGGTTTCGAGCGTCCGGGCCTGGGAACCGTGAACAACTCGCGCGAGGACAAGCTCGACGGCCCGATGTGGCGGAAGGCCTTCCAGGAACGGCGCTGCCTCGTGCCGGCGACGGGCTACTACGAGTTCAGCGGACCGAAGGGCCTGAAGCGCACCCACCTCTTCACCCGGGCCGATGGAGCCTGGATGTGGATCGCCGGGATCTGGGAGGAATCAACCGAGCACGGTCCCTGTTTCTCGATGATCACGACGGAGCCCAACGAGACAGTGCTGCCCTTCCACGACCGGATGCCCGTGGTGCTGGAGCCGGGCGAAATCGACGACTTCCTCGTCGGGCGGATGCGGCACTTCCAGCCGCCGGCGGAAAGCCTTCGCGTCGCCGACGCCGCCAACCCCCTGCTGAAGACGCCACGCCCGATGCAGGGGGAGTTGTTCTGAGAGGGGACTGGGGAGGTCGCGCTTGACGACATCGCCTTGTGTCCCTTCGAAGGTTTCTTCTCTCCAGGGTTCAAAGTGGTGCCAATTGGCACCATCCGGGGACGAACGGCTGACTTGGAAGCGCCCAAATTCTTGCCAAGTCTCACAGGTCGTCTGTTTCCCAATCAGCGGCCATGAGTTCGATGACGGCGCTCTTTCCGGCGATGAGAATGATCTTCGGGTCCTGAAAACCGAACCCCTCAACCATTCGCCCCTTCTTCAGGAAACAGAAGAAGTTCTCGGCCTGATCGCTCCACAAGATGCCCTTCTCGTCTTCCGATTGCTTTTGCCAAGCAATTCGACCGTGAGCGTCGAGCAATTCCAGTGTCTTCTCGAGAGCCTCCTCCGTCGCCGCAGCCTGACCATCCTTAAGATTTCCCCCGCGCAACATCTTCGCACCCGTCAACCGGGATGACACCTCGAGAATCGCCAGGCGATCGGAACCGCCAATCGTCCAGCCCTCGTAAAACCACATGAGGTAGCCCTTGTTTTCAGGCCGTGTGGTAGTAATCGACACTCTTCTTCCCGCTTTCGATGGGGCCACCTTCACTCCGTCTCCGTATCGTGCGACAAGTGTGTCGATCGACTCGGTAAGGAGAGGAAACCGTTCGGCTTCGAGGGCCTGAAGTTCCCGTCGCTGCCACGCCTTTTCATCGAAATCCTCGTCGAACCAGAGCCCCGTCAGGGTCTCGGCGTCTTTCAGTGAGACGGTCCATTCTTCCGGCACTGTGTCGAGAGGACCGAGCAAGGTCTCGCTGTTCGGGATCACCAATTCCGCAGGATGGCGGTCGAAGGTCCATGAGGAGAGGAACTCGAGGACCACCTCGTCCGCATCATACGGAGAGTTACTCCCAGCCGAGTTTTCGATTCTGATCCAGAACGAGGTCGTTCCGTCAGGATTGTTGAACACGAATTCCTCGGATTCGAGTTTCGGGTTGGCCTCTTTCTTGTGAAGCAGCGGGTAACCAAGGACCTGGGTCTTTTCCATTGAGGCCAATTCCCTCGCCACACTGCCTTCCAAGTCTGTATCGGGGTTGGGCTCCACCAGCCTGCGGCTGTTGCCGTAGACGAGGACCGTGACCGCCGAGCCACCCTTCACGAACATCGGGTTGTGGTCGAACTCGTGAAGCGGGGTGGGGGCAAAAACCATCGAATGGGCGAACCGGAGCCCATTTGAAGTCACAAGGTGGGATTTCTTAAGGGGAAGAAAACTGCCATATGGAGTCAAGACGCACGGACTTGCCGCGGCTTCGCCAAGAAGCGTCCGGATCGTTCGGTCACGCGCCTCGACCGCCTCGCGCAGCGGAGCGTGCCACTCAGCGGTATTGGGGATCTTGTCGAGATCTATGAGCTCGGTTGCGATCAGCGAGGTTTGCCCGTTCACTTGAATTTTCACCGTGTCCGGACCTGCTTCCAGAAGAGCGTCGCATGGGATCGAGAATCCCAGAATGCACGGGATCGATCTTTGAATGGACAATCCGGGATTCGACTCTCGCAACAAGGCGATGGATCCAGCATCGAGGTCGGAGACGTTGATCGTCGCGACGCCACCCGAGTGAGTGATGGAGACTTTCCCGTCTCCAACCGAAGTCAGCCGTGCCCGGCTATACGTCCTCCCATTCACGGTCAGGTCGATCGTTTTTGGTGCCGAGGCCGTCATTCGGCTGTCGTAATCGGCCTTTGGAATGAGACGCCCCTGGTAGAGGACATTCCCGCCCTCAAGCACCTGGATCGTGCGCTCCATCTCCCCGGTGATGCCCTCAAGTGCCCCGGCCGCCCTGGGGAAGCGCTTTTGTAGCGCCCGGAGGGACTGCGCTTTTGCCTTCAATGACTGGAGGCCCGCCTCGTCGACCACTGTCAGGCGACTCAGGTCGGGCGGGCGGACGATCTCCTTGAACATGTTGTTCGTCACGCGAAACGACTTGCCGTCCGGTGTCGTGACATTGGTGACGAGAGCGAACTTTTCGGCCTTGATGAAGGGCACGGCGATGGCCGTCTCATCGCGGCCATTGTCGAGGGTGGTGTAGATGATGACGCCGGACTCGTTCTCTGCAGCCTGAATCGTGCCCCACATGAGGAGCGTGGCGGTCACGAGGAGGACTTCGAGCAGGCGGCTGACAGTGCCGCAGCCCGTGCGACCGGGACGACGAGAAAAAGGTAAAATGACACTGTTCCCCATGGGGAACCTACTAACCGGCAAAATGGCGCAGGGTCAAGCTCCCGCGAGGGGTCCCGATGCCACGCCGATTCCGCAATACCGTAGGCCCCGCCGTCCGTCGCCTCCGCGTCGAGCGAGACTGGACGCAGGACCAGCTGGCTGCGCGCCTCGCCCTCGCCGGTCTTCAAAATGCCGACCGGGTCTGGATAGCGAAGATCGAGTCTCAGATCCGGAGCGTCTTCGACTACGAGCTGGTGGTTATCGCGGCCGAGTTGGGAGTGAAGACGGACGACCTGCTACCAACGCAGAAGGAGCTGAAGCGGGACCTTCAGGCTTTGCACAAAGGAGAGCGGTAATCAGTCCGACGGAACCCAACTCGGGGAAAACATGCCTCGCGCGCCGACGGCAGGATAGAGGGGGGATGCCTCGCCGATCAAATGGGCTCCGCGGACTGACGACCAAACAGAACCGCATTCTACCCGCTCCTCTTCTGCGCATCCCGGAAGACCGTTCTCTCGGACACTTGCAGGTCTTTGGCGATTTCCTCCGGCAGCTTCCCGAGTTTCAGGAGTTCTGCGACTTTTTCCTGTCGTGCTGCTACTTCGGCCTTCTTCGGGGAGACATCGGTCACTCGTGCCCGGCGCGGCCCGCGAGGAACCCGCTTACCAACCGAATCGATCCTGGCTACATGTCCATTCGCCCGCTCAATCCCACTCCGAAGTTGCCGTAAGAAGACTTCAAAGCAGATCGCAAGAAGGATCGGAGGAAACGCGGCGAGGACCTTACCCAGAGTCCCCTGCTCGATCGAGAGGACATTGAAGACCACGCTGGAGAACGTTGCGGCCAAAATCAGGCCCACAAAAAGCCGAGCCGACTCTTTTTCCAGCGTTGCCCTCAGAGCTGCCAGAGAGAAGCAAACAATCGACCCATCGAGAATGGTCGGGAAGATCCAAACAAGCTCCGGTGGAAACGCCCCGGTTTTGGCACCCAACTCCGACAGCGCATGAAACGACAGGACGAAAGAGAGCCCAGCGTTCACGAGAACCAGAACCCCCGTAGCCACGCACAGCCAAATCATGAGTCACCCCCTTTCCGGTGGCTCCGTCCGGCAGACCGGCGGAACATTTTTGGCAATTTGGCACCGTCGATCTTCGGCTTGGCCGGTTCAACGATGATAATGGTGTCGACAACCAGCGCGTCTTGGTATCCCCCAGACGCGGTCTTGACTCGAACTTTGCGGACCGTCCTCAAGACGGAAACTTTTCTTTGATTCATTCTTTCCAGGTGCCGGAGGATCCCTTCGCGGTGAGAATCGCGCTCGGGGTACGCTCGGGAGGGATCGCTCCGGCATTTTGGAAGCTACCAAGATTTGGCTTCTCACGGCCAAATCAGCGAACCTCGAAGGAAAGTCCGAATCCCAAAGTGTAACCAAAGTGTTACAGCGGCGGCCCAAAACCGAATAACTTCCGCTTTCATAACTCCTTGGTTTTAAGGAGGAAGCCAACTGTCGGACTCGAACCGACGACCGGCTGATTACAAATCAGCTGCTCTACCAACTGAGCTAAGTTGGCCCAAAGGGGCCGGGGAAACGGCGAGCAGGACTGTACCTCTGCTGAGTGGGACTGGCAAGGAGGGGTTTCCCAGCCTTGGCCATCAACGGCGGATTTCATCGGCGCTGACGATGTCATGGTGACGCCCCTCGGAATCCTCGATCCGGAGTTCGCCGGAGTCACCGATGCCCCGCGCGATGCCCCTGAACCAATCCTGTCCGCGCCGGATTGCCAGCTGCCTGCCATTCAGTGGATCCCGGCTGCGGATCCATCCGAGGGTCGGTTCGAAATCCTCGAGGCCCGCGGGGAACTGCTCGAGAAAACCGCGCACAATCAGCCCGAGCAAAAACCACCGGCTCGATTCGCAGCCGATCATTTCATAGATCGAGACGGCTTGTTCGCGCAACTCGGGAGGCAGTTCCTCGCGACGCAAGTTCACGTTGAGCCCGACGCCGACAACGGCACAGGGCCGGGGCAGCAGCACGGTCTCGACGAGGATGCCGGCGAGCTTGCGATCCTCGTGGAGGAGGTCGTTCGGCCACTTCGCTTGAAGCCGGTAGCCGGGACCACAGACTGACTCGACGACGGATCCGACGATGGCTGCGGTCAACAGCGGGAGGCGGGTCCAGTAGCAACGATCGGTTTCCAAGGGGAGGGCGATCGAGAAAAGCAGATTCCGGCCGGGAGGTGACTCCCATCGATCTCCGCGACGGCCGCGCCCTCCAGTTTGGTGATCAGTGGCAACGAGGGTGAAGGGTCCTGCCGCCCCGCTCCGAACGAGCTGGAGAAGGTCGTCGTTGGTCGATCCGGTTTCGACACGGTGGATGCAGTTCTGAAGCGGAAACCGGTCGAGGTTTTCCCGCGGCCATCCCCGCACGATCTCCGCATGGATTTTCTCCAACATCTCAGCGTAGTCAGGAGTCGGACTCCAGATCAAGTCCGAGGTCGATCGAGCGGACGGAGTGGGTCAGGGCCCCGACGGAGATGAAGTCCACTCCGGTCTCGGCAATCCCAGCGATGGTCTGCAGGTTGACCCCTCCGCTGGCTTCGAGCCAGGCGGACGGCCTCCGATCGTCGCGCAAGGCAACCGCAGCGGCGAGCTCGGGGTTGGTCATGTTGTCGAGGAGGATCACGTCGATCTCATCGATGCCGAGGAAGGTCTCCACCTGCTCAAGCCGGTCGGCCTCGAACTCAATGCGGATGTCGGGATGCTCGGAGCGGAGCCAGGCGACCCGCTCGGCGAGGTCGACGGGATCGGAATTGGCGACGAGGTGATTGTCCTTCACCATGACGGCGTCGTAGAGGCCCATGCGGTGGTTGCGTCCACCCCCGTGGAGCACCGCAGCTTTTTCCAACTCGCGCCAGCCGGGAGTGGTTTTGCGGGTGTCGAGGAGCCGGGCTCGGGTGTGGGCGATGGCGTCGACATACCGGCGGGTCACGGTGGCGACGCCGCAGAGCCGCTGCATGAAGTTCAGCACGGTCCGCTCGGCGGCGAGGACGAGCCGGGTGGGCCCCGAAAGGGTGGCGATGCAATCTCCTTTGGCCGCGGCGGCACCGTCATCCAGGAGGCTGGCGAAAGCGAGATCGTTCCCGATGGCCGCACAAACGTGGGCGGCGACCTCGCTCCCGGAAACAACGCACTCTTCGCGACTGACAATGCGGCCGAGGGAGCGGTGGGCCGGATCGACGAAAAATCGTCCGGTGAGATCACCAGCTTCGTGCAGATCTTCGTGCAGCGCTAGCTCGACGAGGATGCGGGTGGATCGGTTCATGGTTCGGGGGACGAGCTCGGCAGCTCGATGAGCCGGCGGAAGTAGAGACGGTCCAGAGCCGGGTCGAGGGCGCGGTAAAAGTCGATGAGGACGTCGACCTTTTGGTCGATCCGGGGGTAGCGCCGGCAGTAATCCCATAGGTCGGGATTGGTGAAGAGATGAGCGGCGGTCTCGTTCAGGTCCTGCTCGATGGAGACCTGGTTGTAGGGGGTGAGGAAGCCGCTTTTCATGAGCGCGGCATCGACGAGCAGCAGGCTGCTGCCGGAGCCCCCCGTCTTTCGCTGTTCCTCCCCGAGGACCCGGGTGGCCTCGCTGCGGTCACCGGTCTGTTCCTCGACCACCCCGGCGGCACGATAATGGAAGCCCGGTTCGTTGGCCGCGGCCCAGCGACCACTTTCAAAGAGCTTTTCGTTCGCCTTGAGCAAGATAGAGGAAAACTCGTGGTGGAAGCGTTGCTCAAATCCACGGGCATCAAAACTCTCGCGGTAGACGAGGACGATGCGGCGGCTGTTCGCCATGTAGGTGCCGCCGTAACCGACGTCGTAGAAGCGCAGGGATCCGACCACCGAGATGCCACCCAGGTGGCGCTGGAGGATGGCTGCAGGGTACTTCTCAAGGGCGTTTTCCAAGATGCGGCGGGCGGTCTCGCGCAAGTCGTCGCGGAGGGGTTCGATCGCTGCGCTGATCGGCGCTTCGGTCCAGGTCTTCGGCAGGAAGTCCCGGTCGGTGGGAAAGCTCACCCGTTCCTCGGCATGGCTGGCGAACGCGAGCCATGCGGAGAGCAGCAGCAGGGAGAGACAGCGGGAGATCATCGGGAGCTTTTTTCCAACCACACGGTCAGCAGGGAAATGTCCGCGGGGGTGATCCCGGCGATGCGACCGGCTTGGCCGAGGGTCCGCGGCTGCACGGAATGCAATTTCATCTGGGCCTCGCGCTTCAGTCCGGAAATGGACAAGTAGTCGATGCCTTCCGGGAGCAACTTGTCCTCTGCCCGTCGGGAGCGCTCGACGAGATCGGACTGGCGCCGGATGTAGCCCTCGTATTTCACGTCGATTTCGACCAGTTCCCAGATGTCGTCCCGATGCGCGCCACGGACTTCGGAGGGCAGGCCTTGCCAGGTCACCTCGGGTCGACGCAGCCATTTGGCGAGAGAACCCTCAGCTGAGTGGATGGATTCGAGGAGGCCCCGCAACTCCCCGACCAAGCGGCGCTTCTCCAGAGTAGCGGCGTGAAAGGATTCGGAAATCAGTCCCGCGCCCTTGGCGGTATCGGCCAGCCGGAGATCGGCATTGTCGTGGCGCAGGAGCAGACGGTGTTCCGCGCGACTCGTGAACATCCGATAGGGCTCGTCGGTGCCCTTGGTGACAAGGTCGTCGATCATGACGCCGAGGTAGGCTTCGTCGCGCCAGAGAACGAGCTCGCCCTTTCCAGCGACTCGAAGGGCGGCGTTGGCACCCGCGAGCAAACCCTGACCGGCGGCTTCCTCGTAGCCGGAGGTGCCATTGATCTGACCGGCGAAATAGAGGCCACCCACCCGTTTGGTCTCGAGGGTAGGTCGGAGCTGGGTGGGCACGCAGTAGTCGTATTCCACCGCGTAGCCGGGTCGGATGATCTCGGCATTTTCCAAACCGGGGATCGCCCGGATAAACCGGTATTGCACCTCGAAGGGCAAGGAAGTGGAGACCCCGTTCACGTAGTATTCCTCAGTGTGCCGCCCTTCGGGTTCGAGGAAGACCTGGTGGCGCTCCTTGTCAGCGAAGCGGACGACCTTGTCCTCGATCGAAGGACAATAGCGGGGACCGATCCCCTCGATCCGACCGGAATACATCGGGGACTTGTCGAGGTTCGCAAGGATCTCCTCGTGGGTCTCGCGAGAGGTGTAGGTGATCCAGCACGGCAACTGTTCCACGTGGAACGTCGGATCAGCCCACCGGTTCAAGGTAAAGATCCCGTCATCCGCAATCTCATTCGCGCGAAAGGAGAACCGCGGCGCAGGCTGGTCGCCGTCTTGCCGCTCGCATTTCGAGAGATCGAGGGAACGACCATTCAGTCGGCAAGGAGTGCCCGTTTTAAATCGTCGGACCTCGAAGCCGAGACGGCGGAGGTCATCACTCAGGGTTGACGGCGCGTCGCCCATCCGCCCCCCCTGCTGGTTCTGGAGGCCGACGTGCATCAGACCCCGCATGAAGGTCCCGGTAGTGATCACCACGGCCGAGGCCTCGTAGCGGATGCCGAGTTGAGTGTCCGCCCCGGCCACCCGATCATCCGCGACCACGAGGCTGGCGATGTTGCCTTGATGCAGATCGATCCCCGGAGTGTTCTCGAGGATCCACTTCATCCGGAACTGGTAGGCCTTTTTGTCACACTGGGCGCGGGGGGCGCGGACGCTGGGTCCCTTCTTCGCGTTGAGGATGCGGAACTGGATTGCGGTTGCATCCGTGTTCATCCCCATCGCACCTCCGAGGGCGTCGATCTCACGGACCATGTGCCCCTTGCCCAGCCCTCCGATCGCCGGGTTGCATGACATCTGACCCAAGGTGTCGAGATTCTGGCTGAGCAGGCCCACTTGCGCCCCGATCCGGGCTGCGGCCAAGGCTGCCTCGATCCCGGCATGACCACCGCCGACAATCAGGACATCGTATTTTTTGGGGTAGATGAACATCTCGAAAACGTGAAATGTTCCACGTGGAACACCTGCGAAAACGGCAAGAAAAATGCGCTTTCCCGGTTTCGCAGTCGGGCACTTTAAGCTACCGTTCGCGCCCTTCCAACTCCGGGAGGATTTTTCTTTTCCGATGGCCACGAAAACCTCTAAGTCCACCGCCCCTTTTGCCGACGCTCCGATCAACGCGTCCCTGACTGCCGAGCAAAAAATCGAGCTGCTCCGGCAGATGGTCCGGATCCGCCGCTTCGAGCAAACCTCCCTGAAACACTACCACAACGGATCGATCGGAGGATTCCTCCACCTCTACATCGGCCAGGAATCGGTCGCCGTCGGCACGATCTCCCTGCTCGGTGAAAACGACCACGTCATCACCGCCTACCGCGACCACGGGCACGCCCTCGCCGTCGGTATGAACATGGACGAGTGCATGGCTGAGCTCTTCGGAAAGAAGACCGGCTGCTCGAAGGGCAAGGGTGGCTCGATGCACTACTTCGCACCCGACAAAAACTACTGGGGCGGACACGGCATCGTCGGCGGCCAGACCCCCCTTGGAGCCGGTCTCGCCTTCGCTCTCAAGTACAAGGGTCTCGAAGGCTGCTGCCTCTGCTACCTCGGTGACGGCGCCATCAATCAGGGGGCCTTCCACGAGGCCCTCAACCTCGCCGCTCTCTGGGACCTGCCGGTGATCTACATCATCGAAAACAACGGTTATTCCATGGGTACCTCGCAGGCGCGCTCTTCGGCCCACCCGAAGGAAGGTCTCGCCGCCCGCGCCGAGGGTTATGGGATGGACTGGGCCCGGATCGACGGAGTCTCCATTTACGAAATCCGCGCCGGGGTCCAGGAGGCCGTGGAGCGCGCTTACAAGAAGTGCCGTCCCTCCATCATCGAGATCCTCACCTACCGCCACAAGGGTCACTCGGTCGCCGACGCGAACGCCGAGAAGTACCGCACCAAGGAGGAGATCCAGCGTTACATGAACGAGCACGATCCGATCGAGTTCTGGAAGAACACGCTCATCGCCGAAGGAGTCATCACCGAAGATGATTACAAGGCCATCAACAAGGAAGCCGGAGCCGAGGCGGATGCCGCCGCCGAGTTCGCCATCAAGAGCCCCTTCCCCGACGAGTCCGAAATCTTCGACGACATCTACTGGGAGGTCGACAACCACACCGAGGCCGGTCGCACCGGACGCCATTTCTTCCACGGCTGACCCTCCCTTTCCAAAAAGCCGATTCGCCACCCGCTAAACCGCTCATTCGAATGTCCCGAGAAATCACCTACCGCGAAGCCCTCCGTGAAGGACTCGACGAAGAACTGGCCCGCGACGAAAACGTCGTCCTCATCGGCGAGGAAGTCGCCGAGTACAACGGAGCCTACAAAGTCACCGAAGGCCTCTGGAAAAAATGGGGCAGCAAACGCATCATCGATGCCCCCATCTCCGAGGCCGGTTTCATCGGCATGGGCATCGGCGCCTCCATGCTCGGCGTGCGCCCCGTCATGGAGCTGATGTTCTACTCCTTCGCCTACGTCGCCTTCGACCAGATGATGAACAACGCGGCGACCTGCCGCTACATGTCCGGCGGCCTCATCAATGTGCCCATCGTCGTGCGAGGTCCCGCCAACGGAGGCACCAACGTCGGCGCGACCCACTCGCACACGCCCGAGAACATCTTCGCCAACATGCCCGGACTCAAGGTCGTGACCCCCTCCGACCCCTACGATGCGAAAGGCCTGATCAAGTCCGCGATCCGCGACAACGATCCGGTCTACTTCATGGAAAGCACCGTGCTCTACGGGATGACCGGCATCGTCCCCACCAACGACGAGATCGAGGGCGGCGAACTGATCGTGCCGATCGGCAAAGCCAAGGTCAAACGGGAAGGCAGCGACCTCACCCTGATCGCCCACGGCCGGGCCGTGGTGACCTCGCTCGCCGCCGCGCAGATCCTCGCCGAGAAACACAACATCAACGCCGAGGTCCTCGACCTGCGCAGCATCCGCCCGCTCGACGAGCAGGCCATCATGGAATCCGTCCGCAAGACCCACCGCGCCATCTGCGTGGAGGAGAACAAACCTTTCTGCGGAGTCGGCGCCCAGATCTCCTCGATGATCATGGAGCAGGCCTTCGACGATCTCGACGCCCCCGTTCTGCGCATCACCAGCGCCGACGCCCCCGCCTTCTACAGTCCACCGATCGAGAAGCTCCAGCTCCCCACCCCCGACGAAATCGTCGCCCGCGCCCTGACCATTTGTTGATGTGTCAGGGTCACCTCCCCTTGCGATCAACGATTACCGATCAACGACTACCTTCCTATGGCTTCCTATTTGAAAATGCCCAAGCTGAGCGACACGATGAGCGAGGGCACGCTCGTGAAATGGCTCAAATCCGTCGGCGACACCGTCGCGATGGATGAGGACATCGCCGAGGTCGAGACCGACAAGGCCACCATGACGATGCCCTCCTTCGACGAGGGCATCCTCCACACCATCTACGTGAAGGAAGGCGAGACCGTCGCTCTCGGTGCCGCGCTCGCCCTCATCCTCGAGCCCGGTGAGGAACCGCCCGCGGACGCTGCCACTCCTCCCGCATCCGAGGCCGCGAAAGCCCCGGCTCCAGCCAAGGAAAAGAAGGAAGCCCCCAAAGCGGCCGAGTCTGCTCCGGCTCCCGGCGCGCCCGCCAAAGCGGCTCCAGCGAAGGTCGCCCCAGCTCCGGCCCCTGCCAAAAAGGGAGGCCGCATCAAGGCCTCTCCTCTTGCCCGAAAACTCGCCTCGGAAAAAGGCATCGACCTCACTCGCGTCACCGGCAGCGGTCCCGGAGGCCGCATCGTCGCCAACGATATCGAGAACGCACCCATCGGGGGCGGTGGAGGCGGATCGCTCGGCCTGCTCCCCGCGGCCGTGGCCAACGCCGACCGCAGCGTGCCCCTCACCGGCATGCGCCGCGTCATCGCCCAGCGCCTCCTCGAGAGCAAGACGACCATCCCGCACTTCTACCTCAACATCGAGATCGACACAGAGCCGCTCATGAACCTGCGCGAGCAGGTCAACGCCGCCAGCACCGCCAACGAGGGACCGAAATACACCGTCAACGACTTCGTGATGCGCGCCGCGGTGCTCGCCACCGTTTCCGTGCCCGAGGTCAACGGCTCCTTCCAAGGTGACTCCATCCTCTACCACGGCGAGACCCATCTCTCCGTCGCCGTCGCCATCGACGAGGGGCTCGTCACCCCGGTGATCCGATCCGCCCAAGGCAAGTCCATCCGCGACCTCGCCACCGAACTGAAAGACCTCGCCAAGCGCGCCCGCGAGAAGAAGCTGACGCCCGACGAAATGCAGGGCGGCACCATCACCATCTCCAACCTCGGGGCCTACGGCATCGCCAATTTCGACGCCATCATCAATCCGCCCCAGGCTGCCATCCTCGCCATCGGCACGATCACCAAGCAGCCCGTCGTCAACGCCCACAACCAGATCGTCCCCGGCCAGCGCATGTGGATCGGGATGAGCTGCGACCACCGCGTCATCGACGGCGCCGTCGGCGCCAAATACCTCTCCGAGCTGAAACGCTTCCTCGAAAATCCCGTCCTCCTCATTTCCTAACATTCATCTATTTCTTTCCATGGCATCCTACGATCTCATTGTCATCGGTGGCGGACCCGCCGGATACGTCGGGGCGATCCGCGCCGCCCAGCTCGGCAAAAAAGTCGCCTGCATCGAGAACGACCGCGCCGGCGGCACCTGTCTCAACTGGGGCTGCATCCCGACCAAGGCGCTCATCAAGAACGCCGACATGTATCTCACCTTGAAGAACAAGGCCGCCGACTTCGGCCTCAGCTTCGACAACCTCGCCTACGACTGGTCGAAGGTGATCGGTCGCTCCCGCGGCGTCTCCGACAAACTCGCCGGCGGCATCGAATTTCTCTTCAAGAAAAACAAGGTCGACTACCTCCGCGGCTCCGGGGCCCTCGCCGGCACCAGTCCCTCGGGCGGCACCAAGGTCTCGGTCACCGACGCCGAGGGCAAGGTCGAGAGCCACGACGCGAAGAACGTCCTCCTCGCGACCGGCTGCCAGGCCCGCGACCTGCCCTTCCTCAAGTTCGACCACCAGCGCGTCCTCAACGCCCGTGACGCCATGCTCCTCGCCGAGCAGCCCAAGGAAATGCTCATCATCGGGGCCGGGGCTATCGGAGTCGAATTCGCCTATTTCTACAATGCCTACGGCACCAAGGTGACCATCGTTGAGATGATGGACCACCTCCTCCCCGTCGAGGACACCGAGATCAGCCAGACCCTCGAGAAGTCCTTCAAGAAGCAGGGCATCAACTACCTCCTCAGCACCAAGACCACCGCCGCCACGGTCACCGACAAGGGCGTCGAACTCACCGTCGAGCCGGCCAAGGGCGGTGACTCCGTCGTCCTCAAGGGCGACGTCTGCCTCGTCGCCGTCGGCGTCGGCGCGATCCTCCCCGGCGGCTGCGAATCCATCGAGTTGACCGAGCGTGGCTTCGTCAAAACGAACGAACGTTACCAGACCAACCTGCCGGGAGTCTCCGCCGCCGGTGACCTGATCGGACCCCCCTGGCTCGCCCACGTCGCCAGCTTCGAGGCGATCCACGCGGTCGAGTCCATGTTCGATCCCAAGCACAAGAGCAAGAAGGTCGACATCTTCCCCGGTTGCACCTACTGCCACCCCGAGGTCGCCAGCATCGGACTCACCGAACGCGCCTGCAAAGAGAAGGGCATCGCCGTGAAGATCGGCAAGTTCCCCTTCCAGGCCAGCGGCCGCGCCCTTGCCGCCGGGGAAGCGGAAGGGTTCGTGAAGCTGATCTACGGTGAAAAATACGGAGAGCTCCTCGGCGCCCACATCATCGGTGCCGAAGCGACCGAGCTCATCGCCGAGATGGGACTCGCCATCACCCTCGAGGCCACCTACGAAGAACTCGAAAGCACCATCCACGCCCACCCGACCCTTTCGGAAGCGATCCACGAAGCGACCAGCGACGCCTTCGGCCACGCCATCCACATCTGATCGATTCCCAACCGATCGACGGATTTCACGAAGGGCGCCTCGACGAGGCGCCCTTTTTGTTGCCCCGCTTCACCCCACATGCCGGCGGCGAAACTCCTTCGGGGTCATTCCCGTCCGCTTCCGAAATTGCTGGGTGAAGGCGCTCTGGTCGCAGAAGCCATGATCGAGGGCCACTTCGCTGATCGGGGTCGAGGTCCGCGCGAGCACCTCGGCCGCGGCCTGGACGCGGGTGCGGAGGAGCAGCTCGTAGGGACTCAGCCCGAGCGCCGCCTTGATCTTCCGATGGAGCTGGCGCTCTGACAAACCCACCGTCCTTGCGAGCTCCGCGGTGCCGAGGACGCGATGCACGTTCTCACGCGCCAGCCGCACCGCCTCGGTCACCTCGCGTACATCGTGATGGCGGAGACGGTCCTCGTCGCGGCGCGTGATCCCCATCACCCCGATCACCTTGCCGCGCCGATCGCGCACCGGCAGCTTCGTGGCGAGGAACCAATCGAGCCGGTGCTGCTCGTCATACCACACCTCGAGACGGTTGATGATGGGTTTGCCACTGCGGATCACCCGCTGGTCGTCCTCGCGATAGGCCTTCGCGACTTCGGGAGGAAAGAACTTTTCATCCATCGCTCCAACGAGTTCCTCTTCCCCCTTGATCCCGAAGCGCGCGTAGGTCGCGCTGTTCGCCGCGATGTGGCGGCCCTGGTCATCCTTCACGAAAAAGAAGACGCCGGGGAGATGCTCGAAGATCTCCCGGACCGCTTGCGGATCGGCGATGCGGGCGAAGAATTCGGCTTGGAGACGCGTTGACGCCATTGTCCGGATTTTAACAAAGTTTGGCGGGCTGTCACCAGACAGAAAGCGGAGCGCGTGGTGAAATGCAAGAGAGTCAGGTCCGTCATTCAACCCTCTTGGCTCCTCGACCCGAGGTACTCTCTGCCTCCGAAATCCCCTAAAACACCTTCGTTCGTGCCATGAAGATTGCCCGGTCTCTTTCCGCGCTCGTCGCCACCCTTGTTTTCCTGCACCCGCTGCGAGGAGACGATGCCGCGGATTTTCCGCCCATGCCCCCGGTGCAGCCGCTCCCGGCCGCGGAGCAGGCGAAGACCTTCCAACTCCCGCCCGGTTACCGGATGGAGCTGGTCCTTTCCGAGCCCGACATCCTCGAGCCGGTCTGCATCGCCTTCGACGGCAACGGTCGTCTTTACGTCGCGGAGATGCGCAGCTACATGCGCGACATCGATGGCACGAACCAGCTCGTGAACACGGGCCTCGTCTCGGTGCATTGGTCGAGCAAGGTCGACGGGATCTACGACCAGCACCGCGTCTTCGCGGACCAGTTGAAGCTGCCGCGCCTCCTTCTGCCGCTCGACGACGGAGTGCTCATCGGAGAGACCGATACGAACGACCTCGTCCTCTACCGCGATACCGATGGCGATGGCGTGAGTGATGAAAAGAAGACCGTCTACACCGGCGGCCCGCGCGGCGGCAATCTCGAGCACCAGCCCAGCGGCCTCACCTGGGCGATGGACAACTGGCTCTACACCGCGGTGAACAACTACCGGCTCCGTTGGAAGGACGGCCAGCTCGTCAAGGAGGACATCCCGGGCAACGGCGGCCAGTGGGGCGGCACGCAGGAC
Organism: Verrucomicrobiales bacterium; assembly: GCA_041917795.1. Classification (GTDB taxonomy): domain Bacteria; phylum Verrucomicrobiota; class Verrucomicrobiia; order Verrucomicrobiales; family DEV007; genus Arctic95D-9. The sequence continues at coordinate 20,496 of JAYRWX010000023.1, forward strand.
GACGAGGGCCGCTTCTGGGTCGTGAACGCGGGCGGAGAAAAAGGTCCGCTCAATTTCCAAAACCACATCCTCTACGGACAATCGCTCGCGCGGAAGCAGTTTGAACCCGGCTTCGAGGTTGTCTGGCCGGCGATGGGCCTGCGCGATTACCAGGGCGGTCCCGGGAAGTCGCGCGACGATGGCACGCTGAATCACTTCACCGCCACCTGCGGCGGCGAGATCTACCGGGGCGACCAATTGCCGTCCGAGCTGAAGGGCAATCTCTTCTTCGGCGAGCCGGTCGGGCGCCTCGTGCGCCGCTCCGTCATCGAAGTGAACGACGGCATCACCATCTTGCGCAATCCGCACCCGCAGAGCGAATTCCTCCGCAGCACCGATACCTGCTTCCGCCCGGTCGACATGAAGACCGCCCCCGATGGCACCCTCTTCATCTGCGACATGTATCGCGGCATCATCCAGGAGGGCAACTGGACCCGTGAAGGCAGTTACCTGCGCAAGGTCATCCTCCAGCACGGGATGGAAAAGATCATCGACCGCGGCCGCATCTGGCGACTCGTGCATGAAACGACGAAGCCCGTGCCCGCGCCGAAGCTGCTCGAGGCCACTTCCGCTCAACTCGTCGAGACCCTCGCCCACGCCAACGGCTGGCACCGCGACACCGCGCAGAAGCTGCTCGTGCTTAAGCAGGATGCGTCCGTCGTGCCCGCCCTCGCGACGATGGCGACCAAGCACGAAAATCCCCTCGCCCGCAGCCACGCACTCTGGACCCTCGAAGGCCTCGGGGCTCTCACCGCCGCGCAGGTCCGCGCCGCTTTGAAAGACGGATCGCCCCTCGTCCGCAAGGCCGGCATCCGTGCCGCCGAGACCCTCACCGATGAGACTTTGCAGGCCGACATCACCGCCCTCACCGCCGATCCGGACCCCACCGTGCTCCTCCAGGTGCTTCACACCGCAAAGCGGATGAAGTGGAAAGATCACATCGCCCTCATCAAGACCGCGGCGATGGGATCCCCCTCGCTCGGGGTGAAGGAGCAGGCCGCCCAGATGCTGAACAACCAGCTCTCCTTTCCCCGCGAATACACCAACGCGCAGAAGGACCAGATGCGCCGCGGCCAGGCCATCTACCAGGAACTCTGTTTTACCTGTCACGGTCTCGATGGCAAAGGCACCGAGATCGTCGGGCTGCCCGACGGCTTGACCCTCGCCCCGCCGCTCGCCGGATCCAAGACCGTTGCCCAGGGCGACGCCATCGTCCGCGTGCTCCTTCACGGGCTCACCGGACCCATCGACGGCAAGAACTACCAGTCGCAGATGATCCCCATGGGTAACAACCCGGACGAATGGATCGCCGACATCGCCAGCTACGTGCGGAAGAGCTTCGGGAACAACGGCCCCTTTATCGAGAAGAAGGAGGTCGCCAAACTGCGTGCCGAACTCGCCAGCCGCACCTCGCCCTGGACCATCGAGGAGCTGAACCGCTTCAGTCCCCAGCCGCTCGCCAACCGTGGCGATTGGAAACTCACCGCCAGTCACAACGAAAAAGAGATCGGTCGGGCCATCGACGGTGATCCCGCGACCCGCTGGGATTCCCGCAGTCCGCAAATCCCCGGGATGTGGATCCAGATCGAACTCCCTGTAGCCACGGAAATGGCCGGTCTGGTCCTGAACACCGCGACCTCCCGCGGTGACTGGCCGCGCGGGTGGAAGATCGAACTCTCCCAAGATGGCAACACCTGGGACCCGCCCGTTCTCGAAGGAGCCAGTGAAAAGAGCGTCACCGAGTTTCCCTTTCCCAAGATCGAGCGGGCGAAATTCATCCGCATCACCGACACCGGCAAGGTGGAGCGGCTCTTCTGGTCGATCCACGAACTCCAGGTCCTCGCACCGGCGGAAATCGTTTTGAAATAACTCACCAATCCCTAACAAACCCACCAAACCACCTCCCATGTCTTACTTCCCCGACATCCCGAAGATCGCCTACGAGGGCCCCAAGACGAAGAACCGTCTCGCCTTCCGTCACTACAACGCCGACGAACTCGTCGGCGGGCGTCCCATGAAGGACCACCTCCGCTTCTCGATGGCCTACTGGCACGCGATGAAAAACACCTCGGGCGACCCCTTCGGTGGCGGCACGCGCCAGCGGCCCTGGGATGACGGCAGCGACTCGGTCGACAACGCCAAGCGCGTCGCCGACGCCGGTTTCGAGTTCATGCAAAAGCTCGGACTCGGTTTCTACTGCTTCCACGATCGCGACGTCGCACCCGAGCTCGGCGATCTCCGCGCCAGCAACGCCGCCCTCGACGCCGTCGCCGCCCACCTCGGTGATCTTCAGAAAGCCACCGGGATCCAGCTCCTCTGGGGCACGGCGTGCCTCTTCTCGCATCCCCGCTACATGCAGGGCGCGGCGACGAGTCCCGATGCCGGCGTCTACGCCATCGCCGCGGCGCAGGTGAAAAAGGCGATGGACGTGACCCATCGTCTCGGCGGTCTCGGCTACACCTTCTGGGGCGGACGCGAGGGATACGCGACCCTCCTCAACACCGACATGAAACGCGAGCTCGCCAACCTCGCCCATTTCCTCCACATGGCGGTCGACTACAAAAAGAAGATCGGCTTCACCGGCCAGTTCTACATCGAGCCGAAGCCGCGCGAGCCCTCCACCCACCAGTACGACAGCGACGCCGCGGCTTGTCTGAATTTCCTCCGGGAGTATGACCTGCTCGATCACTTCAAGCTCAACATCGAGACCAATCACGCCACCCTCGCTCTCCATCGAGTCGAGCACGAGCTGAACGTCGCGGCCAACGCGAACGCCCTCGGCAGCATCGATGCGAACACCGGCGACGAACTCATCGGCTGGGACACCGACCAGTTTCCCACCAACGTCTACATGACCACCCAGATGATGCTGCAGCTCCTCCGCATGGGCGGCTTCACCACCGGCGGTCTCAACTTCGACGCCAAGGTGCGCCGCGAGAGCCACGAGCCCGTCGATCTGTTCCACGCCCACATCGGCGGGATGGACGCCTTCGCCCGCGGCCTCAAGATCGCCCACCGCATCATCGAGGATGGCGAACTCGACCGCTTCGTGCAGGCGCGCTACGCGAGCTACGAATCCGGCATCGGCAGCACCATCACGAAAGGCGAGGCGACTTTCGAGAGCCTCGAGGCCCACGCCTTCGCCCACGGCGACGTCATCCCGGCAAGCGGACGGCAGGAGATGCTCGAGAATCTGATCAACGATTATCTCGAGTGATCCGAGAAGTGGAATCGGGATGCGGTGAGGCGGTTCCTGAGCGAACGGTTTCACCAAATCCCATCCATGGAACGAGAGAACCTCCCGCTCGACCGTCAGCTCCGCCAGGAAATCCTTTTCGCGCGCGAGCGCGTCTATCGCTTTGGCGGAGCAACGCCTTTGGAAAAGATCGAGCTGCCGGACGGACCCGAAGTCTGGGTGAAACGCGAGGACCTCAGCGCGGTGAAGTCCTACAAGTGGCGCGGAGCATGCAACCGCATGGCGGTTCTCTCCGCGGAAGAAGCCGCCAGAGGAGTCGTGACCGCCTCGGCCGGGAACCACGCCCAGGGCGTTGCCCTCGCCGCCAAAGCACTCGGCATCCAGGCCCGCGTCTACATGCCGCGTTCGACCCCCAGGGTGAAGCAGAGCGCGGTGCGCCACCTCGGCGGCGAGTGGGTCGAGATCCGGCTCGCGGGAGACTCTTACGACGAGGCGGTTCATGCGGCGCGGGCTGATGAAAGCAATAGCGGCGCGAGCTACGTCCACGCCTACGATGACCTTCGCGTCATGGCCGGGCAGGGGACTCTCGCCGACGAGATTGTTCTCTCGGGACACGGTCCCTTCGACGCCGCCTTCCTCCAGATCGGCGGCGGCGGCATGGCGGCGGGCGTCTCGACCTGGCTGAAAACCTACTGGCCGGCGATCGAGTTGATCGGAGTCGAAGGAGTCGGTCAGGCCTCGATGAAAGCCGCGCTTGCCGAAGGCCGTCCGGTGGCCCTAGATCAAGTCGATCTCTTCTGTGATGGCACCGCCGTGCGCAAGGCCGGCGAACAGCCCTTCCTGATCCTTCGCGACACGCTTGACCGCATCGACACCGTGACCAACGCCGAGGTCAGCCATGCCATCCGCGTGCTCTGGGAAACGCTCCGTTGTGTCTCGGAGCCGTCCGGCGCCCTTGGTCTCGCCGCGGTATTGAAGCAACGAAAAAAACTCGCCGGAAAACGGGTCCTGGTGGTTGTGTCAGGGTCCAACGTGGATTTTCTCCAGCTCGGTTTGATCGCTCGATCGCAGGGCGCGTCGAGCCAATCGACCCGCACCCTGCGCGTCCGCATCCCCGAGCGTCCCGGAACAATGCTGCAGCTCCTCGATACCGGCTTCGCGGGCATCGACATCATCGACTTCCAGTACGGCAAGACCGACGAAGCCGAGGCCTGGCCCGTCTTCACCCTCGCCGCCGATGATCCGACCGTCCTCGCGGCCGTGCCGGAGAAGCTCGACGCCGCCGACTTTCTCTGGGAGGAGGTGACCGGAGCGATCGACGTCGACTTCCGCGCGATTCCGTTGCGCGGCGACCTGCTCGGCCACCCCGCTTTTCTCCGGCTCGATTTCTACGAACGTCCGGGAGCGCTCCACGACTTCCTCGCCAGCCGCGTCGCAGGAAAGGCGAACCTCTGTTACTTCAATTACCGCCAGTCCGGGGAGCGGATCGGCCGGGCTTTGATCGGTCTCGACTTCGAAACGGCGGCCGACCGAGACGTATTGCTCGGCTCAATCCCGGGACACGGCGAGGGTTATCGCTTGTGCGAACCTGTGGACGAAGAGACGAGGAGGAGATTGGTGGGGAGGTAAGCCCGGCAGGGGCCATTTTCGCCATCGGGGGATCACTCCGACTTGAGTGCCGGTAGATAATCCTCGACGGCGAACCACAAGGCGTTCGCCATATCCTCCTCGGCTGCCACCGGCTTGTTTGGTCCGCTGTGCAGCCATTTGCCGATCTTCCGGCCGTCGAAGTAAAAACGCTCCTCGACCTTGCCCCCGTCCGAAGATTCCGTGACCGCAAAGACAAAAACGGGTTTCTCGTCCACGAGGTAATATTCCGTCATGTCGCCCCGGGATTTCGCAGTGATCTTCCGCACCGCGCCACCTTCGATCCAGCCGGTCAGCTCGATGAGATCCTCCTTTTTCCCGATTGCCGAAGTCACCTTCTTGAACTCATCAAGCTTGTCGGTGATTTCCTGGTAGAGCTTCTTGTGAGGTGCCGTATCGAAATCCTCGGCCCGGGTGAGGCCGCTTCCGATAACGATTGCCAATGTGGACATCCAGAGCGGCAGAAACTTCATGGGGTAAGGGATGGTTGCGTGAACGATCAATGGTTGAGACGGCGAAATTGGCAAGCAATTTTTGCTCCACATGGACCGAGTGCGGAGCTAATCATCACCGGCGAAGACGGCATCAGCCAACCATGACGGATCGAGCGGTGAAGATCCACCGCCCCGGAATCGGTCACATGCCCATCCCGACCTTTTCCCCCTCGAGCGACTTTCTCAGCGCCTCCATGCCGTAGCGGTAGCGCGAGGCGGCGGTGTTCGGAGAAATCTCGAGGGTTTTGCCGATCTGATCGAACGTGAGCTCACCCCAGATTTTCAGGGTAATCACCTCCCGGAATTTGTCGGGCAGCTTTGACAGCGCGACCTGAAGAGCACGGTTGGTGTCATCCTCAGGCAACTCGAACCATGCGACGAGTTCGCCTTGGTCGAGGGATGATTCCTCTTCGCGACGCTTGCGGCGCTCGTTGCTGCGCCCGAGGTCGATGGCACAGCGCCGGATGTTGGTGTAGGCCAGGCTGACCACCTGGGAATCCGGTGCGCCCTGGTGGACTTTCCAGGTGCGAACCAAAGCGGATTGCAAGACGTCCTCGGCATCCGCCTCACAGCGGGTTTGCTGTCGGGCGAAAAGCATCAAACGGGGGCCGTTGCGATCCAGCCATTCACGCCACTCGTGGGAGTATCGCTGCATTGTCGTTAAAGACGCGCCGAACGAGCCGGCGTTCAAAAAAAATTTCGCCGGGCCCGGGGGATCCGGACTACCTTCCCGGGTGGGCTGGATCCTCTTTTTCGACGGCGATTGTGCCTTCTGCTCGGCGGGCGTGAGGCGGGTCATGCGCCTTGACCGGCGCGGACGAATCCGTTTCGCCCCGCTCCAAGGCAAGCTCTCGGGAGAGAACGGCTTCCGCGAGCACGCCGATCCCGCGGGCGGGACGATGGTTTTGCTCCGGGAGGACGACGCCCGCGTCTTCCTCCGCAGCGACGCGGTGATCGAGCTGGGGCGGGCACTCGGGGGCATCTGGACCTTGGCGGTGCTGGCCCGCGTCATCCCCCGACCGCTCCGCGATCCCCTCTACAAACTGGTCGCCCGCAACCGCTACTGGATTTCGAAACGGCACCAGTTCTGTGTGCTGCCCGATCCGGAAATGGCGGCGCGGATTCTCGAATGATCAAAGTCCCGGAGCGGGCTGCTGCTGCGAGATGCAGTGGATCGCCCCGCCCTCTCGGACGATGTCGATGGCATGGATCGGGACGATCTCACGGCCTTTGAAAAGTTCGCCGAGGATGCCAAGCGCCTCGGTGTCGCGCCGCTCCTGTCCAAAAACCGGCACGAGGACGGCATCATTGAGGATCAGGAAATTCACGTAACTCGCCGGCAGGACCGGCAGACGCCAGTCCGGGGCGAGGCAGGCCTCGGGCAGCTCGATGTCGACGATCTCGGGCCGGGAGCCATCGGGGAGCCGGAAATCCGCAAGACGTTCGCGGTTTTCCGCGAGGATCCGGTGATTCGGATTGGAGCCGTCGCGCTCGCGCGAGATCACGATGAGGTCATCGCGCACAAAGCGGGCGATGTCGTCGATGTGGCCGTCGGTATCGTCGCCCTCGATGCCGGAGGCGAGCCAGAAGATTTCGTCCATCCCGAGCAATGCCTTGATGCGATCCTCGATCTCGGCGCGGGAAAATTGCGGATTGCGGTTGGGGTTGAGCAGCACCGCTTCGGTGGTGATCAACTGACCGAGGCTGTTCTGTTCGATGGAGCCGCCTTCGAGGATCATGTCGGCATCAAAGCGGGGCAGACCGAGCGTGTCCGCTATGTGGACCGGGATTTGGTTGTCTTGGTTGTAGGGGCCGAACTTGTCGCCCCAACCGTTGAAGCCCCAGTTGGTGATCGCGATCTCGCCTGATTCGCGATGCTTTACGAAAAGCGGACCGTGGTCACGGCACCAGACATCGTCGTTGGGATGATCGTAGAGCTCGACTCGCGCTACAAGGGAGCGCGCCCCCTCAATTTGACGACGGATCGCCTCGTGGCGCGAACCGGGCGCGTTGATCCGGACCGGTTGATAGCGGCTGATCGCCGCCGCGATCTCAGCGAAGACCGCTTCTACTTTCGCAAGTGTCTCGGGCCAGCAGTCGGGATGACCCGAGGGCCAGGAAAGCCAAATGGCTTCCTGCCTCTCATATTCGGCGGGCATGCGGTAACCGGGGGCGGAGGGGATCATGACGGCGTTTTTCGTTTAGTCGATCCACCGCTTCAAAATCGGATCGTAGCTATCGATCCTCCGATCGCGGAAAAAGGGCCAGATATTGCGGAACTCTTCGAGCAGCTCGAGGTCGCAGACGACCGCCTCGGCTCCTTCGGCATCCCCCGGAGTGCGGGCGATGACTTCACCATAGGGATTCGAGACAAAAGACTGCCCCCAGAAGATCGTGTCTCCCTCGCGTCCCACGCGATTGGCGGCGGCGACGTAACAACCGTTCGCTACGGCATGACCCTTTTGCACGGTCTCCCAGGCGTTGTGCTGAGCCTTGCCGAGGGTGTCGCGCTCCTCGGCGAGCCAACCAATCGCGGTGGGATAGAATAGCACATTGGCCCCTTGCATCGCGGTGAGCCGGGCCGCTTCTGGATACCATTGATCCCAGCAAATCAGCACGCCGATCGGTCCAAAAGCCGTCTCCCAGACCCGGTAGCCGAGGTCTCCGGGAGTGAAGTAAAACTTCTCGTGAAAGCCGGGATCCTCCGGAATGTGCATCTTCCGGTATTTTCCTAAGTAACGGCCGTCGGCATCGAGAATGGCCGCGGTATTGTGGTGCAGACCGGTGGCACGGCGCTCGAAGAGGGGCAGCACGATCACGACTCCGAGCTCCTTGGCGATCGCGGCGAAGCGGTCGGTGGTCGCACCCGGAATCGCTTCCGCCTGCGCGAACAAGGCGGGATCCTCACGTCGGCAGAAGTAAAGCGTCGAGCACATCTCCTGCAGGCAGATCACCTGCGAGCCCTTCGCGGCGGCCTCTCGCACCACCGCCTCGGCCCGGTCGAGGTTGACCGCGACGTCTGCGGCGGCGGCGAACTGGGTCAATCCGATGGTGAGCGTCTTCATGGGCGCTTTAGTGGCGGATGCCGGGTGAAAGCGCAAGAAAAACGACCGCCGCAAAACAAAAAGCGCCCCCGCCTGGAGGGGCGGGGACGCTTCCTGCATCATCCCATGTCGTGGGAAAAACGGGGCAGCGGGTCAGTTTCCTTCCTCAGTCTTTGTCTGGGGATTTTCCTTGGTATCATCCTTGGGCGGCTCGACCCCGACCACGGGCACCTTGATCGTTTCTTTCTCGAGCTGCACCTTGGGGACCTCCACCTCGACCTCCTTGAGGCCGGTTTTGATCTCGGCGACATCGACGTCGACTTTTGGCAGCTTGCCGCCTTCGACGTCAACCTTGGGCATTTCTCCTTTTTCGACCACGTCGACATCGCAGGAACTGAGCCCGGTGAGGGCGAGCAAAGCACCGGCGAGGAGGAGGGGGGATGAGCATTTCATGGGTTTGTCAGGGTTGGGTTGTGGGACCTTTGAAGATCGTTTTGAGGGGTGGTCACCCGGGGGCGCACGTTTCCAAAGCGTGGGCGGATGAGGGAACAGCCGGGGTTCGGCCGCTTCCTGGGACTTCTCTATCGCCGGACTCGTGCCAACCTTCCGGAGCGAAGCGCAAACTACTGATATTCAATTACTTGTGAACGATACCGGTCCCCCAGAGGCCCGTGGCTGGCTCTGAAACTTGGCGAAATGCACAGATGAGGCTTGCGATTTGGGGGTCGTATCGGGACGGCGACTGGTGGACCCATCGACGTGAGCCTTTGAGATCCAGACTCTTGCAGCAGGTGGCGAAGGCTGGCGCGCTTCGCGCTGATCCCGGATGGCACTACCAATCCACATGAAAATCCCCCTCTTCATCCCGACCCTGCTCTTCGCCACGCTGTCCCACGCACCGGCCCAGAACCAGGTCACACCCGTCGACAGCTCCCAACCGCTCCCCGTCACCAACGATCCGCGGGCCAAGGTCGCCGAGGTACCCGTGCAGTCCCCCGATGGCGCCACCCGCGTCCGCGCCGTCTCGCAGGATACCCTCAATGTGCTCCGGGACATCCGCAGCATCGCCCCCGAGCGTGAAGCCGAGATCCAAGCCGCCCTGCGCATGGAATCGGAAGCCGAGGCGAACCTCGTCCTCGACACCATCCTGGCCCGGGCGAAAGACGATGTCCGCACCGGCAAAGCGGGGCGTCTGGCACTGGTCGAAGTCAGCCGCACCGAACGGGATCGAGATGAGTCCGTGGCCTACATCCAGCGACGTCTCCGCGGCAACGTTGCCCTCGAGGCCGCACCGCCTTCGTTCCGCAGCCGCGTGATCGTCGAACCCGCCACTACCACCCCGGTCGTCACCACCCCGCCCCTCCGCTTCTACGGCCCCGGGCGTCGTGTCATCACCTACCGCAACCGCGAGGAGATTCCTCCGGTGCTCCTTGCGAGCGGTCGGCTCAAGCGTGTCGAGATCTCCGAGGTCGGCGGCAGCCCCTTCCGCGGAGACCTCGTGCTGACCGATGACCAGCCCGCTGCCTACATCGCGCCCGAGGCTTATGCCGTGAGTTATTTGGTCAATCCCGAAACCGAAATCACCCGCAACGACATCCTTTTCGAGCAGGGCACCACGAACTTCCTCGACGCCTACTCCTACGACCTCGTTGCCGACCTCGCGACCGCCCTGCTCGATCCCGATTTGGGAGGCGAAGCCTTCATCATCGAGGGTCATGCCTCCACCGAGGGCGACTACACGACGAATCTCGCGCTCTCCCAGGCGAGGGCCGAGCGCATCGCCCGGGAGTTGGTGAACTTTGGAGTCAATCGCGCCCAGCTCGTGCCGGTCGGTTACGGAGAGAGCGAAGCAGCCCATCCTGCCGCCGCCCCCGAGTCGCTCCGCGCGCAGGATCGGCGGGTCACCGTGTTCACGCTGCAGCAGTGAAACCTCAGGCCGGCTCGACGAGGCGGGCGCGCGTGAGGCGTGTCTGCCAGCCTCCCGCTTCGTCGGCCGGTAGCCCGAACCAGGACCGGCAGCCTCCGAAGGTCGCGCGATCTTTTAGAATCCAAGGATCGTCGAGCACCCAAGCTCGGATCCTCGCCCAAGCGATGCCGGGTTCGTCCCCCCAATCGAAACGCTCACGCACGATCTCTTCCTTCCAAATGTGCCGCGAGGCGAGTTTTTCCACCTCGCGCCAGTCGGTCAACCGGCCGGTCTCGACCGTCTCCACGTAGACCGAAAAGACGATGTCGTCCTCAGCCAAGCCTTCGTGCGGTGTCCAGGTGCGAGGGGAACCATCCCGACCCGTCACCACCTGCTGTGCCTGCTCGTGAAAGAGGCTGGGAAACAGGAAAAAGCGCGGGTGCAACCACTGGAAGCCGAACTTTCCTTCGGAGATCCCGCCCTTCCGCAGCAGGACGTCCTGCTCCCCGGAGGCGATCGCGTCGATGACGAGCTGCCATTCCTTGAAGGCGACGGGTCTCCACTCGGGGTCAATCTCGGGGGGGTTGGAACTCATGCGGGGGCGGGTTTCGAAAGGGTCTCCCTGACCGCGGAATTTGCAAGCGGCACACATTTTCCGTGGAAAAGGCCGCAGGGATGCCATAGAATCCCCTCCCGTTCGGACCGGCCCACGGCCACCGATCGAGATGGTGGCTGTAGCTCAGTGGTAGAGCTCCGGATTGTGATTCCGGCCGTCGCGGGTTCGATCCCCGTCAGCCACCCGCCTCCTCCCTTTCGCTTACGGAGGCCTTTTTTCCGCATGGACTCGCTCGAAGCCAGGATCGGTCACCAGTTCACAGACCCCACCTTGCTCCAACAGGCGCTGACCCATCCCAGCTTGGCCTGCGAGAGCCGCCGGCCCCACTTCGACAACCAGCGCCTCGAGTTTCTCGGGGACGCCGTGATCCAACTCGTGCTTACCGACGAGCTCTACCGCCGCTTTCCCGACGCCGGCGAAGGCCGCCTCACGAAGCTCCGCAGCCGCCTCGTCTCGCGCGAAGCCCTTTGCCTTTTCGCCAAGGAAATCGGGCTCGGCGAGCGCCTCCTCCTCGGAAAAGGCGAGCTTACCAGCGGCGGCAGGCACCGCCCCTCGAATCTCTCCGACGCCTTCGAAGCCCTCGCCGGGGCCGTTTACCTCGACGGAGGCCTTGAAGCGGCCCGGCGCTTTCTCGATCGCACCGTCCGCACGGTGATCGAGGCCATGCTGAACCAGCCTGATGAGACCAATCCCAAGGGCGAGCTACAGGAGAGACTCCAAGCCATCACCCCGGCCAGCCCCACCTACGTGATCATCAACGAAGGCGGTCCCGACCACCTCAAGTCTTTCATCGCCGAAGTCCGGTGGGAGGGCATCGCCCTCGGTCAAGGCAGCGGGGGCAGCAAACGCGAGGCCGAGATCAGCGCCGCCGCCACAGCCCTACGGGAACGCCGTTGGCTGGGTGAAAAAGAACGTGAACAACCCGTGAAGAACCGCGAACAAGAGTGAATATCCGGAACTTATTGCAAGCCAGGAGTCTCTTATCCCGAGTCGGGGGACGACTTGTTCACAGGCGAAATCGAAATCCAGATCTTTCTGATTCAACGAGTTCCGATCGCTGTTCCCACTTGTTCACGGCCAGAATAAGAGATTCTCTTTCCTTAAAAAAATCATCTCTTCTAAGAGGCGGTGAACAACTCGCGAGCTGCCGTCGCCACTTCACTGATCGAGAGGTCCGAAACTCGTCCGCTTTTGGCCCGCAGCACCCGTGTTCTTGGCGATACCGGTGCCCAGATCGTCGGGTTGGTGGGACCGAAGAGCAGCAGCGACGGAGCCTGCACGCTCCCGGCGAGATGTCCAAGTCCACTGTCATGGCCGAGATAGGCGTCGACCTGTCGCAGGATGGAACCGAGCTGGGGCAAAGGAAGACATGGGAGGTGCTGGAAAGGGAGTTTTTTCTCCTCCAGCCCTGCCACAAAATCGGCGATGGTTTCGCGCTCCGCTTCTCCGCTCGCGACCAGCCAACGGATCGGACCCTCGCTTTGGTGCAACTCGGCCATCAGCGCGGTCCAGGATTCGTAACCCCAATTCTTGCGGGCGCTGCCACTGCCGGGGTGCACCGCCACCAGAGGACCTTCTACGGGAGGCAGGAGCTGGTCCACGGGTCCGAAATCCAGGTCGAGACTCGCATCATCGATGAAAAGTCCGATCGCTGCGAGCGGTTCCGCGAACTGGACTGCCGCCGGCGGGGCGCCCTCGTCCTCCCGCGGTCGGAAGGGACAGGTGATGAGGGTCGATACGCCCGCGGCCCGCAGGTTCGCCGCGAAGATTCCATCGGGATCATAGAGGTAGCTCACCACCACATCGAAGGATGCGAAATAAGCCGCCCATTCGCGATCGAGCGAACCTCCCGGCACAAAGAAATGGGCCAGACGCGCGTCTTCGATGGATCGGATCCGATCAGCGAGGCCGGCCGCAATGGCGAGAGCGGCAATCGAAGGATGACCGAGGATTTCAATCGCATTCTCGGGCAGAGAGTCCCTCACCAGACGGATCGCCGGCAAGGTCAGAATGAAATCGCCGACCGCCCCGCCGCGGATGAAAAGGATGCGGCCCATCACGCGGGATCCTGCCGCAGCCATGCGACCACCTCGGCGACGATGGTGTCGGGATCCTTCTCGATGGGAACCGTCAGGACCGTGTCGCTGTCCGCCGGCACTTCGAGCGTTTCGAACTGGCTGCGGAGCAGGTCGCTTTTCATGTATTCGTGTTGGCGCGCATCCATCCGCGATTTGATCAGCTCGAAGCTCCCCGCGAGATAGACGAGGTGATGGCGTGGAAAGCCGGCGAAGAGGTAATCGCGGTAGGCTTTTTTCAAGGCCGAACAAGCCAGCACCGGAGTTTCACCACGTTCGCGGAGTTCTGCGGCCGCCGCGATGAGCCGGTCGAACCAAGGCCAGCGATCTTCGTCGGTGAGCGGGATGCCCGCGCCCATCTTTGCCTTGTTTTCCGGCGGGTGGAAAGAGTCGCCTTCGAGGAAGGTTCCGCCGATCTCCTCGGCGACCCGCTCGGCTACGGTCGTCTTGCCGCATCCGGAGACGCCCATGATGACGAGGAAGGTGGAGGACATGGAGCACCTTTCACCCGCAGCACCGGGCCATCAAGCGCGAAGCCATCACGGTTTGGCTGACAGGGAGGTGATCTTTGCGTGAAAGGCTTGGCGGGCTTTGCCCCCATCCTTCACCAGCACGTTCTGCACGAGGAAAATGGCGACCAGTTTCCGCTCCGGATCGATCCAGCCGTGCGTGCCGAACGCACCGCCGTGGCCGAAGGCCGTTTCGGAAAAGCCGGGCACGTTGGCCTTCTCCGGGTGGTTGCATTGCCAGCCGAGGCCGTAGTTCAGCACCTCGCCGCCGGCATGACGGGGCTTCGTCATCTCGGCAATGGCGGACGCGGAGACGATGCGTTTTCCCTCGAAGGTGCCGCCATCGAGGATCATCTGGTAGAACTTCGCCAAATCCGCGGCCGTCGAGAACAGCCCGCCCGAGGGTTCGGTCATGCGCCGCACGGTGGCGTCGGGAGTTACGAAGCTGTTGTAGGCCGTGACAAGTCCCTCACCGTCCTCTTCCGTTTTGTAGGTCTTGGCAAAACGAGCGCGGAGCCGGTCGTCGGGATGGAACGAGGTGTCCGTCATCCCGAGCGGATCGAGGATACGTTCCTGCATCAAGGCATCAAAGGCTTTCCCACTTACGATCTCGGCGATGCGGCCTGCCACCGTGATGCCGAATCCATATTCGTAGGCCGAACCGGGTTCGAAGGCGAGCGGGGCCTTGACCAGGGCGAGGGTATAGCCCCTCAGGGATTGCGCCCCGTCATCTGCCTTTCTCGGTGGAAAGGCGAGGCCCGAGGTGTGCGACATCAGGTCGCGCAACGTGATCGGGCGGGCGGGGGCGGTGCCGTTGGCGAGCTTCACCGCCTTCAACTCCGGTAGCCAGGTCGACGCTGGGTCGTCGAGCGAGAGTTTGCCCTCGTCGACCAGGGTCATGATCGTGGTGACGCTGATCGACTTCGTCATTGAGGCGATCCAGAAGACGTGGTCCTCGCGCATCGCGACCTGCTTCTCGCGATCGGCCATGCCCACCGCGCCGTGTTGGACCACCTTGCCATCCCGCAGCACCAGGGTGACGGCGCCGGCGGTGTGATGGGACGCGACTTCGGCCTCGAGCGCCGCAGGGATGCTTGCAAGGTCGGCGGGAGTCTCCGCCGCGAGGCGAAGGGCCAAGATGGGGAGCGCGAACAGAAAAAATCGTAGCGGGGATCTCATGCCCCGATTCTCCCGAATCCGGGAGTAGCTGGCAACGGACAAATGCCCTGAGACGCCATCGCGGATCACTTTGACACCGCGACGTCTTTCACTTCGAAGGTGCCGAAGGCGAATCCGATGCTGAAGTTGACCTTCGTCGCGGTGTAGCTCGCGTGTGGAATCGTGATGGGTTCGTGCCCGCCGAAGCCAACCGTGGCCGTGTCCCCCTTCATCGTCACCGAGACCTGCGTCCATTCGCCATCCGGTGCCTTCCATTCCGGATGCAGCGCCGTCTGGATCGATTTCTCCTCTCCCGGAGGAAAGGCGCGGAAGCCGGTGCCCCGACTGCTGGTAACGAAGCGGAACACGTGCCCCTCCGACCCGTTCAGTGTGAAAACGATGGACTGGCAGCCGGTCGGCTTCATCGAAAAGCGGAAGGTCGCATCCGTCGTCGGCACCTCGTAAAAGATGACCGGCCCGTGATCCTTGTTCTTCTTGTAGAGCTCGTCGTCCTGGGTGCAGCGCGCCACTCCTCCGGCGATCTTCCAATCGCCGCGCAGCGCCCTTCGCTCCGGCACGGCGCCGCCCTCGGTGAAGGGATCTTTGAAAAAGGGTTCTCCCGCCATCACCGTAGTCACGGCGAGGAGGACGAGGCTGAGCAAGGTGGGTTTCATGGGCGTGAGGTGGGTTTGTCAGGATCCAAAAACCGGCTCCGGCAACTGGCGTGCGATCTCACCGACCCGATAGCCGAAGCCCGGACCTGACAGGGTCGAGCCGTCGAGCAGACCCTGTTGCCTCCGGTAGAGACCGGGATGCACTGCGCGCTCCGGCGCGCTGGCTTCGGGGTAAAACTGCATGCCGTTCGATTCGACGCCCATGATCGTGCCAGCGTTGGCGGCGAGCAGGAAGTGCGGCACCTGAGCGAGCATGGGGTTGGTGAGGTCCTGTACCATCAGGGTCATGCCGCGCGATTTGGCCCAGCAGAGGCTGAGCAGGGCGCCCGTCTGGGTCTTGCAGGTCTTCAGCGCCACGCCCGACCAGCCGAGCGAATGCCCGAGCCTGACAAAACGCCAATCGTGGGCGCTTTCGTCCATGAAGAGCGGTTTGCGGGCGCTGACACTGTGGACATCGATGCGGTTCGCCTCGAGATCGTAGGGAAAAGGCTGCTCGACGTAGAGGAGCTTCTGGTAGGTCACCGGATCCTCGTCCTTGAGCCGGTCGAGGATCTCGTTGACGTAGGCGGGCTCGGTGACGGTGCAGTTGAAGTCTGCGGTGAGCCAGGTGACGCCTTCCTCGCGCGAGATCGCGCCGATCTTGACCATGCGGTCGTAGTCCCAGGCCGCGTCGTTGCCACGCAGCTTGATTTTCAGGCAGTCCAGCCCGTCGCCGCGGATCCAGTCGCGCAGCAGCACGGGGTAGCCATCCTGTGGTTCCTGGCCGATCAGGTCGGCGGGATCGATCGCGTCGAGACCCCCGACGAGGTGCCAGACGGGGAGCTTTTTCGGCGCATCCTTCACGAGGAAATCGGCGGGATACTTGCCGCGGAAAAGGGGATCGCCCTCGAGCAGATCGGCGAGGTCGCGTGCGAGAAACCCGGCGTGGTAGGTTTCATAGACCGGCAGCCCGTGGAGTTTTCCATAGGCATCATGCACCGCGATGTCGAAGAGTGAAAAACAGACCAGCGCGGCGAGGTGCGGCAGAGCCGCTTCGGGTGAGCGGTTCGCATTGAACTCATCCTGGAGGGCATGGAGCCGATGCTCGATGAAGTCATGCCCCAGTTCGATGGCATGTCCGGTCGCGTCCCACGTGCCGAGCTCTTTCGCGATGAGCAGGGTGAAGTCCTGCAAGGCCTGGAGTCGCTCCTCGTATCCGAGCGCCGAAGGCCAGACCCAAGCGACGGCGAGCGGCGTTTCGCCCCAGCCCTCCGCGGTGCCACCACTGACGCCTCCGACGACTACCCGGGTGCGCGCGCAGACGACCGAATCGACCACCTGGGCGCCGAACTTCAGCGGTACCCGCATTTCGATGGGCAGGAAATAAAGGGAGACTTCGCGGATGCGGGCGGCTTTGGAGGAGGCGGACATGGGGGTGGCGGGGCTAGGGTAAAAGCGGGGCGTTTCAGACAGGAGGGGCCAAGGATCGGGGCGGGAAGGTCGCAGCGGGCGGGAACGGGTCGTTTAAAGAGGGTTGTCGGGAGGACTTGCGTCAAAGGAGGACTTCAAACCTTCTGGGCCGCGTTGCGGGCTACTGCGACAATGTCGTCGAGCATCCCGGTGACTTCCGCGGGGATTTGCTCGAGCGGGATGGTATGGGCCAACCCGTGGTAGTCGCGCTTGAAGGTTTGCTGGGGTATGCCGAGGCGCTGGTAGTAGTTCTCGAAGAGGGGATCAAGAAACTCGTCGGTCACCTTGATGTCGGGGCCCCACGGATCGGGCTTCTTCGTAATGGCGAGTGCTCGAACGATTTCCTCGAGGCAGCCATCGAGGACGGCGACCCGCGTCTTCCGCTCCGCTTCGTCAACAAGGTCGTCCTGTCGCAATCCTAGCTGGACGAATGCACGAAGACTCTCGGGGGTGGTGAGGTAGTTTTCGATCTCGCGTTTCGTCCACATCTTTTCCACCAGCGCCGAGCCTGTGTGAAGTTCCTTTTCGAGCCGATCGAACAGCGCGAATCCCACAAGATCCGCCTTAGCTTCCCGCAACCCGTGGAAGTGATCACGAGCTTCCTGGGGCTTGTTGTTGCCCAGGTAGAAGACGGGAACCGAATCACCGAGGTATTTTTTGGCGGGGTGATCGAGACGGATGGCGAGAGTGCGGAGAATCGCGAGATCAGTCGAACCTTCGAGATAAAGCGTCCAGCCCTTTTGTTCCGCAAGGTAGTAGTCGGCCATTCGGATGCTTTCCAAGGCCTTTTTCACCTGGTGGCGGGCGCGGGTGTCGATGCGATGCGGACGGCCGACGAATGCCATGACGACATCTCGCTCGGCGGCTTCCTGTAGAACGATTTCAGAGTGACTCGCGGCGATGATCTGCGAACCCTGTTCGGCGGCAATTTCGGTGATGAGGTTGTAAACGTCGCGTTGTCGGAGGATCTCAAGGTGGGCGTCCGGCTCATCGAGCAGGAGGACGGCACCTGGGTTCGCGAGCATGTAGCTTAGAAGTAGAAGAACCTGCTGGCATCCACGTCCCGAAGAAGAAATATCGAGCTCAACGCCTGACGCTTCCTTGTAGGCGAGGCTTAACTCGCTTCGTTCCTGGATGTATTGAGGCTCGCGAAGGTGGATTCCGAAGAGTTTCTCAATGTGGTTGACGAGGCGAGGCCAATTCTTTTTGTCGTCGCCGGAAAACAACTGCCAGCAGAGGTTGCGAAGCACTTGGGCGGTCTGGCCCTCTCCGATCAGCACGGCGATTTCTCCCGGTTCCTTGCGGTGTTCGCGCTCGGAAAGCCCCGACATCGGGGGTAGAAAGACAACCCGATGGCGGCGTACCCCTTCCGGAACGATCGCATCCCGGTCCGAGACCACCCCGAAGGCATTCGGCTTCGTGGACTTTCCTTGGGAACTTTCCTTTAGGCGGCAATAGAGCGACTCTGCGTTCGCGTAGTAGAACTCCATCGAGCATACCCACGGCTCGTCATCATGGACGCCCTCGGCGGTGAGCGTGATGTAGACCTTTTCGGTACTCTGCTTTCCTCGGGATTTCGCGGTAACCATCGTCCGGAGATCGTTCCAGAGGAGTCGTGCACTCGGGATCGGAATGGAATAAAGGTCGCGGCGGTTGATTGTGACACCCTTGCGCTCACTGGGCGCGCTGAGGTCTCTCCGCTCGGCCCATCTTCTCCATCCGATTTCCCAAAGAGCAAGCGCCTGGAGAGCGGTTGTTTTGCCTGAGTTATTCGGCCCGATGAACACCGAGGTGTTTCCGAGTTCGAGGGTGGCGTCCTCGAGTCGTTTAAAATTTGAAATCTGAAAGCGAGTGATCATGCCAGGATTGGGTTGATCGAATTCTACCGAACTAGAATGGAAATGGCGGCACGGTAAGAAGTCAGGAATCGCGGGTGAAGGTCCATGCCCTGTCTTCTAGGTTGGCACACTTCAGATCGCAAGTTGTCGTTTTTCTCAGCCCATTTGCTCACAGCCGCTCCCCCACCTCCGCCACGATGGGCAGGTCCGCGGGTGCCCATTCCAGGCTGGAGTCTCCCGCGGAGATCCAGCGATGGTCGGCATGCTCGATCATGCGAAGCCGTGGGCGTGTTTCGCAGCGGACGAGGTAGGGGATCAACCGGATCGTGGCGAAGTCGTAGGCGTGGACCACCGGGGTGAGCGGCTCAAAGGAACCGACCGTGGCAATGTCGAGATCGAGTTCCTCCCGCAGTTCGCGACGGAGCGCGATCTCGGGACTCTCGCCCTCCTCGACCTTGCCGCCGGGGAATTCCCAAAGTCCTGCGAGCGATTTCCCCGCGGGACGCTGCACGGCGAGGAGGCAGCCGTCCGCATCGACAATCACGGCGCAGACGACGGGGATCATGTTTTTCCCGCCGACATGAGCGCCTCGATCTCGTCGGGTTCGATGGGAATGTGGGCCATCAGGTCGATGTTGCCGCTGATCTTCACGACGATGTCGTTTTCGAGGCGGATCCCGAAGCCCTCTTCGCGGAGATAGATCCCGGGCTCGACGGTGACGATCATGTTTTCCACAAACACGTTTTCGGCCGGCGTCACATCGTGCACGTCGAGGCCGAGGCTGTGCGAGACGCCGTGCATGAAATACTTGCGGTAGGCCCGCTTCTCCTCGGGCAGATCCTCCTCGGCACGCTCCGCCGCGACGGTTTCCCGGTCGATCAGGCCGAGAGCGATCAGTTCCTCCTCCATGGCGCGGGCGACCTCCTTCTGAAAGACCTCGCGGATCGGCTTGCCGGGCACGATGAGCTCGTCGATGCAAAGCCTGACGATGCGGAGGACGGCCTCGTAAACGGCTCGCTGCCGCGCGCTGAATTTCCCGTTCACCGGGATGGTGCGGGTCAGGTCGGAGTTGTAGTTGGCGTATTCGGCGGCGATGTCGAGCAGCAGCAGGTCGCCGTCGCGGCAGATCTGATCGTTGGCGAGGTAGTGAAGCACGCAGGCATTCGCGCCGGAGGCGATGATGGGTTCGTAGGCGAATCGACGCGAGCCGTGGAGGAGAAACTCGTGGAGCAACTCGGCTTCGATCGCGGCCTCGTTCACCCCGGGCTTCACATATCGGAGGATGCGTTCGAAACCGAGGGCAGTGATTTCGCAGGCGCGCTGGACGAGGGCGATCTCGGCCTCTGATTTTTCCGCACGGAGCCGATGCATCAGGGGGGCGAGCCGTTCGTAACGATGGCCCGGATGCATTTCCTGACAAAGACGCCGAAACCGGTCATCGAGCGTGAAATTCACGGGCGCAGCGGAGCGCCCGTGCTCGTTGTGGTTCAGCCAGATCGAAGCTGCCTCGCGCACGAGCCGACGGAAAACTGCGGGAAACTCGCTGGTCCAGCGCACCGAGGCGATGCCGGTGGCTGCGGAGCCTTGCTCACGGGTGAGTTTCTGCCCCTCCCAGATCGCAATGAGTTCGGAAGTCTCGCGGAGGAAAAGGATCTCGCGCATCGCGGGATCGGGATGCGTGGGGAAAAGCAGCAGGATGGTTTCCTCCTGGTCCACCCCGGTCAGGTAAAAAAGGTCGGAACTTTGCACGAAGGCGAGGTGTCCGTCGGCGCTGCGCCAGGGGATGTCGGCGGAATGAAAGACGGCGAGAGCACCCGCGGGCAGTTCCGCGGTAAGACGGGCGCGATTTTTGATCAACAAATCCGAAGGAATTTCCTCATACTTCATGGTGCAAAAATCCGGAAAGTTTGCGCTCGTGTGCTAGAATCTCGGCCCCGCCCCCCCGTTGTCCGAGGCCCGCATTCGTGCGGGTGTCCGGGCCATCCATCCTAAATGGAAGATTCTCAAAAACAAACGGTCGTTATCGCCGACAACGATCCCGATTTCCTTGAATGGGCCGGCCGCCATTTGGAGGCCGGCACCGTCGATGTGGTGACGACGCGCTCTTCCGAGGAAGCCATCACCCTGTTCCGCGAAAAGCGGGCCGATCTGCTGATCGCCGACCTGCACCTGCGTCCGCTCGACGGGGTCGAGGTGCTGAAACGGATCCGGATGGAGCATCCCAACGCAATGGTGATCCTTTGCGGCCGGGTCCATTCGACCAACGCGGTAATCGAGGCGATGCGCCTGGGGGCCTTCGACGTGCTGCGCCGCGAGGCGGTCAACTTCGAGCTGCGGGCCGTGGCTGAGCGGGCGCTTTCGGCCGCCGAGCAGATGCGCGCGGCGGAAGACCGGACCCATTCCGATCCCATCACTCCGCCCCAGCCCACCGACGATCTCATCATCGGCCGCTCGCCGGCAATGCAGGATGTCTACAAGCTGATCGGGCGCGTCGCTCGGGCCGATGCCCCCGTGCTCATCACCGGCGAGAGTGGAGTCGGCAAGGAAGTCGTCTCCAACGCGATCCACAAGTTTTCCCGTCGCGCCAAGGCCGAATACGTCGCCATCAACTGTGCGGCGATTCCCAGCAACCTGCTCGAGAGCGAGCTCTTCGGCCATGAGAAGGGCGCTTTCACCGGGGCGGTCTCGCAGCGGGTCGGCCGTTTCGAACAATGCCACGGCGGCACGCTTTTCCTCGATGAGATCGGCGACATGCCGCTGGAGGTGCAGAGCAAACTGCTCCGCGTGCTCCAGAGCGGTGAATTCTCGCGGGTCGGGGGCAACCAGACGCTCCAGAGCGATGTCCGCATCCTGGCCGCGACCAACAAGCGCCTCGAGGAGGAAGTCGAACACGGCACCTTCCGCGAGGATCTCTTTTACCGTCTCAACGTGGTCCGCATCCACATCCCGCCGCTCCGTCAGCGCACCGAGGACATCCGGCTGCTCGCCGAGCATTTCCTGCAAAAGCGCAGCGACTCTGGCAAGGGCCGCGCGATGCAGTTCGCCAAGGAAGCGGTCGCCCTGCTCGAGGGTTACCATTGGCCCGGCAACGTCCGCGAGCTCGAGAATCTGATCCAGCGGGCCTGTGTGCTCGCATCGGGCAACGTGATTCTCGGCAGCGACCTACCCTTCGACCAATCGAGGCGCAGCGGCGAGGACGAGGCCGTGCTCGAACGTGCCGCGAAGCGCTTCCTCCAGGCTGGCCTGGCCGCCGGAGTGTCCCCGGTCGAATTGGCCATGAAGTCGCTCGCCGAGCTGGCCCTGATCGAGGCGGGCAGCGATGAAAAGGCCGCGGAACTCCTCCAGATCAGTCGCGCCGAGCTGCTCCAGCATCTTGCCATGGCGCCGGTCCCGGGTTCGGCTCCGGCCTCGCCGGCCGCGAAAAAGTCGCCCGCCCGGGGAGCCCGTACCGCCAAGGCCTCGGATTGATCCGGGAGCGCGGTCGACGGGAAAGATTGCTCCAGAGCGGCCTTTGTGGTTTCCTCGGTCCGTGAAGTGCCAACCCTCCTTCCTGATCCTCTTTGCCTTGCCCGCGCTGGGTTTGGTGTCGTTGTCAGGACAGGAGCCTGCCTCGGCGGCTCCCGCGGCTCCGCCTGCCGCTGACTCATCCCTGCCGGCGATCCCGAGCGTGCCGGCGATGCGGGAACCCGCCCGGCGTCTCTTCCCCCAGCCGTCCCGGCAGTTGCCGCCCGGAGTGATGGTGGCGCCGACGCAGCCGCGCAAGGCGGAGCGGCTCCGTCCCGAGTTCCAAGCCGGCAATACCTACCGGTTTGTCGTCCAGATGGACCTGAACACCCGGCTTGAGTCGGGCGCGGCCGCCTCCATCCAGATCGAGCAGCAAGCCCGCTACGATGCGCAGGTCCGGGTCGATGGAAAAAAGGGCGTGGTCCTGCGCGGCCGCACCGAGCGCCTCGATGTGACGATGTCCGCCGCCGGGGAGACACTTTCTTTCAAATCGCTTGAATCCGCTGGCGACGTCACGCCGCTGGCAAAGCACATCCGCGCGACCTTGAACCGTTCCGTCGAGCTGACCCTGTCTGAGAGCGGGCGCATCGACAAGGTCAGCGAGGGCGGAAGCGGGAACGATGAGGGTCTCCTGCCGGGCCTGCCTCGTTTCGGTCCGGGCCAACTTGCGGAACACATCGGCGGACTCCCGCAGTTTTTCACCTCGAAGGCCATCGTGCCCGGCAGTGTCTGGTCTTCACAGGGATCGCGGACGATCGCCGGCTTCGGGTCGGTGCAGTTTGATCTCGATACCCAGCATACCGGTGTGATCGGTTTCGAGGGCAGCCAATGCCACGCCTTCGAGTTCAGCGGCTCGGTCACCGGCGTGCTTCCTGATGAGGCGGTCGCCGGATCGACGCGGCCGGTCGACTTGCAATCGAGCGCTTACCAGGGGCGCCTCTATTTCGATCCCCTCGATCGCATGCCACGGCTCTGCGAACAGACCATCGAGGTCTGGCTGAACTTTCCAGCCGAGGGCGAAACGGCCGCGGTGCAGGTGCCGGTGCGGCAGACCGAGACCTTGAGGCTCCTCCATGTGGTCCCGACGCCCTGAGCGAGTTGTGATTCAAGCCCCGAGCCACTGCGCGAGACGGCTGCGCGACTCGGCCGGTCCGATGATGGCCGAGCACAGGGTCTTCGGGTCGAAAGCCTCGGTCGCGGCCTCGTGCACGTCCGCGAGGGTGACTTTTTCGAGCAGGCCGTGGGCCTCTTCGGGATCGATCCAGTCGTCGAAGTAGAGCAGCGATTCGCCCGCCCACATCATCTGGGAGGCGGTATTTTCCAAGCTGATCCGGTTCTGCCCGATCACGTAGGATTTCGCCTCCTCCAGCTCGTCTTTCTGCACGCCGCGGTTCCGCAGATCCTCGAGGATCTCCGAGATGGAAACCAAAGCCTCGCTCAGGTTGCCTGGGCTGAGGGCGAGGTAAATCTGCAGCGCCCCGGCATCGGCGAAGCTGACCAGATCGCTCTGCACCTCGTAGCAGAGCCCGCGTTGCTCGCGGATTTCCTGGAAGAGGCGCGAGCTCATGTTCTCGCCAAGGATCACGTTGAGCAGTTTGTGCGCGTAGCGGCGCGGATCATGGCGGTCGAAATTGCGGAAGGAAAGGGCGAGGTGCGATTGCTCCTGCCCCGAGTCCTCATGGAAGCGGTGCTGCGAATGGGCGGGATCGGCGGGCGCGCAAGGGAGCGGCTCGCCCTCGGGGAGCGCGGCGAGGCGCGCGGCCACGATCTCGGCGACCTCTTCGTGGCGGATGTTGCCCGCCACCGAAACAACGCTGTGCCGTCCCCGGTAGATTCGCGAATGGAAGTCCACGATGTCCGCGCGGCGGATTGCCTCGAGGGATTCCTCGGTGCCCGTGATCGAGCGTCCCAGCGGATGATCGCGGCCCCAGACCGCCTCGCTGATGAGATCGTCGAGGTACTGCGAGGGCTGGTCGTGCACCATCGCGATCTCCTCGCGGATGACCTGCCGCTCCGAGTCGATCTCGAGCGGGTCGAACTCGGGATTCAAGTAGAGATCGGCCAGCACTTCGAAGAGCCGTCCGAATTTCTCCGCCGGACCCTTGATCTGGTAGGCGGTGTGGTCCTCCACGGTGAAGCCGTCGATCGAGGCACCGAGGCTCTCGATGTGGCGCGAGATCTCTTCAGCGGTGCGTTCGCGGGTACCCTTGAAGAGCAGATGCTCCACGAAGTGGGCCATGCCATGCTCTCGGTCGGTCTCGTGACGGCTGCCGCCGCCCGCCCAGATCCCCATCGAGACGCTGGCCATGTGCGGCATGGAGATCGTCGCGAGGCGGATGCCGTTCGGGAGCCGGTGGACGCGGGTGTCGGGAAGCATGGCAGAGAGGCGCCGGCCGGAGCCGGGGGGCCAAGGTGCTCCACACCGAAACGCTTTTCCAACGGGAAAAACGGCCTTAGGCTCTTGCATGACCTTGACCCCGCCGGCATCGGCAGAACTCCTCCTCGGCCAGGAGGTGGAACTTTCACGCATCGAAAAGTCCCTCCAGGAGCTCTTCGAAATGGGCGGCAGCGGGTCCGGCGCCTCCGGCATCGCCCGGGCGTCGCTGATCAATCTCGCGCTTTACAATGAAAACCCCGCCGAGCTGGAGCGCGACGCCGCCGTTCTCGCGGAGCTCACCAGCGAGGCGGCTTGTCGCTCCCTGCTGATCCACACCGACCCGCGGGCCACCGCGCCCGGCGCGCGCTGCTGGATCCAGGCCCACTGCCAAGTCGATCGCAACGGCGAAAAAAGCGTCTGCACCGAGCAGATCAGTTTCCTGCTCAGCGGCCACGCGCCCGGCCTGCTGCGGAACATCGTCTTCGCCCACCTCGATTCAGATCTGCCGCTTGCCTTTTGGTGGCGCGGGGAGTTTTCCGACACTTTCGAGGAGCGGCTTTACTCGCGGATCGACCGGCTCCTCTTCGACTCGGAGGGTTGGGAGCATCCCCGCAGCCAGTTCCTGCGCCTCATCGAGAGCCAGCGCGGGTCGAACTCCCCTTTCGTGATGCACGACTTCGCCTTCACGAGGATCAACGGGATCCGCCAGGCCGTCGCCAATGCCTTCGAGCGCCCGCAACTGACCCGCGAGATCGCCTCGCTCTCGGCCATCGAGATCCGGCATGCCCGCGGTTTCAAAATCAGCGCGCTCTACCTCGCCGCCTGGCTTGCCGCGCGGCTCGGGGCAGGCTTCGACACCTCGCAATCAGCCGGGGGAAAGATCGTCTGCCAACCCGGGGCCAACGCCAAATGCGGCAGCTTCACCATCCGCGTGGCGGAACTCGATCCGTCACGGCTGGGCACCGTCGAGGTCGACCTCCATCTCGGCGGCTCGCGGGTCGAGATCAGCCGTTGCCAGACCCGCGACTTCACCCGCACCATGATCCATCGTCCCGAAGTCCCGGTCGAGGAGGACTGGCTCCCGGCCCGCCGGCTCAACGACGCCGCCCTCGTCACCGACATTCTCAACCGCGCCGGCCGCAACCGCACCCACGCGCAGATCCTGCCGGGACTGCTCGCGCTCTTGGCGATGTGAGGGGTTGAAACGGTGGCGAGTCCGAAAAGCGAGCGAAGCGTGGCGCGCTTGGCCGTGGTGTGCATCTCGAGCACGTCGCGCGCTGGCGGGCCCTCACGGTTCCATTTTTTCAGCTATTGTGTAGATCATCTGCCCACCGCTTCAACTGCCGATCCAAAAAGAACGGTGCCACTGGAACCAGCGCACAGACAAAAACCAGCACGCTGCGCGGGAACGAGAGCCACTTCCGAAAGAACGCAATCGCGAGAAAGAGCATCAGGCCGAGGAAAAAGAATCCGTGCAGCGAGCCGACGATACGCACCGCGAGCGGCAGATCCCAGACGTACTTCAGCGGCATGGCGATGCCGAGAAGGATGAGGTAGGAGATTCCATCGAGGATCGAGAAGAGGCGCAGGCGTTTGAGGGTGGCTTCCATTTCGGGCGAAATAAAGATTCGACCGCGTCGTTCCGCCATCAAAAGCGGTGCGAATCCGTCCGAGCCGCCTTTTGACCGAAGCGCCGGTTTCGGGCATCTTCCCCGATGTTTTCCGTCCGCACCTGGATCCTCGCCATGACTTTTCTCTCCGCGGGCGCGGACAAGCTCTCCGCGCAATTGTCAAAGGCCTCGATCGAGGCCGCCCAGGCCTACTCCGCCAAGCGCGCCGGCATCGCCATGATCATCAAGGAGCGGGGCGAGGTGCGTTACGAGAACTATTACAACGGACATTCCGCCGACAAATCGCTGCACATCTACTCGGGCACGAAGTCCTTCTTCGGCGTGCTCGCGGTGATCGCCCAGGACGAAGGCCTGTTGAAACTCGACGAGCCTGTCGCCGAGACGATCAAGGAATGGCGCGATGATCCACGCAAATCGCAGATCACGATCCGAGAGCTGCTCGATTTCACCTCGGGGCTGGAAACCGGCTTCGAGGAGATCTACGGACGCAGCACCGCCGACAAGCTGACGCTCTCGCTGGGACTGAAGGCCAAGGCGGACCGGGGCGATACCTTCGTCTACGGGCCGAGCCACCTGCAGGTCTTCTGCGAAGTGCTGCGGCGCAAGCTGAAGTCGCGCGGCACCAGTTACCAGGCCTACCTCGAGCGCAAGCTGATCCGCCCGCTCGACATCGAGATCACACAGTGGCGCGCCGACAGCCACGGCAACGTGATCCCCTCCGCCGGCATGTGGATGACGGGTCGCGACTGGATGCATTTCGGCGAGATGGTCTGCCACGGCGGATCCTGGAATGGCAAACAGATCGTCGAAACGGGCAGCCTCGCGGCCTGCTTCCGCGGCACGGCGATCAATCCCGCGTTCGGCCTGTGCTTTTGGGTGAACAGCCACTCGACCCAGCCCGACGCGCGCGAGGTGGATGTCGAAGTCTTCCTCGAACGCGAACCCATGCCGGAAGACTGGAGCGGGTCCTGCCTTTCCAAGAATGCGCCGCCCGATCTGCTTTGCTCGCTCGGCTCGAACTTCCAGCGACTCTACATCGTGCCCTCGATGGACCTGGTCGTCGTCCACCTTGGGAAGAAGGGCAATGAGTTCCGCGACGCGGAGTTCCTGAAGCTGCTTTTCGCCGACGCCGCGAGCGCGACGCCGGCCGCGCCGAGCACGGAAAAGAAGGTGCGGCCGCTTTTCCCAAAGGGGCTGGGGATCTTCAAGCGTCCGGACTAGCCGGAGCGGCTGGCGCCGCGGGAGCCGGTTCCGCGGGTGCGTCGACCGTCTTGATTACGAATCGCATCAGGTTCGACTCGCCCTTGCGCCATTTGTAGCCCGTCCCAAAGGGCAGGGGCTGCTTCGACCGCGCGTAGGCCGCGGCGAGGTCGGGTTGCTGCGATTTTGCAAACAGCTCGATCGGGCCGGTGTAGACACCGTAGAGGGTCGCATCCCAGGTGGCGGCATCGAAGAAGCGGTAGGGGATGCCCGAGTCGTCCTGGATGATCTGTTGGCTGTTTGTCAGGAGGTGGTCCCGCACCTTCGAGAACCAACTGTCGTGCATCAGGAACGACGCCGCCTTCAGGTAGGACGACCCCTTCGGCTGGGCCAAAGCCCACTTCGAGAAGCCCGATTTTTCGAAACCGCCGTCGGAAAGGTCTGAGGAGAAATAATACAAGGTCTTCGGCGCATCGATCCGGCGCGGCGAGAAGACCATGCGCACCCCGTTGGCTCCCTTGTGGTCCATGCCTTGGCTGGCGAGCGTGCCGTCGGACTGGAGTTTGAAAAACTCAAGTTCCTTCACGTATTGCCCCGATTTCGCGAGGAAGATCATCATCAGCGGTGTGGTGCCCTGAAAGGTCGAGAACTGGAGGTCCTCTTTCATGTCCTTGGTGCGGAAGAAGCTGAGCTGGATGATCTCGCCGAGGGCATTGCGGACCTCGGAGAGGGCGCGGGAGGCGTTCTCATCGTTCAGCGCCGAAATGTCGGGAGCCTGCCCGACCGGTTCCAACCCGCAGAGGATGAAAGTGCCCGCCGTGGGGAACATGTGGAAGGCGTGGAGGATGTCCGGACCGCTGAAAAAATAGCGCACCACGGCTCCCGCGGGCTGGGCTGGCGAGACTTCGGTCGCCGACCATTCCGCCATCGGGGTGAGGACGCGGGCCTGGTGATCCGCGTAATCCTTCCCAAAGGTTTTCACATGGCTCTGCCAGGCTGAGGACAGCGTCAGCGGATGATCTTCCCGGTTCGGTAAGGGCTCGCCGGCGAGGAAAGCAGCGGCGTCGTTGATGTCGGCGAGATTGAGCTCCTGGGAGGATCCGGCTAGAGGGAGCAACAGGGCGGACGACAGGGCGGTAAAAAGGAATCGCGACTTCATGAGACTTGCAGCACGGAACACACTTGATCCGATCCCTTTCCGCTCCGGTCAAGAAGCTTCCCCGTGACGTCAGTGCTCGTGGCGCACCTTTCCGCGAATGCGGAGGTCGTCACCGAACCGCTCGGTTTCGATCGCCTCGAGCCGTGCCAGCAGTCCCTCGGCTGGCAGCAGCCTCGCGCCGCCGCCGCCGAGAAGAGGCGCGTAGTAGAGGATCACTTCATCAACGGCCCCGGCCGCGAGCGCTTCACCGAGGAGACGACCGCCCGATTCGAGCATCACGGAGGTGACGCCTTCGCGGCCAAGCCGGCGAAGAGATTCCTCGATGGGAAGGCCACGGTGGACGAGAGTCCGGTTGGCGAAAGCATCGTGGAAAACCCGGCTTTGCGGCGGCAGATCGCCGCTTTGGCTGAGGATGACCCGCCAAGGCTGGGCCCTGCCTTCGGCCCAGGGGCCGCGCAGGGTCAAGGCGGGATCGTCACGGCGCAGCGTTTCGCCCCCGACCAAGATCGCATCGCATTGGCGCCGCCAGCGCTGCACGTCCTCGCGCGAGGCTTCGCCCGAGATCCAGGGCCCCATGCCCTCGGGCAAAGTGGTGCGGCCGTCGAGGGTGCAGGCCGTTTTCGCGATTACCCAAGGCAGGCCGGTGGTGATGTGTTTGGCAAAAAAGCGGATCAGTTCGCGTGCTTCCGGCTCGAGCACTCCGGTCACCACTTCGACGCCCGCCTTTTTCAGAATCTCAAGGCCCGCTCCCGCGTGTGCCGGATTCGGATCGGTTGCTCCGACCACGACACGACGGATTCCAGCCTCCAGGATCGCCTCCGTGCAGGGCGGAGTGCGGCCGTGGGTCGAGCAGGGCTCCAAGGTCACATAAATCGTCGCGCCGCGCAGAGCCCGGTCGCCATGGCTCGCGCGCGCCTCTGCCAGCGCATGGCGTTCCGCATGGGCTTCACCGGCGCGCCGGTGCCAACCCTTTCCCAGCAGCTCGCCATCTTTCAATACCACGGCTCCCACCGGCGGATTCGGACTGGTCAGCCCGAGCCCTTGCGCGCCTTCATCAAGAGCGGCGCGCATGAAGAGCTCGTCGGCATCGTGGTCGGAGGTCATCGCAGAGGGCGTAACCATACAGGGTCATGTCATGGATCAAACCCTCTTAAGTCCGGCAAAATGAAGTTTTTTTGAATCAATCGAGCGCCGGGGCCGTCCAAACCCAAAGCACCACCAGCTTTTTGCTTCTCTCTCTCCCCCAACCTTGCGAAACATGAAACAACCCCCTCCTCGATGGCGCGCCCTGGCGGCGGCCCTCCTTCTTGTACCTCTCGGTGCTCCTCCCGTTGATGCCGCTCCCCGTGGCGGTCAGGGGGAAAATCGGAACAATCGGGCTCCCTCACGAGCCTCGGCGCCTCCACGCTCCGCTCCGCGACAGGTCAGTCGTCCTGCGGCCCCGCGCAGCGCCCCGCGCAGCAATCCCGCCCCGCGCGTCTCGCGGCCCTCCACACCCAAGCCCGTCGTGCGCGCGGCGCCGAAACCCGTTTCCCGACCCGTCGCGAAACCGGCGGCTCGTCCCGCTCCGAAAGCGCCCTCGGTCGCCTCGCGATCGGGGAACAGCGGTGGTTCCCGGGTGGGTGCGGGCAACAGCAAACCTGCGCCTCGTCCTGCACCCAAGCCCGTGGTTAAACCGACGCCGAAGCCTTCCAGCAGTGTCGCCAGCCGTAGTAGTGGCGGAAATAATAGCGGAGGCTCCCGGGTCGGCGTGTCCAACAGCAAACCGGTCCCGCGTCCCGCGCCGAAACCCTCCGCGAAGCCGGCGCCGAAACCTTCGGCCAACGTGGCTTCCAAGGGCGGCAACAACAATGGCGGTAGCTCCCGTGTCGGAGTGGCGAACAACAAACCCGCCCCGCGTCCCGCTCCGAAGCCGACGGCCAAGCCTTCCCCGAAACCTTCGGCCAACGTGGCGGCCCGCGGAGGCAATGCGGCTCCCTCGCGCGTCGGAGTCGCGAACAACAATCCCGCTCCCAAGCCGGTGGCGAAACCTTCCGGTCAGCAAAAAGGGCGGCCCGCCGCGAATCCTTCGAACCGTCCCTCGGCCAACGTGGCCTCCCGCGGCAACGCCGGACCTTCGCGGGTCGGAGTGGCGACCAATTCACCGATCCGGGCCAACACCCGCGTGACCGCGATCAATCGCGCCGGAGGCGGCGGAGCCAATGCGAATGCGAATGTGCGCCGGCCGGATCGCATTAATACGGTCGCTTCCCGGGTGATGATCAACACCTCTCCCCGGGGCGGCAGCGCCGGTGGTGGTGCGGCCCACGCTTATCGTCATCATGGCGGTGGTTGGGGCGTCTGGCGTCCCGATTATCGGCCGGACTACTACCGCCGTTATTCGCCGAGTTTCTATTATTCGGTGAATTACGCCTATCGACCTTATGCCTGGGGTGGTTACCCTTGGTGGGGTGCCCGTCATCATTACACCTGGCACAGCGGCTGTTGGAACTACGGGTGGAATTCCCGCTGGGTGAACCGCTACTCCTACTACCGTCGTCCGGCGCTTTATTATCCTCCGGGCTACCGCACCCACTACGTCTCGCCCGTGTCGTTCGTTCCCTGGGGCTTGGCGAGCTGGACCCTCGGCCGTCTCGCTTACGACAGCGGATACTACACCTACTACAACCCCTACGTGGCACCGCCGGTGACAACACAGACCACCATCATCCGCTACGCTGAGCCGATCACCGTGGTCGCATCGAACACCGAGCCTGCGACCGAGGAAATTGCGACCACCAATGCCGAGAAGGCGAGTGCCGCGATGGAGTTGGCCCGGGCCGCCTTCAAGGACGGTGACTACGTGGCCTCCCTGGGCGCCGTCGACGAGGCGATTTCGCACACGCCCGGCGACCAGGTGCTGCACGAGTTCCGCGCGTTGAACCTCTTCGCGCTGGGTCGCTACAACGATGCCGCGGGCGTGTTGAATCCGGTGCTTGCCTCCGGTCCCGGTTGGGATTGGGACACTCTGATTGGTTTCTACGGCAATGCCGACAGCTACACGGATCAGTTCCGCAAGCTCGAGGACTATGTCGTGGCCAATCCGAATGCTCCGGAGCCGCACTTCCTGCTGGGCTACCATTACCTCGTCGGTGAAAACCTGACCGAGGCACATGCGATGTTCGATCAGGTGGTTGCCCTGCAACCGGCCGACTCGGTCGCCAAGCAACTCCGCGCCCTGCTGGCGGAGTCCGCTCCGGAGAACGAAGAGGTCGCCGTTGCCGAAGGCAGCGCCCCCGTGGAACCGAAAAAACCGACCATCGCCGAGGATGCGCTCCACGGGGTGTGGAAGGCGAAATCGGCCGAGGGCAAGTTGATCACCCTCTCGCTCACCGCGATTGGCACCTTCACCTGGAACTACGAAGGCTCCTCTGGCGAGATCCTTTCCGGCGAATGGTCGCTGGACGAGGATGGTTTGCTGGTCCTGGCCGACGAAGACGTCCAGATGGTCGGCGATGTCACCTTGAAGGACGACGGCAGTCTCCATTTCCTCCTGGCGGGCAGCCCCACCGAGGATCCCGGTCTGACCTTCCTCCGCGAGCCGTGACCGGCGCTCCCCGAAGGTGTTCCCTCCTTGCCTTGCCCCTCCCGGAATCTCCGGCGAGGGGCTTTTTTTGTCGGCTGTGGACCGGGACGGTTGACGAACGAAGGCGCGAAGCGCTAAGACGGACCCGCGCATGCCGAGCTCTTCCAAGACCGCCATCGTCATCCTCTGCCTGTTGATGGCGCCCGCCCTGCCGGCCCAGGTTTATCGGGACGAGGTGAACGCCGCTTGGTTGCCGGATGGCGTGCGTTTTTGGTACCAGGTCACGACCGGTCCCAAGCAGAAGGAGTTTGTCCTCATCGATGCACGGGCCGGTTCGCGGAAGTCCGCCGCCAGTCTCAACACGATCGATCTGGAGCCACCCGAACCGATTCATTCTTCGAAGCAGGAGGTCGTGCTCCGGAAAAGTGGAAAAACGGGCATCGCGAGCCAAGTGCAATTCATCAGCGAGGTCGATGAGGAGCTGGAGCTTTTCTGGCTCGCGCCCGACGGCAGCCGCAAGCCCTACGGCAGGGTGGCTCCGCGGGGGCGACGCGAGATGTCCACCTACGACGGCCATGTCTGGCTCCTGACCCGGGCCAAAGGCGAGGCCTATGCCCTGATCGAGGCCGGCCCGCTGGACCAGACCGTGATCATCGACGGGCCCGGTCGCGCCGCGTCTCCGCCTCCGGTTCGTAAGAAAGGGGAAACCGTCCGGGTGGAGAAGGCCCGCGTCGTGCTTGTCAATGATGACGGCTCCGAGCGCATCCTGCGGGCTCCCATCAAGCCGGGGGCGACCTACCGGGGCCGGCCGCTCTGGTCGCCTGACTCGAAGTGTTTCCTCCTCAGCGCCGCCGTCGAGGTGCCCGAGCGGATCGTGACGATCGTCGAATCGTCTCCCGATGACCGGAAACAGCCGAAGCTGAAGACCTTTGCCTACGCCAAGCCCGGCGATCCCCTGCCAAAACCACAATGGGTGCTCTTCCGGACCGGAAGTGAAGAGGGTCAGGTCATCGACGAGACCCTCTTTCCCAATCCCTTCACGCAATCGCACGAGATCCGCGGCACTTGGGCGCCGGATGGATCTGAGGCCTATTTCGACTACAACGAGCGCGGGCACCAGCGTTACCGCATCCTCGCGGTCAAGGCCGCGGATGGCACGGTGCGCACCGTGGTGGAGGAGACCTCGAAAACCTTCATCGACTACACGAAGAAAACCTGGCGCCACTGGCTTCATCAGAGCGGGGAGCTTCTCTGGATAAGCGAGCGGAGCGGCTGGGCCCATCTTGAACTCCGCGACATTGCCACCGGTACGCTGAAACATGCGGTCACTTCGGGCAACTGGCCGGTGCGCGAGGTCCTGCACGTCGACGCGGAGGGAAGGCAGGTTTGGTTTCTAGCGAGTGGACTGCGCGAGGGCGAGGATCCCTATCACCAGCACCTCTGCCGGGCGGACTTCGATGGAGGCGGTTTTGTCAGGCTGACGGAGGGCGACGGAAACCATCACATCGAGTTCTCGCCGACCCGGGAATGGTTCATCGACCGTTGGTCCCGCGCCGATCATCCGCCCGTGCACGAGTTGCGACGCAGCGCTGATGGCTCGCTGGTCTGCGAACTGGAGCGGGCCGATGCAGGCGCACTCATCGCCGGCGGCTGGACCTTGCCGGAGCGCTTCGTCGCGAAAGGTCGCGACGGAAAGACCGACATCCATGGTGTCATCATCCGTCCGGCGGAATTGGATCCCGCGAAGACCTATCCGGTGATCGAGGAGATTTATGCCGGTCCCCATGGGGCCTTCGCCCCGAAGGATTTCGGCCGCCTCGAGCGGATGCAGGAACTCGCACGAGAGGGTTTCGTGGTCGTAAAACTCGACGGCATGGGCACCAACCACCGCGGCAAGGCCTTTCACGACATCGCGTGGAAGAACCTGAAGGATTCCGGCTTTCCCGACCGCATCGCCTGGATCCGCGCGGCCGCGGCGACCCGACCGTGGATGGATCTGGCGAGGGTCGGCATTTTCGGAGGCAGCGCCGGTGGCCAGAGCGCGATGCGGGCGGTGCTCGATTACCACGATTTTTACAAGGTCGCGGTGGCCGATTGCGGCTGCCACGACAACCGCATGGACAAGATCTGGTGGAACGAGCAGTGGATGGGCTGGCCGGTCGACGAAAGCTATGCGAAGAGCTCGAATGTCGACGATGCCGGCAAGCTGGGCGGCAAGCTGCTCCTCATTGTCGGCGAGCTCGACACCAACGTCGATCCTGCGAGCACGATGCAGGTGGTTGCCGCCTTGCAGCGCGCCGGGAAGGATTTTGAGTTCATGCCCATCGCCGGAGCCGGCCACGGAGCCGCCGGGACACCGTTCGGGCGGAGGGTGCAGATGGATTTTCTCAAACGCCATCTGCTGAAGTAGGGGAAATCTTCCATTCGTAAGTTCGCGATCCTTCGCTAGGATTCCGCCGAATGGGTACCAACTGGACGGACAAGATCGTGATCGTTACCGGCGGCGGTGGCGGGATGGGGCAGGCGGCGGCGCAGCGTTTTGCCGCAGCCGGGGCGCGGACTTTCGTATTCGGCCGCAACCTCGACTCGCTCCAGGAAACGGCGGCGCTTTCGCCAAACATCACGCCGGTGGTCTGCGACGTGGCCGATCCGGCGAGTGTCGCGGCGGCGATGGAAACGATCCTGATCGCTGGAGCGCCTTTTGCCCTGATCCACACCGCCGGCATCAACACGTCCGATCGTTTCATGGCCCATCCCGATCCGGCTCGTCTCGCCAGCGCGGAGACTTGGAAAAAGGTGATGGAGGTGAACGTGCTCGGGGTCGTTCACATGATCCAGGCCGTCGCCCCGGCGATGGCGGCGAACGGCGGCGGTCGCATCGTGGTGGTCTCATCGACGGCCGGTCACGGCTTCGATTCCTTTGCCGGCGTGCCTTACACGGCGAGCAAGTGGGCGGTCCACGGCCTGATCTTCACGGCCCGGGCCCAGCTCAGCGCCCATGGCATCGTCCTCTCGGAGTATGCGCCGGGCGAGAGCAATACGCCGATTGTGAAAATGCGGCCTGTGCAACCGACGCCGGAGCACAAAGAGGCGATGATTCAGACCGAAGATTGCGGCGAAGCGCTTTTCTTCATGGCTTCCCAGGCCCACTGCGTGGGGATGATCCAGCTTCCGGTTTATCAGCCTTTCGGAGGCATGCCGCCGCAAATTCCCTCACCCTGGTTGCCTGGGATCGAGGTGCGGCTGAAATGAATCGGGCGTTTTTGCTCCGTCGGATAACGATCCGCCATTCCTAAGGATCATCACGTTGGGGTGCGACCCATGCGGGAGCACCCTCGCTGTGCCGCTGGATTGGTGCCAGCTGGTATGAGACCGCGCATCTATAGGAATTCAGAACCCTAACTTTTCCTAATTTTATAAAAATTATCATTAATGAACATTATTCGGATTCAGCTTGTCAACCTCGTCGAACAAACTATAATTACCACACTCATTGTAAATTTTACAAAATGGAAACAGGAAACCAAGCTTTGCCTCAGTCTCAGTCCGCCCGTCCGGCGGAGGAGCAAGGGTTGCGTTTCGAGGCGCTCGAACCGCGGATCCTTTTTTCTGCGACCGCGGTCGATTCGCTGCTCGATCAGGAGGCGGTGGAGGCACCCCAATCGGAGGTGGTCTTGGAGAAATCTGTCTGGCAATCCGATGAGCCATCGGCGGGCGTCGACGAACTGGAGGCGGAACATACCCTTTTGGCGAATCTGAATCATCTCTCCGCCGACATCGAAGCCCGTGGCGGGACCGAATTGATCTTCCTTTCGGCAGGCCTTTACGATGCGGACTACCTCTCCGATCACCTTTCTCCGGCCTTTGAGGTTTACCGGATCGATCCGGGCAGTGACGCGCTCGCACAGATCGCGGCGGTTGTGCAAGGACGTAGCGGCATCGATGCGATCCATCTGATCGGTCACGGCGAGGCCGGCCGACTTTTTCTCGGCGATACGGTGCTCAACCAGGACTCCATGGCCGGATCACATGGGGAAACTCTGCGGACGATCGGCCTGTCGCTTGCGGAAGATTCAGACATCCTCATCTACGGCTGTGATTTCGCGGCTGGGGAAGAGGGTGCGGCTGCCGTGGCGATGATCGCCGAGCTGACTGGCGCGGACGTCGCCGCGTCGACGGACGACACGGGAGCGGCTTCCCTCGGCGGAGACTGGGATCTCGAATATCAAGCCGGCGCGATCGAGGCCTCCGCCGTGGCTTTGCCGGGCTTCGCTGCCTTGCTGGCACCGCCGGTCTGGTCGATCTCGGGAAGCTCCAGCGTGACCGAGGGATCTTCGGCAAGCTACACGCTTTCTCTGACCGGTGCGGTTCAGAGTGGAACCTCGGTATCGGTGGATCTGGCCCTGGCCGACCTCACGACGGCTTCGGCCGACCACGCCAGCTTCGTGTCCGCGGTGAACGCGGCCATCGCTTCGCGTCCGGAGCTTTCCTTCAACGGAACGACTCTCACCTACAGCCCGCCTCTCACCTACAGCTCCTCGCTTATCACCTCGGGCTCTTCCTATTCGAGCATCTCGGGCCTTTCGGGAGTGAACTCCCACAATCTCGGGGATGACGCTTCGACGTCCCAGACCATCGGGTTCAACTTCGATTTTTACGGAACGAACTATTCCTCACTCTTCATCGGGTCGAATGGTTTTGTGACCTTCGGAGCCGGATCGTCGAATTACACCAATTCGAGTTTTGCTTCCGGTGGCACCATCGACAGCCGGCCCGCGATCGCTCCGCTCTGGGACGACTGGAATCCGGGGGCGACGAGTGGCACCGAGATCTTTTCGATCACGACTGGCACGGCGGGGAACCGCCAGTTCATCGTGCAGTGGAGCAGCATCGTCCATTACGGAGGCAGCCAGACCGCGTCGTTCCAGATGGTGCTGAATGAATCCGACGGGTCGATCGAGTTCCGCTACCTCGACGTGACCGTTGAATCG
Source organism: Verrucomicrobiales bacterium (assembly GCA_041917795.1). GTDB lineage: Bacteria > Verrucomicrobiota > Verrucomicrobiia > Verrucomicrobiales > DEV007 > Arctic95D-9. Next base: position 57,568 of record JAYRWX010000023.1, read on the forward strand.
GGCTGGACCCGGGGCGGCTCCGCCACGATCGGCCTGAGCGATGGCGCTTCGCGCTACAACCAGTTTTCCTTCGACACGGCTTCGATCAACGACAATCAGCGGATCGTATACTCCCGTTCGGTCTCGATGAGTCCCCTGACCATCACCTTGGGAACGACCAACGACACGACGCCCGAGGCGTCTGAGTCTTACCAAATCAGTCTCTCGAATGCGTCCAACAGCACTCTCGGTACGTCCACGGTGACGACGACGATTGTGGACAACGATCCCGCACCGCCCGTGGCGGTCACGGATGCCTTCACCGCCGCCGAGAATAGCGGGGCCGCGGTTGTCGGGAACGCGCTCAGCAATGACTCGGATCCGAACGGAGATACCCTGAGCGCGACGGTTGCATCCGGAGCTGGATCCAACGGGGGCCTCTTCAGCATCGCGGCCAACGGCCAGGTGACCTTCAATCCCAACGGCCAGTTTGAGAATCTCGGGACCGGCCAAACCCGCGTCACCAGCTACAGCTACACGGTCAACGACGGGAATGGTGGTTCGACGTCGGGAACCGTCAATGTGACAGTGCAGGGTTCGAACGACGCGCCGGTCGCTTCGGGTGTGGTGCCGACCCAGTCGAGCAATGACGGGCAGACGATCACGCCGCTGAATCTCAGCGGCTACTTCAGCGACATCGACACCGGTGATACGCTTGGCTTCAGCGCCAGCGGATTGCCTGCCGGGCTTTCGATCCATCCGAGCACCGGGGTGATCTCCGGCACGCTGACCTCATCGGCCTCGACGACGCCCTCCTATTCGGTGGTGGTCACGGCGACCGACGGAGGCGGGCTGACCGCGAGCCGATCCTTCACTTGGAACGTGAGCAATCCGGTTCCAATCGCGGGTGCCGACACTTTCACCTCGACGGAAGATGCCGCCTCGGCGGTGGTTGGGAACGTGCTGTCAAATGATTCGGATCCGGACGGTGATTCGCTCTCCGTGACTCCCCGGACGGCGGTGGCCGGCAGCCAAGGCGGCCTGTTCTGGATCGCGGCGAATGGGGCGGTGACTTTCTCCCCGAACGGAGCTTTTGAGAATCTCGCGGCGGGCCAGACCCGGGCGACATCGGTGAGCTACACTTTGGTGGACGCCCAGGGCGCCACTGCCACGGCGACGGTGACGGTGACCGTAAGCGGTGAAAACGACGCACCCGTGGCGTCGGGCGTGGTGCCGACCCAATCGAGCACCGACAGTCAGACGATCAGCCCGCTCAACCTGAGCACCTATTTCAGCGACATCGACACCGGCGACACGATCAACTTCAGCGCGACGGGTCTGCCTGCGGGACTTGCAATCCATCCGGGCACCGGGGTGATCTCTGGCACGCTGAACTCTTCGGCCTCCACGACGCCGTCCTATTCGGTGGTCGTTACGGCCACGGATGCCGGGGGCCTGACCGCGACGCGATCTTTCACCTGGAACGTGAGCAACCCGGCGCCGATCGCGGTCATCGATACTTTTACCTCGACGGAGAACGCCGCCACTGCGGTGGTCGGCAATGTGCTGACGAATGATTCGGATCCCGACAGTGACACCCTTTCAGTGGTCCCTCTCTCCGCGGTGACTGGCAGCAATGGAGGTTTGTTCTCGATTGCTTCGAACGGAGCGGTGACCTTCTCTCCGAACGGAGCCTTTGAGGATCTCGCGGTCGGCCAGACCCGGGCCACGACGGTGACCTACACCTTGCAGGACGCGAACGGTGCCACGACGACCGCCACGGTGACCGTCGATGTGAGTGGTGAAAACGATGCTCCGATCACCGTGCCCGCCTCGATCACCGTGAACGAAGAGTCACTGGGCACATCGCTCGGGATCTCCGCACCGACCGATGTGGATGGAAACACGCTGACGATCACCGTCACCAGCCTTCCCTCGGTGGGAACCGTCAAGTTGGCTAGCGGGACTGCCGTCACCAACGGAATGGCCCTCTCGCTCGCCCAGCTCACGAGCTTGGTTTACGACGCTCCGTCGGACTTGGCGAGTGCGGCGACGACAAGCTTCTCCTACAGCGTCAGCGACGGAACGGTGGCGACGCCCGGAACCGTTGGCATCACGGTGAATCCCGTCAATGACGCACCCGTCGCGACCGATGACTCCTTCGTGACCGACGAGAACCAATCGGTGTCCATTGATGTGCTGCTGAACGACGCCGATGTCGACAATGTTTCAATCACGATCACCGAGGTGGACGGCCAGGCAATCTCCGATGGAGGTGCATCGGTGCCGGTGGCGAATGGAACCGTGACGCTCTCCGGAGGCGTTTTGGTCTTCGTTCCCTCTGCAAACTACCACGGCCCCGTTTCCTTCACCTACACGATCAGCGACGGATCCGCCACGGCGACCGCTACGGTGAACGGGGATGTGAACGACGTGGTGCAGTCCGTGACTTTGAACCATGTCTCAACGGCCGAGGATGGTACCCTGACCTTCACCGCCACGCTCGATCGCTTGGTCGCCGGTGGTTTCACGGTCGATGTGGCGACGGTTTCGGGGAGCGCGCTGAGCGGGGTCGATTTCGTCGCGATGACCACCACCTTGACCTTCGCGGGCACACCTGGCGAGACGATCACTTTCACTGTGAACCCGATCGAAGACAACCTGATCGAGGGCGATGAGACTTTCACCGTGGTCCTGAGCAACGTCTCCAACGCGGCGGTGATCATCAGCAGCGTGGGCACCGGCACGATCATCGAAAACGACGCCCGGGTGGATTCCGCCGGCCCGGGAACCGGCATCACCACCGACCTCGAACTGGTGGCCAACGGTAGTGGGGGATTCGACCTCGTGGTCGAGGATGTCGAGACCGACAGCTCCTTCGGATCCGCGGTGAGCAGCTCGGATTCGGCGGACAATCTTCTCATTTATCGCGACGGAACCGACTACGTGATCCGCGACCTGAACGGCCTTTGGATCGGCAGCCCCATCGTGGGCGCGACCCGGGGTGCGAACAACGAAATCCGGGTGCCTGTTTCGCTCGTGACCGGGAACATCATCGTGCGGACCGGGTCCGGAGACGACAGTGTGACGATCCGCAACCTGGGAGCGAGCTTGTCAGGCGGACTCCTCGTCGACCTTGAAAACGGGACCGGGCGCTATCTTGATGCCGACACGCTGAACTATGACAGCAGCACGACCTTCGGGGCCTCCGCGCAGCTACGTGCCGACACCATCAACGCGCTACAGAATTCCAGCCTGACCACGACCGGCACGGGAACCATCCATTTCGATGCGGGCCGCAACATCCTGCTCGGCGAGCGATCCGCTCTTTCCAGTGCGAGCGGCGACATCACCCTCGAGGCAAACCTCGTCGGGGGTGGAAGCGGGCGCTATCAGGGCCTCGTCCTGCAATCGGCCGAGATCGAAAGCACGTCCGGAGATGTCCGTCTGGAAGCCCGCGGCGGCACGGTCCTCGATCGCAACTTCGGGGTGAACCTGACTCGCTCGGTCATCGAAACCGGCGGGGCCATCGAGGTCATCGGAACCGGCGGAGGAGTCGGCACCGCGGGGGCCCAGCTCGGCGTGGTGATCACCACCTCGCAACTCCGGGCCACGGGAATCGAGGACGTCACCCTGCGCGGCGTCGGTGGCAATGGCAACCAATACGGAGCCGGGGTCACGATCGAGAAAAACTCCGTCATCCAGGCGGCCTCCGGCGATCTCTTGATCTACGGAACCGGGAGTACGACGGGCTCAAACAACTTTGGCGTCTCGGTGGGTGGCTCAAGGCTTCAGAGCAGCGGCGGAGATCTCCTCATCGAGGGAACCGGTGCGGGCAGCAATTCCGGATTCGGCGTGCGGATGGCCAACACCACGGCGATCACGACCGGAAACGGCGCTATCACCCTGCAAGGCAGAACCTCCGGCACCGGCAAATCGAACGTCGGTGTCCAGGTCCAGGGTAGCAGCAGCCTGACGAGCCAGAACGGCGACATCAACCTGCTCGGGACGAGCAATGCGAACGGCAACGGTAACCACGGCGTCACCGTCCTCGGCAAATCGGTGGTCCAAACGACTTCCGGCAGCGGTGACATCGTCGTCAATGGCACCGGCGGCATCGGTGCCAAGGGATCGGGCGTGGTGATCAATGCGGGACGTCTCTCTGTGGCGACCGGCAGCCTTTCCATCGAAGGAACGGGACGCAGCGCTTCCTATGGGCGCGGCGTGGAGATCACGAAGGCGACCCTGCAAAGCACCGGTGGCAATCTTTCCATCGATGGTCGCAGCATGGCCGCCGGCAGCGGGCAGAACAACACCGGCATTTTCGGCAGCGGGGCCACGATCTCTGCAACCGGCAGCGGAGCCGTCGCGCTCCGAGGAACTGGAGGAGCCGGACTTTCCGCGAACAACGGTGTTCAGTTGGCAGGCACACGGGTGGAAGGGGCCGCAGGGATTCTCGTCAGCGGTAGTGCCGGAAATTCTTCCAAGTCCAGCTCGGGCGTGGCCTTGGAGCGCGGCACGACCCTCGCCGGGAGCGGCAGCGGAGCTGTCACGGTGAATGGCACCGGCAGCTCGACCGGAGCCGTGGATGGACGTTATCACCGCGGGGTCAAGATCAGCGCTTCCACCCTCTCGGCGGCTGATGGAAACCTCGCCGTGAGCGGCACGGGTGGTGGAGATGGAAAGGGTAGCCTGAACCACGGGGTGGAACTGCTGAAAAGCAATCTCTCGGCCACCGGAAATGGTCAGGTCCTTTTGTCCGGCAGCGGAGACCGCGGCGGTAGCGGCATCCTGGGTTCCAAATCTTCCATCCTCTCGAGCACCGGCGCGGTCACCGTGACCGGGACCGGCGGGATCGGCACAAAAGACAATCGCGGCGTCAGCCTGACCCGGAGCGTGTTGCGCTCGACCGATGGCGGCAACATCACCGCCCAAGGCACTGCTAATCCCGCGACCAACGGGACCGGCAACGTCGGGGTCTTCATCGAGCGCGGTACCGTGGGCACCACCGGGAGCTTCGCCATTTCCGGCACCGGCGGAGGCGGTGTCGGAGGCAATCACGGGGTGTTCATGAACAAGGTCACCAACACCGGAGCCGCCATCGCTGCGGTCGGCGTGAAGACGGACGGCAGCTCGAAGTCGAAGAACCGTGCGGGGGACTACTTCTCTTGAGGTCCTTGAGGTCGTGCAGCTGAAGTCCTGCCGGGGAACGCCGTGGCGATGGATTTGGGTCTGAAAAGACTGCCGTCGGGGCTGCAGCCATGAAAAGCGGCGAGTTAAACACTCGTTAAAGATATGGTTTTTATAATATTTTCAATTTCCCCCTTGAAATCATTCTATAATTGTAATAATTTCCATGGTTTCTCAATTTCCCAAATCTGCTTATGTCCTTCAAGCACCCCAAAAAATCCCGCCAAAACCGCGACGGATCCGAGTCGTCTCCGATCTTGTTTGAGGCGATGGAACCCCGCGTCCTCTTCTCAGCGACGGCCATCGAAGGGCCGACCGAGGATCTCGAGGGGGCACAAGATGCCAGGGACGAACGGATTCTGGAGGTGACGACTGCCGCAGAAAACGTCGATCTACCGACGGAATCCGCGGGAGATCCGATCCTCGAGTCGCTCAACCATCGGGCCGCTGATCTCCAGGCAACGGAACGGCGCGAGTTGGTTTTCATCGCGGGTGACGCTTCGGACCAAGCCTACTTGTCCCAGCATGTCGATCCGGCCTACGAGATCCACCTGATCGACGCCGGAAGTGATGGGGTGCGCCAGATTGCGGAGGTGCTGGAAGGACGCAGCGGGATCCAGGCGATCCACCTCATCAGTCACGGTGACGACGGTCGGCTCTACCTGGGTGACAGCACCCTGGATCGTTCCTCGATGGGAGGGGAACACGGAGAACTGCTGCGCCAGATCGGGGCCTCGCTTTCCGCGGATGCGGACATTCTGATCTACGGATGTGATTTCTCGACGGGTGAAGAAGGGGAAAGCGCGTTGCGCCTTCTTTCGGAACTGACCGGTGCGGACGTGGCAGCGTCGAACGACAAGACCGGCCACGAAGAACTTGGCGGTGACTGGGTGCTGGAGTCCTCCTCGGGCGGAATCGAGGTGCGCAGCCTTGCCCTGAGCGAATGGCATGGACTGCTGGCCGCGCCGACCCTCTCCGCTCCGTCGGGTCCCCTTTCGACCTTGGAGGATCAAACGATCACCTTCAATGGTCCCAATCTGATCAGCGTCGGCAGCGATACCTACACGACCCTCACCGTGACCCTTTCAGCCGGACAAGGGACGCTGACGCTTTCCGGGACGACGGGCCTGACCTTCCTCGATGGCACCGCGAACGGCACGGGAAGCCTGAAATTCACCGGCACGATCGCCAATCTCAACGCGGCCCTGAGCGGGACGATTTTCACGCCGACCTTGAACGTGCATGGGAACCAAACGCTATCTTTCTCCGTCGCCGACCTCGACACGACGGTGAGCTCCAGCCTTTCCGTCAGCGTGGTCTCTCAGAACGACGCTCCGGACCTCGTGGTGAACCCGATCAATGCCTCGGCCGTGGGCACGCCCTCCGAGACCGCTTCCCACACCTTCACTCTCGCGGACATCCAGGCGGTCGATCCGGACAACACGAACAACCAGTTGACCTACATCATCAATTCGCTGCCGGTCAACGGTGTGCTCCGCCTGAACGGTTATCCGGTGGCGATCGGCTCGATCTTCACGCAGACGGCGCTATCATCGGGAGCGCTCGTCTACGTGCACAATGGCGGAGAGAACCACAGCGACTCCTTCATCCTGACGGTGAATGATGGAGCCGGGGGCTCCGATCCCAACGTGACCATCCCGATCACGATCACTCCGATCAACGATTCGATGTCGGTGTCCACCCAGGCGGTGGTTTACGAAGGTGGTCGCACCACCGACGGTGCGGTGGGTCCTGGCAAGCCGGTTCCCGTGCTGAGCCTTTCGATCAGCGACGCGGAATCCGACACGAAGTCGGTCACGATAACCTCGCTGCCAGGCGGCGGCACCCTCTACTACAACGGCACGGCGATCACCCAGACCATGGTGAACAATGGTTTCACCATCACCGCGGCGAACTTTTCCCTGCTGGAATACGTCCACAATGGCGTCGATGACCTCGGCACCCGTCCCAGCAACCGGAGCTTCAACATCCGGGTGGTCGACCAGGGTGGTGGAGCCGGAGCCGGAGCCATCCAAACCGTCAATCACACGGTCAACATCACGGTTGTGGGAGTCAACGACGAGCTCAACCTGGTCAGGATCAGCTCGGCCATCCCCACCATCGCCTCGGGGAGTTCTTATACCCTCGGTCTTACCGACATGGAGGTGAGCGATCCCGACGGTCCGAGCACCCAGATCACCTACCGTCTCGAGTCTTCTCCGCTCTATGGCCAGCTCTACGTGGCCGGTCAACGCGTGGGTGCCGGTGCCACCTTCACCCAGGCGCAACTGGCCGCCGGTCAGGTCGTCTTCAGCAATGGCGGCGTCAACGCCATCGACACCCTCAGCTTCCGGGCCACCGATTCCGAGATTAGCATCCTCACCGACGAGCTCGGGACCCTGCGCGTGGGGAATCACACCACGGCGGCTCGGATCCTCCAACTCCAGTTCCAATTGACCGCCACGCCCGGCGGCCCGAGCGCCACTCTGATCCGCCTCAATGAAGGGACGTCGAGTCCCGTCACCGGGCTCGCGACCGGAGACACCATCAGTCTGACTTCGGCCCCGGTCCGCGGCACGATCCTGGTCAATGGGGTCGCACTTGGGGTCGGATCTCCGCGCACCGTCCTGGCCGGCGACGTGATCGTCTATCAACACGGCGGTTCACACGTCGACAACGACTCTTTCGCTCTGCTGGTCAATGGGACGCCCCGTACGGTCACCGTCGATGTCCTGCTGACGAACGACTCACCCATCCTCACCGTTTCCCCGGTGACCGGTGGTTACGAGGGCTTCACCAAGGCGATCACCACCACCAATCTTCAGGTCACCGACGAGGAAACCACCAATCCGGCTTTCCTCGTCTACACGGTCACGGGTTCGCCCTCCGCCGGCACCCTTCTGAAAAACGGAGTCGCGATTCCGGTCTTCGGAACCTTCACGCAGAAGGATGTGATCGATGGCCTGATCAGTTACCAACACAACGGAAGCGAGAAATTCCTCGACAGCGTGACCCTCCGTGTTTCGGACGGCAGTGCCACCGACACCAAGGTGCTTTCGATCCAGACCACGCCGGTGAACGACCAGCCCTCCGTCACCGCGAACTTCATGGAGCTCCTCGAGGGCGAGATGAAAGCCTTCACCGCGAGCCACCTGGGCGTTTCCGATGTCGACGGAGTCGGAGCGGACATTCTGCTCGCCCAGGATTCGCCCCTGCAGGTCCGCATCGATACCCTGCCGGCTCGCGGCACCCTTTTCTACAACCACCCGACCCTCGGGCTCACGGCCGTCACCACCGGGTTTACCTTCAACCACTCCGAGATCGGTCGGCTACGCTACCAACATGACGGATCCGAGAACTTCTCGGATTCATTCACGTTCACCGCGATCGACAACAACACTTACAACAACCCCGGATTTGATGCCCTGGGAACCCGCGCCGGGACGATGAACATCGGCGTCATCCCCGTGAACGACGCACCCATGGTGAACGTGAACACCGGGCTGGTCCTCGATGTCAACGGCGACCGGCGGGTCTACGAAGGCGGCACGCGCGTCCTCACGACCGCGGTCTTGAACTCCATCGACCCCGACAGTACCACCGAGCAGGTCCAATACCGCATCACCTCCGCTCCCGCGAACGGCACCCTGCTGCTCAACGGAGTGGCGATGGCGGCAGGTACGGCCTTCACCCAGGCCGACCTTGCTTCGGGCAAGGTGAGCTACCGCCACAACGGCAGCGAAACGACCACCGACCTGTTCCGCTTCCGGATCGATGACGGGGCCAGCAATGTGGCCGAAGCCACCTTCCAAATCGGGATCGTCTCGGTCAACGATGCCCCCACCATCTCCACGGCGTCCAATGTCACCGTCAATACCGCGGACTTCCAATTCAACGGCGCCAGAACCATCAGCATCGCGGACAATGATTCCGCCACCGGCAACGTGACCGTCACCCTGACGGCGAGCGAAGCGGGCGGCCGCCTGCGGGTGACCAGCTCGACCGGTCTGGCCAGCGTGACGGGGACCAACAGCAATGTCCTCACCCTGGTGGGCAAGGTATCCGACGTCAATGCGGCCCTCGCGACGCTTCGTTACCAGGCGGCCGACCTCGATGGAGCCGCGACCCTCACCATCCATGTGAGCGATGGCGGCAACACCGGTGTCGACCCCTCCCAGGTGCCCGTCGGTGAAGTCACCGGATTGGTGAACACCGGGACCACCACGGACGAGCAGGCTTCCCGCGTGGTGAACCTGCAGGTCAGCCCGATCGACGATGCTCCGGTCAACAACGTTCCGAGCAGCCAGACGGCTTATGAAGATGTCACCTTCACGTTCAACACGACGAACGGGAACTTGATCTCCATCAGCGACGTCGATGCATTCAGCGGGCAGGTTGAGGTCACGCTCTCGGTCTTGAATGGCCGCCTCACGCTTGGGTCTACCGCGAATCTCACCTTCAGCGCCGGTGACGGCACTTCGGATGCTTCCATGACCTTCCGCGGCACCGTCAGTGCGATCAACACCGCATTGAACGGACTCCGATACCTGGGCAATTCCAACTACTCCGGCGCGGAGACCCTCACGATCACCACCAATGACTTGGGCAACACGGGTGATGGCGGTCCGCTTTCGGATACGGACACCGTTTCGATCAATGTTCTCGGTGTGAACGATGCTCCCATGATCTCCGGTCCTTCCGCGAACGTGCTGGTGAACGCCGAAACTTTCGCCTTCACGGGTGGCAACACCATCAGCGTGGCCGACACCGACGCCGCCACCGGCTTGGTCACCGTGACCCTGACCGTGAACGATCCGGGCGGCACCCTCGCCGTCTCCACCCTCACCGGGCTTTCCTCGGTTTCCGGAAACGGCAGCAGCAATGTCCTCTCCTTTTCAGGAACGGTGACGAATGTCAACGCCGCTCTCGCCACCCTTGCCTACACTCCCGCCGACATCAACGGCGCGGCCACGCTCACCGTGCTGGTTTCCGACAATGGGAATGTCGGGGTCGACCCCTCGACCATCAGCCTTCCCCACACCGGCACGACGACCGATGAACAAAGCACGCGGGTGTTCAACCTCACGGTCAGCGACATCAATGACGCGCCGGTGAACACCGTGCCTACCGCGCGGACGGTCAATGAGGACACCAACCTCACTTTCAGCACGGCGAATTCCAATGCGATCAGTATCGCAGATGTCGATGCCTTCAGCGGCATCGTCACAACGACGGTGAGCGTCACCAACGGAACCCTTCAGGCCGGTGGCAACGCAACCCAACGCAGCGCCCTGCAAACGCTGAGCGGAAACAACACGAGCTCACTGACGCTCAGTGGAACCGTCGCCCAGATCAACGCCGTGCTCCAAGGGTTGATCTACCGCGGAAGCCTGAACTTCAACGGTAACGACACGCTCACCATCGTCACCAACGATAACGGGAACACCGGAACCGGCGGTGCCAAGAGTGACACTGACACGGTCGCCATCACCGTATCCCCGATCAATGACGCCCCCGCCATCGTGGTGCCAAGCGCCCGCACCGTCCAGGAGGACACCACCCTGACCTTCTCGACAGCGAACAGCAATGCGATCACCGTGTCGGATGTGGATGCCCTTGAGGGAACCGGCCTCCTGACCGTCACCGTCGGGGTTACCAACGGAACGCTGACGCTGTCCGGTGTCACGGGGCTCAGCTTCGCGACGGGTGACGGCACGGCCGACTCGTCGATGATCTTTACCGGCACCGCTGCCTCCATCAACGCGGCGCTCAACGGAATGGGCTACAACCCCACTCCGGACTACAACGGTTCCGCGCAGTTGTCGATCTCGATCAGCGACAATGGCAACCGGGGGACCGGAAACGTGTTGACGGCTTCGAGGACCGTCAACATCACCGTCCAAGCGGTGGCTGACATCACCACCGACACCGTCACCACCCAGGAGGACGTGCCAATCAGCTTTGACGTGATCGCCGGCACCAACGGAGCAAACGCGGACAACTTCGAGGGTTCCCCGATCATCTCGATGATCAACACCACGGCCGTTGGCCTCGGTTCGACCGTCCCCGTTTCGAACGGGAGCGTCAAGGTGGACGCGATCACCGGGGCTCTGACCTTCACTCCGAACGCCGACTACAACGGAACCACCACGTTCAATTACACGGTCACCAGCCCCACGGGTGTGACCGAGACCGCTCAGGTCACCGTGATCGTGCAAGCGGTCAACGACGCTCCGGTGGTGAGCGTTCCCGGTGCCCAGACCTTCAACGAAGACACCGCACGACTCTTCAACTTGGCCAACGGCAACGTGATCTCGATTTCCGATATCGACGCGGCCACGGCGGATGTCAGGGTCACGGTCTCGGCCGCTCATGGTGTGCTCCAGGCCGGAGGTACGGCTGGGGACCGGAGCGCCCTGACCACGCTCACCGGCAACAATTCCAAGACCATGGTCCTGACCGGTACCGTGGCGGAAATCAACGCGGTGCTGCTCGGGCTTCGCTACACACCGGACTCGAACTACAACGGACCCGACTCGATCACCGTGCTCGCCGAAGATCTTGGAAACACCGGTCTCGGTGGTCCCTTGACCGATTCCAAGTCGATTGGTCTGACGATCAGCGCGGTGAACGACGCGCCGATCAACACGGTGCCGGCCGCCCAAACCATCCAGGAGGACAATGTGCTTCTGTTCTCCTCGACCAATGGCAAACAGATCTCCGTCAGTGACGTCGATGTCGCCGAGGGCACCGGGAACCTGACCGTCACCCTGACGGTTACGAACGGCACGCTGACCCTCGCGGCGACCTCGGGCCTCGCGTTCACGATCGGCAACGGCACCGCGAATACGACGATGACCTTCTCCGGCACTCCCGGGGACATCAATGCGGCGCTCAACGGCATGACCTTCTCGCCGACCGCTGACTACCATGGCTCCGCCTTGCTCACGATTATGACCAGCGACAACGGGAACACCGGCAGCGGTGGCACCCGCACCGACACCGACACGGTGGCCATCACCATCAGTCCCGTCGTCGACGTGGTGAACGATGTCCTCTCGACCAACGAAGACGTCGCCATCTCCTTCAACGTGATCACCGGTTCAGGCGATGCCGAAGCCGACAGCTTCTCCAATCCCGGCAAAGCGATCACCTCCTACACCCAGCCGTCGCATGGAACGGTGACCGTGCAGCCGAATGGCGACGTGACCTACACCCCCCATGCGAACTGGTACGGTGTCGATACCTTCCAGTACACCGTCACTTCCGGCGGAGTCACGGAGACGGCCTCGGTGACGATCACGGTCAATTCGATCAACGACACGCCGCTGGCGGTCGACGACACCTTCACCGTCGCCGAAGACGGATCGGTCACGATCGACGTGCTCCTCAACGACTCCGACATCGAGAACAGCCCGCTCACGATCACCCATGTCAACGGCATCTTCATCTCCGAGGGCGGACTTCCCGTCAGCGTGACCAACGGATCGGTTTCGCTCGTCGGCGGAAAATTGGTCTTCACCCCCAATCCGGACTATTTCGGGCCCGCTTCGTTCACCTACACCATTTCCGATGGTCAGCTCAGCAGCACCGCGAATGTGACGGGCACGGTGACACCGACTCCGCGCGCCCTGACCGTTGCGGATGTCACCACCGACGAGGACAACAACCTTGTCTTCACCGTGGTCCTGAACAAGTCGACCGCGAGTGCTTTCACCGTCAAGGTTTCCACCCTCGCGGGCAGCGCCACGGGCGGTGGAGTCGACTACACCAACCTCGATGGCCACACCCTCTCCTTCGCGGGCACCAAGGGCGAGACGGTGACCTTCACCGTCGCGGTGAATCCCGACAAACTCATCGAGAACAACGAAAACCTCACCGTGGCCTTGAGCGCCATCTCGATCGCCGATGTGAACATCAGCGATACCGCCATCGGGACGATCACCGACAACGATGCCCGCTTGACCCCGACCGGTCCCGGAACCGGGGTGACCACCGACATCGAGCTTGTCTCGAATGGTGCGGGTGGATTCGACCTGATCATCGAGGACGTCGAGACGGATTCGCCGATCGGTTTCCTCAGCGACGTCCCCGTTTCCGACTCGGGCGACAACTTGCTCATCTATCGCGATGGCACGGATTATGTGATCCGCGACCTCGGCGGCCTCTGGCTCGGCAGCCCCATCGTGGGCGCGACCCGCGGTACCGCGAGCGAGATCCGGGTCCCGGCTGCATTGGTTACCGGGAACATCATTGTGCGCACCGGGATCGGCAGCGACACCGTGACCGTCCGGGATCTGGGCGCGAGCCTCTCCGGCGGTCTTACCGTCGATCTGGAGAATGCGGGGGGACGCTATCTCGACACCGACACCATCAATTACGACAGCGAATCGACCCTGGCATCGGGCGGGAATGTCCAGTTCCGTGCGGAAACGATCAACGCGTTGGAAGATGCGAAACTGATCACGACCGGCACCGGCCAGATCGTCTGGGACGCGGGTCGCAACATCTTCATGGACGACGGCTCGATCCTCACGAGCGCTTCCGGTGACATCACTCTCGAGGCAAACCTCGATGGCGTGGTGACCGGTCGCTACCAGGCCATCCTGCTCGAGGGGGCCGACATCACCAGCCAGAGCGGCGACGTGAGCCTCGAGGGCCGCGGCGGCACCCAATCTGATCGCAACTACGGAGTCAACCTGACCAAAGGCAGCTCCATCGATACCGGAGGCTCCATCGAGGTCACCGGCACCGGCGGTGGCGATGGTTCGGCGGGGGCCCAGCTCGGCGTGCTGATCTCCACATCCGAGATCCGCGCTGATGGTGCCCAAGGGGTGACCATTCGAGGCTTCGGCGGCAATGGTTCGCAATATGCGGCCGGTGTCACGATCGAGAAGAACTCGACCATCGAGGCCGGACCTGGCGATCTGATCATCTACGGAACCGGTGGCACCACCGGATCGAACAACTATGGCGTCTCCATCGCCGGATCCACCCTGCGCGGCAATGGCGGAGACATCGATTTCCGGGGCACGGGAGGCGGGGAAAATGCCGGCATCGGCGTGTTGATCGGAGACAGCTCCGTGACCACCAACGTGGATGGGACGATTTCGGTCAGCGGCACCGGTGCCTCCGGACTTTCCAGCAATGACGGGGTGAGAATCCAGGCCGAAAGCACCCTCTCGGCCGAGGACGGCGACGTCCTCATCGCCGGGAGCGCGAGCGGCACCCTCGCCAAGAACTTCGGCGTCAACATCCTTGGCAACTCCGTGGTCGATACCACCACCGGAGACGGTCTCATCACGGTCCAGGGGACCGGTGGTTTTGGATCCGGCGGAGAAGGTGTTGTGATCAACACGGGCAGCCTCAAGGTCGGGGATGGAGATCTCGCGGTCTCCGGCACCGGTCGTGGCGGTGCCTACGGACGTGGCGTCGAATTGACCAAGGCCACCCTGCAAAGCAACGGTGCCGGCAACATCAACGTCAATGGCACGGGCTCGGCCACCGGCACGGGCAGCCACAATGCGGGTATTTTCGGCAATGGCAGCACGATCAGCGCTACCGGCACCGGAGCCATTGCCCTCCGCGGCACCGGAGGAACCGGGCTCACCCTCAACGACGGGATCCAGATCTCGGCGACGCGGGTCGAGGGCGCTGTCAGCATCCTCATCACCGGGGTCGCCGGTGGAACCGCCGGTAGCAGCTCCGGGGTCTCGCTGGAGCGCGGCTCCGTCGTGGCCGGCAGTGGCAGCGCCTCGGTGACCGTTCTTGGCACCGCCAGCGCCGCAGGCACGGCCACCGGACGTTATCATCGCGGTGTCGAGGTGAGCGGATCCACTGTCTCGACCGTAAACGGCGACCTGACTCTTCGCGGCACCGGCGGTGGTGCCGGCACCGGCTCTCTCAACCACGGCATCGACCTGCTCAATGGTGTGGTGCAGTCCACCGGCACTGGTAACCTCGTCATGGCCGGCACCGGGGCGCGGACCGGCACGGGCATCAACGTCAGCAAGTCCACGATCAGCAGCGCGAGCGGCAACATCACCGCGACCGGCAATGGTGGGGCGGGTGCGAAAAATGTGCGTGGCGTCAACATCCAGCGGTCCACCCTGCGCTCCAGTGGCGGTGGTGACATCACCGCACGCGGCACCGCCCATCCCAACACCTCGGGGACGGGGAACATGGGCGCCTACATCGAGCTCAGCACTCTGGTCACCTCCGGACAATTCCGGATCTTCGGAACGGGTGGAGGCGGCAACGGCAAAAACCACGGCGTCTTCATGAACAAAATCACCCGCACGGGCTCAGCCATCGCGGTAAGCGGAGTGAAGACCGACGAACACGCCAAGACCCTCCGCACCGCGGGCAACTACTTCGCCTGATCCGGCAAGTGGCGGGCAGGGGCGGCTCAGGCCGCCCCGCTGCAGTCGACCCGTCGCCGCGGGTCCGACAGCCCCGCCACTTTCTTCCCACCCTGCTCCGCGGTGTTGAGCACGTTGATCCCGCGGAAGCGGGCGGGCACTGCACCGTGCGAGACCGGCGCGACCTGTTGGGGCTGGCCCTTGCCGCAGTTGAAGGCACCGCCAAGCTCGTAGGTCGGCTTGCCACCGAGCCCGTCACAGGCGTTCCAGAAGTCCACCGAGTTCCCCTGGTAGGCGACGTCGCGGAGCATGCCGTCGAGCTTGCCGTTGCGGATGCGGTGAAAGACCTGGCCGGTGAACTGGAAGTTGTAGCGTTGCTGGTCGATGCTCCAGCTCCCGTTGCCGTCGACGAGGATGCCATCCTCGATATCGCCGATCAGGGTCTCCGCCGACACCGTCTCGTCGTTCCCCGGCTGGAGGGAAATGTTCGGCATCCGCTGGATCGGAAACGAACCGTAGCTGTCGGCAAAAGCGCAGCCATTCGATCCGCCTTCGCGACCGATCAGGGCAGCCTGGCCGAGCGCCATCTGATAATTCCGGAAGACGCCGTCGCGCACGATCGCGAATTCCTTCCCCGCGGTTTCGACGCCATCGTCGTCCCACTCCACCGTCGCGAGCCCGTTCGCCGCGCTGCGATCGGCAAAGAGGTTCACGATCCCGCTGCCATAGCGGAGTTGGTCGAGCTGGTCCGGGGTGCAGAACGAGGTGCCCGCGAAGTTCGCTTCGAATCCCAGCGCCCGGTCGAGCTCGGTGGGGTGCCCGACCGTCTCGTGGATCGTCAGCCAGAGGTTGCTCGGCAGGATCACCAGATCATAGCGCCCCGCGGTCACTGGGGGTGCCGCCATTTTTTCCCGCGCCTGCTCCACCGCGAGCGCGGCTTCCTCGGCCGCCTGCCATTGGCCGAGGTGCTCCCAACCCGCCGCGCGCGGTGGGCGGGTGCTGTCGCGGGTGGCGAACTCGCCGGATTTCGCATCGACCACGGTGACTTCAAAGGAAGGATGGATCCGCACCCGCGACTGCTCGATGCGGGTGCCGAAGCTGTTCGCCAGCCACTTGCGCTCGCGCACCGACGCGACATGCGAATGGCAGTAGTTGGCACCCTTGCCGAGCGCGGCCCGGTTGATCGCCAGCAGCGCCTCGACCTTTTCCTCGAGCGCCACGGTGAAAGGATCGATCTCGACAGGCAGTTCCCAGCGTCCGGTGTGGGCGGGCAGCGACTCGATCTCGACACGACGGAGCCGCCAGCCGCCCTGGCCCTTGGCGATGCCGACCGCTTCATCGACGAGCCGCAGCAGACGTGCCTCGTCGAAGTCCGCCGCCGCCGCGAATCCCCAGGCTCCGTCGATCAGCACCCGCACCGAGGCCCCCAGCGAGGAACCCGCGTCGACGCCCTGGACCATCTCTTCGCGGACGAAAAGGGATTCTTCGTCGAACTGCATCAGGCGGAGGTCGGCGAAACCCGCGCCCAGTTCCTTCGCGCGGCGCAACACCGAATCCGCCAGCGCCGGAAAGCGTTCCGAGATCGCTCCTGCCGTTTCCGCAGCCCGCGCCCAGCGCGAAGTGAGCAGCGCGATCCCCGTCGCCGTGGTCCCTTTCAGCCAATCCCGTCTTTGCATCCCCGACGCTAAGCGGGACCAGGGGAAGTGGCAAGGAAGGTGGCGTCCCCCGGACACGAAGCCGTCCCTCGCGAGGCTTGACCATCTGCAGCCCGATCCCGAATCTCCGCGGATGATCGGTTTTCGCTCACTCCTTTGGTTCCTCGGCTTGTCGGCGGCTTCCGCCCTTGCCGCGCAAGACTCCGCCCTGCCGGCGAAGGAAAAATTCCACCTCTTCCTGCTCGTCGGCCAATCGAACATGGCAGGCCGCGGTGTCGTCGAGCCGCAGGACCAGCAGCCCGATCCGCGCGTGCTGATGTTCGATCGCGAGGGCCGATGGGTGCCCGCGGTCGATCCCATGCATTGGGACAAACCCACCGCCGGGGTCGGGCTGGGGCGCAGCTTCGCCCGGGAGCTCCTCAAAGCGGAACCGGGCGTGACCATCGGCCTGATCCCCTGCGCCGCGGGCGGATCGCCCATCGACACCTGGAAAGAGGGTGTGCTCCACGACCAGACAGGGTCTCATCCCTGGGATGACACGGTCAAGCGCGCCTCGGCCGCGCTGCCCGCGGGCACCTTGAAAGGCATCCTCTGGCACCAGGGCGAGAGCGATTGCAAACCGGAACTCGCTCCCGCCTACGAAGCGAAGCTGCTCGATCTCGTCGCCCGCTTTCGCACCATGACGAAGGCTCCGGAGACTCCTTTCATCCTCGGGCAGATGGGGCGGTTCACCGAGGCCCCGTGGACGGCGGAGATCACGATGGTCGACGCGGTTCATCGCCGCCTGCCGACGCTGGTCGATCATTGTGCCTTTGTCTCCGCCGAGGGTCTTCATCACAAAGGCGACAAAATCCACTTCGACTCCGCCTCCTACCGCGAGCTGGGCCGACGTTACGCCGCCGCCTACCTGCGGCTCGATTCCCTCGCCGGTGCCAAGGTCGCCGACGCGATCCATGTGAAAGGAAAAGTCATCACCCTCGATCCCACCGAGTCCATCGCCCAAGCCATTGCGGTGAAAGACGGCCGCATCCTCGCGGTCGGCAGCACGAGGGCGATCGAGGCGCTCGCCGGACCGGAGACGCAGCGTCACGACCTCGGCGGACGCACCGTCGTGCCCGGTTTCATCGAGAGCCATTGCCACAGCCTCGGCGCCGCCCGCGCCGCGCTCGACGCCGACTACGCGGAGCTGCGCAGGATCCCCGAGTTGCAGAACTGGATCCGCCGGCGCGCCACGGAGGTTCCGCCCGGCACCTGGATCGAAGTGCCGCGCAACGAGATCACCCGCTTCGTCGAGCAGCGTTTCCCCACCCCGGAGGAACTCGACGCCGCCACGACGGAACATCCCGTTGTTTTCGTCTCCGTGACGAAGACCGTGCTGAACTCCGCCGGATGGAAGGCGCTCGGACTCGACACGCCGGAGGCCACCGTGCCCGATGGCGAGGTGCTGCGCGAAAACGGGCGGCCCGTCCTGATGCGCGGCGGCCAGGCCTCCCTGCGCAAGCACATGCCCGCACCGAGGGTGCATCCGATCGAGGAGGTGCTTGCGAAACATGAGGAGCTTGTCAGGGTCTACAACTCCGTCGGGATCACCACCATCTTCGAGCGCGCCACCGACCGGGCCGGCTTTGATACCTTTCGTGAACAGGTCGCCAAAGGTCGGCTCAAGGTGCGAGTGCGCGGCACCTTCCGCTTTTCGGCAAAGGACGCCGCCGGCGTCAACACCTACCTCGACCGGCTCGGGCTTGCCCCCGGCGAGGGCGACGATCAGGTCCGCGCCACCTGCCTGAAGATAACCGTCGATGGCGGCATCCACTGGGGCACCACCTGGCTCAGCGAACCGCACGGCGAAAAGCGCACCGCCTTTTACCGCAACGCCGATCCGGCCTACACGGGCACGCAGAGCTACACGACCGCGCAGATGGAAACGATCTTCGCCGCGGCGAATGCCCGGGGTTGGCCCATGAGCGCTCATATCACCGGCGACGGCGGGGCCATGGCCGTGCTGCATGCCGTGGAAGCGGTGGCAAAAACCCAGCCCGACATCCGCGACCGGCGCTTCAACCTGATCCACTGCTACTTCCCCACGCCCGCGATGGCCGCCCTCGCGAAGTCGCTCAACGCCGGGGTCGACACCCAGGGATACCTCTACGAACGCGACGCCGACTTCATCGCGAAGATCTACGGACCGGACTGGGCCGGGCGTTTCATGGGCCTCGGCGAATGGGTCCGGGCCGGGGTGCCGGTCGGGCTCAACAGCGACCACATGATCGGCTTCGATCCTGATCGGGCGATGAACGCCTTCCGCCCCGCCCTGATGCTCGACATCGCGGTGAACCGACGCGACGACCGCGGCAAAGTCTATGGCGAACACCAGCGCCTCAGCCGGCTCGACGCCCTGCGCACCCTCACGATCTGGCCGGCTTGGCTCAGCTTCGACGAGGAGAAACTCGGATCGATCGAGCCCGGCAAACTCGCCGACTTCGCGGTGCTCGATCGCGATTATCTGGAATGCCCGTCCGAAGAGATCCGAAAGATCGAGGTGGTGAAGACGGTCCGGGGCGGGGAGGTGGTGTTTTCGGGAGATCTTTGAGTTTGGCAGTGTTCAGTGTTCAGGTCGGGAAGTTCCCCTGAGGGGTGCCAGGATCGCTCCGCCGGGTCGCAGGATCGTTCTACACGGGCTCGAACCGAAAAGTGCGCCCGTGGCGAGGAGATGCCGGAAGAGGCGAAAAGCTAAAAAACGAAAACCGTCACCAGAAAGAGCACCCAAAACCCGCATACCATCAGGATTCCGTATCTTCGCCGCTTCAACAGGGGCTGCACGGGATGGTCGTCCGGAAGGCGCGAGGCCACCCGCCTTAGGTGCAGGAGAGGGATGATCTGGATCAGGGCGAGCAACGCCAACACTGGCAGGATCCGCCGGGAACCCGCCTCCCAGGACCGCCCGTTGTTTAGAAGAGCGATGCACAAGCCAGTCATCGCGAAGTGGAACCAAAAATAGCGTTGCGGATAAAGGATCTTGATGACTTCGGGATCGAGAGCGGTTTCGGACGCCATATTTTCCAGCGGGCCACGTGTCACGCGAGCGACCAGCCACGCGATCAACGCGAGACCGAAAGCGCATGCCATGGCGATCGCGATTGCCTTCCACGGGTCCACGCCACGATCATCCGCATTCCGGACGGGTTGGGAAGAAAATTCCGTTCAGGCCCTCGATCGGCGAGACGCCGGTACCACGTGGCACCGACGTTCCGGCATCGTGCCGGTGAGAGGGAGAAATCCACGACGATCGATTGCGGTGCGCTCGCCCTACAAAACCCCCGCCGCAGGAAACCGGGCGAAAACGATCCTTTTCGATCTTCACCGAGCTGGGAGTTCTAATCTTGTTCCGGCCCGGTGAAGGCTCCGCGGTGGCGGGCCTCGCCCTTGTCGCGGCCGTCAAAATCGACCGGGGCGGCGGAGTCGTCGGCGAAGGGGGAGAGATCGAGCGGCGGGCCGAGGGCGCGACCGGGCAGCGGATGGAACTCCATGGCGGCGGGATCGGTGAGGTGCCCGGCGGCCTCGGCGACGCTGCCGACGAGGTTACCCTCGATCCGCGCGGAGGGCGGGGCTCCGGCGATGGGGTCACCGTGGACGAAGAGCGCATTGCCCGCGATCAGGAGTTCGGCGGGATTTTTCGCGGCGATGTGCACGCCTTCCGCGGTGCCGAAGACGGTGTTGTGATAGACCCGCGCCGATCGCAGGGGCAGGTCGTGGTCGCGCAGGGCGATGGCGGCATGGTGCGGCGAGGCGGCCTCGACGAAGACGTTGTCATGGATGCTGACCCGGCCCGAGGCCTGGAGCAGGGCCTCGCGCGGGTTGCCGCGGAAGAGATTGCCATGGATCTCGTAGCGGTCGTCCGCCCCGGGACCGCTCTCGGGGAATCCGCCGACCAGCACGTTGGGACGGTCGCCGTCGGGGCTGGGTCCGTCGTTTTTGATGAAGACATTGTGCCGGATGATGGTCCGGCTGGCTGCCGCGGGCAGACCGGGGAGGGTGGGCCGGGGGCTCTGGAATTTGATCTCCATGCAATAGCCGACGGGGTTCTCGACGAGGTTGTGCTCGATGATGCCGGCGATGAAAGGATCGTTCCCGTTCGAGTTGCCGAGGTAGAGCCCGGTGCCGCAGTGGCGGATGGTGTTGCGGCGGATCGTCCAATTCCAAGCGGGCACTTTCGTGGAGATGCCGACGGCCTGCTGCGAGGTGTTCCAGTCGGCGATGAGGCAGTCCTCGATGAGGATGTCGTGAACGGGATTCTCCACGCCGCCCTTGGCGCTGATGCCGAAGAGACCAGGGATGCCCTGCGGTCCCCCGCCGAGGATGGCGAGCTTTTTCAGAGCGAGGTAACGGCAGTGGCGCAGCTCGACGCAGTTCGCCACAGCGGTCTGCCGGATCTCGGCAACGCCGGTCTCCGGACCCTGCACGGTGATCCAGGCATCGGGACGGCCCTGGCAGTCGGTGAGGGGCAGTCCGCGCTCGTAGACCCCGGCCGCGAGGACGAGGGTGTCGCCGGCGCGCAGGGTGGTGAGCACTTGCCGGTAATCGGCGGGCGTGGCCTGTTTGGTCTCTCCCGCGGCGAGGGTGCCGGTGAAAAGGAGCAGCAGCAGCAGGAAGCGGCGGGGGATCATCTCACCGTCCATGGTAGCGATCCATTGCCCCGGACGCAATTCGCCCCTACCTTGGCGCCGTGCAAATCCGGCACCTGTTCATCTCTCCCGCCCACAACTTCGTCGGCCACTACGGCGGCCCGCCGGGCGATGCGCCGACCCACGAGGTGACGGAGATCGAGTGTGTCGCCGGCAGCGGGGTCCGCGGGGACCGTTATTTCGATCACAAGCCCGACTACAAGGGCCAGATTACCTTTTTCGAGCTGGAGACCCACCTGCGGCTCTGCGACGAGTTCGCCGTCTTCGACAAGGGGCCGGAGGTCTACCGCCGCAATGTCATCACCGAAGGACAGGACCTCAATGCGTTGATCGGCGTGGAGTTCGAGATCCAGGGGGTGCGTTTCCTCGGCACGGAGGAGGCAAAACCCTGCTCGTGGATGGACGAGGCCTTCGCCCCCGGCGCGCTCCGGGCCCTCGTGGGGAAAGGCGGCCTGCGGGCGAAGGTTTTGGCCGGGGGAATGCTTCTTAAAACGCCATGATCCCTCTCGACGTCTCCACGCCCGCGCTGATTTTCCCGGCGGTGAGCCTGCTGTTCCTCGCCTACACGAACCGCTTCCTCCACCTTGCCTCGCTGATCCGCCAGTTGCACCGCGACTGGCTGGAACTGCGCGACGAGCCGCTCCGTGCGCAGATCGAGAACCTGCGCAAACGGCTGCGCCTGATCCGCTGGATGCAGTTGCTCGGGGCGATCTCCATCCTCCTCAGCGTGGTCTCGATGGTGGCGGTGCTGTTGGAGCATCGCATGACGGGTTGGATCAGCTTTTTTGTCGCCCTGATCGTGATGTCCTGCTCGCTGATCTGCCTGATCCTGGAAATCTGGTGCTCGGGCGGGGCGCTCCACATCCTGCTGAACCGGGTCGCCGATGATCCGTCGAAAACTCCCCCGGCCCAACCATGACCCCGACCCCGTGGACGGAGCGGATCCGCCGCCATTACCTGGCGAATGCCTCGAACCAGTTCGTGCTGCACGGCAACGTGAGCGATCGTTTCCTGCTCGCCGGGCGTGACGGGTCCCGCGAGGTTGGCAGCCTGACGGAGCGGCTGATGTCGGATCTGCTGGCGCGTTTCGACCTGGTGGTCTCCTACGAACTCGGCCGGGGCCTCCAGGTGCTGGCGGGCGAGGCCCTGCTCGACCAGATCGGGCCGAAGGGCGAGCGCCCCTCCGATCCGGCCCAGGCGATCGGCTGGCTCGATCACCTGCTGCGCGTCTGCGTGAACCTGCGGGGGATCGCGCCGAAGCAGGCCGCCGGCCGCAACCACCACGTCGCCGTGATCATCGGCGGGGCAGACCTGATCTTTCCGATGGCGCGGCAGGTGCGCGACTACGCGCTGAGCTCGATGGCGGCGGTGGTGCGGGCCTGGTCGCAGGAGTCGCATTACCTCGAGCAGAATCTCGCGGTTTTCCTGCTGACTGAAAACCTCGCCGATCTCCACGGCCTGCTGACACAAAATCCGCGGGCCACCCTCGTAGAGGTGCCGCTGCCGGGCGTGGCGGAGTTGGAGCCCCTGATCGAAACCATGGCGGCGCGGCATCCCGCGGTGCTGGCGAACTTCGCGGACCGTCTCGATTTCCCCGCCGCCCGGCTCGCGGGGGCGACGCTGGCCTCGGCGGAATCGCTGCTGAAACTGCGCGAGCACGAGGGCGTGGCCCTGACCGAGGCCGACCTCGGCGAATTGAAAAAGTCGTTGGTGGAAAAGGACGCCGGCGGGCTGATCGAGTTCCTCGAGCCGACCCGCACCCTCGACGACGTCTCGGGACACGAGGCGGTGAAGCAATGGATGCGCGACGACCTCGCGCTTTGGCGGCAGGAGGATCTCGCGGCGATGCCGATGGGCTACCTGCTCTGCGGTCCCGTCGGCACGGGCAAGACTTACTTCGTCGAATGCCTTGCGGGTGAGGCCGATGTGCCGGTGGTGAAGTTGAAAAATTTCCGCGACCGCTGGATCGGCAGCACCGAGGGCAATCTCGAGAAGATCTTCGCGCTGCTCCACGCGCTGGGGCGCTGCATCGTCTTCATCGACGAGGCCGACCAGGCCCTCGGCTCGCGCGACGCGGGCTCGGGTGACTCGGGCGTCTCCGGCCGGGTCTATTCGATGATGGCGAAGGAGATGAGCGACGGCCGCAACCGGGGCCGCATCCTCTGGATCCTCGCCTCGAGCCGCCCGGATCTGATCGAGGTGGACTTGAAACGCCCGGGACGCGTCGATGTGAAGTTCCCCCTCTTTCCCGCGGAGAGTGCGGAGGAGACCTACGCGCTGATCCGCGCCGTCGCGAAGAAACAGAAGCTCGATCTGCCGCGCGAATGTCCCGCGGTGATCGTGCCGCTTTTGCCGGAGCTCGTTACGCCCGGCGCGGCCGAGTCGATCGCGATCAAGGTCTACCGCCGCGTCCGCACCGCCGGGGGCAAGGTCGAAGCGGTCGAGGCGCTGCGCGATTGTCTCGACGAATACCAGAACCCGGTCCCTCCCGATGTGATGGAGTCGCAGATCCGTCTCGCCGTGCGCGAGGCCAGCGATCTCGCCTTCGTACCGGAGACGTGGCGCGCGTTGCGCTGAAAGTCAGCCGAGCATTGCCAGGCCCCAGGCGATCACGATGGGTGCGGTGATCAAAGTGACGAAGGAACTGACCATCACCACCTGGATGGCCACGGTCGGCTGCCCGTGGAACAGACGGGCCAGCACGATGGGATAGATCGCCGCCGGCATCGCCGCCTGCACCACGAGGAGGCGGCGGAGATCCTCGGGCAAAGGGAGCAGCTCACCCGCGGCGAGGATGAGCCCGCCATGCAGCAGCACCCTGACCAACACACTGCCGATCCCCACGCGAAGCGCATCGTGAAGGATCCCGTCGCGGAAGTAGCGCCCCATCGTCGCGCCGATCATCAGGATGGACATGGGCACGGCGCAGCGGCCCAGCATGTCCATCGCGGTGTGGAGGATGGTGGGGATGTAGACATGGGTGCCGGTGTAGTTGAGCAGGAGCGCGGCGACCACCGAGAGAAAGGGACCGTTGACGATGGAGCGCAGGCCGGCATGACCGGTCAGGATCGCGAGGCCCGCGGTCCACATCGCCAGCTCCACCCCGATGCCGAAAATGAAAACCAGGCCCGAGGGTCCGGCGTTCTCCGGAAAAAGTGCCAACAGGATGGGCAGGGGAATGAAGCCGTAGTTCTGGATGCCGGCGCTGAGCGTGAAGGTCCGCAGCCCCTTGCCCACCCGCATGCCGCAG
This sequence comes from Verrucomicrobiales bacterium, assembly GCA_041917795.1. Taxonomy (GTDB): domain Bacteria; phylum Verrucomicrobiota; class Verrucomicrobiia; order Verrucomicrobiales; family DEV007; genus Arctic95D-9. The sequence goes on from JAYRWX010000023.1 coordinate 82,685, forward strand.
GCGAGGGCGACGAGCCACGCGATCAGGAAACCCCCGAGCGTCAGCACGAAACCCAGCCCGATCGACCAGGCCGCCGTCGACATTTTCTGGAGCGCGGGATTGCCCGGGATCAGCGAGAGGATCAGGCAGGGCACCAGCAGGTGCATGCCGAGCTTCATCATGCCGGTCTCGGTCTCTTCGCTCAGCCAACCGCGCCGGTGAAAGAGGAAGCCTGTCGCAACCACGAGGAAGACCGGGAAGATCGCGGTGAAAATGGTGAGGTAGGAGGCCATCGATTCGCGTTCCGCGCGGTTCAAAGACCGGCCATAACGTTCCAAACCCGCACGATCTTCGACTTCACGCTGGAGAGGTCGGTGGTGTAGTTCGTGACGAAGAGGGCGAAGGCGTAGCGCTTGCCGGAGCGAGCGTCGAGGTAGCCCGCATAGTTGCGGATGCGGTCCATCGTGCCGCTCTTCGCGCGGATCCGGCCCTCCGCCGCGCTGCCACCGCCGATGCTCGCGAGGGTGCCCGACCGTCCCGCCACTGGCAGGGAATCGCGGAAGGTGTCGAAGTGTTCGTGCTTGGAAGCGTGATAAAGCATTAACGTCATCTGTCGCGGAGTCACGGTGTTGGCGCGTGAAAGACCGCAGCCGTCGCCCATGAAAAAGCCGGTCATGTCGACGCCTTTCGCCGCCCAATGTTCCGTGACCGCCTTGGCCGCGGCTTCGGTCGTGCCCTTGCCCGCCACCTTCACCCCGATGGCGCGATGGAAACATTCCGCCATCAGGTTGTTGGACTTGTGGTTGGTCGTGGTGATCAAGCTGGAAAGAGAAGCCGAACTCTGCTCGTGGATCGTGTTGCGCGCCGGGATTTCTTCCCCGGCGGCGGCGAGGAGCCGGTCGGTGGTCGGCTCGCCCGAGACCGCGATGCCCTTGGCGACGAGGTACTCGGTGAAGCGCCGCGCCGCGAAGAGCGCGGGATCGGGCAGAGCTCCTTTGATGGTGAAGGAACCGCCCGCCGGTACGGTACCGCGGAAAGTGATCAGGTTCCCGTAGGCATCGCCGTAGACATAACCTTGGTCGCCCGAGCCTGCCGCCCCGACCCGCATTTCATTGACGAAGGTGTGGCCGGGCAGTTTGGGATCGCTGCCGGTGAAGGGGGCGATCGCTCCCACTGATGGCGTGCGGAAGTTCGCGTAGAAGAGATTCTGGTGGATGGTCAGTCCGCAGGCCCCGGCACCGTAGTAGTTGCCGAGGTCATTCCATTGCCACGTGTCGGGCGTCAGGGCGGTTCCGAAGATCGAGGCATCACCCACCACGGAGCCCTGCACTTCCCGGACCCCAGCCTCGTCGAGCGCTGCCTTCCATTTCGCGAAGGTCGTTTCGAGATCTTCGGCAGCGAGGGTTGGGTCACCGCCACCGCGGATCACGACCTGTCCCTGGAGCACTCCGTTTTCACCTAGTTTCCCGGTGGTCTGGAGTTCGGTGACGAAGCGATGATCCGGACCGAGCAGCTCGTTCGCCGTGGCCGTGGTGAAGGCCTTCATCGTCGAAGCCGGGACAAGCCCGTAGTCCTGCTGGTATCCGACCGCGGAGTCGGGGGCGGCATCGAGGTCGACGAGGCAGAAGCCTACAAGAGCCGTGCGCAGGCCGGTCTCGCCCGCGATCTCTTTCACCTCGGCCAGCACGTCCTCGACCGTCGCGGCCTGCAAGGATGGGACGATGCCCGGAAACGCCGCGAGACTAACGAAACAGGCCCGGAAGAAAGTCCGCGAGATAGCCCCGCCAGACCGGCCAACTGTGATCGCCTTCGGTGAGGTACCATTCATGCCGGATGCTCTTCTCCTTCAGCAGGGCGGTCAACTTCTCGTTCTCCCCGAGCAGGAAATCGTCCTTGCCACAGGCGATCCAGAGCCGTTTCAGCGAGGCATTGGTTCGATCCGGATCGTCCAGTGCGGCGGTGATCGCCGAGGCTTCGGGCGGCGCCGCGCTGAAGGCACCGATCCATGCAAACGAGTCCAGGTGGTTCAGCCCGATCGTCAGGGAGTGGAGTCCGCCCATCGACAGGCCGGTGATGGCGCGATGCTCGCGACCCCTTTTGACCCGGTAAAGTTTCTCCACCATCGGCAGGGTCGCTTCGAACAGGTCGCGGCGCAGCTCCTCGGTGTTGGCGGTGGAGCGGGCGTCGCCGTAGGACTCCGGGATCGGATGCCCGTCGAGCATCACCACGATCATGGGCACCGCTTTGCCCTCGGCGATCAGGTTGTCGAGAATCCAGTTCGCCCGGCCATGGGCCACCCAGGTCGCGTAGCGGTCGCTATGACCGTGCTGGAGCACAAGCAGCGGATAGGAATCCGTGCCCGTCTCGTAGCCAGCGGGCGTGTAGACCATGAACTCGCGGTAGCGCTGGATCGGCGCGCTGAAATGCCCGTGCCAATGGACCGTACCGTGCGGCACCTCGCGGAAATCGTAGGGCGCGTCGCCCGGCAGGTGCAGGATGCTGGTGTTCGGCGAGCGCTGCGGTTTCAGCTGAGGATTCCCGGGGTCGACCATCTTCAATCCGTCGACAGTGATGCCATATTCGTAGATGCCCGGGGCGATGCCCACCAAGGTCGCGCTCCAGAGTCCATCCGTGTAGGGGGTCATCGCGACCTTCTCCTTCGTCATCTGGCCGCTCACGAAGACCTCCTTGGCCCCGGGGGCCTTGATCTGGAAGGTCACCGAACCGTCTTCGCCGATGATGGGAGATACGACCGGTTTTGGCCGGGACGGCCGATTCTGCTGCGCTGCGAGCGGAGCAATGCAGAGAATGGCGAGCAGCAGGGAGCAGACCCTCTTCATTCTTCGATGCGACAGGGTTGGGTCACTCCGTCTTCGACTTCGCGCGGATCACGAAGTCGTCGTAGTGGACGTCGTCGATGTTGGTGGTCAGGCTGACGACGGACTTGGTCTCGTGGGCGAGGCCCTCCGACTTGAGCTTGCCGACCTCGTAGCCGTTCACCGACACGACGACTTCGTCGCCTTTCGTCTGGATCAGCAGGGTGTGCCAGGTCTCGCGCTTCAGGTCGAGCGGGAAGGTCATCGTCTTCGCTTTCAGCATCTCCTGGGTCGCTTCGTCGAGCTCGGCACCACCCTTGCGCTTTTCATAGATCGTGTTCTCGAAGTTCCCCGTCTTCGCGTCGCTGATGTTGCCGCTGGTGGGGCTGATGAAGACGCTGCAGATATGTCCGGCGTGGGATCCCTTGTAGTCCTTGTCGTCCATCCACACGTTGAACTTCTCGGCGGTCTCGCCGACGAAGTTGAACTTCACCGAGATCTCGAGGTCGCGCTTGCCGGTCTCGAAACGGATCGCGTCGACGCCCGCGTGGTCGTTGATATCGATCGTCTTGCCGATGAGCACGCCGCCCTTCACCTCGCTCTCGCTCTTGTAATGGCTCCAGCGTTCGCCAAAGCCATCCTTCTCGAAATCGTCCTGGAAAATCAGCTCGTCGTAGGCTGACTCGGCCGACTTCTCATCTCCGTCGCCGCCTTTTTTCGCGGACCATTCCTTGAGAAACTCCTGGTCCTCGGCGGACAGCGATGTCACCGGCACCTCGAAGACCTTGCGGTTGGCCATGATGCGGGCCTTGCCGTCGCGCACGTCGAGCAACTCGGCTTCGATTTTCTTGCCGTCGGCATTGGTGAAGGTTCGCACCTCGCGGGCTTCGAGGTGGGACAGGCTCAGCATCGCGGCGGCCGCGAGGATCGGTGTGAAGGGAGCTTTCATGCTGCGATCTTGGACGAGGCCCGGGGGCACGGTCAATCGGAAAGAACCTGCGGACGCGCTCCCGTATCCGCTTTCCGTGGGGGTCGTCCCGACTTAACCTCTCCGGTCGATGACGCGTTTGCTGACCCTCGCTTTCTGTCTTGTTCTTCCTGTGGCTTGCGCCGCGCCTCGGTCCGCGGAATTCGTCGAGGTCCTCTCGCTGGATCGGAGCCTGCTCGTGGAGCTGCCCTATGCCACGAAGGAAAATTTCACCGGACATCAGCTTTATCCCGTCGCGCGCTGTTTCCTGCGCCGCGAGGTCGCCGAGCAGCTCGTGGCGGCCCATCGCAGTCTGAAACCGTTGGGACTGGGGATCAAAATCTGGGACGGCTATCGCCCCCGCTCGGTCCAATACAAAATGTGGGAGGTCTTTCCGAAGCCGGGTTATGTCGGTGATCCGAAACGCGGATCGAAACACAACCGCGGAGCGGCCGTCGATGTAACCCTTTTCGAACTGTCTAGCGGCGAAGAACTGGAGATGCCCACGGAGTACGATCACTTCGGCCTGAGGGCCCATTCGCAGTTTTCTCCTCTACCTGACAAGATGGCAAAAAACCGCCAGCTCCTCCAGGACACCATGCGAAAGCATGGGTTTCAGACGATTCCGACCGAGTGGTGGCATTTCGATTTCCGGGGTTGGAGAGGCTTTCCCTTGGAGAACGTGCCTTTGGAAGACCTCGCCCGCGTAGAAGACGTGCGCCTCGCGGAGCGGATGAAGTACGGGCCGCCCAGGCCTTAGATCGTTGTATATCAAAGAATTAAGTATCTACGTAGGCCGGGCCGTCCCGGATCGTGGCCGATATCCGATTATTTCAGTTCGGAATTATTACTTGCCCATCCACGCGTTTTTCCGTACAAGCTCCCCTGTGAGATCGGAGCTGGGCCCCTGGGCCGGTTCCTTTCGATCTTGTAAGGAGGAGGGCCCCGGTGCCGCGTGAGCGGCACCGGGGTTATTTTTTTTGGATCCGACGAATGGGGGGAAATGTGGGACCCGAAGTGATTTGTCGCGGCTTCAGTACTTGTGACCCGGTGGCTTTCTTTTTCTTACCGCTTTTGAAGCGCGATGCATTGGACTAGCTTTCCGTCCCTCCCGACACCATGAACGACATCGCCACCAACCGCAAAGCCAAGCGCGATTACCACATCTCGGACACCTACGAGGCGGGAATCGAATTGCTCGGCACCGAGGTGAAATCGATCCGCGCGGGTCGGGTCAACCTGAGCGAGTCCTACGCCCGGGTCGACCGGGGCGAACTCTGGCTCTACAACTGCGACATCCGCCCCTACGAACAGGCCAGCCACGAATTCCATGTGCCGCTGCGCCACCGCCGCCTCCTCCTCCACAAGCGCGAGATCCGTCGCCTCGCCGCCAGCACCGAGCAGCAGGGCCTGACCATCGTCCCCCTGCGTCTCTATTGGAAGAACAAGCGGGTCAAGATCGAGATCGGCGTCGGCAAAGGCAAGGATCAGCGCGACAAGCGGCAAGACTTAAAGGAAAAAGCCCACAAGCGCGAGATCGACCGCGAGGTGGCCCGCTTCAATCGCTGAGTGCCGGGTCGGGCGGAGACGAAGTCGTTTGACTGTCCCCGCGATTCCCGTTCATTCCGGGGTTTCCATGGGTTCCAGCTTCGGACAGCTCTTTCGTCTCTCCACCTGGGGAGAATCCCACGGCGGCGGTGTCGGCGTCGTCGTCGATGGCTGCCCGCCCCTCGTTCCCCTCTCGACCGCCGACATCCAGGTCGACCTCGACCGGCGCCGGCCGGGACAAAGCGAAGTGACCACGCCGCGGAACGAAGCCGACGAGGCCGAGATCCTCTCTGGCACCTTCGAAGGGCTTACCCTCGGCACCCCCATCGCCGTGCTGGTGAGGAACAAGGATCACCGCCCCGAGGCCTACTCGGAGATGAGCGAAAAGTTCCGTCCCTCCCACGCCGACTACACCTATCAAGCGAAGTATGGGATCCGTAATTGGCAGGGCGGGGGACGGTCCAGCGCCCGCGAGACGATCGGACGGGTTGCCGCCGCCGCCATCGCCAAAAAGGTGATCGCCGCCCAGTTCGCGCCCGGGCTCGAAATCATTTCCTATGTCGAATCCATCGGCTCGCTCCGGGCCACGGTCGATCCCGATTCGCTGAGCCGTGATTTCGTGGAATCGAACATCGTTCGCACCGCCGACCCCGGGTCGGTCGAGCCCATGATCGAGCTGATCAAAAAGGTGCGCGGTGAGGGCAACTCGGTCGGCGGAGTCGTCGCCTGCCGGGTGCGCGGCGTGCCGCCCGGTCTGGGGATGCCTGTCTTCGACCGGCTCGAGGCGGACCTGGCCAAAGGCATGCTCAGCCTGCCCGCCACGAAGGGTTTCGAGATCGGCTCCGGATTCGCCGGTACCGAAATGACCGGCCGTGAGCACAACGACGCCTTCCGCATGGTCGATGGAAAGGTCCGCACCGTCACGAACCGGTCGGGTGGCGTGCAGGGCGGTATCTCCAACGGAGAAGACCTTTTCTTCCGCGTCGCCTTCAAGCCGACCGCGACGATCATGACGGAGCAGGATACCGTCTCAAACCAGCTGGAAAACACCGAGCTGAAGGGGCGTGGACGCCACGACGCCTGCGTCCTGCCCCGGGCCGTGCCCATGGTCGAGGCGATGACGGCGCTGGTCCTCGTCGATCATTTCCTGCGGCAACGGGCCCTCTGCGGCTCGGATTTCAATGCGACAAGATGATGGATTACGCACCGGTCTTTCTCGGCATTTTCTTCATCGTGGTCGCCTTCCTCGTGGCGATGAACCACGGGGTGGTGGGGTTGCTCGCATCAGGCTTGTCGCTGGCCGCCGGTCTCGCGACCGTGCTGGCGGGCTTCGAATTCCTGCCGGGATTGGCGAAGCAGTTTCTCGATCTCGATTTGAGCTGGAAGTTCACCCTGGCGGTCGCCGCCGGTGCCGCCTTGCTCGTCTTTCTGATCTTCCGCTTCATCTTTGCATTCATCCTCAAGGCGCTTTTCAGCCGCGACGCCATCTTCCATCCGCTCTCCGACGGGGTGGGTGGGGGCGTTCTTTCCCTGGGTCCGAGCCTGCTCACCGTCCTCGCGTTTTTCCTCTGCGTCCGCCTCGCCGGTACCGTGCTGGAGTTGAACTACATCGATTCGCTCGCCCGTGCGGAGATCCGCGAAATGGGGGGACAAATCCCCCCATATCCGATGACCGCACGGTGGCGCGATGGCATTGACGCGCTGCCCTTCATGGGCGGCCTCCTCGACAGCATCGATCCGCTCTCCCCGCGAGCCGAGCGGAATGCCGCGGCCCTCGTGCTCGCCTCAGATGGCGTGGCCCTTTTCAATCATCTGAAGATCAAGCACGATACCGGTCCGCTGGCCGAGCTGCCGGGATGGCTGATGCTCTCCAACGATCCGGTCGTTTCCAAGGCGAACGAGAAGTTCGACCGTCTCGCCCTGATCCTCGCACCCGCGGTGCAGGAGGCCGCGGCGCGTCCCGATTTGCGCACGAAACTGCAGCTGTTGGTCCTGCGCCCTTCCGTCGAGGATTTCGTCAAGTCCATCGAGCCCGCTCCTGCCCCCGCGGATCTCGAAACCCAGCTCTAAATGGCCGCCGCATACATCACCAGCATCGGACTCGAGGTCCACGTGCAGCTCCGCACCGACAGCAAGATGTTTTGCCCGTGCCCGGTTCGCTTCGGCGAGGCGCCGAACACCCTCGTCTGTCCGACCTGCCTGGGTTTGCCCGGCGCCCTGCCCAAGCTCAACGCCGGTGCCATCGAGCGGACCATCCTCGCCGGGCAACTGTTGGGATGCGCCACGCCGGAGATCGTCAAGTGGGACCGCAAGAACTACTTCTACCCGGATATGCCGAAGAACTACCAGATCTCGCAGTTCGACCTGCCTCTCTGCATCGGCGGCGAAGTGCCCCTCTACGAGCTCGCTTATCCGAAGGACCATCAGAAAAACATCGTCAATCCCGGGAAGAAAGTCCGCCTGACCCGCATCCACCTCGAAGAGGACGTGGCCAAGTCGACCCACCACAGCCAGTTCACCACGATCGACTTCAACCGGGCGGGCACGCCTTTGATGGAGATCGTCTCGGAACCCGACATCGACTCGCCGGAGGAGGCCGTGGCTTACCTCAACTCTCTCCGCCAGATCCTCGTCTACAGCGGCGTCTCCGACGCCGACATGGAGAAAGGCCAGATGCGCTGCGACGTGAACATCTCGGTGCGCCCCAGCGGGCAGAGTGAACTCGGAACCAAGATCGAACTGAAGAACCTCAACTCGGTCTCCGCGGTGCGGCGTGCCGTCCATTACGAGATCGGACGCCAGATCGCCGAAGTCGAAGCGGGTCGCCCCATCCGTCAGGCCACTTGGCGCTGGAACGACGAGGTCGGCCAGACCGAATTGATGCGACTGAAAGAGGACGCGCACGACTATCGCTATTTTCCCGATCCCGACCTCCTGCCGGTGCGGACCCGAGAGACCCTCGCGAAAGTGCGCGAGCATTTGCCCGAACTGCCCCACGAGAAAGTCGCCCGCTTCGAGCGCGATTACCAGGTCACCCACTACGATGCCTCCGTCCTCGCCGCCGACCGGGATCTGGCGGGCTATTTTGAAGAAGCCGCAGCTGGCTCTTCCGCCCCGAAGAAGATCGCGAACTGGGTCATCAACAACCTCCTCGCCGAGCAGAAGGTGCGTGAATTCGCGATCGGGGAATGCCCCGTCTCCGCCGAAGCATTGCGCGAACTCGTCGAGTTGGTCGAAGGCGGCAAGGTGTCGAACAACCAGGCCAAAGAGATTTTTGCCGAACTTTTCGAGGCGCTTGGCCAGAGCCCGGCCGCCATCGCCAAAGCCAAAGGATTCGAGCCCGCCGATTCGGGAGAAATCGAGGGCATTGTCGACGAGGTCATCGCAGCGAACCCCGGCCCCGTGGGTGAGGTTCGGGACGGGAACGACAAAGCCGCCAACTTCCTCGTCGGCCAGGTCATGAAGCTCAGCAAGGGGAAGGCCAACCCCAAGCAGGTCACCGAACTGGTGCTCGCTCGCATCCGCGGCTGACGTCCCCTCCGGCAATACGCAAGAATCCTCACGTCGGGGCGAGCACTCTGCAAAGGCCCCGATCCGGCAGGTCGCGCACCAGGCCGCGTCCTTCCTTGTTTCGGGCATGCGGAACGGAATCCGCTCTTCCCGGGAGCATGAACTCTGATCCCGCATTGCCTTCGCCGCCGACGGAAGAATCTTCGGCATTCCATTTCAGCGAACACGTCCGCACCCTCGCGCTGGAACTGCGGGACAAGGCTCGATCGACCGCGCTTGAGCCGGAGGCACTGGTGCTCGCCAATGAAGTTTCGACCTTGTGCGACTTCGTCGCGCGCCTTTATCACGAGCTCGGGTCAACCCCGGAGACTCCGGTCGATCCGGCGGGTCCGGCGATTCGGTCGGAACAGAAGCAGGCCGATGCGATCGCGATCCAGCGCGGCAACCATCAGGTCAGCCAGACCGCTCTCGATGTGATCAAGGCCCTCTTCACCTGGCGGGAACCGCCCGGGGGCATGGAAAAGGCGCGGGGCCGGGACGGGGCCGATCTCACAGGAGAGCGGAATCGTCCCGTCCTTTGAGGCGGATCAGCTTCTTTTTGATCACCTCCAGCTCGATGGTGAGCTGGTAGGCCGCCTTGACCACGTCCGCGGTGGTCTCCTCGTCGCCGAGGTGGCGGGCCGCCGGGGTCACCTTCATCATCTCGAGGGCGATGACCTTGCAGGCCCCTTCGATGCGTTCGATGGCTTGTTCGCGGGTCATGGTTTTTCGACGTGGAGCATTCCGTTCATTACCATCCAATGGCCGGGAAAGGTGCAGAGGTAGGGATATTCGCCCGCTTCTTTCGGCGCGTCGAAGTGAATCGTGAACGCTTCTTTCGGATTCACCATGTCGGTCCAGACGAGCACTTCGGAGGAATCGGGGACGTAGTGACGCGCCAGGCCATCCGGTGCCGCGATCATCAGATTGCACAGTTCGCCGAGCTTTTGGAGCTGTCCCGGTTTGCCGAGGAGCCAGTTGTGCGGAACGAGGTCGGGATTTTTGAAAGTGAGGCTGATCCGCTCGCCGGCCATCACTTTCAGCTCCTTTTGGACGAACTGCAGACCAAGTCCCGCCTCGACGACGATGCTGCGGCCTTGGGTGCCGCCGGCCCAGGGATTCGGTTTTGCAGCGACCGGCACGGTCACCACCGCCGCTGCCTGCGGGCGGACTTTCTCGACGCGGGTGTATCCGGGATAATCGGTATAGGGCTCGCCGAGTTCATGCACGGTGAGGAAAAGGTCGCGCCCGGAGGCGAGATGCAGATGCACCTGCCCCGCTGGGATGATCTGCGGGATCTCGAGAAAGAGCTTTTTGCCGCCCTCGAGACGCAGCACCTTCGTTACCTCCAGCGGATCGTGGCCCGGCGTGTCGGGATAGCGGAGAGAATACTCGGGAGAGCCGTAGGCCGCGCTGTAGTGATAGGTCCAGCACTGGGCGAAGGTTTTCTCCAAATCCGCGGCCGCTTCATCCAAAGGCTGGTCAAAACTCAACATCACCCCGTTCTCCTTCACCTCGCAGGCCACCGGCACGGGTTCACCGCCGGTGAAGCGCACCCGCTGGAAGCCACCGTCCGCCGGGGTGTAGGTGCCCCAGCCGGCGAGGCCGGTGACGTAGAGCTGCCCGTCCTTAGGATGGAACCGGGCGCATTGGGCACCCGAATCGAAATTGCCGGTCAGTCGCGTCGCCGCGGCCTGCCAGCGTCCTTTGACCTGCTCGCGCATCACCAGCCAGGCACTTCCGCTGCCTGAAGACAGGTGGACGAAATTCCCCCCACCCATCAGAGATTGCCAGGCCGGACCACTGACGAAGGCCTGGCTGCTGGCGGAGTTGTCCTCGCCCCGGGGCATGTAAAGCAACACGGGCTCGGGTGGGTGGCCGTTTTTGGGACCGCCGGCACCGAAGTGGGCGCCCTCGTTTTTGCCGAGTTCGATTTGGCAGATCGAGGTGGCGGGAGTCCAGTCGCCCTCCTGCACGCTGGTGGTGATGAAGCGCCCGTCGGTGGAAAGGCCGAGCCCGTTGGGATTGCGGAAACCGGTCGCGAGCACTTCGAGTTGGTCGCGCCCGGTGATGCGGCAGACACCTTGATTCCCCGAGGCGAAGAGCCAGCGGCCCTGGGCGTCGCGCTCGAGTCCGACGATGAAGTCGTGCCCGCCCGGCGAGGTCTGCATCGCGTTGGTGAGACATTCGTGATAGTCGGCCTCGTCGTCGCCGTTGAGGTCGTGGAGGCGGGTGATCTGGTCGCGGCCAAGCACGCAGATTTTGCCCTCGACGATTTTCAGGCCGAGGGGTTGATAAAGACCGGTGGCGTAGCGTTTCCACTGCACCTTCGCGAGCGTGTCGTCGATGCCACGGACCAGCCAGACCTCGCCGGTCATGGTGGCGACGGCGGCGCTGCCATCCTCGAAGAAGTCGTGGGCGGTGAGGAAAAAGAGGGTCCCGTAGGGATTGTCGAAGGGGACGACGATGCGGTCGGTGGCGAAGGGTTTTTGCGAGCCGAGTTCGCCCTTGGTCTCGATCCATTCCGGCCAGCGGCCGGGTCCGCCCTTCGTTTTGACCGCGAGCGTCGCCGGGTCGTCGCCGCGCAGATTCGAGTAGCGGAATTCTTCGCCGTCACGCCACGCGAAGATGACATCGTCGCCGTGCCGGTAAAAGCCGAGGTATTGGCCCACGTTCTTCTCCTCGCTCTTCGAGACGAGTTCCCCCTGCATCGGCGCGCCGGCCATGAAGCCGTGGCGGGCATCGTTCAGGCCGATGAAGCCGCCTTTCCACCTCACCCGGAAGCTCAGCGTCTGAGGATCGAAGACCGCGGCGAGTTCTCCATCGCGCACGCTCACCCCTTTTGGAATGGTGAGTCCGGCGCCCTTGAAGGCACCACTGAAGACCACACCAAGGTCCGACGCGGCCCAGCGGCCGTCCTTCCAGGTGACCGCGTCGTTCTGGTTGCCCCAGTGACCCTGTTGCCCGCCGTCGAGGCCTGGAAAGGGAGGAATCAGGCCGGGTAGGGGCTTGCGACCACGGAACGCGATCGCCTGCTTCGCGTAGTAATCGAAGATCCGCTCGCGGTTCACGGTCTGCTGCCAATGTTCGTGATCCTCGGGCCGCAGCGGAGCGCGCTCGGGGGCGAAAGGTGCGGGAGCCGGCACGGTCGCGGCGGAGGCAAGCTTCCCGAGATCGTTGAAATCCCAGAGGCCGAGCGTGTTGTCCATCCGCAGACGGGGCTGGTCGCCCGGGCGGGGTTTCATGGTGCCGCGGGAGAGGCGGACATCATCGACGATCCCATCGCAACCGATCGTGCCCTCGACCAGCCGACCGAAGGCGAGTTCGACCTTTTCCTCCTCCTCCATCCCGGCCGCTTTGGCGGTCGGCTTCTCAAAGACTTTCTTGCCGTCGATCCAGAGCGTCACGAACTCCTCGTCGACACTCGCCACGAGGTTGTGCCACTGGCCATCACAGATGTCGATACCCGAGTCGTAGTCCCCGCCGCGGCCCGGCAGGTAAAGAGCGAGCGAGCCGCGCTTCGTGTGCGTGTAGAGTTCCCAATGCGCCGGTGAGGACTTCGGGCCGCAGGCCACGAGGATGTTGTAGCCCGACTTGCCGTCCAGTTTGGCGCGGCATTCGATGCTGAAGGGGAGCCGCTGAAAATCCGCGTTGCCCGGCACCACCAGGCCTCCGGCGAGCGCCGACCCGAATTCCTCGCGCAGCGAGGGCACCTGCGAAGGTCCCATCGGCTTCGCCGACACCTTCGGAGCGGGGGTGTCCTGCCAGGTCCGATACTTCGGCTTCGGCGGAGCGGGTGCATCATCGAGCTGGGCCACGACCCAGTCGAGGCCATCGAGGTTGTCCTGGAGCCGCCCCTCGGCGTCCTCGTTCGTGTGGTTGAGGATCCCGATCGGTCCCGAGTAGCCGCTCGCGCGGATCTGGCGCAGCACCTTCACATCCTCCGTGCCCGCGCCGATGGGAAGGATCTTGCGGCCCTTTGCCTCGCCATCGCGATCCATCCCGTTCAAGTTGAGGCAGAGCAGGTGCGGCTTCATCATTTCCAGCGCCGCGGGGAGGCGGTCGAGATGTGAATGGCCGTGGTGGAGGTTGTAGACGATCCCGATGTTGGTGACACCGTGCTCGCGCTTCAGCAGCTCGCAGACCTCGACCATGTTCTCCGGTTCGCCGCCCCAACCGCCGTGGTTGTAGAGGCCGACCTGGCTGCCGATGGCCTTGGCTTTTTCGAGAATGGGGAGAAGTCCCTGCGCCGCGGACTTCACCTTCGCCTCCTGGGTGTCGCCCTCGCCTTTCATCATCACCCAGAACTGCGGGCTGATGCCATGCTTCTTGAACAACTCGAAGGCCTGGTCGTGCGTCGACCAGAAGGCGAAAAACCCGATCTGGTATTTTTGATAGGCAAGGATCTCCCGCTCGAACTCCGCCACGTGCTCCTGCCGCCAGTCGTAGGCGACGTTCCTGATCCCCAGCTTCGCGACCATCTCGGCGCGTTCCTCGGGTCCGCGCTTTTTCGCGTCGAAAGGCACGATGCACCAGGCCACCAGGTTGTCGCGGGCGAAGAGGTCCTCGGCGGCGACGGGGCGCATCGGAACCAGAGCGAGGAGGACGAGCGGGATGAGGGATCGGATCATGGGGGACTGCCATTCTAAACCAGAAACCGGCTCCCCGCGCAATCCCCCGGAACGCGGGAAACGCCGCCGCCGCCCCCTTACATCGCACGTTTCCGTCACGAAATCCGCGCTGGAATTTGATTGCGCCCGTCGCGCCGCCCTTCTAGTCTGCTTGCTCTCTCCGGCGGGATGTCCTGCCGGAACCACATCCCATTGAAAGAATCCACATGAGCAAAATCGTCCCTCTCATCAGCTCCGGCACCGCCGGTCCGCTTGGCGTCCTCCACCTTCCCCGTCTCTGGCTCAAGGCCTCGCTTGGCGCCGCCGGCAAGCTGCACCCCGACTACCCGGCGATCGGCGCTGGCTACGACCAGATGGTCCTCGACGGTCTCGGCATCAACAAGGCCGACTTCGAAGCCTTCATCGCCGACGCCAAGCCCTCCTACATCGAGACCGAAAACTGGGTGCTCCAGCAAAAGGGTGGCTCCCTCGACCAGGATGCCGTGGACAAGCTGAACGCCGCCATTGCTGGTTACATCCACGCCGACGGTACCCGCAAGGAAATCCTCGAGGCCGCCGGTCGCGATGACGACGGCACCATCAAGGACGCCGTCAACCTCAACAACCTCGACGACTGGGCGATCTTCCACGCCGCCGAGTTGAAGTGAGCCGGGGCGTCAGCCTCTCTTTACGGACCCGCCTCCGACTCCGTTCGGTCGCGGGTCTTTTTTTGTCCGGACCAAAGAGGGTCGTATCGTCGATTTGACCCTGTTGAGTCTTGCCTACGGAAAGAACGGAAGGCTCGAAAATGGATTTTCATCTCCTCCCGCCTTCCGTTTTTTCCGATGGTTCCGTAGGCTTACCTCCTCGTATTGAATTCCGTGAATCCTGATCAGCCATTCTTCGACGCGCTTCGTCCGGAGACGTCTCGCTGGTTCCGGGAAACGCTCGGACCACCCACCGAGGGACAGCGACTCTGTTTGCCCGACATCGCGGCGGGGCGATCGGTGCTGCTCTCCTCGCCGACCGGTTCGGGCAAAACGCTGGCTGGATTCCTCGGCATCATCGACCGCCTCGCGCGCGAGCATGATGCGGGCACCCTGTGTCGCGAAGGGATCCGCTGCCTCTATGTCTCGCCCTTGCGTGCGCTCGCCTACGACATCCGGAAAAACCTGCAGGAGCCGCTCGCGGGACTGGGTTTGGAGGAAATCATCACCGTCGGCCTGCGCACCGGCGACACCAGTGCCAGCGAACGTCAGAAACAACGGCGCAAGCCGCCCCACATTCTCGTGACCACGCCGGAGAGCCTCGCCATCCTGCTGCCGCAGAGTGGATCGCGCGAGGCTCTGAGCCGTTGCGATTATGTGATCGTCGACGAGCTCCACGCTTTCGCCGAAAACAAGCGCGGAGTGCATCTCTCGGTTTCGTTGGAGCGGCTTGAGCGCCTCCGGAGTCTGCGTCCACCGGAAGAGCAGGCGCAGGAATCGCTCTGCCGGATCGGCCTCTCCGCCACGGTCGCGCCGCTCCCGCTGGTCGCCGAGTTTCTGAAGGGTTCGGGACCTTCGCCGCGAATCCACGAGGCTGCCGCCGGCCGGCGTTCGCTGATTGAGGTGCTGACTCCTTTGCGCAAGGATCCCTACCCACCCGCCGGATACACCGCTTCGCGACTGATCACGGACATCGCCGCGATCGTCGCGCGCAACCACACCACCCTGATCTTCACCAACACGAGATCAGGCGCCGAGCGCATTTCACACCGGCTCAAGCTCGCCCTGCCCGAGTTGGCCGAGGCGATCGGATGCCACCACTCCTCGCTCGACCGCGACCTGCGGCAGGAGACCGAGGACGCTCTGAAGGCCGGGGCGCTGCGCGCGGTGGTCTGCTCGACCAGCCTGGAACTCGGCATCGACATCGGGCACATCGACACGGTCGTGATGGTCAGCACCCCGAAGGGCATCTCGCGCGCGCTCCAGCGCGTCGGACGTTCCGGGCACTCGATTCACCAGACCAGCCACGGCGTGCTTGCCGCGACGAACATCAACGATCTGATCGAATGCGTCGTCTGCGCGCGGATGGCGCACGAGCGCACCCTCGACCCGGTCGCGATCCTCGAGTTTGCACCCGATGTGCTGGTGCAGCATTTCGTCGGCCTGGCCATGGATGGCGGCACCACGATTGATGAGGCGCTCGGGATTTTCCGATCCGCTTACCCTTTCCGCCATCTGGAACGCGCCCAGCTCGAGCGGCTCGTGGAATACCTCGAGGGTGGCGGACGTTCCCTGCGCAACCAATACCGCGAGACCTTTGGAAAGATCGAGGAGCGCGACGGCCGCTACCACACCGTCTCGAAACAGGTCGAGCGCGACTATCTGATCAACATCGGCACGATCCATGCCGATGGCATGGTGCCGGTGATGTTGAAGCGCCGGCGCCTTGGCTCGGTCGAGGAGGCCTTCGTGAAGGGCCTGAAGACCGGCGACATCTTCGTGCTGGCGGGCCGCACCGTGAAGCTGGTCGAGAGCTCGCCCGCCGCGGTAGTGGTCGAGGACGCCCACGGTCGCATGCCCACCGTGCCGAGCTGGAACGCCAACAAGATGCCGCTCGCCTCCGGACTCGCCCGCGCCGTCGCGGCGCTGCGCACCACGATCGATGATCGCTTGTGCGCCGATCTGGAAGATCCCGAGGCCCTGGCGGATCGGCTGGTCGAAGAATGGTCGATCTCAAGCACGAATGCCGAGGCCATCATCGGGCATTTCACCAACCAGCGGCTCATCTCGAAGGTGCCGACGGAGCGACGCTTCCTGATCGAGCGGTATGTGCCCGATGATAACGAACCCCGGGGCGGGGATGAACCCGGAGACCGCGTCCTTTTTTTCTTCCACAGTCTGATCGGACGCAGCGCCAACGACGCCCTCTCGCGCATCCTGACCCGCCGGCTGAAGGAAGCGGTTGGCGGCAACGCGCTCGCTACGGTGGACGACTATGGCTTTCTGCTCACCGTGCGGGATTTCCAGGACCTCGGGATCGCGGAATGGCGCGAGCTTTTTTCGCCGGAGAACGCCGGCGTGACCCTGCACGAGTCCCTCACCGATTCCCAACTGGTGAAGTGGCAGTTCTCCGGCATCGCCCAGACCGGCCTGATGATCCCGCGCAACCAGATCGGCGGGGAGCGCAAGGTGCGCCAGCTGCGCTGGAGCAGCGAGATCCTCTTCCAGGTGCTCTCGCGCCATGAGCCGGATCACCCTTTGCTCGAGCAGGCCATCCACGAGGCGAAACACACCTTTCTCGATCTCGACCGCGCCGTCGCTTTTCTCGAGTCGTGCCAGGCGATGGAGTGGGAGCTCATCGAGGTGCCGGCGGTCTCGCCCTTCGCTTTCGGGCTTTACGCCAGCAAGATTCGCGAGAGTCTGATGATGGAGTCGCCCGAGGAGGCGATCGAGCGACTCTATCTGGAGATGCAGAAAAAGTTGGGCCGTCTCACTGATTGAGCACGTCCTTCTTCGTGCTCGCCACGATCGTCATGACCTCGCCGATGATCTTCTCGTCGAGCTTCAGTTCCGTCAGGGTGGCCTGGAGGTTTTCCGCGATGGCTTGGAAGTCTTCCTCGCGCAGATCGAGATTCTCGTGGGCCTTGCGCATGTTCTTTCCGGTCCAGGCGGTGGGCGCGCCGAGGACGTGCGCGAGGAATTCCTTTTGCTTGCGGACCTGTGCCCTCATGTTGATGTCCTCGAAGAAGTGGTTGACCCGCTCATCGGCGAGCACCTTGACGTAGAAGAGGTCGACCGCGGCCTCGAGGGCGGCCTTTCCACCGATTCGTTGGTAGAGGCTCGCGGCGCGCTCCTGCTCGAACTTGGCGCGGTTCTCCGCGGAGCAGAAACCGTAGGTGGTGCCTTCGTAGTCGAGGTTGAACTCGGGCTTGGCAGGCACACCGCTGTAGAAACACTTCAGCGTGGCCTCCGCAGGTTTCTCGTCCGCGGAAACGGGCGGAAGCGAAAGCGCGAGGAGGGCGAGAGCGGGGAGGAGGGCACGATGCAGCAGGGAGGGTTTCATTGAAAGGGTTTGGGGCGACGGTTCCGGGCGAGGGTGAGGTGGGTCCTTCCGCGCGGCCGGACATGCGGAAAAACAACTCTTGATAAAGCTGTAGAAGAAATACAGCTTAAGCAATGGATGTCAAGTCACGCCGTTTTTGCCTCCGCTTCCTCGCCGGGTTTTGGTTCCTTGCTTTGCCGTTCTGCGCCGCCTGGTTGGAGAGGGCTGCCGGCGAAGAGATCCCGCCGACCGATCTGCCCAGGACCATGGAAGAGGCCCGCGCCCGCGCCCGCTGGATGCACGAGATCATCCACGGCGCCCTCCAGGTGATGCACCGCGATTTTTTCGAAGAGGACGAAGTGGAGCGCAGCCTGCCCTCGCAATCGCTCGACGACGTCTTCGCGGAATTGGCCCGGACCCATTCCGTCGCGATCCGGTGGCTCGGCGGCAACGCCACGAAGGGCAAGGACCACTTCCCCCAGGACCGCTTCGAGGAAGACGCGGTCGCCGCCCTGATCGCCGGAGCTCCTGAACACGAGGCGCTTGAGAAAGGTGTCTATCGATTCGTCGGTGCAATCAAGATGCAGAACCAATGTCTGAAATGCCACGTGCGGGACCGGAGAAGCCTTGAAGATCGGGTCGGTGGCTTGGCGATTTCGATACCCTTGGCGGAATCAAAACCCGATTAGGCAGGAACAAATGCGTCCGGACGGACATTCTTCTGTAATAGACCGTTGGAAATAGGGTGGTAGCGTGATGCACCGTTTCGCGGCCAGACCCATGGAACTCAGTCTTTTCACCGATTTCTCCCTCCGCACTCTCATCTATGCGGGACTGAACCCGGCTCGCACCATCACGGTGCCCGAGGTGGCGGCTGCCTACGGGATCTCCGAAAACCACCTCGTCAAGGTGACTCACAAGCTTGGAAAGCTGGGATTCCTCGAAACGAAACGCGGGCGCAGCGGAGGCTTTCAACTGGCCCGCGATCCGGGAGCGATCAATCTGGGCGACGTGGTCCGTGCGACTGAGTCCTTCGCGCTGGTGGAATGCCTCGGGGCGGATGGCGGCCGCTGCCCGATCGTGCGAGCCTGTTTTCTCAAGACGATCATCAGCGAGGCCCGTGATGCTTTTCTCGCGACCTTTGATCGCTACACGCTCGCCGAGGTGCTGAGGCCCCGTGAGAAGCTCTTGCGGTCATTCCCAGCGAAGGATGTGCTGGCATGAGCCGGGTGATCCTCGCGCTTGTGCTCATCCTCGCCGCCTCTGTGGGGCGCGCCGCGGGTCCGCTGCCGAAGCAAGTCGAGGTCTTCGAGGTCGAGGGACATCAGGCCTTTCTCTACGCCGCGCCACAGCCCGCGCCCGGGCAGCCCTGGCTGTGGTATGCGCCGACTTTGAAAGGTGTCTCGCTCGCCGGACGCAAGCTTTACTTCGATGCGTGCATGAAGGCCGGCATCAGCATTGCCGGCTACGATCTCGGCGAGGTTCGTGGAGCACCGGGCAGCAGTGAACGCTTCACCCGGTTCTATGATGAAATGGTGAAGCGGGGCTGGTCACCGCAACCGATCCTGTTGGGTCAGAGCCGCGGAGGATTGATGATGCTCGCCTGGGCGGTGCGGCATCCGGAGAACGTGCGCGCCTTTGTCGGGATCTATCCGGTTCTCAACCTCACGAGCTGGCCTCTGCAACGTTCGGAAGCCGCAACGCTCGCCGACTACGCCATGACCCGGGCGGAATTGGAAATGAAACTGCCCGAGCTCAATCCGGTCGAACATCTTGACGGGCTCGCGAAGCATCACGTTCCTTTCTTCATCGTGCACGGGGATTCCGACGAGGTGGTGCCTTTGCAGGAAAACACGGGCCTTTTCCAGGAGCGTTACCGTTCGGCCGGCGGAAAGGTGACGGTGAAGGTGATTCCGGGAGAAGGGCACAAAGTCGGCCCCTCCTTTTTCGAGTGTCGCGAGTTGATCGATTTTGTGCTGGCCAGCGTCGGTCCACGGTGACGCCTCGACTCCTGCGATTTGCACCGAAGGAGGCGCAAAACGAATGCCGCCTCCTGAGCCGTCGCACCTGGGCAAAATACGCGATGGTTTCGCATCTCGCTCGTGGTGAATGATTTGTGTAAGCGTTGCCGGCCTTGGCGGAGTTTTTGCGCGGAAAGGTTGCCGCCATGAAAACACCCCTCCTCATCTTGCTCGCGATCGCTCTGGCCCCAGGCATCGCCCTCACCCAGAATCAGGAACCCGACAAAGAACGGAAAAAGCGAGACCGCACCGTGCAGCGTGAGAACCAACCCGGAGCCGCGCCCCGTGCCGAGAATCCCGCGCCTCCTCGACCGGGGGTTCAAGCTCCCCGCGGACAGGCGCCCCAACAGGCGCGCGAGCGAGGCCGCACCGACCCCGAGCCACGCGATGGCGGTTCCCCTCGTGCGGGCGGTAGTCCGTCGAATCCGGGTGCCGAGCCCAACAAGACGAACGAACCTGCCGAGCGCAGCCGGGAAATGCCAAGGTCGGACGCGAATCGTCCGGAACCCGCCAGTCCTGAAAGCCGCCCGGCTGAGGGTGCCGGATCCCGCGGCCGCGATGACAAAGGCCCTCGTACCGTGGCACCGACGCCGCGCGACCTCAATGCCAACGATGCGAGTCCGGCAACTCCGGCAATGCCTGCTCGTGATGGTAAGCCCGCCTCTCCGGCGACTCCTGCCTCGCCTTCGAATCAGGCAAAGCGCGACAACCCCGACGCGGCGACGCCGGCAACACCGGGCATGCCTGCGCGAGATGGAAAGTCCGCCACCCCTGTAACTCCTGCTTCGCCTTCGAATCAAGCTACCACGGGTGAACCGACGGGTCGCATGCCGAATGCAGCTCCCTCGCCCTCACAGCGGGCGGGCGGGGTCGCTGAACGCGAGACCAACAAGGACGCGGATGGAGGTGTCCGTG
This sequence comes from Verrucomicrobiales bacterium, assembly GCA_041917795.1. Lineage (GTDB taxonomy): Bacteria > Verrucomicrobiota > Verrucomicrobiia > Verrucomicrobiales > DEV007 > Arctic95D-9. The sequence goes on from JAYRWX010000023.1 coordinate 103,119, forward strand.
CCGCTCGGCAACGCGTCCAGGAATCCCGGACGCAAGCTCGGTCAAGAGCAGGAGACGACACCCGGCGAGTACTGAGCGACCGCGCCAGGGGTCGGGATTTTCGTCAGGAACGCGAACGTGCCCGCGAGATCGATGACGATGATGATGCAAAAACGATCCTTTACTCGGTGCTGGGCGGCGCTGCTGCCGGAGCGGTCGCCGGATCGCTGGTGGGAGATCGCGACCGCCATCGTGATGGACGTTATTACCGCCTGCCGCCCGAGCAGGTCGGCCGCGACCCCCGAGACCGGGAGCATTCCGTCACCTACCTCCAGCGCCGGTTCCGCGGGAATGCCTCGTGGGATGACGCGCCGCTTTCGTGGCGCTACTACGACCGCGGCGACGGTTACCCCCACGGCCATCGTTATCAGCCCCACTACTTCAACGGCAATCGCCGCGTCGTCTACTACGACTCCTACGACCACATTCCGGCCGTGCTGCTCGCCTCGCGCCAGTTGAATCGGCTTCAGGTAACCACCGTTTCGGAAAGTCCCTATCGGCTCACCGACGCGCCTCCGGTTTACACCGCGAACATTCCCGACAATTATCGGGCGAACGACGCCTACGCGGTGTCCTACGAAGTGGATCCCGACTCGGCCGTGATCCTCGATGACATCCTCTTCGTTCAAGGCACGACCGACTTCGCGGATGCTTATTCCTATGACTTGGTCGCTGACCTGGCGGATGCCATGAACTCGCAGGAGGTTTCGGGTGAACGTTTCATCGTCGAGGGCCATGCCTCGGCTGAGGGCGACTACGCCGCGAACCTCGAACTCTCCCAACGCCGCGCCGAGCGCATCGCGCGGGATCTCGTCGGCATGGGCGTCGGCCCTGATCGCCTCGTCCCCGTCGGCTATGGTGAAACCGAGGCGCGGGTCCCTGAAAGTGCCAACGAAGAGCAGCGCGCCTTGGATCGTCGCGTCATGGTCTTCCGCCTCACCGAGTGATCGGCTTTTCCATCCTCTCCAGCCTCCCGCTCTGCTTTTTTGGCCGGGCGGGAGGCTTTTCGCTTCACGGCGAACTACCTACGCAGGCTGCATTCAGGGCTCCGATTTTCCATGCAATTTGCGGCATGTGAGACTGGCCATTTCATCGGTCGCGGCTGCCGAATCCTTTCACAACATCCTCATTGCCAGTAAGTCGGATACGCCTTCATCCACGCTGGCATGTCATCTGCGAATAGGTAAATCCATGAAAACCACGCATCGTTCTTTGCCTCTCCTCTTGTTGTCCGGTACCTTTTTGGCCATACCGATGACATCTGCCCAAGTCGTCATCGAAGGCGGACCCGGCACCATTCAAATTTCCGATCAGGATGGTCGCCCCGAATCCGCCTCCTCCGGCCAGGTCAACGCTCCCGTGACCGCCATCGTACCTGCGCCTCCGCAGCCCGCTCCGCCCTCGGCGCGATTCCAGGACCGTTCGCGGGTTCGCTCCATCGAGGTTCAGCCACTCCCTGATTCTCCGGTGACGGTAGTCGTTCCCGCGGAAACCCCCATCACTGCCGCACCACGACCTTCTGCCGCGGTGGTTGATGCTGCTCCGGCTGTTCCTGTCGTCGAAGTGGACGTAGCGAAACGACGCACCGAATTAGTGCGGGCGCTCGGATTGAATGATTCCGGAACGGGGGCGGCCGCCTCCTTCTTCACGGAAGAGTTCTTCGATGAAAACACCGCGGTGATCTCTTCCGCCGCCGCCGACTCTCTGGAGCTGCTGGCGGAATTCATCAGGCTCACTCCCAACGAAGAGCTCGCGGTCACCTATCATTACGCCCCCACCCTCCATGGCGAGGAGCTCGCCTGGCAGCGCGCTCTCAGCATGGTGGAATGGCTGAAAACCCGAGGCGGTCTCGCCGCGTCGAATTTTGTGGTTCGCAATCCGGAGATCGTGACCGAGCCCACTCCGACCGAGGCCGCCGATGATGGCGATCTCGCCGTGTTGCGGAACCGCATTTCACTCGTCGTGGATTACCGCTGAAACCTTCCTCCTCCGGGCTCCGGTCAGCTTCGTGCGGGCCGGAGCCTTTCCTTTGCCGCCTTCAACATGCCGCAGCCCGCATCGACATCGATGCCGCGGCGCTGGCGGAAAGTGCAGGGATACCCCGCCTCGCGCAGGATCTCTTGAAAGCGCCGTGCCGCCGCCGTGTTGCTCTCGATGCCGGCGAAACCCTGCGTCGGATTCAGTGGGATCAGGTTCACGTGCGCATCCATCCCTTGAAGGAGTGCGGCGAGGCGCTCCGCTGTTTCGGGAGAATCGTTCTTCCCCTCGATCAGGGTCCATTCGAAAAAGATGCGCTTGCTCGTGTCACGGCCATAGTCGCGGCAAGCAGCGATCAGCTCCGCGAGCGACCATCGTTTCGCCGCCGGCACGAGGGCGGCGCGCTCCTCCTCGCTCGAGCCGTGCAGGCTCACCGCGAGTCGATAGGGACGCCCCTCCTCGGCGAGCCGCCGGATCGCCGGCACCACGCCGACCGTGCTGATCGCGATGCGGGCCGGACCGATCGCGATCCCGCGCGTGTCCGAGATGATCCCGAGCGCCTGCATCACCGAGTCGTAATTGTGGAGCGGCTCGCCCATGCCCATGAGCACGAGATTGCGGACCCGTTTCGTCGGATCGAGCGCGCGCAGGACGCGACGCGCATGATGCACCTGCGCGACGATCTCGCCGGGACGCAAATGCCGCACGAATCCCATCTGGCCCGTCGCACAAAAGACACAGCCCATCGCGCATCCCGCCTGCGTGCTGAGGCAGACGGTGTGGCGTCCCTCGTAGCCCATCAGGACCGTCTCGATCGTCTGGCCGTCGTCGAGGCGGAGGAGGAACTTCCGGGTGAGCCCGTCGCTGCTGGGGATTTCTTCGACGAGTTCGGGCAGGTCGAAGGTGAAGCGTCGTCCCTCGCCAACGTTCTCTTCGATCCAACGATGCAGGGGAGGAAGGAAGCCGGCCGCGAGAAGTCCATCGCACGTCGCCACCCCGTCACGGTGCAGCACCCGCCACAAGGCCGCCGCATGATGGGATTTGATCCCGTCCGCGGCGAGGACCTCCCGCAAGGTGGCGAGGTCGAGATCGTGGAGGGAGTTGGAGGTGGTGGTGCTCACGGGGAGGCAGGCGACAAGATCGGTCGGGATGCCGGATGTTCAATCCAGGGGCTGGGCCTCTTCCCCTTGAATAGGCACGCTCGATCGCTCCAGCCACACCGAATACTCCGCTTCGTCGATCGCGCCGGCGGCGAGGGCCAGGGTTCGCTCGACGACTTCTTCCTCCGTGGCCTCGAAACGGTATCCGTTCGTCTCGAGAAACAGGGCCGCGGCGAGAAAGCCCGTCCGTTTGTTTCCGTCGAGGAAGGGATGGTTTTTCACGATCCCCGCTCCATAGGCGGCCGCCATTTCCGGTAGGGTGGGATCACCATAGTGAAACAGTTGGAGGGGTCGGTTCAAGGCCGACTCCAACAAGCCCGCGTCGCGGATCCCTGCGGCCCCGCCGAAGCGGGCGAGCAGCTCTTCATGAAAGGCCAGGATCTCCCGCTCGTCGATCCAGACGGGCTCGGCCTTCATTTGGCCAACTCGCGAAGCGCGTTGCGGTAGCGCTTCATGAGACTATCGGCCACCGCCATCTTCTCACCGAAGCCGGGCTTTTCCGCGGTGAGACGGAAAGCATCCCCCGTTGTTTCGGTCAGGTAAACCGTCGTCCCCTCCTCAACGCGCATCGCGGCGAGGGCTTCTTTCGGAATCACGATCCCATAGGAGTTTCCAATTTTGCGGACTCTCGTTTCGTAGGCCATGGGAATAACATGAGTTATAACGCTCCCGAGAGCAAGGCATTTGTTCCCGGCCATTGGTCACGCCCGAGCACCCGCGCTGCCTCACGGTAAGTTCGTCACGCCCATCAGGTACTTGTCGCACTCGCGCGCGGCACCGCGTCCTTCGTTGATCGCCCAGACGACGAGGGACTGGCCACGGCGCATGTCGCCCGCGGCGAAGACGCCGGGGAGATTGGTCGTGAACGATCCGTGGTCGGCCTTGACGTTGGAACGGGCGTCGGTCTCGAGTTCGAACTGCTTCACGATCTCCTGCTCGGGACCCATGAAGCCCATCGCGAGGAGGACGAGCTGAGCGGGGATGACGCGGGCGGTGCCCTCGACTTCCTTCGGCGAGAAACGGCCGTTGTCGTTGACCCACTCGATGTTGCAGATCTCGAGCCCGGTGAGGTTGCCGGCCTCGTCCTTGAGGAAACGCTTCGTGTTCGCCAGATACTGGCGCGGGTCCGCGCCCTGGACGGCGGCGGCTTCCTCCTGGCCGTAGTCCATCTTGTAGACCTTGGGCCATTCGGGCCAGGGATTGTTCGCGGCGCGCTCCATCGGCGGCATCGGCATGATCTCAAGCTGGATGACGCTCTTGCAGCCGTGGCGCAGGCTCGTACCGACGCAGTCGGTGCCGGTGTCGCCGCCGCCGATGACGACGACGTCCTTGCCCTTCGCGTTCAGCGCCGGGATCGTGCCGTCGAACTGGTGATCGAGCTGGTACTGGGTGTTCGCGGTTAGGAATTCCATCGCGAGATGGATGCCCTGGGCGTCGCGGCCCTCGATCGTGAGATCGCGGCCGTGGGTGGCGCCACAGCAGAGGACGATGGCGTCAAAATCCTTGCGGAGTTTTTCGGCGGTCCACTCGGCGTCCTTGCCGATGTTCACCTTCGTCTTGAAGGTGATGCCCTCGGCGGCCATGAGATCGACGCGGCGTTGCACGACCTCCTCCTTGTCGAGCTTCATGTTCGGGATGCCGTACATGAGGAGCCCGCCGATGCGGTCGGCGCGTTCGAAGACGGTCACTTCATGGCCGGCCTGGTTGAGCTGGTCGGCGCAGGCGAGACCGGCGGGGCCGGAACCGACGACGGCGACCTTCTTGCCGGTGCGCTTCTCGGGAATGCGCGGGGTGACCCAGCCTTCCTCCCAGCCCTTGTCGATGATGGCGCACTCGTTGTTCTTGATCGTCACGGGCGGCTCGATCACGCCGAGCACGCACGAGCCCTCGCACGGAGCGGGACAAACGCGGCCGGTGAATTCGGGGAAGTTGTTCGTCTTGTGGAGACGGTCGAGGGCCTCGCGCCAGCGGCCGCGGAAGACGAGATCATTCCACTCGGGGATGAGGTTGTTGATGGGACAGCCGCTCGCCATGCCGGAGACGATGTGTCCGGTGTGGCAGAAGGGCGTGCCGCAGTCCATGCAACGCGCTCCCTGGGCGCGGCGCTCCTTGTCGTCGCCGTGGATCTTGAATTCCTTCCAGTTCTTGAGGCGTTCGATCGGATCGAGTTCGGAGTCGGTCTTGCGAGCGATCTCCATGAAGCCGGTGGGTTTTCCCATACTAAGTTTGCGAGTTTACAGTTTACAGTTTTCAGGTCGGGAAGAGGAGGTCGGTTGTCAGTGGTTCACCAGTCTGTAACTGAAAACTGAAAACTGCCACACTCCCACACTTCACGTCAGTTTCCCCCGACGCGGGAGAGGTCTTTCATGTTCTCCTCGAAGGCGGCCATGGCGGCCTCGTCTCCGGAGAGTCCCTGCTCCTCCACCTTGCGGAAGCACTCGAGCATGCGCTCGTAGTCGCGCGGGAAGACCTTGAAGAACTTCGCGGACTCGGCCTGCCAGTTGTCCAGGATGAACTGTCCGCGGGCGGAGCCGGTGTATTCGACGTGCTTGCCGATCTCGGCCTTCACGTTGGCGATGTCGGCGTCGGTGCACTCGATGAGGCGGTAGAGGTTCACCATCTCGCGGTTGAGGCGCTTCTCGAAGTTGCCGTCGATGTCGTAGACGTAGGCGATGCCGCCGGACATGCCCGCGGCGAAGTTCCGCCCGGTCTCGCCGAGGACGATGACCTGGCCGCCGGTCATGTATTCGCAGCCGTGGTCGCCCACGCCCTCGACAACGGTCTTCACGCCCGAGTTGCGGACGCAGAAACGCTCGCCGGCGATGCCGTTGATGTAGGCGGTGCCGGTGGTGGCTCCGTAGAAGGCGACGTTCCCGGCGATGATCTGCTCCTCGGCCTTGAACTTCGATCCCTTGGGCGGGTAGATGATGATCTTGCCGCCGGAAAGGCCCTTGCCGACGTAGTCGTTGGCGTCGCCCTCGAGTTCGAAGGTCATGCCGTTCGGACAGAAGGCGCCGAGGGACTGGCCCGCGCTGCCCTTGAACTTCAGGTGGATGGTGTCCTCGGGCAGGCCGGCGCCGCCGTGGTGGCGGGTCACCTCGCTGCCGGTGATGGTGCCGACGACGCGGTTGATGTTGATGATGGGCAACTCGGCGTAGACTTTTTCACCCCGCTGGATCGCGGGCTCGCAGATCGCAAGGAGATGGGTGTTGTCGAGAGCGCGGTCGAGGCCGTGGTCCTGAGCCTTCTGGCAATAGGTTCCGACCTCGTCGCCGACGTCGGGTTTGTGGAAGACGGTGGTGAGGTCGACGCCCTTGGCTTTCCAGTGGTCGGTCGCCTCGTTCGTGTCGAGGCACTCGACGTGGCCGACCATTTCATTGATCGAACGGAAACCGAGCTCGGCCATGTGCTCGCGCAGTTCCTGGGCGATGAAGGTCATGAAATTCACGACATGTTCGGGCTTGCCGGTGAAGTTCTTGCGCAGCTTCGGATCCTGGGTGGCGACGCCCACCGGACAGGTGTTCTTCTGGCAGACGCGCATCATGAGACAGCCCACCGAGACGAGCGGAGCGGTCGCGAAACCGTACTCCTCGGCTCCGAGGAGGGCGGCGATGGCGACGTCGCGACCGGTCTTGAGCTGGCCGTCGGTCTCGAGGACGACGCGGCTGCGGAGGTCGTTGAGGAGCAGGATCTGGTTCGTCTCGGCGAGTCCGAGTTCCCACGGAGCGCCGGCGTTGTAGATCGACGAGGTCGGCGAAGCGCCCGTGCCACCGTCGTGACCGGCGATGAGGATGACGTCGGCATGCGCCTTGGCCACGCCCGAGGCGATCGTGCCCACGCCGACTTCGGCGACGAGCTTCACGTTGATGCGGGCGCGCGGGTTGGCGTTCTTGAGATCGTGGATGAGCTCGGCGAGATCCTCGATCGAATAAATGTCGTGGTGCGGCGGCGGCGAGACGAGTCCCACGCCGGGGGTGGAGTGGCGGACCTTCGCGATCCAGGGATAAACCTTGGATCCGGGCAGTTCACCGCCTTCGCCGGGCTTGGCCCCCTGCGAGATCTTGATCTGGATCTCGTCGGCGTTGACGAGGTACTCGCTGGTGACGCCGAAGCGGCCCGAGGCGACCTGCTTGATCGCGGAGCGCTTGCTGTCGCCGTTCGGGAGCGGCTTGAAGCGCTCGGGATCCTCGCCGCCCTCGCCCGTGTTCGACTTGCCGCCGATGCGGTTCATCGCGATGGCGAGGGTCTCGTGGGCTTCCTGGGAAATCGAGCCGTAGGACATCGCCCCGGTCTTGAAGCGTTTCGTGATCGCCTCGACGGACTCCACTTCCTCGATCGGAACCGGGGTGCGGTTGCCCTTGAACTTCATCAGGCCGCGCAGGGTCGAGAGGTTCTGGCTGCGGTCGTTGACCTTGGCCGCATACTGCTTGTAGACCTCGTAGCTGCCGGTGCGGACCGCCTTCTGGAGGAGGTGGATCGTCTCGGGATTGAAGAGGTGGTATTCACCGTCCTTCCGCCACTGGTAGACGCCGCCGGAATCGAGGGCGCGCTCCTCGGCATCGATGTGGCGGTCGGGGAAGGCCTCGCGGTGACGCACGAGCGCCTCTTCGGCGACCTGGTCGATGTCGGAGCCCTCGCAACGGCTCGAGGTGCCGGTGAAAAACTTGTTCACGAGGTCTGTGCTGAGCCCGATCGTTTCGAAGATCTGGGCGCCGCGGTAGGAGGCGACGGTGGAGATGCCCATCTTCGCCATCGTCTTGACGACGCCCTTGATCGAACCCTTGAGGAAGTTGTAGACCGCCTTGTCGAACTCGATGTCGAGCATGTTCTCCTCGATCATGCGATGGATCGAGTCGAAGGCCATGTAGGGATTGATCGCGTCGGCACCGTAGCCGATCAGCGTGGAGAAGTGGTGCACCTCGCGCGCCTCGCCCGTCTCGAGGATGATCGAGACCTTCGTGCGGCTGCCGGCTTTCACCAGGTAGTGGTGAAGGCCGCCCATGACGAGGAGCGTCGGCATCGCCGCGTTCTGCGCATCGATGTTGCGATCGGAAATGATGAGCAGGTTGTAGCCCTCGGCGATGGCCTGATCCGCCTTCTTGCAGAGTGCGTCGAAGGCCGCCTCGAGACCGGCTCCCCCTTGATCGGCGGGGAACAGGGCGTCGAGGGTGGTGGCCTTGAAGCCGTCGAGCTCGATCTCGCGCAGCTTGGCGAGCTGCTGGTTGTCGAGCAGCGGATGATCGAGGCGGATCATGCGGCAGCTCTTCGGCCCGGGCTCGAGGAGGTTGCCCTCGGATCCGAGGAAGGTCTCCGTCGCGGTGACGAGTTCCTCGCGGATACAGTCGAGCGCCGGGTTCGTGACCTGGGCGAAGATCTGTTTGAAGTACTGGTAAAGGTGCTTCGGCTTCTCCGAGAGCACGGCGAGGGGCGTGTCGTTGCCCATCGATCCGATCGGCTGCACCCCGGTGGCAGCGGTGGGGCCGAGGAGCATGCGGAGATCCTCGTAGGTGTAGCCGAAGGCGAGCTGTCGCTCGAGGACACGCTCGTCCTCGACCGTCTTCGGTGCCTTCGGCGCGGGGAGGTCCTTCAGGAAAACGCGGTTTTCGTCGAGCCACTGCTTGTAGGGCTTCGCGGAGGTGTAGCGCTTCTTCACCTCCTCATCGGGCACGATGCGGCCCTCCTGCATGTCCACGAGGAACATGCGACCGGGGCGGAGACGGCCCTTCTGCACGACGGTGAGCGGATCGATGTCGGGCACGACGCCCACCTCCGAGGCCATGATGACGAGATCGTCCTCGGTGACGTAATAGCGGCTCGGGCGGAGGCCGTTGCGGTCGAGGACCGCGCCGATCATCTGGCCGTCCGAGAACGTGATCGAGGCCGGGCCGTCCCACGGCTCCATGAGGCAGGCGTGGTATTCGTAGAAGGCCTTCTTCTCCTCATCCATGAAGGTGTGGCGCTCCCACGGCTCGGGGATCATCATCATGACTGCGTGGACGAGGTCGTAGCCGCCGAAATGCATGAACTCGAGCGCGTTGTCGAAGCGGGCGGAGTCCGAGCCATCCTCGTTGATGACGGGGAAGATGCTCTGGATCTCATCGCCGTACTTCTCGCTCTGGCAAAGGGCCTGGCGCGCCTTCATGAAGTTCGCGTTGCCCATCACCGTGTTGATCTCGCCGTTGTGGGCGATGAAACGGTTCGGATGCGCGCGCGACCAGCTCGGGAAGGTGTTCGTCGAGAAACGCGTGTGCATCAGCGCGAGGGCCGACTCGAAATCCGGATCGAGGAAGTCGGGGAAATAATCACCGAGCTGGCAGGCCGTCAGCATGCCCTTGTAGACCATGGTGCGGGCCGAGAGATTCGGCACGTAGACATAGGCGGCTCCGGGGAAGGAGCTGGACTTGTTTCCGTGGACGTCGGTGTAGCCGTTCGGCAGCTCGTTGTTGCGGATCGCGTAGGCGGCGCGGCGGCGGATGATGTAGAGCTTGCGCTCGAACTCCATCGGATCGGTGATCGCGGGATCCTTCCCGATGAAAAGCTGGAAGATGGCCGGCTCGTAGCGGCGCGAGGTCTTTCCGAGGATCTCGCTTTTCACGGGCACGTGGCGCCACCCGAGGAACTCCTGGCCCTCCTCGCGGATGATGTGCTCGAAGACCCGCTTCGCGACGTCGCTCTCGCTCGGTTCGGGGGAAAGGAAGACGAGACCCGCCCCGTAGTCGCCCTCGGCGGGGAGCTCGACGCCCTTCTTCGCCATTTCCCGGCGGAGGAACTTGTCGGGGATCTGCACGAGGAGGCCCGCACCGTCGCCCGTGGCCGGATCCGCTCCGCTCGCACCGCGGTGATCCATGTTCTCGTTCATCGTCAGCGTTTTCAGGACGATGTCGTGCGAACGTTTACCCTTCAGGTGGGCAATGAAGCCAACGCCACACGCATCCTTTTCGTGCGACGGATTCCAGAGTCCCTGCGGTTGTGGCCAACCGAGCGGCGAAGACTTCAGAGCAGACATATGAGTTGGAAAAGTAGGGTAAAAGTTGGCTTTCCAAACCCGGGGTCCCCGGGGGGCGAACACCATATCGGAACTTGGCAAAATTCCAACGTCCAATACGAAGGAATTCCGTCACCGGGCACCCAAAGCAGTTTTGAGGCCCTCCCAAGCGCTTTTCTTGGAGGGAGTGGCAGGAAAATGATTCGGATAGGGTGAACGTCCGCATCTGCGAATTGATTCGCGGTTGGCAGGCGGCGGCCCGGGCGCTAGAATCCCCCACGCCATGAAACCTCTCGCCTTCCTTTCGCTCATTCTTTCCTTCGTTTTCTCCGCCGCCATCCGCGCCGAAGACGCCGCCGCCTACCAGATCAAGGTCCCGGACATGAGCTGCGCCGGCTGCGCCCTGACCGTGACCGAGGCCCTCAAGAAGCTCGACCATGTCACTCAGGTCTACGTTGATCCCAAGGCCAAGGTCGCCATTGTCGCCGTCGACAATGCCGAGGGGCCCGGCGAATCCGCTGTCACCAGCGCCGTCAAGGCCGCCGGCTACGAGGCGAAGAGCTACGACAAGCTTGCCAAAACCTTCGCCGAAGCCAAAGCCGCCCTCGGCGCAAAGGGCTGAGCCAACCCGACTCTCTTCGGTCGCCCATCCAACCCTCTTCGGTCCGCCTCAACCCAGCGGGGCGAGATCGATCCAGCGCCGCTCGTCCCAGCTTTGCAGGCCCGCCTCGGCGAGTTGGACGCCTTTGGCTCCCTCCATGAGATCGTAGGGGAAGGGCTCGTCGAGGGCGACATGGCGGAGGAAGAGCTCCCACTGGATCTTGAAGGCGTTGTCGTAGACGGTCGCGTCGGGGACCTCCTGCCAGCCCTCGTAGAAATTGATGGGCTGCGGGATGTCGGGATTCCAGACCGGCTTCGGCGTGGTGCCGAGGGATTGCACCCAGCACTTGCGCAAGCCAACGACGGCGGAGCCGTGGGTGCCGTCGACGTTCATCACGAACAGGTCGTCGCGTCGCACGCGGACGTCCCATGAGCTGTTGAACTGGCAGACGACTCCGTTCTCGAGCTCGAAGGTGGCGTAACAGCTGTCGTCGGCGGTGCACTCGTAGGCCTTGCCGGCCTCGTCGATGCGCTCGGGGATGTGGACCGCGCCGAGACAGGAGACGCTTTTGATAGCACCGAAGGTGTGGTCGATGAGGTAACGCCAGTGGCAGAGCATGTCGATGATGATGCCGCCACCGTCTTCCTTGCGGTAGTTCCAACTCGGGCGCTGGATGGGCTGGTCGGCGTCGTGACCGGTGAAGACCCAATAGCCGAACTCGCCGCGCACCGAGAGGATGCGCCCGAAGAATCCCTGGTCGATGAGCAGCTTCAGCTTGCGGATGCCGGTGAGCCAGAGCTTGTCCTGGACGACGCCGTTTTTCACTCCGGCCTCGCGGCAGAGATTGGCGAGACGCACCGCTTCGGCCGTCTCGACCGCGGTGGGTTTTTCACAATAGATCGCCTTGCCGGCCTTCGCGGCCATCTCGACGAAACGGGCGCGGTGCAGGGTGGAGCTGGCATCGAAGAAGATTTGGTTGTGGGGATCGGCAAGAGCTGCGTCCAGGTCGGTGGTCCAGCGTTCCACTCCGTATTTCGTCGCGAGCTCGCGCAGCTTGTGTTCGTTGCGTCCCGTGAGGATGGGATCGACCTGGATGGTCTGTCCGGGCGCGATGCGGATGCCGCCCTGCTCGCGGATCGCGAGGATGGAGCGGACGAGGTGCTGGTTGGTGCCCATGCGTCCGGTGACGCCGTTCAGGATGATGCCGACATTCATAGCTTTTTAGCGGTTAGCCATTTGGCTGGTTAGCTTTCAGAATTGGGTGTGGATCTTTGTTTCTTGGCTAAATCGCTCAATCGCTAATGGCTAAATAGCTCTCGCGCACCCGCGCAAGAAACTCGTCCTGGTCGGCGGACCACCAGCGGTTCGAGAAGATTTCGACTTCGTGGAAGCCGGTGAAGCCGGCGCCCTCGACCATGGCGCGCATGCCCTTGAGGTCGATGCAGCCTTCGCCCATGAGGCCGCGGTCGTTGAGGAGATCGGTCGTGGGCGTGAGCCAATCACAAATGTGGAAGGCGAAGAGACGGTTCTTTTCCCCGGTCAGGGCGATCTGGGTGGCGAGGTCGGGATCCCACCAGACGTGGTAGGCGTCGACGGCGAGCCCGACGAGGGGATGATCGAGTTCATCACAGACCGCGTTGGCCGAGGCCATCGTGTTGATGGCGCTGCGGTCGTCGGCATACATCGGGTGGAGCGGTTCGATCCCGAGACGGACGTTGAGCTCCTCGGCGAGCGGCAGGACCGCGGCGATGCCGTCGGCGATCTGCTTCCTCGATTCCACGAGCGGCTGTCCCGGCACGGCCCCGCAGACGAGGACGACGAGCGGAGCTCCCAGCTCGGCCGCTTCGCGAACGGCACGACGGTTTTCCTCGATCGCCTCGGCGCGGCCTTCGGCGGTTTTGTTAGGAAAAAAGCCGCCGCGGCAGAGCGAGACGATTTCGAGATCCCGGGAGCGGAGTTCATCCCCCACCTTCGAAATGTCGCTACCCTCGAGGGCCTGACGCCAGACCGTGATGCCTCCGATGCCGGCGGCGGCGTATTTGTCCATCGCCACCTCGATCGGCCAGGGTTTCGTCGTGATGGTGTGGACGCAGAGCTTCGAGTCACGGGTCATGGGTAACGAGGAAGTCAGGCGAGCTGGAAGTTTTTGATCCCGAGCCGTTCGGCGATGCGGAGGGGGCGGACAAGGGCTTCGCGCATGCGGTCGGCTTCGTCGGCGGGGCGGGCGTCGGGGCAGTCGGGATGGATCTCGCTTGAGGCGATGAGACCGAGCAGCTTCAGGACGTGCGCGGTGCTGTGTTTGTAAGCCGCGGCACTGCCTTTCGCGTCGAGGCGGAAGACGGCGTCTTCGAGCGACTGAAAAGCCTCGAAGAGTTTGTAGACGCGCGTATCGAGCGGATCGCTCGTCCACATGCGCTTTGCTTCGCAGATGAGCGGACATGCCGAAACGCCGGCGCCGATGAGGAGGGGCAGGCCCATCTTGATGGCCGAGGCGATCCCGAAGTCGTCGCCGCTGTGGGGCGCGAAGTCGAGCTTCAGATCGCGGCACATCGAGGCCCAGTAGAGGAAATGCGGCTCATCGAGCGTTGAGATTTTGCCGCCGACGAACTTCGGATGATTCGCGAGCTCAAGCAGCAGCCAGGGGCCGTAGGGCGTGGCCCAAGGCACGAAGGCGGGTTCGAGGGCGTGGACGATGCCGGGCACGGTGAGCATCTCCGCGATCTCGAAATAGGCGTCACGGCGTTTCTCAGTGCCGAGCTCGTTGAGGAGCTTCGAAGTCATGATCATCATCTCGACCTTGTCGAAACTTTGCGCGATCTCAAAGTGCGGACGGTACCATTCGGGCTTGAACGTGTCGCCGGAGGCGCCCACCGCGGTCGAGCCGCAGATGATGGTCGGATCCGGGAAGGCGGCGCGGAAGCGTCGGATCACCTCGCCATAGAGATCGAGGGACAGATTGAAGATGTAACCGGTGTCGGCGTTGAGGACGAAGGCGATCTCGACTCCGGCGGCCTCGGCGCAGGCGATCATCCAGCGTATGCTGTTCTCGAAGCCCTCCCAATCCGGCTTGCCTTCGCGGAAGGGCAGGAGAGTCGCGACGCAGAGGCGGGCCTTGGAGGTGTGATCGACGAGGGTTTCCTCGGGCGTGTGGGACCAGACGGTTTCCTCCCAGGTCGTGGAGGGTTTCAGATCGGCGGGGTCGGTGATCATGCGATAAAGCTAGCAAACGCCGCCCGCTCCGCGTACGCTAAATTTTCACCGATTAGCACAAAAGCGATGTCGCTTTCGTGATGCCCAAAAGTTTCCAGCCCATTCTGCTCGAAGATCTCCGGATCCGCTGGCCCGGATTCACGATCCGGCGCGTCGCGCTGAACCAGCACATGCCTCGGATCGAGGCGCTGGGGGAGCACCGCCATCGTCACGCCCAGATTCTGCTTTACCTACGGGGCGAGGGAGTCCAGCTCCTCGGGGAGCGTCCGGTTCCGGTGCGTCGGGGGAGCGCGGTCTTCGTGCCTCCGGCGCTGGTCCATCGTTTCGAAAAGGCACGTTCCGTTCAGCCGATCTGTCTCGTCATCGATTTCGATACGGTGGAGCCTCCGACCTGGCGGGAGTCCTCCGTGCTGGCGAGCCGCGATCTCGTGGGGATCGAACGTTGGCTCGTCTCGCTCCACGCCCTGCATCGGGACCACACCAAATCCGATGATTTTTCCATCGGAGCGGCGAGCCTGATCCTGTGCATCCTCGCAACCCTGCGCGATGCTTTCCAAGCCGGTGATGGATCGCGCGATTCTGGTCCGGTGACCCACTCGGTGCTGCGGCAGATCCAGCAGCAAGGGCTCGCCGCAGTGACGCCCGGATCGATTGCCGCCGCTCTCGGTCGCAGCCTCGACCACCTGAACCGCACCCTCCGGGCGGAGAGCGGGCAGACCCTGGGCGAGTGGGTCAACCAGGCGCGGCTGGAGCACAGCGGAAAGCTGCTGCGCGATCCCCAACGGAGCATTAACGAGGTTGCCGCGGCCGCCGGCATGCCTGATGCCAACTACTTCGCCCGCTGGTTCCGCCGCCAGACCGGGCAGAGCCCGACCCGCTGGCGCTCGGCGATGGAGGGCTGAATCAGTTCGAGATCCGGAAGAGCAGGGCGCGGGTGGCCGAACTCCCTGCGTTGCGGGCCGTGATCGTGGCGAGCTCGGCTCCGGCTTTGCTTGGCGTTCCGTTGATCACGCCTGTGTTTCGATTGATTTTGAGTCCTTTGGGAAGTCCGGTGGCGCTGAACGTATCGGCATTGGTGACCTGGACCCGGTAACGAAACGCTTTGCCAACCTCGCCCTTGTGGTTCCGCGAACCTTTGAACACCGGAGTCAGCGAGAAAATCGATTCAGCGATCGCGGAGCGATTTCCGTGGGCATCGACGGCTCGGACCTGGAATTGGAAGAAATTGCAGAAGAGCTGCACGGTGAAAGGCGTGGTCTCGTCGATGGCCGGATAGGAACGCCACGCATCGAAGGGCTTTCCATTCACCTTGCCCCGATACTCGATTCCGGTCACCCCGATGTCGTCATCCATCGAGAAGAAATAATTGAAGGTGTATCGGTTGGCACCATGGGCCTGGACCGTCCGATTGGTGATGGAGATGGTCGGCGGAGTGCTTTGAGCGGAAGCCAGGGGGGCCAGAAGCGTGGCGAAGAGGAAGGAGAGGATCAGAATCGGTTTCATGGAGGATTGATTCACCTTTGGTGCGACAAAGTTTCAGATTTTCATCCGAAATCGGAAAAAATGGCGTTATTCACTTTCCGGCCAGCTCGCGGACCCGCAGCCAGTCCGTGGCCCGATCGGTCCAGGTGCCGATGACCGATCCGGGGCGATCGCGGGTGCCGTAGCCGTGGCCACCGTTCTGGTAGACGTGAAGCTCGCCGGAGACCCCGTGCTTTTTCATGCCGAGGTAAATGAGCGCCGCCCCGAGGGAAGAGGACTTGTCGTCGTCCGTGTGGACGATGAACCCCGGAGGCATCTTCGCCGAGGGAACGATGGGCGCGATGAGATGGCCGGTCGCCTCGTCGCCGACCCGCCAGGGGTAGATGAGCATCGAGAAATCGGGACGGAAACTCGCTTCGTCGACCGCATCGATCGCTTCGTAAGCCGCGGCTTCGCTGGTCAGATGGATCGCGGCGACCTGGCCGCCGGCAGAGAAACCGAGCAGCCCGATCTTCGCGGGATCGAGCCCGTAATTCTTGGCATGGTGGCGCAGATGGCGGATGGCCCGCTGCGAATCCTGGAGCGGTCGTTTCCACGGTTCGGCCTTCGCCGCCGCCTCAGCCGCCGGATCGACACCGCTGGTGGTGCGGTAGCTCAGCACATAGGCGGAAATGCCGAGTTCGTTGAGCCATGCCGCCGCCTCCGAGCCTTCCATGTCGGGAACCACCTTGCCGAAGCCGCCTCCCGGCAGGATCAGCATGCCGGTGCCGTTCGCTTTTTTCTTCGGTGCGGGGAACAGGGCCAGGGTGGGCGCGGTGATATTCTCCACCCGCGTGATCGGCGGGTTGTCTTCCGGCCGCATCGCGAGGGCGGTGCCCGGATGCCGGGTCGTCTCCCCGGGGGCGAGGCCGGGCCAGAGCGGGATGGTTTCGGCCCGGAGGAGACCGGAGCCGATGGCGGAGACCAGACAAAGGGCGAGCGAGATTTTCATCGCCGCGAGCTTTGCCATGGAAGCCGCCTCCGTGGCAATCCCCGATTTGCGGTCGCACCGCTCAAAGCTGGCCCCAGATCCGCTCGAGGGCGATCAGGGTGTAGCCGGTCACGAGCACCGGATTGTCCTCCATCCAGCGATTCGATCCGGTGTTGGTCCAGGAACCTTCCGGCGACTGGCGGCTCATCAGCTCGAGGGCGAGGGCTTCCTTCCAATCGATTTTTTTTCCGGAAGGATCCACCAGGGTCTTCGTGCCGGTGATGGCGAGGGCCTTGGCCATGGTGTGGTAGTAATAAAAGAGCCCCTGGGCATCCATGCCGGGGTTTTCCTCGAGCGTGAAGTTTTTCTGGAGCCAGTCCATCGCCGCGGCGATGCGCGGGTCGTTCGGTTCCATGTCGGCGTAGATGAAGGAGAGCAGGCCGGCGTAGGTCATGCTGCCATAGCTGCGCAGGGCGGTCTTCTCGGTTCCATCGGTCTTCAGCACGAGTTCCTCCGACTTCGTGTTGCCGGGGTAATAAACGAATCCGCCTTTGTCCTCGTCGCGCAGGGTGTAGTCGGCTCCGAGGCGCTTGACGGTGGACTCAGTGTTCTGGGTCAGGCTGACGAACTCGATCGCCGCGTTCCAGTCGAGGTCGAGTTCCTTCGTGTCATCGTGGGGCGTGTCGGCGAGCGCACGCTTCGAGTAGTAGAGCGCCTCGAGCGCGAAGTGGGTGTTCGACAGGTCCGAGTGGGTCGAGGAGCCGCCGTAGCCGATCCCGCCGTCGAAGAGATTGTCGGCGACGCCCTTTTTGTCGTAATCCTGCTGCTGGTTGACGAGGAGCCGGCGCGCCTTCGCGATCACCGGCAGATGCTCTTCCTTTCCGGACTGCGAGAGCGCCATCAGGCAGATCGCCGTGTTGTAGGTGGCAAGCCCCTTGCCGTAGATGCCACCGTCGTCGTGGACATTGGAGAGGAGGAATTGATAACCCTTCTCCACCGCCTCGGGTAACCCTTGCGAACGATCGAGGTTGGGGTCGCCGAGGATCGCGGTGATGGCGAGACCGGAAAAGGCCGGGTTCGTCGGGTCGCTCCAGGAGCCCTTTCCCTTGTCCTGCTGGGATTTCAGGAAGTTCACCCCCTTTTCGATGGCGCGCTCGACTTCGAGTTTCAGGGAGACGTTGCCACCGTCGCGGCCGGGATCGAGTCGGTCCTGGGCGATGATGGGCAAGGCGAGGAATGGCAGGAGGGCGAGGAGGTTCGGGAGTTTCATGGATCGAAGGAGTTGGAGATTCATTCGGATTTTGTGACCGCCTTTTCAGGCCGGATCACGAGGAAACCTTTGGTCCCGATTTCGGGGATCACGGTGTGCCGCGCGCCCCATCGCTCGTCGATGTCGGCTCCGGCGCGGGTCATGTTAAAGATCGCGGCGGGATCGAGATAAATCGCGATGATGGACCCCTCGGCTTCGGCGAGGAAAGCTCCGTCCTGCACCTGCGAACCGGTGTGGACCCAGCCCGCCGGCCCCATCGCTTCGCCCGTTTCCCCGTCGATGATCAGCTCGTGGGCGAGCTGCGGCGGAACGCCGTCGCGTTCGAAGGTGAAGGCCGCGTGATCGCCCCGCTCCTCCCTTTTGCCCGCCTTCTCGGCACGGTCCGCCTCAGGGAGAAAAGCGTCGAAGACATCACCGATGCCCGCCCGGTAGCGCAACAGCTTCAGGACGATCTCGACATGCAGCGGAGAAACCGTGGTGGCGAAGATGGACTCGTGCACCTTGCCCGTCTCGTGGACGAGCAAGTACTCAACCGGCCCGCCCTCGCGGAAGTTCACCGTCACCGGCAGGCGGATCTCGCGCGTCTTCGCATCGAAATCGATCTGACCGAGGCGGAAGCGGGTCTCGCCCACCTTCTTGATGTCGAGCTCGGGCTGAGGGAGCGCCTCGCCCTGTCCGGCCGGCAATTCGCGCGGCGGCTCCTGCGCCCGCAACAGAAGCGGCAGGAGGAAAAGGGAAAGAATCAGCCGGGGCGAAAGCATGGGTCGACCCTACGCGAAGTTTCCCATCCTGAAAAGGTCGGGTGACATGCCGTCCCGCGAGCGCGTAATCTCAGAGGGACCTGACCGGGTCACTCCTGACCGGGTCAAGTCCCCGACCCAACCCTCTTTGCTCCCCGCATGCAAAAGCGCCCCAGAGTTCTCATCATCGGCGGTGGATTCGCCGGCCTCGAGTGTGCCAAGGCCTTCAAGAACAAGCCGGTGGATGTGCTCCTGATCGACCGGCAGAACCACCACCTCTTCCAACCCCTGCTTTATCAGGTCGCTTCGGCCGGTCTCGCCGCGCCGGAGATCGCCCACCCGATCCGCAGTGTTTTCCGGAAGCAGAAAAACGTCGTCGTGCTGATGGAGGAGGTCACCGGCATCGACCTGCCGGGGAAGCGGGTGCTGCTCCGCGACGGCGAGGAGGGCTACGACTACCTCGTGCTAGCGATGGGTGTGAAGACCGGCTATTTCGGCCATCACGAATGGGAGCGGCACGCCCGCGGATTGAAAAGCCTCGATGACGCCACCGCGATGCGGCGGGACGTGCTTTATGCCTTTGAAAAGGCGGAGGCTTGCGAGGATCCGGTCGAACGGCAGAAGCTGATGTCCATCGTCGTGATCGGCGGCGGACCGACCGGAGTGGAACTGGCCGGTGCCTTCGCGGAGCTGGCGAGGCACGTGCTGAGGCTCGATTTCCGGAACATCAACACGCGCGAGGCCCGGATCTTCCTGGTCGAGGCACAGGACCGGTTGCTGACGATGTACGACCCGGAGCTTTCGGAATACACGAAGCGCACCCTCGAAACCATGGGAGTGACGGTCCGGCTTGGTGAGAAAGTGTTGGAACTGCGAGAAAACGAGGTAGTGCTCGAAAACGAAACGATCCGCGCCGCCAACATCGTGTGGGCGGCAGGCGTCGAAGCTCCGGCCCTAACCCGCGAGCTCGGTGTCGAGACGGACCGGGCGGGACGCATCGTGGTCGGGACGGACCTGAGCATCCCGGGGCACCCCGAGGTATTCGTAACCGGTGACCTCGCCAGTTGCGTGGACCAGGCCGGGGTAAGGGTGCCGGGATTGTCACCTGCGGCGATGCAGATGGGGCGGCACGCGGCCAAGGTCATCTTGGAGGAGATCGCCGGGAAACGCCCGGACTCCTATCCGGTGCGTCCGCAGTTCCGCTACTTCGACAAGGGGACCATGGCCACGATCGGGCGCAGCCACGCGGTGGCCGAGAGCATGGGGATGAAGTTCGAGGGTTTCATCGCCTGGCTGATGTGGCTGTTCATTCACCTGCTCTTCCTGGTCGGCTTTCGCAACCGGCTCGCGGTGCTGATGCAGTGGTTCTACGCCTACGTCCGCTATCGCCGCGGCGCGCGCATCATCATGGGTTTCGGTCCGCGAAGCTCAGAGATTGGAGAATGAAGGCGTATTGCAGCGCGGTTTCCTCCAGCGCGCTGTAGCGCCCCGAGGCGCCGCCATGACCCGTCTCGAAGGCGGTGTGGAGCAGCGGCGGCGTCTTGCCGGTGTTGGCGAGGCGGAGCCTTGCGACCCATTTGGCCGGTTCCCAGTAGGCGACGCGATTGTCGTTCCAACCTGCCAGCACGAGCAGCGGCGGATATGCCTGCGCCCTGACATTGTCATAAGGCGAATAGGCTCGGATGCGCTCGAAGACCTCGCGGCTCGAGGCGGGATCGCCCCACTCGTCGTATTCGCCGGTGGTCAGGGGCAGGCTGGCGTCGAGCATGGTGTTGAGCACATCGACGAAGGGCACGTTGGCGATGAAGGCGCCGAAGAGATCGGGCCGCCGGTTCAACACTGCCCCGGCGAGCAGACCTCCGGCGCTCGCACCGGTGCCGCAGAGGCGCGGGGTGGCGGTGTATCCGGCGGCGATGAGATGCTCGGCACAGGCGATGTAATCGGTGAAGGTGGTCTCCTTTTTCGCCAGCTTGCCTGACTCGTACCAGGGCCGGCCGAACTCGCCCCCGCCGCGGATCTGGGCGAAGGCGATGCCGATGCCACGGTCCACGAGACTGAAATGGTCGCCGTCGAACCAGGGATCGTTGGGGATGCCGTAAGCACCGTAACCGTCGAGGAGGATGCCGCCGCTGCCATCGCGGGCGTGATCGGCCCTGAGGAGGAGCCAGATCGGGAGTAGGGTGCC
Organism: Verrucomicrobiales bacterium; assembly: GCA_041917795.1. Classification (GTDB taxonomy): domain Bacteria; phylum Verrucomicrobiota; class Verrucomicrobiia; order Verrucomicrobiales; family DEV007; genus Arctic95D-9. Next base: position 123,738 of record JAYRWX010000023.1, read on the forward strand.
GTCCGCAGCGGTCGCGAAGGTGCGCTCGACCCGATATTTCGAGGCATCGAAGCCGGGAAAGGCGTCCTTTTGTTTGAGGATGTGGACCTCGCCGCTGGCGAGATCGGCCTCGGCGACGGTGTAGGGTGCGAGCAGGGTGGAGTAGCTGAAACGCTGGGCCGTGGCGGAGGGCTCGGGCGTAGGCTCGAACGTGACCCAGCCACCCTCCTCGGGCGAGGTGATCCAGCGCGGGGTGTTGCTGTCAGGATCGAGGATGAAAAAGCCGGGCACTCCGTTTTTCCGCGCCGCGACCACGACATGCCGGTCAAAGGCATCGAGACCCTCGTAGGCGATGGAATCATCGGCGGGGAGGACCTCGGTCCAATGCTCCGGAGCCGGGTCGTCGAGCGGCGCGCGCATCAGCCGACCGTTGACCGCACCCTCGTTGGTGAGGATGTACCAGGCATCGCCACAGTCCGCGAAGCTCTCGCGGCGGCCCTCGCGGCGGGGCAGGAAGACCTGCGGAGCCCCGTCGGGCCGATCAAGGGCGAGATGAGAGGTCTCCGACGTATCTTTCGTGCCACAAGAAATCAGGAGATAGCGCCCGCTCTTGGTGTGGCCGATCGAGAGGCTGAAACGCTCGTCTTTTTCCTCGTAGACCAGATCGGTCCGGTCTGGAGCGTCGCCGATCCGGTAGCGCCGCACCCGCCAGGAGCGGTCGGTCTCGTCGCCTTCGTTGAAGAAGATCGTCCGGTTGTCGAGGGCCCAGATCGGGGCCTCGTCGTAGACCGAACCGGTGATCGGACCCGCGACCTGCTCGCCGCTCCCGAGATCCCGAACGAAGAGATCGTAGCGGTCGGTGCCGTCGTGATTTTCCTTCCACGCGTAGAGCCGGCCGTCCGGAGAGACGGAGCCGCCGCCGAAGGTGTAGGCTTTGCCATCCCCGGCACGCTCATTGAGGTCGATCACGATCTTTTCCTCGCCGGGGGCGGGTTCCTTCATCAAATCGGACGCAGACGCGGAGACGAATGGCTTCCGGCAGACCACGGAATGCTCCTTCCCCGCCACGTCGCGGCTGTAATAAAGCCAATCACCCTTGCGGTAGGGCACGCTGATGTCGTCTTCGAGGATGCGGGCTTTCAACTCCGTAACGAGGCGGTCGCGCAGAGGCCGGAGCGGGGCCATGACCTCGTCGACGTAGCGGTTCTCCGCATCGAGATAAGCCCGCACCGCGGGGTCCTCGCGGTCGCGGAGCCAGAAGTAGTCATCGCTCCACTCCACCCCGAGCACGGAGTTCGCGTGCGGCCGCTTTTCCGCGAGGGGCGGGGCGGCGAGGGTGACGGAAACGGACATGGCCGCGAGAAGGAGGGGAAAGACGAAGACTTTCATCAGTCCTCGTCATGCGGGAACCAATCGGGATGGCTGGTGATCACGGTGAGGATGTCTTTCGTGACCTTGATCGGCGTTTGGTTGGCGTTGACCTCGGAGCGGCGGTCGGCGTAGTGATCGACCAGCTCGCGGGTCGACTCCTCGTAGGTGCGGATGCGCCGCTGGATGATCTCGTCACTGGCGTCGTCGAGGCGCCCTTCCTTGAGCGCGCGCTTGCGGATCCGGGTGATCAGTTCCTCGCGGTTGGGGCACGAAAGATGAAACAACTGGAGCACTTCGATGTGATTCTCCAACAAGGCCGCCTGCTCGATGCTGCGGGGAATGCCGTCGAGGATGAGGATGTCGATGTCGGGCTTGAACATGTGCAGCACCGCCCGGGCATCGATCTGCTCCTTGAAATAACGGATCGTCAGCTCGTCCGGGACGAGCTCGCCCCGGCGCGAGTAGGAGATGAACTCCTGCCCGATCGGCGTCCGCGTGTCCATCGAGCGGAAGGCGTCGCCCATGGAAAAGTGATAGAACCGCGGGATGGAGCCGAGGATGTGCCCCTGGGTGCCTTTGCCGCAGCCGGGCGCACCGAGGAAGATGAAGGCTTTGTACTTGGCGGGAAAATGGCCGTTCATGGGCGGTGAATTCGACTGTCGGATTGAGGATTAGCGGCTACCGTAGGCGGCAGTCATTCGCAAGTCATGTTTTTCAGCCCCTACCTGGCCTCCCGCTACTTGAAGCCGAAACGGACCTTCGTTTCCATCATCACCGTCATTTCCATCGTCGGGGTGGCTCTCGGGATCTGGGCGATGATCGTGGTGATCGCGGTGTTCACCGGCTACGGGGAGCGAATCAAGGAGACCATTCTCGGTTTCGATCCCCACCTCATCGTCGACAATGGTGGGATCCTGAAAAACTGGAACGAAGTTTACGAGAAGGTCGCCACCGTGCCGGGCGTGAAGTCGGTGACTCCTTTCGTCCAAGGTCAGGTGGTGATGGATTTCAAGGGTTTGCGCAGCGCCCCGACCATCCGCGGTATCCTGCCGCCCCAAGGGTCGGAGCTGGAACTGCTGACCAGCAAGATCGCCAAGGCCCCCGATCCGAACGATCCCTCCAAGATGGTGCCGCAGGGGAAGTTCTTTGGTGAAAACGACTTCTACTCCGCGGTGATCGGTGATGAGATCGCCAAGGGTCAGAACATCCAGATCGGCGACAAGATCCTGCTCTATTCACCGCGCGATGTCGGCGCCATCATGGATTCGCTCGACCGGATCGAGAAGGCCGGCGACGAAACCGGCCGCAAGGAAGGGATCAACGAGATCCGCGAGATGACCGCCCCGCAGGAGCTGACCGTGACCGGCATCTTTGACTCGGGTCACTGGGAGTACGATTCCAACGTGGTCTTCGTCCACCTGGAAACCGGACAGGTGCTTTACAATTTCGACCTCGACGAGGCCCACGGCGTGGCCGCCCGCACCGAGGACCCCTTCAAGGCGAATCAATACCAGGATCAGCTCCACACCCTCCTGCCGGAGCAGTTCCGCGTCAGGACCTGGGCGCAGATGAACAAGATCGTCTTCGACGCGGTCGCCGCGGAGCGTCAGGCGATGTTCCTGATCCTCTTCATCATCATGATCGTGGGGAGCTTCGGCATCATGAGCACGATGATCACCGTGACGGTGCAGAAGCGCACCGAGATCGGCCTGCTCAAGGCGCTGGGCTGCAAGGAGGGCCAGATTGCCTGGATCTTCCTGTTCCAGGGCATCTTCGTGGGACTGATCGGCGTCATCATCGGCCTGGGCCTCGCGGAGCTGACCCTTTGGCAGCGCAACAACGTCTCGCAATGGGTTGGTGCGACCTTCGGAGTCGACATCTTCTCCGCCGAGGTCTACATGGTCGACGGCGGCCTGCCCGCGGTGCAAACGGTCCGGGATCTCACGATCATTTCGCTGAGCGCTTTTGTCTGTTGTACTCTCGCCGCCTTGCTCCCGGCGTTGATCGCGGCTTTCCTCCAACCCGCCAAGGCTCTCCGCAGCCAGTGACCTGATGGAATATTTTCTCGCACTCGATGGGACCAAGGCCGGCCCCTTCACCCTCTACCGCGTGGGTGAGCTGATTGAAGAGGGCCGCGCCGACGGTGACACCCTCGCCTGGCATCGCGGCCTTGATGGTTGGAAACCATTGCGGGAGATCCCCGCCCTCGAGGCGCTCCGCAAGGCCCCGGTGCTGCCGCCCGAACTGCCCCCGTCCGCCATCCCGACTCCAATTGGCAGCCCGGTGCCGGAGGTGCGCCCTTTTCCTCCAGTCGATCCGCTCTCGGGCAATCCCCTGCCTGAGGTCGCCGCGACTCCGGCTGGCGCCGTCGTGATCGAGGCGGCGGCGCGGCCGGGCCATCCTTTCCGCCGCTTCTGGGCGAGGATCTTCGATCATGCCCTCGTCACCGCCATCGTCGCTTATGCCACGGGTTACCATCCGCCGCAACCGGTCGAGGGCGAGGCTTTCCTGGAAAGCTGGAGCCGGGTGTTGGAAGCAGTGTCCAGCCCAGAGGCCCAGCTTTATGCCCGCACCCTGCTCTACGCGATGCTCGGATGGCACGCGGTCGAGGCGGTGCTGATCTATCTGTTCGGGACCACCCCGGGCAAAGCCCTCTTCGGTATCCGGGTCGTGAACCGCGATGGAGGACGCCTCACCCCGGGCCTGTCCTTCGCCCGTTCCTACTACGTATACGCTGCGGGAATGGGATTTTACATTTCCCCTCTGGTCTTGATCGGTATGGTTTTCGGACTGGTCCGACTGCTGGCTTCGGGTCGTTGTCTTTGGGACCATCACCTAGGCTCACAGGTTGAGCACGCGCCGATTGGAATCCTTCGGATTGTTCTGGCCATCGGTGCCGTTTTCGCCTTATTTTCGTTTCCCGCCTTACGTTTTTCATGAGCCGTTTTTGTTGCTTGGTCCTGCAAGCCCACGTCCCCTGGGTGCGGCACCCGGAAATCCCCCACTGCCTCGAAGAAGACTGGTTCCATGGGTCCGTCGCCTCGACCCATCTGCCGTTGCTCGAGATGCTTTTCCGCCTGCGGGCGGAGGGGGTGCCTTTCCGCCTAACCCTCGATCTCTCGCCGACTCTGCTTGCCATGCTCGGCGACCACATGCTACAGCGGCGTACCGTCGCCTACCTCGACCGTACCCTGCGTCTGCTCCGCGATGAGGTCGAACGGGGCAATATCACCGGTCACGGGGAACTCGCGCGCCGATACGAGGAGCGCTGGCATGCCCTCCGCTCACTTTTTGTCGACCAGTGGCAATGCGATCTCGTCAGGGCCTACACCGACCTCCGCGACAGCGGACACGTCGAGTTGATCGCGAGCGCCGCGACCCACGGACTGCTGCCGCTCCTGATGCGGGTGCCCGAGTCGGTGCAGGCGCAGATCCGGGCCGGCATCCGCCAGTACGTGAAAAGCTTCGGCCGGATGCCGCGCGGTTTCTGGCTGCCCGAATGTGCTTACGCACCGGCTCTCAGCGCGATCCTGAAGCGGGAAGGGATCGATTGGACGCTCGTGGAGGAACACGGCTTGACGACCGCGCCGCAGGCGAGCGAACACTTTCCCTTCGTCCCCGGCATCACCGCCGACGGACTCTGCGTCTTCGGTCGTGAACAGGCGAGCAGCAGCGAGATCTGGAATGCCGATTCCGGTTTCCCTGGTGATGAGCGCTACCGCGATTTCTTCCGCGACCTCGGGTTGGAAGCTCCGATCGAATACCTCCGCGAATACCTCGGTGAGTCCGAACAGCGGCAATTCACCGGCATCAAGTATCACCGCTCCTCCGGTCAGGAAGAACGCAGCGATCTCTATGATCCCGAGCTCGCCGCCCGCGCCACGGAGGAACATTCGGTGCGTTTCATCGCCAGCCGAGGGGCCCAGCTCGCGGCCCTCGAGGCCGGCGGCATCGCGAATCCCGTGGTGGTTTGTGCCTTTGACGCGGACCTTTTCGGAAATTGGTGGTACGAGGGCATCGAGTTTCTGGAGAGGATCTTCCGCAAGGCGGCGGCTCGCGAAGATTTCTCCTTCACCACTCCGGGAGCGATCCTCGCGGCGCAGGGGGGAGAACTGACGCCCACGGCTCCGGTTTCGTCGTCATGGAGCGAGGGCGGCTACTTCGAGACTTGGACGAGCGAGGAGAACAACTGGACCCACGCCGAGATCCAGACCCGTGCCGAGCAGCTCACCCGCTTCGTGAGAATCCACGAGGAAAACCGGGCCGCTGTCAGCGAGGCCACGGCTCGCCACCGGGAGCGCTGCATCCAGGTCATGACGAAGGAGCTCCTCCTCGCGCAGGCGAGCGATTGGGCCTTTCTGATGAAGAACGAGGCTTCCCGCGACTATGCCGAGCGGAGGATGCGATCGCATTTCGAGAATTTCGACAAGACCTGGTCCGTGGCCCTGCGCCCGGATGCCGGGGCGATCGTCGACGAAGTGGAGCAGGCCAGCCCGATCTTCTCGGACCTGCCTTGGAATCTCTACGAGCCCTACCATTGATCCTCTGCCAAGGATGGGCGCAAATTACGTGTATTTCGACCTCGAGACGCGGCGCTCGGCCAATGACGTGGGCGGCTGGGACCGCAAGGCCGAGATGGGCATGTCCGTCGGTGTCACCTTCAGCACGGCGAAGAACCGTTACATGATCTACGACGAGTCCAACGTGCAGGACCTCATCCAGGAACTGCGCGAGGCGGACCTCGTGATCGGTTTCAACCACCTCCATTTCGACTACGAGGTGCTGATGGGCTACACCGTGCTCGACCTGAAGGAGGGTACCCACAACCTCGACTTGCTCATCGACCTCGAACAGGTCCTCCAGCACCGTCCCAAGCTCGACGCCGTCGCCACCGAGACCCTCGGCGAAAGCAAAACCGCCGTCGGTACCGACGCGATCCGGTGGTGGCAGGAGGGCCGCATCATGGACATCGCGGAATACTGCTGCTTCGACGTGAAGGTGACGAAAATGGTCCACGAGTTCGGGGCGAAGAACGGTTTCGTGAAGTATCGAAACCGTTTCAACCAGACGCTCGACGTGCCGGTCAACTGGTCGTTGCCGAAGTGAAGCCTGTGGCGAGCAGCTCTGCGGCGAGCTCGCGGGCCTCCAACACGAGCAGGGTGTCGCCGAGCAGATCGGCGAAGCGCAGGTCGGGCAGTCCGCTCTGTTGCGTGCCCAGCACCTCACCGGGGCCGCGCTGGCGCAGGTCCTCTTCGGCGATGCGGAAGCCATCGCGCGTCTCTTCGAGGATGCGGAGCCGCTCTCCCGCCCCGGGCTGGGTAGGATCGACCAGGAGCACGCAATAGCTTTTGTGTTCGCCCCGACCGATCCGGCCGCGCAACTGGTGGAGCTGGGCCAGCCCGAAGCGTTCGGCGTGGTAGATCAGCATCAGGTTCGCGTTCGGCACATCGACGCCGACCTCGATCACCGTCGTCGCCACCAGCACCTCGGTGCGCCCGCCGCGGAACTCGTTCATCACCGCCTCCTTTTCCTCGCCGGACATCCGGCCGTGGAGCAGGCCGACCTTCCGGTCGGGAAGGCGTCGGCGCCATTCCTCGAAGGCCGCGGTGGCGGCTCCGGCGGCGACCTTCTCCGACTCGTCGATCAGCGGATAAACGACGTAGGCCTGGCGGCCGGCCTCGAGCTGCTGCCGCAGGAAATCGGTGGCCTGGTCCGTCTGCGCGGTGGAGCGCAGGCCGGTGATGAGCTTGCCGCGGCCGGGAGGCAGTTCGTCGAGGATGGAGACATCGAGGTCCCCGTAGACCGCGAGGGTCAGGGTGCGCGGGATCGGCGTGGCCGTCATCACCAGCACATCGACGGCTTCACCCTTGCCGATCAGTTTCTCCCGCTGCTCGACGCCGAACTTGTGCTGCTCGTCGATTACCACCAAGCCGAGCCCTCGGTCGAAGCCGGCACGCTTGTGGATCAGGGCATGGGTGCCGATGGTCAGGGTTCCGGCCTTGCCGCCGGCCCCGGAGAAAAGCGGCAGGTCGCCACCCTCGTCACGGGAGCCGGTGAGGAGACGCACGCCCACGCCGAGGGGATCAAACCATCGCCGGAAGGTGGTGAAATGTTGTTCTGCCAGGATCTGCGTCGGGGCCATCAGCGCCGCGTCGCAGCCGGACTCGACCGCGAGCAGGATTGCGGCGGCGGCCACGAGGGTCTTGCCCGATCCAACGTCGCCCTGCAGCATCCGCACCATGGGCCGGGCCGCGGCGAGGTCCTCGCGCAACTCGGCGATGACCCGCGACTGGGCACCGGTCGGTGCGAAGGGCAGGGATTCGAGAAAGGCGGCCAGCAGTTTGCCGGGACCGCAGTGCGGCACCCCGCCGCGCGCCTGGAGCGCCTCGCGGCGGCGAAGCAGCTCGAGCTGGAGCAAGGCGAACTCCTCCAGCGCGAGCACCCGGCGCGCCTCGTCGAGCGCTTCGAAACGGACGGGATAATGAAGCGAGCGGATCGCGGCGCAGCGTCCCGCGGCCCGGTCGAGGGTGCCGCAGAAGGTTTCGGCGAGCACTTCATCGTTCACTTCCTGCAAAACCGTGTGGATCAGGGAGCGCAGGGCGCGTTGACCGACGCCGGAAGCCAGCGGGTAGATGGGCACGATGCCGCCCATGTGCGGAGCCGCTCCTCCCGCGCCGCCCTCGACGATCTCGTACTCGGGATGATCGATCACGACGCGTCGGCCGCTCTCCTTCGGTTGGCCGTAGATGACGAGTTCGTGCCCGACCGCGAGCACTTTCGCGAGGAAGGCCAGATTGAACCATCGCAGCACGATGCGATTGCCGAGCAGGTCGCCACCGACGGGATCGACCGTCGCCTCGAACACCCGGGTGGACCGGCCGCGACCAAAAGACGTCCGGCAATCGCTCACCGTGACATGGAGACAGACCGGCGTCTCCATCGCTCCCTCGGGAAAGCGGTCGAAGCGGGTGCGGTCCTCGTGGCGGCGCGGGAAGTGGAGCAGGGCATCTCGGACCGTCTTCAGTCCTAGCTTTTCGAGGCCTTCGCGCAGCTTCCGGTCGATCCGGATCCCGCCGACCTCGTCGAGCGGGGAGGTGAGCTGGATGCCGCCACTCATCAATACTTGCGCCAGAGCGAAGGCATGAAGAGCACGAGCAAGGCGAAGAACTCGAGACGTCCGAGGATCATCAGAAAACTAAGGAGCGAAAGCGTCACCGGGGAGAGCGCCGCGAAGTTGTCGGTCGGACCGACCGCGCCGAAACCCGGACCTACATTCCAGAGGGTCCCGAAGACCGCGCCGATCACGCTGATCAGATCCAGGTCGGGCTCCAGCATCGCCACCAGCAGCACCGAGAACCCCGCAATGCCGAGACCGAGGGTGATCATGAAGAGCGTCGTCACCAGCACCTGCTCGGGAGGAGCGACGCCGTTCAGGCGCAGCCGCACGATTCGGTTGGGCCGGTAGGACTTGACCATCTCCCGTAGGGTGATTTTGAAGAAGAGCAGGATGCGGTTCATCTTCAGCCCTCCCGCGGTCGAGCCCGCGCAGCCGCCGATCAGCATCAGGAGCATCAGAAGCAGCTTGGAAAACAGCGGCCACTCGTCGTAGTCGGCCGATCCAAATCCCGTCGTAGAGCTGATCGAGGTGACATTGAACACCGCATTTTGGAGATGACCGAGGTAGTCACCGTCTCTCTTCACCATCAGTAGGTTGACGGAAATGGCCACGGTCATCGCGAGGATGAGCCAGAGGTAATAGCGCCCTTCCTCCTCCGATCTCACCCGGCTCCATTTCCGATGGGCGATGAAAACATAGAACATAAACCCGATTGATGAGAGGAACATGAAAAGCGAGAGCCAAAGCTCGATCGGCTCGCTCCCGTAATGCGCGATGCTCCGGTTCTTCGGGCTGAATCCGCCCGTCGCGATGGTCGCCATGGCATGGCAGATCGCGTCGAAGGTTGGCATGCCGAGAGCGATCAAGCCGATCGTGCAAGCACCGGTCAGCACCAGGTAGACCCGCAGCAGCGAGCCGGCCAGATCACCGATCCGGGAGGCTCCGGCATCGGAGAGGTTCAGGCTCGACTCCTGCTGCACGAGCGACCGGCTCCCCACGCCGAGAAAGGAGAGCACCGCCACGAAGACCACGAGGATGCCGATCCCGCCGAGCCACTGGGTCACCGCGCGCCACAGGAGGATGGGGGCGGGGAAGGCCTCGATGTCCGTCATCACCGAAGATCCCGTGGTCGTGAATCCGGAGACCGATTCAAAGACCGCACCCACGGGATCGAGCCCCGGACTGCAGAAGATGAAGGGCAGGGCACCAAACCAACCCGTAAAAACCCAGGCCAGTCCCACGATCACCATGGCCTCTCGCCTCAGGACCTCGTTCTGGCAGGATCGCCCGAGCAGGAAAAGGAAAGCTCCGACACCGCAGGTGATCCCGGTCGAAAGCGCGAGCGCTCTCAAGCCATGGTCTTCGCCATCCGCGCTCCGGTGCTGCTCGATCCAGGCGTATCCGCAACAAAGACCCATCGCGACACCGACGAGGATCACGAGCAGACCGAGGATCTTCGCGACGATGCGGAAATTCATCAGGGGGCGACCAGTTTGAGGAACTCCCGCTTGGCCTTTGGCTTCACCAGCGCGTAAAGGCTGTCCTCGTGGCGGATCTCGTCTTCCGCGGCCGGCACCTGACCGCGGGCGGTGTTGAGCAGGGCCACCAGCACGCAATCCTCCGGCCATTTGACCTCGCGCACCTTTTTCCCCGCCACCGGAGATTTCGCCGTCACCGAGGCCTCGATCAGTTCGACCCCCGGGAGACGCTGCAGCAGATGGAAGCGATCCGACGTGATGTAGCGCGAGAGATCCTTCCGCACCGCCTCGCGCGGGCTCACCGCCGCGAGGATCCCCAGTTTCGCGCCGAAGCGCGTCATCGCATCGGCGTAGTCGGCGCGGTGGATCAGCGGCAGACAGTAGCGGGTACCGAGGCTGTGCGCCTGGAGACAGGTCATCACGTTGTCCTCGTCGACACTGGTCACGGCGATGAAGAAATCCGCATCGCCGATCTGTTCCTCCTTCATTTCGGCGAAAGAGGTCGCGTCGGCGTGGAGGATGGTGACGTTGGTGAGCTGGTCGCTGAGCTCCTCGCAACGCTCCGCGCTCTCCTCGAAGATGCGGATCCGGCAGTTCCAACCCTCCAGGGTCTGGGCCAGCGAGAAGCCGTATTCGCCGCCGCCGAAAATGACGATGTTCGCCTGGCCCGCCTTGCCGGAGCGATGCCGGAGATGCGGGATGAAAGCCTGGAGTTTCGCGGGATCTCCGAAGAGCATCACCTGATCGCCCGGCGCGAGGACGTCCTCGGCCGTCGGGATGCGGGTCTCTCCCGCGCGCACGATGGCTCCCACGCGGACCCGCGGAGGAAAGTCCACCTCGCGCAGCGGGATCCCGCAGAGCTGGCTCTCCTCCGCCACCTCGACCTGCTGCAGCTCGACGTAACCACGGGCGATCTCCTCGACCATCTTGTTCTGCGGATTGCGGACATACTTCGCCAATTCCACCGCGGTGAGCCGCTCCGGGCTGAAGAGGTAATCGATCCCGAAATGCTCGCCGTGGTCGATGAAGAGGCTGTCGCGCTGGATGCGCGAGTGGACCCGGCAGATCGTTTTGTGCGCGCCGAGACGCTTCGCGAGGGAGGAGGAGACGAGGTTGATGTTGTTGTCGCTGGTCAGTGAGACGAAGAGGTCGCATTCGGCCACTCCCGCCTCGATCAGGAGGGTGATGGAGGTGCCGTCGCCGACGATGACCCGGGCATCGATGCGTGCGTTCAGCGAAGCCGCCACCGCCTCATCGGCTTCGATCACCACGATGCTGTGGTTCTCCGCCGCGAGGCTGAGCGCGATGTGGGTGCCGATCTCCCCGGCTCCGACGATGATGATGTTCATGAATGCGGCGGGGAACCCTAGCGGTCGATCATCGCGAAGGCGACCGGCAAATTGGGATTTTCGGGCCGGGTGTTCCGGCCGGGAGCCAGACAAGACAGGGTTCGTTCCCGGACCCGACCCTGTTGACTCCGCTACTCCACCTGCAAGCGTTCAAACAGAACCGTGACGGCTCAAAGCGCGCTCAGAAGAACCCGGACCTGACTAAGTCTTTTCGTGTGTTTCTTCAAGAGGGAAATCTTTTTCTTTTTCTTGGCCGCCTTGATTTGCTTGAGCAGTTTGGCGATCTCCGCCTTGTACTTTGCGATCAACGCCGCGTTGGACGCGGGAGCAGGTGCCGTCAAGGGTACTGTGGCGGTAAAAACATCGACCAGGCCCAAGGTATCCGCCGGCGAAACGGCGACCAAATCGGTCGCCTGTGAATGGAATGCGACCAGCCCGACATTTGACGCGCAAAACAACTGGGCGAAGTAGGAGAAATTCGGAGGAAAACTCTGCGCTCCCGTAGAGGAGACTGACACCCGCGTGGTCGTGGAGAGGGTTCGGTCTCTCACAAGGACGTCATCGACACCGTTGCTATCGCCGGAAACCAATTCTGGAGAAAAGGAGCCGAAAATGACGAAGCGTCCGTTCGCCGAGATCCTCGGGCCATCGGAGTTGTTGCTGCCGTCGACGCCGCTTGTGGCGACCGAAATGTGCTCGATCGCACCGGAAGTCAGGTTTTTCAGGTAGATGCGCGTCCTTTCCGAGGTCAGCCCGAAGGTCGTGGAGCGCGAAGAGAAAACGACGAGATTGCCATCGGCGGAGATGTCGGGAAACGCGGAGAAATTCGCCGACTGCTGGCCGGCGGGCCCCACCGATACGCGGGTCGTCGTGCCGGCCGTGAGGTTTCTGAGGTGGATGTCCGTGGAATTGTTGGTATCTCCCGCCACCACCGCGGAGTCCGTCTCGAAAACCACCAGGTTCCCGTCAGCGGAAATGCTCGGGCGCGTCGAATCCAGTGCGATTTCGGCTTCCAAATCCGTCACGGAGACTCTTTCATTGGTGCCCGAGGTCAGAAAGCGAACAAAAATGTCTTTGGCGCCGTTGATGTCACCCGCCACCAGGTTGGTGGCGACCGATTCGAAGGCGACGGCGCTCGCATCACCAGAGATCACCGGACGCGAAGAGGCACCGTTTGCCTCTCCATCCGCCGAAGAGCGGGAAACCCGCGCGGTGGTGCCGAGCGTCCGGTCGCGGAGGAAAACATCCGTTGCGGCGTTGGTGTCGGAACCGGCAAGGTTGGTTGCGGTCGAAGCGAAACAAACATACCGACCGTCGTCCGAGATCGAAGCTTCGGAGGAAGTCCCGTTTGCGAGGGCCTCACCGTCACTTACGGAAACCAATTCGAGCGTATCCAACTCGGCGTCGTACAGGTAGACGTCTTGCATGTTGTTCGTGTCGCCCGACAGCAGATCGGAGGCGCCGCTGCTGAACACGATGAATCGGCCGTCGGGCGTGATGTCATTGACGACACTGCTCCCGTTCGGCTCCCCTCCGGATAGGCTCACGGTGACTCTCTCTGTTGCTGCCCGGGAAGAGTTTGACACAAAGACGAAAACAGCGATTAGGAGAGATCGGACATTCATCGGGGGAATCTTCAGACGGACCCAGTTGGGTGAAATTCCTAACCGGTGCTTTTCATGGTTCAAGCGAAATTGCTGATGCCAGCAATGGGAGTATGTGTCCGTGATCCGAATTCCGGGGTGCCCGTTGATCTTGCTGGAGTCTTCTTTGCGTTTTATGATCGCGTCCATGACCCGTTTCTTCCTTGCTCTATCGGCAGCACTTCTGGTCACGTCGCACACGTACGGACAGTTTCCAAATTTTCCGGCCGCCGACCTCGTGCTGGGTGCTCCGGATTTCGTGACCGTGGGAACCCAGGCCGAAACTTCCTCGGGACTCGATGGTCCGACGGGAGTGATGATCGATCCGACCTCGGGCAAGCTCTTCGTCGTCTGCGCCAGCCAAAGCCGCATTCTGCGTTTCGCCGATTACACGAGTCTGGTCAGCGGAGCGGTGGCCGAGGCCGTGATCGGACAGGCGGATTTTTCCAGCTCGATCCGTGGCACCACCGCCACCAATCTGAAGGAACCCTACAACCTGCACATCGACTCCTCGGGAAGACTCTGGGTCGCCGAATACACCAACAATCGTGTGCTGATGTACGAAAACGCCTCGAATTTGCCGACCTTCGGAGCGGCGGCGGATCTCGTCCTCGGTCAGGCGGATTTCACGACGGGAAATCCGGGGAATCAGGAATGGGGGATGCGGAATCCGACGGGTGTCTTCTGTGACGAAAACGACAACGTATGGGTGGCGGATTTCGGGAATCACCGCGTTCTGAAATTTGCAGATGCTTCCTCGCTCGCGAATGGCGCGTCGGCCACGACCGTTCTTGGACAACAGGATTTCGCTTCCACCGACTTCGGCTCGACCGCGGATACGATGAGAGCACCCGTGGCGGTGGTGGTGGATCCGGAGGGACGTCTGTGGGTGACCGTGAAAGAGAATCACCGCGTTCTGCGATTCGACGATGCTGCTTCCTTGGGAACCGGGGCTCCCGCTTCGGCGGTGTTGGGACAACCGGACCTTGTGACCGGCACTCCGGGCACCGGTTCCCGGAGCATGCGGAATCCCAAGTCCGCCGTCCTCGATGCCGCGGGCACGCTCTATGTTTCGGACGACGACAACAACCGGATCCTGATCTTCAAAAATGCTGCGAAAAAGGAGAATGGAGCTCCTGCCGACCGCGTCATCGGACAGTCGAACTTCATCACCGGAGCCGAAGGCACGACCGACAGGATGCTGAACGCACCGTGGGGATTGGCTGTCGATCCGAAAGGGGCATTGTGGGTCGGTGATGCCTCCAATCACCGTGTTCTGCGATTCTCACCGGATCGTTTCGTTTCTCCGCCCAGGATCAACGGCCGGGTACCGAAAACGACCGCCACCGCAAAACTACTGGTTAGAGGCACGGCGACGGACCGCAGCGGGATCGCCGGAATCCGTTATAAAATCGGCCGCAAGCCGTTTCGGCTCGCGACCGGCTACGCGAGGTGGAAGTTTTCAACGAAGCTCAAGCAAGGAAAAAACACTATCCTTATTATCGCGGAGGATGGAGCCGGAAATCTCTCGTTGCCAAGGATAGTGAAGTTGAGACGGGGCTGACGAGTCTATTTATAGGCATTGCGGACGAGGCCTGTTGCCTCAAAAGTTTTGACACCGGAGTGGGTTGGCAGGGAGGGGCTGGAAAAGGTCGTTGACTCAAAAAGGATGACACCGGCAATCGAAAGGAATGCCGATGAGTCGAAAGATCGCTGAAGAAGTGCTGCCGCGCC
>JAYRWX010000024.1:0-51033 GCA_041917795.1 Verrucomicrobiales bacterium
ACCTCGGCAAACTCGACACTCTCACACTCGGCACGCTTCTCGCGGCTCGCCTTTACTCGTTGGAATGACCTCTTAGGCATCCGGCGAATCTACCGGCACCCCTCCGGCCTGACCACGGGGTCAATCAATTGACGCTTACGCCGTTCAAGGCATCATCGCATTTGGATCGGCCCAGGCCGTGCCGTCCGTTACCGCTGGTTTGGGTGCGCTCGCGGATGGGCCGCGGTTCAGGGCGACCGTGGGCCCGGTCCGGTAGGAGGCCCCCCCACATTGATCTTGTCCCGCCTTCGTGGTCCTGTTAGTCTGCCGCCATGTCCAAAGCCATCGTGGATCCGAACGAATTGCGCCGCTTCGCCGAGGAGTTGAAGCGTTTCAACGGCGATTTGCAGAACTCGCTCTCCTCCCTCCAGGCGCGCTTCGCGGCGCTGAGCGACACCTGGCAGGACCAGGAGCACGCGAAGTTCGCCCAGGAATTCACGGAAACGATGAAGGTGCTGCGGCGTTTCATGGAAAGTTCGCACCAGCAGGGCCCCTTCCTCCTGCGCAAGGCGCAGCGCATCGAGGACTACCTGAACCAACGCTGATCCCCTGCCGTGTCCGGAGCGAACGTCACCAACATCGAGGCCCTGGCGCGCTTCCGCTCCAGCCTGGTGCTTTTTGTCGAAAGGGCCGGGCTCATCCTCGACGAGGTCTCCGAGGAGGTGAAACGCACCCGCCTCTGGCTGCAGACGGAACAGAAGCTGAAGCTGACGCAGGAGACGAAACGCCGCATCCGCGAGCTGGAACTGCTGGAACAGGAGCTCTTCACCGCACGCCTTTCCGACCTGGCCCAGAAAAAGACCGGGGCACAGATGGAGGTGAACAAAAAGCGCCGCGACCTGCGCGATCTTGAGACAAAAACCCGCGCCGTGGCCGGCTGGCTGCGCAATTTCGACTCGGCGGTCGAGCCCGAAGCCCGCAAGGTCGAAAAGCTGCGCCACCACCTCGACACCGACACGGTCCGCTCCCTTATCTTCCTCGCCGAGGCCATCCGGAACCTTCAAGCCTACTCGGAAGGAGCCTAGTCTCCCGTGGTAACCAAGAACCAAGAACCAAGAACCAGGAACCGCATGAGCCTCAACCACAGCAAAGGCCGCCTCGTCGGCTTGTCGCGCGAGTTGCTCCGCTCCTGGCAGGAGACGCAGGAGCATTGGCGCGACGAAAAAGCCCGTGAATTCGACACGACTTACATGCAACCTTTGCTCGACGCCGTCGATCATGCCGCCGCCGCGATGGACGGTCTCGACAAGGTGCTGCAACGACTCCGACACGACTGTGAAATCTGACCTCCGATCCGCCGCCGAAACCATCGCCCTGATCGAGCGCTTCCACAGCGGCGCCCGCAGCTACGCCGAGCGCGAAAAAGGCCTTGAGCGCGCCCGCCAACTTCGTCTCTCCGGCCAGCGCCAGAGTCTCGAGGAAAATCGCGCCGCAATCGAGTCGCGCCATCGCACGGCGGTGGCCGCCCGGCGTGAAGAGGCCGCGGCCCGCATCGCCCGCATCGACGAGATCCTGCGCCTGCGCCGCATCCGGCTCGACCGCGGCGGCATCGCCGTGCGGAATCAGGTGGTCGGGGCGATCCAGGCGCGCGAGGGCCAGCACCGCGCCGCCCTCCAACGCGAATACATGGAGGCCGGTCGCCACCGCGAGCAATCCCTCGCCGCAGCCGCCACAGAGCACGAGGAGAACAGCGCCGCGAGCCGCGCCCTGCAATCGAAATTCCTCAAACTCGAAAAGGCGGCGGTCAAAGGCCTCGGCGGCTACGGTGGTCTGCAACGGCGTTTCCTTTTCGCGCTGAAGGAAACGGAGACACCGCGGCCTTGGAAGAAACACGAGTCGACGATCGATGCGGAGTTGGATCGGCGTCACGCCGAACTCAGTGCGGCGGTGCGCGTGCTGCGGGCGTCGCCCTTCGCGGCCTGGTTCGCGATGGTGCCGCTGCTGCTCCAGGTGTTCCTGATCCTCGGTCTTGGGGCGTCCCTGCCCTTCGCCGGGCCCGCGCTGGGTCTGCCGGCGATGGCCTGGCCCCTGCCGGTGGGGATCGCGGTGGTTCTCTGCGGTGCGATCATCGCGGCTTGGTTCGCGGGCCGGTCGGTGGCGGCGAAGTTTGTCGCCGATGAGACGGGTGCCTTCACCGACACGAAGGAGTTGCGGCTCGGCCAGCGCGAGTCGGTCGAGGTGCGGCACCGCCAGGCGATCGAGGAGGCGGAGACGCGATACAACAGGGTCAAGTCGAGCTTTGAACAGGGTCTGAAAGAACGTCCCGGCTCGACCGCGAGCCCGCGATACCTGAATCCCGAAGCGGTGGAACGACGCACCGAAGCGATCCGCGCGAAGTTTGAAAAGCATCGCGGGTGCCTGGCCGATTCGGTGAACCAATGGCTCGCCGGAGAAATCAACGCCCTGGAGCGCCAGCGCGACGAGGCCCTCGCACGACTCTCCGGCGAGGCGGAGGAGGAGGAGGATCCCGGCGCGCCGCTGGACCGGCTCGTCACCGAGTGGCATGGGGACTTCGTTCCTCTCGCCAAGGCTCTGGCCGAGGAGGGTCGCAGTCCCGGCGACGCCGCCGCGGGCTTCGAACTGGTCGGCGGACCGGAGAACTGGGAGGCCCCGCGCGACTTCGTTGCGGCGATCCCCTTTGCCACGATCGAATACCGGGGCGAACGCAGCGAACTGAACCTGCCGGGACCCGCGAAGTTTCCACTGACGACCGCGACCGATTTCCGAGCTCCGCTGCGGCTGCGGGTTCCGGATGCGGCATCACTGCTGATCGAAACCAAACAACAAGGCCGCGAGGAGGCAATCGCCCTGCTCAATCATCTCGTGCTGGCACGCCTCGCCGCCTCGCCGGCGGGACGACTTTCCTTTTCCCTGATCGATCCGGTTGGTCTGGGTGAGAGTTTCGCGGGCTTGATGCACCTCGCGGACTACGAGGAGATCCTGATCAACACCCGCATCCGCACCCAACCGGACCAGATCGAGCGCCGCCTCGGCGAACTCTGCGATCACATGGAGAAAGTGATCCAGATGTACCTGCGCAACGACTACGCGACGATCACCGACTACAACCGCGCCGCGGGGACGATCGCGGAACGTTATCATTTCCTCGTGATCGCCGATTTCCCCCACGGCTTCACCGATCTCGCGGCGAAACGGCTGCTCAGCATTGCGGCGTCGGGCGCACGCTGCGGTGTTTTCTTGTTGATGCATCAGGACCTGCGCGCCTCCCTGCCCCAGGGCTTCCGCAGCGAGGATCTGCGCAAGGCTTGCCTCGCGATCCAGTCGGGATCCGATGGATTCACCCTGCGTGAGGCGCCGGTGAAGGGACTGTCCCTGACCCTGGCAAAACCACCAAAGCCAACGGTCTTCGCCGAATGGACCCACCGCCTCGGCGCGGCGAACCGCGACTCGGTGCGGATCGAGGTGCCCTTTTCCAGCATCGCCCCGGGTCCGGAGGAGTGCTGGAGTCTCACCACCGCCAACGAGCTGCGTGTGCCGATCGGGCGCAGTGGCGCGACGAAGCTGCAATACCTCTCGCTCGGCAAGGGCACCTGCCAACACGCCCTCATCGCCGGCAAGACGGGATCGGGCAAGTCGACGCTCTTCCACATCATCATCAGCAACCTCGCGCTGTGGAGTTCGCCGGACGAGGTCGAGTTCTACCTGATCGACTTCAAGAAAGGCGTTGAGTTCAAGGCCTACGCCGATCACCGATTGCCCCACGCACGGGTCATCGCGATCGAGAGCGACCGCGAGTTCGGCCTCAGCGTGCTGCAACGGCTCGACGAGGAGCTGCGCCACCGCGGCGAGCTTTTCCGGGCGGCCGGCGTGCAGGATGTCGCGGGATATCGCGCCCAGCCCGGATCGCCGAAGATGCCGCGCACCCTGCTGCTGATCGACGAGTTCCAGGAGTTCTTCACCGAAGACGACGCGATCTCGCAACAGGCCGCGGTATTGCTCGACCGCATCGTGCGCCAGGGCCGGGCCTTTGGCATCCATGCGGTGCTGGGGTCGCAGACGCTGGGTGGTGCTTTCACGCTGGCGAGGGCGACCCTCGGACAGATGACCGTTCGCATCGCGCTGGCCTGCAACGAGGCCGACGCCTATCTGATCATGGACGACTCGAATCCCGCGCCGCGCCTGCTGACGCGACCGGGCGAAGGGATCTACAACGACCGGGCCGGCGCGGCCGAGGCGAACTCGCCCTTCCAGGTCGTCTGGCTCGGCGAGCAGGAGCGCGACCAATTGCTCGAACACGTCGCGGCCCTCGATGCCAAAGCGGGCTCTCCTGCCCGCGAGCGCGTCGTCTTCGAGGGTAACGCGCCGGCGGAGCCGGAGAATGATGCCGATCTCGATGCCATCTTGAAAGCCAGCGCGACCGGCGGCAAGCCGCGCTTTTTCCTAGGAGCACCGAACTCGATCAAGGGTCCCACCGAGGTCACGCTTGCCCGCCAAAGCGGCAACCACCTCCTTCTCGTCGGGCAGCGCGAGGATGCCGTCGACGCTCTGGTGCTGGTGGCCCTGCAGATGCTGCGAGTGCAGTTCGGCCAAGGCATCCGTCTCGTCCTGATCGACAGTCGCTTCGCCACGATGGACGACTCCCCTTTCCGCCGGGCCGTCGAGAAAATCAGCGGGATCGAGTGTCCGGATGCCCATGCCATGGCTCCGCTCCTGAACGAACTCGCGGCGAAGCTGAAAGCCGTCGCCGATGGCAGCGAGCCCGATCCCGGAGTGCCGGTGGTGCTTTTCATCCCGAACCTCCATCGCCATCGCAAGCTGCGCCATGAGGAGGATTTTTCCTTTTCCCTCGACGCCGAGGCCGAGGCGAAACCCTCCGATTCGCTGCAGCAGATCATCCTCGAAGGTCCTCCCTGGGGATACCACCTCGTCACCTCGGTGGATTCCTACAACAACGTCACCCGCACGCTGGGAAGGAAGGCGGCCGGCGAGTTCGAGAAGAAGGTCCTCTTCCAGATGAGCGCCGCCGACTCCGCCAGCCTGATCGATACGGGCAAAGCCTCCGAGCTCGGCCTGAACCGGGCCCTCCTCCACGACGAGGCCGCCGGCACGATCGAGGTCTTCCGGCCCTATGCGATGCCGGGTATGGACTGGTTCCAGAGCACCTGAGCAGCGGCCATGATCGCGTCCTTTACGCCTCGCGCAGGAACGAATAGAACTCTATAGAGTTCCATACCGTCCGATGAATCCTGCTTTTTCCTCACTGGTGCTTACCGCGTGGCTTCTTTTCGGCTTCCCGGTCGTCGCAGCGGAGCCCGTTGCCGCATCGCGCACCTTCCAGGTGTCAGGACCCTACCTGAATATCCCGGTCAAGACCGGCGCGGCGAAACAGTCCGTCCAAATCGAAGTCGATGGTAAAGTCGTTCGGGATCTCGAGATCGAACTCGCCATGGAGAACGAGGACACCTGGGTCTTTGTGCACACCGGTGAATGGACCGGGCGGGAGCTCGTGGTGCGGGCACCGGAGCCTTTCCTCCCGCGTTTCGAAATTGGAAACGAAATCAAAGGAGCGGTACCGGTCTACTCGGAGTCGCTGAGGCCCGCCTTTCATTTCACCTCGCGCCGGGGACGCCTCAACGATCCGAATGGATTGCTGCACTACGGCGGCGAGCATCACCTGTTCTACCAGCTCCACCCCTACGGCCTCCGGAGCGGCAGCAAGAGCTGGGGACATGCGGTGAGCCGCGATTTCCTCCACTGGGAGGAGCTGCCCCCCGCGATCCATGCGGATGCCGAGGGCATGATGTTTTCCGGCTCGGGTATTGTGGATTGGAAAAACACCTCCGGCTTCCAGACCGGAACGGAGCCGCCGCTTGTGCTCATCTACACGGCGACCGGTCCACCACGGGACCAGCGCCTCGCCTATAGCAACGACCGCGGCCGGACCTGGACGAAATATTCCGGTAATCCCGTGCTGCCCGAAGTGGCGCACAACAACCGCGACCCGAAAGTCTTCTGGCATGATCCCACGCAGCGCTGGGTCATGATCCTGCACTGCACCGAGAAAGGCAAAAAGCTGCCTCCGGTCGATCCGAAGAATCCGGACCGCAAGAGTGGCGAGTTTGTCTTTTTCACTTCACCGGATCTCAAGACCTGGCAACGCGAGGGCAGCGTGATCGGCTTCGCGGAATGTCCGGATCTTTTCCCCATGAAAATCGAAGGCACCGACAAGACGAAGTGGATCGTCCACGGTGGCCTCGGCGAATATTTCGTCGGCGACTTCGACGGCCGGAACTTCACTCGTACCAGCGATCTGCTGCACGGTCCCTATGGCGGGGCCTACTACGCGGGCCAAAACTACAGCGACATGCCCGATGGCCGCGTCGTGCAGCAAGGCTGGGCGAAAATGGGCGACAACTTTTTTCCGGGCATGCCTTTCTCGCAGATGATGAACATCCCCTGCGAGATCACCCTGCGAAACACCTCCCGCGGCCCGCGTCTCTCTTGGCAACCGGTGCGCGAGATCGAGACCCTGCGAACGAAACATCACCACATCGAATCCGTCGCGCTTGATGCTCAAAGCGATCCGCTCACGGCCGTGCCGACACCGTTCTTCGACCTCCACGCCGTCATCGAAACCGGCACCGCCACCACGATCACCCTCGACCTGCGCGGGACGCTCTTCGTGATCGATGTGAAGAAGCTCAAGCTTACCAGCGGCAAGACCAGCATGCCAATGCCCGTGCGCGACGGCCGCATCGACTTCCGCCTCCTCAGCGATCACTCGCTCGTCGAGATCTTCACCGACAAAGGTTTCAAGTTCGGCGCCTTCCAGCACCTGGCGAATCCCGAAGCGCCCCTCGCGCCCAGGCTGACCGCCGCCGGTGGCAAGGCGAAGATCGTGTCGCTCGATGTGCATGAACTGAAGCCGGTGTGGTCCGCTTCGCGGCGCAATTGAATCCCTCTGCCCGATGATCCCTCGCATTCTTGGCATTACCCTCGCCCTTTCCCTTTCCGCACACGCGGCGGACCCGAAAGACCTCTTCAAAGATGCCGCGGTCGTGTGGCAGTTCGATCAACCGTCCTCATCGGTCGGCGGGTTGGAGATGAAAGCCGAAAGTGCGGTGAAAACCGGAGTCGAGTTGAAGGGGCAGGAGCGCGAGGAATCGCTCGCCCGCGGCGGTGATGGGAAGGTCGCGGAGTTCGACGGCGGCCAGCTCGTGGAAGCGGCCGGTGCCGGGGAGCCGCTCAGCATTGCCGGGGAGGCGATCACGGTGCTGCTGCGGGTGCGCGGCGGCAAGGTGCCTTGGAAGAGCGGCGAGGTCTTTGCGCGCCATGGTGGGCACGACCTGACGCTCTTCAACTTCCATGTGAACAAGGACGAGTTCGGGTTCGAGTTCGGCGTGCAGGAGAAAAAGGGGCTGGCGGCCAGGCTGGCGGTGCCGCTTTCGGACATCACCAAAGGCGGATGGCATGACATCATCGCCCGCTACGACGGGGCGAAGCTCTCGCTTTTCGTCGATGGCGTGGCGGCAGGTTCGGTAAAGGTCAACGGACATCTCCGGGCGGAAAACAAGCTGCCCTTCACGCTGGGAAAAGCGATGCGCGGGCAGATCGACCACGCCGCGATCTGGACACGGGCGCTGAGTGATGCGGAGGTGGCCACGCTCAGCGGTGGCGCCAAAGTGATCGCCGAAAAGAATGCGGGGCGTCTCCGCGAGATCGAAAAAATCACCGGGCGCGACGACCTGACCCTCGTCGAGAAACTCCGTGCCGCCCGCGAGCTGCGGGAACAGATCCAGGCCGATCCCCTCCGCCCGCGCTGGCATCTCGGCACACCGGACGGCGTGTGGAACGACATCAATGGTACCGTTTTTTGGAAAGGTCGCTACCACGTCTTTTTCCAAAGCCTGATCGCACCGGACACGGCCACCGTGCTGAGCGGTGCCGACATCGCCACGAACCGCAAGGAGTGGACCCACGCCTCCAGCGCGGATCTGGTGCACTGGGTCTATCACGGCACCTCGCTGCGACCGGTCTTCGACGGTTCCCAGCCCAAGGGCCTCTACAGCGGAGATATGATCGACGGAGCGGAGGTCCCCACGCTGATCTATCATATCCCGGGTCAGGGCACGGCCATCGCGAAGCCGGTGAACCCCGACGATCCGGAGTTGATCGAATGGCAGCCGATCGCTGAAAATCCGGTCATCCCTCTCGAACCCGCTCCGGAGGAGGTCGTGATCTTCGATCCCTTCGCGTGGAAGGAAGGCGAAGTCTATTACGCCCTCATCGGCAACAAAAACAGACGTCCCGGTTACGAGGGCGACTCGACCAGCCTCTACCGTTCCAAGGACCTCATGAAATGGGAGTATCGAGGTCCGCTCTACCAATCGAACCGCAAATGGACCACGGAGGTCGAGGATTGCGCCTGCCCGGACTTCTTCCCCATTGGCGGAGGAAAACACATGCTGCTGATGCATTCGCACCTGCCCTACTTCCAGGCGCAGTATTACCTCGGCACCTGGGATGCGAAGGCCGAACGGTTCACGCCGGAACAGCATGGCAAGATGAATTGGCCCGGCGGTCATCTCGCCGCGCCGGAAACGCTGCTGGATGAAAAGGGGCGCCGCATTTTCTGGGGCTGGGTGCGCGAAGCGCGAAAGGGCGCGTCGAGCAAAGGCTGGGGGGCCGTCGCGACGCTGCCCCGCGTTTTGTCGCTGCACGAAGACGGGCATTTGCGGATCGAGCCCGCTCCGGAACTCGAGGTGCTGCGCCACGATGAACGCCGCCATCTCGATCTCAAGGTGAAGGCGGCCAGCGAACTCACACTCGAGGACGTGCGCGGAGACAGCCTCGAACTGCGTCTCCTCATCGAACCCGGCAGCGCGAAGGAGTACGGCCTCGCGGTGCGGTGTTCGCCCGATGGCGAGGAGGAGACGCCCATCGTGCTTTCCCTGCCTGAACAGACCCTGCGCACCGAACTCGCGAAGTCGGGTGGCGAGGGCAATTTCAAGGAAGTCACCTCGCAGATCGCCCCCATGCCGTTGAACCCGGGTGACCCGGTGCGCGTGCGCGTCTTCCTCGACCGCAGCATCCTCGAGGTCTTCGTGAACGAACGCCAATGCCTGACCCAGCGCCTCTATCCGGCCCGCGGAGACAGCCTTGGCGTGAAACTCTTTGCCCGCGATGGCGAAATGACCGTGAAGTCTCTCGAAGCATGGAAGATGATGCCGGTCTTCTGATCCAACCCCATATCCCCTCATGTCCCCCGCCCACTCCCCTGCCCCCGTGTCCGGAAAGGCGAACCCGCGTCTTTTCCTCTGGTCGATCACCTCGGCGCTCGCGGGATTCCTCTTCGGTTTCGACACCGTGGTCATCTCGGGTGCGGAGAAGACAATCCAATCGCTCTGGCAACTGAGCGACTCGATGCACGGCGTGGCGATGGCCTCGGCGCTCTATGGCACGGTGATCGGCTCGATCATCGGCGGCTGGCCCACCGACCGGTGGGGACGGAAAAAAACGCTCATCTGGGTCGGCATTCTCTACTTCATTTCGGCGGTTTGGTCGGGCCTCGCGCCGGAAGTTTGGTCGCTCATCATCGCACGATTCATCGGCGGACTCGGGGTGGGCATCTCCACGGTGGCGGCACCGCTCTACATCGCTGAAATCGCGCCCGCGGAGCGCCGTGGACGTCTCGCGGGCATGTTCCAGTTCAACATCGTCTTCGGCATCCTCGTCGCCTTTCTCTCGAACTACCTGCTCGGCGGTTTCGGTGAAGAAGCCTGGCGCTGGATGCTCGGGGTGGAGGCGGTCCCGGCGCTGGTCTACACCTTGATGTGCTTCACCCTGCCGGAGAGTCCGCGCTGGCTGCTCACCCGGAAGAACGACCGCGCCGCGGGACTGGCGGTGCTGCGCCAGATCGAGCCGGCGGCCACGGAAGCGGAGATCGGCAGGCGCGCCGGAGAGATCGAGGCCGCGGCGGCAACGGATGCGGGCGCCTCGCGGGGCTTCTGGTCACGGCGTCACCGGGTGCCCATCGCGCTCGCCTTCCTCGTGGCTTTCTTCAACCAGCTCTCCGGGATCAACGCGGTGCTCTACTTCGCGCCGCGGATTTTCGAAATGACCGGGCTCGCCGCCAAAGCCGCCCTGCTCCAGTCGATCGGCATCGGAGTGACGAACCTGCTGTTCACCTTCGTGGGATTGTGGCTCATCGACCGGCTCGGGCGGCGCACCCTGCTGCTGATCGGTTCATTCGGATACATCGTCTCGCTCGGCCTCTGCGCCTGGGCGTTTTTCACCGGTCACTTTTCGATCGTGCCTGCCTGCATTTTCGCCTTCATCGCCGCTCACGCCGTGGGCCAGGGAGCGGTGATCTGGGTGCTGATCTCGGAGATTTTTCCGGATCGCTACCGCGCCGCGGGGCAGGCTTTCGGCAGCGCCACCCACTGGGTCTTCGCGGCTCTGCTGACCACGTTCTTTCCCGCAATGGTCGGCGCGTTCGCTCCCGGCTGGGTGTTCCTGTTTTTCACCTTCATGATGGTGCTGCAGCTCGTGTGGGTGAAAACGATGGTGCCGGAGACGAAAGGCGTGCCCCTCGAGGAAATCCAAAAGCAGCTCGGCACCGGGTCCTGAGCAAGGGAGCGGTGTAGCCGATTCGGGCGAGATTTCATCAATCGTTCCGGCGCACCGCCACCTTCCTCGTCGTCCTGCCCGGAGACCATTTCCCCTCCGCCAGGAGACTCGACGGATGCTCGGGGATGCCGCGTTCCTGGCGGTGGATCATGCCGACGACGGCATCGACGGCCATGCGACCGATGAGGGCGGGGTTTTCATCCATACCGCTCACCGTCGTCGGAGCGTCGGGAATGGAGGCGGCGGCGAGGCCGAGATCTTTGGGCACCTCCAGCCCCTCGCGCTTCAGCCAGGTCATCACCTGCGTGGTCCACGAGCCGGAGACGATCACGGCGTCGGGCCGGGTCTCCCGATACCATTTCATGAAAGTGATCGAGTCGAAGACGTCGGCTAGCAGGGGCTCGAGGCGTTCTCCCGCGGTCTCGCGCTGCGCGATGAGGTAGCCGCTGAGGTAGTTTTGATCGACACGGACGTTGCTGGCGGCAGGCAGCGCGAGGCCGATGCGACGATACCCCAGCGCGTGGAGCTGGTGCACGGTGTGCTTCATGTTGCGCGCCTGATGATTCATCACGACGTGGAGCTGCGGCTGCCGCAGCGAGTAGCCGAGCGCAACGGCGGAGAAAGGTTTCAGATCGAAGGCGAGCAGACTTCGCTGGTCCGGCAGCGGTGCGACGATGAGACCCTGCACGCCGCGGGCGAGCAGCACCTGCGCGGCGCGTTTCGGTGTCAGACCGGGCTCGTTCACCCAGAAGGGCTCGACCTGGTACCCGAGTTCGGCAGCGCGTTTGCAGGCACCTTTGAAGTATCCCTCCGCGTGGATCATGCGCCTCCAGTCATCGGCGGTCGGGAAGCTGGTGAGCCAGGCGAGCGTGCCCTGGTGACGTTTCGTGCGGTTGCTGATCCGATACGCGTTCAGGGCGGCGAGGGCGGGGTCCGGCTGGTAGCCGTGTTCTTTCGCCAGCTTGCGGATCTGCTCGCGCCGCTCCGAGGAAATCGAGGGATGATCCCGCAAAGCCAGCGAGACCGTCATGGGCGACACTCCGGCAATCCGGGCTAGGTCGCGCTGGGAGATGCGTTGGTTCATGGATTGATCGGGAATGGATCAAGGGTCCGCCACTTTACAGGAACAACAATCCACTTGTCGCCCAAAATGTGTCTGAGGCTCAAGATCTCGCCACATGACTCAAAGCCCCTCGAACATGGATGTGATCGTCTCCGGCGCCGGACCGGCGGGGGTGGCGGCGGCGCTGGCGGCGGCGAGGCGTGGGGCGCGGACCTTGCTGCTGGAGCGCTATGGATTCTGCGGCGGGATGGCGACGGCGGGGCTGGTGAATCCTTGGGCGGGTCACGCGTGGCATGATCATGTGGATGAGCAGAATGCGCCGCGGGCCTCCCTGATTGGCGGGGTGTTCAAAGAAGTCAATCTGCGGCTGCAGGCGGGCGGCGGGTTTGGCTCGGTGCTGTCGGACTCGGCCTTTGATGATGAGCTGCTGAAGCGTGTCTATGACGAACTGCTGCTCGCAGCGGGGGTGCAGGTGCGCTATCACAGCTATGTGTCGTCGCTGGTGATGGATGGGCGTCGCATCACAGCGGTGAAGGTGATTTCGAAGGGCGGCGAGGAGACGTTTGCGGCGAAATGCTTTGTCGATGCCTCGGGCGATGCCGATCTGGCGGCGCGGGCGGGTTGTGCGTTCACGATCGGGCGACCGGAAGACGGGCTGACGCAGGCGATGACGGTGAGCTTTCGCATGGCGAACGTGGACAAGCGCGAGATGCACGCCACGGGCAGTCTGCGAAAGGCGCGGGCGCTGGTGGAGCCCTACTTCCAGGCGGCGCTGGCCTCGGGCGAGCTGCATTACCCGCATCGCAATTTCATCCACTTCTACGACTACCCGCGGGCCGGCGTGCTGCACTTCAACATGACGCGCATCAACCGCGTCTCCGGTCTCAGCGCGGCAGACCTCAGCGCGGCGGAGATGGAAGGTCGCAGGCAGGCGTATGTGCTGGCGGACTGGTTGCGCAAGTCGGTGCCGTGGTTTGCGGAGTCGCATTTGGAAAAGATCGCCACGCAGGTCGGCGTGCGTGAGACGCGGCACATCATCGGTCGGCACACGATGACGGCGGAGGACATTGTGGAGGCGCGGAAGTTCAGCGATGGCGTGACGCGCTCGCGATACTTCATCGACATCCACAATCCCGCCGGCGCGAAGGACGTGCATCAGGTGGATGGCGAGAAAGGCAAGGTGAAGACCGGATTTGGTCCACCGGCGGGCGATTTTTACGAGGTGCCGTTCCGCAGTCTCGTGCCGCTCGATTGCCCGAACCTGCTCGTGGCCTGCCGCGCGCTCTCCGCCACGCATGAGGCGGCGGCGGCGGTGCGGGTGATGGCGACGATGCATGGCATCGGCGAGGCGGCGGGCATCGCTTGCGCACGGGCCTGTGAGCAAGGCCTCGACGTCGCGGATGTGCCCGGTGAATGGGTGCGCACGCAGATTCCCTATATGCACGAGGGGCCGGATTTTGGCGCGCCGTGGCAGCGTCCGACCAATCCCAACCCGCCCGCCTGAAACCATGAACGTGCACTGGATCGACCTGCTCGTCATCGCGGCCTACTTTGCCGTGACGCTCGTGGTGGGCCTGCGTTTCTCGCGGAAGAATCGCAGCACGGAGCGCTACTACCTCGGCGACCGTTCGTTTCCCGGCTGGGCCGTCGGGCTGAGCTTCATCGGCGGCACGATCAGCTCCGTGACCTTCACCGCGTATCCGGCGGACAGCTTCAAAACGTCGTGGGTGCGCTTGCTACCGAATCTCGCATTTCCGATGGTCGCGCTGCTCGCGGCGTGGCTCTTCGTGCCCTTCTTCCGCGGTGGTCGCGCGAGTTCGGCTTACCACTATCTGCATCTGCGATTTGGCATGCCGGTCAGCGTGTATGCGGCGCTGGTGTATCTCGCCGCGCAGATCGTGCGCATGGCCACCATCACCTATCTGCTCGCCGTGCTGCTCTCGAATCTCCTCGGGCTCGATCTCGTGCTCTGCGCGGCGCTGGTCGCGGGCTTCACCGGTCTGTACGCGACGAAGGGCGGCTTCGAGGCCGTGGTGTGGACGGAGGTGCTGCAAACCATCGTGCTCATCGCGGGGGCGCTGGGTTGTGTGCTCGTCGTGTTGCATGCGGTGCCCGGGGGATTCGCGGAAGTGTGGGCGCAGGCCGTCGGCGCCGAGAAGATTTCGTTTCGCGATCTCAATGCCGCGACGGGTGCGCTCGAGCCTTTGCGCGGCGGGTTCTCCTTCTCGGAAAAAACCGTCGCCATGCTCATGCTTGTCGGCGCGGCGCAATACATCGCCGGTCAGCTCGACCAGGACACCGTGCAGCGCTGGTGCGCGGCGAAATCGGCCAGGGAAGCCCGCAAATCCATGTGGGTGCTCGGGCTCGGCGCCTTGCCAATCTGGACCACCTTCATGTTTCTCGGCACCTGCCTGTGGGTCTACTACCAGCAGCATCCTGATGATCTCTCGCGCGAGGTGCTCGCAGGCACACGCAAGGCGGAGGACATCCTGCCGCACTTCATCATCACCGCGCTGCCGCATGGCGTGGCGGGCCTTGTCATCTCCGCCGCGCTTGCCGCAGGCATGTCAAGCCTCGGCACCTGCGTGAGCGCCGCAGGCATGGTGTGGGTGAACGACCTCTACCGGAAGCACCTCTTGCGTGACCGCGATGATGCGCACTATTTGACCACGGGCAAACTCACCTCGGTGATGCTCTCGCTGCTCATGATGGGCGGCGCGGTGCTGTTTCATCTCGCCGATGGCAAGACGCTCATGGACACCTCCATCACCGTCACCGCGATGTTCGGCGGCGGCATCGCGGGCGCGTTCCTCTTCGGCATCTTCACCCGCCTCGGCGACCATCGCGCGGTGCTCGCGGGCATGGCGGCCACGCTGGCCTTCACCGCGTATGCGGCGCTGATGCAGTTCAAAGTGCTGCCGCGCACCTTCGATCCCTACTACACCGCCATCCTCGCGAACGGCGTCATGTTCGCCGTGTGTTTCCTTGCCGCAAAATGCCTGCCCGCGAGGCCCCGCGACCTCTCACGCCTCACGCTTTGGGATCGCGGGAAGTCGCCGAGCCACGACACGCCATGAGAACGTTTCTCACGCTCTGGTTCGGCCTCGTCGGCCTCGCGCAGGCGCAAATGCCCGAAGTGGATCATCGCGTCGTTTACCATCGCGAAGACGAGTTCGCCGCCTGGCCGGCGAATGAAGGCCTGTGGAGCTGGGGCGATGAAATCCTCGTCGGCTTCAATGTCGCGAAGTTTGAGGAACGCGGCGACAAACACAGCCTCGTCGGCGGGATGGGCGTCGCCTTTGCCCGCAGCCTCGATGGCGGCCAAACCTGGGCCGTGGAACGTCACGCGAACGTCCAACCGCCAGCGAAGCTCGCCAGCCCCTCGCGTCATCAGGCCTCGCCCGGCGGCATCGACTTCACGCATCCCGATTTCGCGATGAAGCTGCGCGGCCGCTTCTTTTTCACCTCCACCGACCGCGGTCGGAGCTGGCAGGGCGCGTATCGCGTGCCCGACTTCGGACAGGACATGGACGCCCGCACCAGCTATGTCGTCACGGGCAAGTCAGCGTGCCTCTTTTTCATCCCCTGCACCGTGAATGACGGTCGCGGCACCCGCATCCGCTCCTGCGCGGTCGAGACCACCGATGGCGGCAAGAGCTTTCATTTCCTCTCGTGGATCGGTCCCGACATTCTCGATTCCTTGCCGGAGAAAACTGACGCGAAAGAACCCTATCTTTCCTCCACCATGCCGTCCGTCGTGCGCCTCGATGATGGCCGGCTCGTGTGCGCCCTGCGCAATCGCATCGACCGCGCCAAGTGGAGCAGCATCGAAGAATCCACCGATGGCGGACGCACCTGGAAGAGCGTCACCACGCTCGAAAAAGGCAGCACCAATCCCATCTCGCTCCTCCGCCTCGGCGGTGATCGTCTCGCCGCAGTCTATGGCAACCGACGTAGCGTGCCCTGCCGGCTCAGCGCCAAACTCAGCAACGACGGCGGCCGCACCTGGAGCGAGGAAACCACCCTCCGTGCCGACGGCCGCAAATGGGACCTCGGCTACACCCGCGCCGCCCTCCGCCCCGATGGCCGTGTCGTCATCCTCTACTACTTCAGCACCGATAAGATTCCGCAGCAGCACATCGAGGCGGCGATCTGGCGGCCGTGAACTTCTGCTCTTCCATGAAAACGATTTTCGTATTCTTGCTCCTCAGTCTTACCGCCGCGCGCGCTGAGGTTTCAACGAAGGCTTTGCTGCCCGATGACAAATCGCGGCCGAATCGCGCGGCGGTTCTGCTGGTGGGCGAAAGCGGCCACGCCAAAGCGGTGCAAGACGATCTGCGGGACATCGTGACGATTCACCAGATTGAGTTGAGCAACCTGTCGGACCTTGAAGCGCTGGCGAAGCGTGATTGGCATGCGATTTGGCTTTCGGGCGGCGACTTGGATGCGGAGCTGGAAACGGCGCTGAAGACCAAACTGAGTCCGACAGGCGACTTTGTCGTTTCAGGTCCTCAAGACGATGCCAAGACGCTCTCTTCCAAAATCCGAGCCGAGTTGCTGAAGGGCTCCACGCCATGGGCGGAGCTGCCGGAGGCTGAAAAGCGCGACCCCGCGAAGTTGCTCGCTGACGACGTGTTGCTCGCGAATCCCGATTCACTCCCCGTCGTGCCAGCACGCACGGCGACGGTGTTTCGTGCGGAGGAAGGGCAGTGGCAGTTCAATCTGCATTCGTTCATCGCGTATCACGCGGGGAAGTTCTGGGCCATCTGGTCATCGGGTCGCGTCGATGAGGACAGCACCAGCCAGTTCATCCGCTACGCCACCAGCACTGATGGCGAGCACTGGAGCGACAGCGGTGTCGTCGCGGGCGATCCCGATGGCGAAAACGGACCGCAGCGCTGGCTCGCGTCCGGTTTGTATGTCGAGGGCGGCACGCTCTACGCGCTCGGCTGCCTGAATGAAGGCGACCGCGATGGCAAAATCTGGGCGAACGCGAAACTCGTGCGTCTGAAGTGGACCGACGAAGGCTGGAAGGACGAATCCATCTTCGCGGACAACTGCATGGTCTATTACCCGCCGCTGAAAGTGCAGGGCCGCGACTTCTTCGTGTGGCGGGATGATGCCGCGCACTTCTTCACTGCGCGTTCCTTGCCGCAAAAAGGCCAGTGGGAGGTGAAGAAGCATCCAAATTACCCGCCCGACTATCGACTCAGCGAAACGGCCGCCTTTGCAGATGGCGAAGGCACGCTGCATCTCATCATCCGCGACCAGGGCAAAACCAAACGCCTCTACCACTCGCTCAGCTTTGACCACGGCGACACCTGGACGCTCCCGGTGAAGACGAACTACCCGGATGCCGTAAGCAAGAACTTCGCGGGCCGTCTCAAGGACGGCACCTTCTTCCTCATCAACAACCCGAAGATCAGCGGCCTGCGCGATCCTCTGACCATCAGCTTCAGCCGCGATGGCTGGACCTTCTCGAATCCAAAAATCCTCCGCCGCGACTCGCCTGCACGTCGCTATGTCGGCAAAGCAAAGGTGGATCACAGCTTCCAATACGCCGATGCCATGGAGCGCGGCGGCCGCCTCCACGTCATCTACTCGGTGAACAAGGAAGACATCGAAATCTCCAGCTACGACCTCGCGGAGCTGCTGAAGCCCTGATCGCAAAACACACGCACGACCATGTTCATCGTCGAATCCTATCCCCTCGCCATCGCCCTCTGCGTCATCACGATGATCTGCTGGGGCTCGTGGGCGAACACGCAAAAGCTCACGGGTAAGCAGTGGCCCTTTCAGCTCTTTTATTGGGACTACTGCTTCGGCGTGCTGCTGCTCTCATTGCTGCTCGCCTTCACGCTCGGCAGTCATGGCGAGGGTGGTCGTGGCTTCGTGGCAGATGTCCAGCAGGCGGAGACGCGGCACCTTGGCTCCGCCTTCCTCGGTGGCGTGATTTTCAATCTCTCAAACATCCTCCTCGTCGCCGCCATCGACATCGCGGGCATGGCGGTCGCGTTTCCCGTTGGCGTGGGCCTCGCGCTCGTGCTCGGCGTGGTCACCACCTACCTCAGCACGGGCGAAGGCAACCCGCTCATGCTCGGCGCAGGCGTCGCCGCCATCGCGATCGCCATCGTGCTCGATGCGCTCGCTTACAAGCGCCTCTCGCACAGCGGCACCGCGCCGATGAAAGGCATCGTGCTCGCCATCGTCGCCGGTTTGCTCATGGGCTTCTTTTACAAATACGTCGCGCAGGCCATGAGCGGCATCGATGCGGCCACGCGGGCGCTGGAGCCCGGCAAACTCAGCCCTTACACCGCCATCGTGCTCTTCAGCAGCGGCGTGCTGCTCTCCAGCTTCGTGTGGAATACCTTCGCCATGTGGCGGCCCTTCACCGGCGCACGCGTGAGCTTCGCCGAGTATTTTACCAAGGGCACACCGCGCCTGCATCTCATCGGCATGCTCGGCGGCATGATCTGGAATCTCGGCATGGCCTTCAGCATCATCGCCAGCACGAAGGCCGGCGCGGCGCTCTCGTATGGACTCGGCCAGGGCGCGACGATGGTCGGGGCGCTGTGGGGCGTGTTTGTGTGGAAGGAGTTCAAAGCCGCACCGCCCGGCACCAGTAGGCTACTCGGCGCGATGTTCGTCTTTTACCTCCTCGGCCTCGCCATCCTCATCGCCTCGAAAAACTAAACCCCGCCTCGTCTCATGCCCGCCTCATCCCTCGTCGTCCTCGGCAGCTCGAATACCGACATGATCGTGCGCACACGCTCCCTGCCGCGTCCCGGTGAAACCGTGCTCGGCGGCGAATTCATCATTGCCGCTGGTGGCAAAGGCGCGAATCAAGCCGTGGCCGCGAGACGCGCCGGTGGCAGCGTGAGCTTCATCGCCCGCATCGGCAGCGATGCGCTCGGCGATCAATCCCTCGCGAGCTGGCGCAGCGAAGGCATCGACGTGACACACGTCACCCGCGATGCCAAAGCCGCGTCCGGCGTCGCCCTCATCCTCGTCGATGAAAAAGGCGAAAACAGCATCGCCGTGGCCGGTGGCGCGAATCAACGGCTCACGCCCGCGCACGTGAAGAAGGCCGCGAAAGTCATCCGCGGAGCCCACACGCTGCTCATGCAGCTCGAAACCCCGCTGCCCACCATCCAAGCCGCCGCCGAGATTGCCGCGAAAGCCGGTGTGCGTGTCATTTTAAATCCCGCACCCGCTCAGGCACTGCCAGCCGAGTTGCTCCGCCAGCTCACGATCATAACACCGAACGAAACCGAGGCCGAAACCCTCACCGGCATCCGTGTTCGCAGCGAAAAAGACTGCCACCGCGCCGCGAACGCGCTGCAAAAGGCCGGCGTGCGCCATGTCATCATCACGCTCGGAGCTCGCGGAGCCTTCCTCGCCATGGACGACGGCACGCGACTCCTCATTCCGTCCTTCCCCGTCCAGCCCATCGATACCACCGCCGCCGGCGACACCTTCAACGGCGCCCTCGCCGTCGCCCTCGGCGAAAACCACCCGCTCCCCGAAGCCATCCGCTTCGCCAACGCCGCCGCCGCCCTCAGCATCACCCGCCTCGGCGCCCAGCCTTCTGCGCCGAAACGCCGCGAGATCGTTGCGCTTCTGCGCCGTCACGCTTGAACTCCACACACGCCCCTCACCTCATGAAACACCTCCTCGCCATCCTCGCGCTCCTGCATGCGACGCTTCTCACCACGCACGCGGAGCCGGTGCGGCTGATCTTTGACACGGACATGGGGAACGATGTCGATGATCTGATGGCGCTCATCATGATTCACAACTTGCAGTCGCGCGGAGCGTGCGAGCTGCTGGCGGTCACGATCACGAAGGATCATCCGCAGGCGGCGGCATTCACGGATGCGGTGAATACGTTTTACGGCCGGCCGGACATCCCCATCGGCGTCGTGCGTGATGGCGGCGCGAAGGAGCCGGGGCGCTTCAATTTGCTGGCGGAGGAAAAGAATGCCGATGGCTCGCTGCTTTACCCGCACGACCTCACGAGCGGCACAGAGGCACCGGAGGCGGTTTCGTTGCTGATGAAGACGCTCGCCGCGCAACCGGATCACAGCGTGGTCATCGCGCAGGTGGGCTTTTTCACGAATCTCGGGCGTGTGCTCGATGCGCCCGGCGGACGCGAACTTGTCGCGAAAAAAGTGAAACTGCTCAGCGTGATGGCGGGCACGTTTCAGACCGTGAATCACACCACGCGGCATCTCGAATACAACGTGCGCATCGACGTGCCCACCGCCGAGAAGGTCGCAAAGCAATGGCCCACGCCCATCGTGTGGAGCGGCTTCGAGATCGGCTGGGCGGCGACTTTTCCTCATGAGGTCATCGAGCGCGATCTCGACTACCTGCCGCATCATCCGCTGAAGGAGGCCTACATCCGCTACCTGCCGCCGCCGCACGACCGGCCGACGTGGGACCCCACGGCAGTGCTCTTTGCCGTGCTGCCGGACCGCGGTTACTTCGATCTCTCGCCGCCGGGCACCGTGAGCATCGAACCGAACGGCGCGACCAACTTCAACAAAAGCAAAAGCGGCAAGGGTCTGCATCGTTTCCTCACCATGACACCCGAGCAGACCGCCCGCGTGCGCGAGGCCGTCGTGCAGCTCTGCGTCGCGCCGCCCGACACGTTCAAACCGACCCGCTGATCATGCACCGCCGCGCTCCATCGTTTCATGCCTTCGCCCTCGCGATGCTCAGCCTCATCGCGGGCGAGGGGCGCGGTGACATCTCGATTCACACCGACTTCGACGGTGGTTCGGCGAAAGTGGTCTCCATCGACCAAAAGGCGCATGCCATTCGCTTAAAGCCCGGTGGCGAGGCCGCACGAGGCTGGCCGTGCTGGTGGTATTTTCGCGCGGAAGGGCTGCCGGTGGGCGAGGACGTGACGTTTGAGGTCATGGCCTCGGAGCAGCCGCTGCTCACCGATGACAAGCGCAAAGGCAAACGCGTCGGCCTCGTCGTCACCGGCCCGGACCACGCCTTCATGTCCGCCGATGGCGCGACATGGACGCAAACACCCGCCGGCGAAAAAAAGCCCGCCGACGTTACACCGCCTGAGGTAATGAGCTACCGCATCAAGGCCACCGCCAGCACGCTCTGGCTCGCATGGGGACCGCCGTTCTTGCCGAAGGACACCGCCGCGCTCGCGGAGAAGCACGCGAGCACCTGGAAACCCTTCGAACTCGCCCGCACCCTCGAAGGTCACGGCGTCACCGCCTTGCGCAGCAGGCCCACCAAGGCCGATGCGCCCGCCATCCTCGTGCTCGCCAGACAACACGCATGGGAATGCGGCGGCAGTTGGGTTTGCGCGGGCTTCATCGAGTGGCTCGCCAGCGACGAGGCGCCCGCCGTGTGGCTGCGCGAGCACGCGGAGGTCATCGCCGTGCCGATCATGGATGTGGATCGCGTGCTCACGGGCGATGGCGGCAAGGAAGG
Organism: Verrucomicrobiales bacterium; assembly: GCA_041917795.1. Taxonomy (GTDB): domain Bacteria; phylum Verrucomicrobiota; class Verrucomicrobiia; order Verrucomicrobiales; family DEV007; genus Arctic95D-9. The sequence continues at coordinate 21,155 of JAYRWX010000024.1, forward strand.
CCTGCCGCACGACCACAACCGCGACTGGTCCGACGCGCCGCATTACCCCGAAGTCGCCGCCGCGCAGACGCTCGTGCGCGACCTCGTCGCAGAAAAGCGCTTCGCCGTTTTCTTCGACCTGCACAATCCCGGCACCGGCGGCCGCTCGTCCTTCTTTGCCCTGCCAAAGGAACACCTCTCCGCCCTCGCCGCCGAGCGTCAGACGCGCTTCATCGAAATCGCCCGCGACGAATTCCAAGGCCCGATCCCCTTCAGCCCCATCACCCGATTCGACGGCCCCGACTACTCGCGCTTCTGGCAGCAGATCGGAAAAAACTGGGTCCACAGCCAAGCCGCGCCCGATGCCCTCAAACTCATCCTCGAAACGGTCAACAACATCCCCGCCGCCACCATCGCCGGCTACCGCGAAACCGGTGCGGACCTTGGCCGCAGTGTCGCGACCTACCTTCAGCAAGAGGCCCCGCCAAAAGTACCCGCGGGATGAAACCCACCCTTGTCCTGCTTTTCCTCGCCGCCGCGAGCCTGCTTCACGGCCAAACCATCGCGCCGGGAGATCACGCCGAGTTTCCGCTGCGCCCGCTGCCTGCCAAGGCCGTGAAAGGCGCTCCGGCACCGGAAGCCGAGAAAGTCATCTTCCGCATCGGCAACTACGATGAGTTCGGCCTCAACCGGACCATCGAAAACATCCAAACGCCCACGCTCACCTTCTATCGACCGGCGAAGGCCGCACATCGCAACGCCGCGATCGTCGTGTGTCCCGGCGGTGGCTACGCGATGGAGGTCATCGACCGCGAGGGACATGCCATCGCAAGATCTCTTGCCTCACAAGGCCTGACGGCCGCCGTCCTGAAGTATCGACTGCCCAAAGCCGACACTTTTGAAAGCGGCCTACCCGACAGCCAGCAGGACGCGCTCGAGGCCATTCGCTTGCTCCGTCGAAAGGCGGGCGAATGGCAGATTGATCCGCAGCGCATCGGAATCATCGGCTTCTCCGCCGGCGGCCATCTCGCCGGCAGCACTGCGATGCTCGGCGAGGCCGCCGATGGCTCCCGCCCCGACTTCGCCGTGCTCATGTATGCCGTCACCCTCATGCACGGCGAGCACATGCACGCCGGTTCGCGCGAGCGACTCCTCGGGCCCGATCCAGACGCTGCCCGCATCGCGGAATTCTCTCTCGAGAAACGCGCCCGCGCCGGTCTTCCGCCCTTTTTTCTCTGTCATGCCCGCAACGACCACGTTGTGCCGCTTCCGAACGCCGAACTCCTCGCGTCCGCTCTGCGAGGAACCGGCGTGCCCGTCGAACTCCTCATCGTCGACTCCGGAGGACATGGTTTCGGCCTCGGGCGCGATGAAGAATCCGCGGGATGGAAAGCCCGTTTTCTGTCATGGTTGGATGCCCTGCCATGAAAGCAACGATCCTGCGATGCCTCTGCCTGCTGCTCCTGAATCTGCCCTTTGCCGGGGTCCGGGGCGCGGAGCCGCATCTGCCCGCCGGCACCCGGGCCCTGCCGTCAGCCGCTCCCGGCGGCCGGGGTCCGCTCGCCCTGGTGAACCTCAATCACCATGTCCTCGGTCACGCCCATGTCTTTGATGGCGAACAGCCCGACCTGTTTGTCGCCGGTTACGGAGGCCCGAAGGCGGTTCATTTGTTCCGGTGGGTCGGCACCTCACCCGAGGGCGCGCCGGTCTTCGCCCGTCCCGAGGAGGTGAAATGTCCCTTCACCGGACAAGGCTGCGTCTTTCAGAAGAGCGATGGATCCATCACCGGCCTCTGGGCGGACCGGGCAGAGATCGTGACGCTGGAATTCGATCGAGAAGCGATGGCGTTTCGTGAAGTGCGCCGCGAGCCGCTGCCGGACGGAATCGTCTCGCCCCCGGCCGTTGGAGTCCTCGTGGATGAAAGCGGCATCGACTTCGTCTTCGAAATGTCGAACGGCGGCAAAGGGACCGAGGGACATCCCTGGACCGAAGAATGGAGACCCTTCAATTCATCGGGGATCGCGACGGGCGAACCGCGCTACCGCTACCTCTCGGGCTGGACACCCGGAGGCGAGGCTCGGCAAATCACCGCCACAAAAAGCGAGGTGTATTTCAGCATGCACGGCATCGCCGGCATCGACCTCGGCGAGGGACACCGACGCGACCTCATCACCGGTTCACGACAGGGGAATTTCATCTACTACCGGAACCAGGCCGAACGCGGATTCGATCTCGAGCCACGCCGGCTCGTCGCGGGAGAAGACGGCAACGCCATTCGTCATCCCAGCATCAATCCGAGCGTCGCCGCCTATCCGGGCGGGATGATCGCCTGCGGCGAGGGAGCGCTGTATTTTTATCGATTCACCGATCAATGGACCGCTGACGGTGCGCCGGTGTTCGCCAATCCCGTCCCGGTCCTGCAGGAGCAGGCCGATCTCTACGCGGGCACGCTGCCGGTGCCGGTGGTGGTGGATTGGAACGGAGATGGCCGGCTCGATCTTCTCGCCGGGAACTCGGAAGGGTTCGTGCTCTTCTTCGAAAACATCGGCACGGACGAATCGCCCGCCTTTCTCCCGGCGACACGGGTCCGGGCCGGGGGGCGCGAGATCCAGGTGCAGGCAGGATACTCGGGCAGCCTCCAGGGGCTCCAGGAATCCCGATGGGGTTACCTCTCTCCCAACGCGATCGACTGGAATGGCGACGGACTCCCCGATCTCGTCACGGGTGACATCACGGGGGCCTATCACATCTACCTCAATCGGGGCAGCAAGGAAGCGCCCGCGCTCGAACCCGCTCATCCGCTCTACTGCGATGGCATCGACCTCCACGGCATGTGGCGATGCCGGCCCGCGCTCGCGGCGATCGGAGGTCGTGTCGCCCTCGTCATCGTGGATGGAGACGACCACTTTCACCTCTACTGGCGCATCGATGATTACAATCTCGAGGACGGGGGCAAGGTCTTGCTCGAGGACGGCTCGCCGATCGGTGCGAGTGGTGGTGTCGGTGGCAAAAGCGGCCGCTGCAAAATCGACCTTTTCGACTGGAACGGCGACGGGCACCTCGATTTCGTGATCGGCACGGGGCGGGTCAATTCGATCCCGGATCGCAAGACCGGCCTGCCCATGCCCTTGATCGGCGAGAAAACCCTCGGCACTCCTTTGCTGATGATCAACGCCGGCACCAACGAAGGGATGAGATTCCGCCGACCGGTGCCTTTCCGCGACCGCGAGGGACGCATCATCCAACCCGGTGGCGCGCACGAAACCGGAGCGGTCGCGACGCGCCTCGGTGGTGACGGACCGAATCTGCTCATCTGCAACGAGGCGGGACGGTTCTTCCTCCTCCCGGGAAAAAGTCTCGAAACCGGCCCTTGGTCGCCTCCGCCTGCCGCGAAACCGTAAACGGGTCGGAAGACCGGGTATCCGCGATCGCGTTGTTTGCCTCAACCAATAATCGGAGTAACGAATAGAACTCTATAGACTTCCATATCCGATGGCCGACAATCATTCCCAGCGCGCCTACCGCCACCTCCGTCAGAAGCTGCTCGACGGATCCGTGCCTCCTGGCTCACGCTTGTCCTACGGCTCGATCGGACGTGAGATCGGAGTCAGCGCCACTCCGGTGCGCGAGGCGGTGGGCCAGCTCGCGAGCGAGGGGTTCGTCGAGCTCGTGCCCCAGCTCGGCGCGGTGGTGCGAACCCTGACCCGCGAGGAGGCGATCGAACTTTACGAACTGCGCGAGGCACTCGAGACCTTTGCGATCCGGCGTGCCGCGGAGCGGACCGGCGAGCGTCTCCTTGCCGAGCTCGACCGCAATCTCGCGGAATCCTCGGCCCTCGTCGCGAAAGTGCGCCGGTCCGGAAAGAAGGCGGCCGCGAAATCGGTCGCCGCGCCCTTTCACGCCCTCGATCTCGCCTTCCACATGGCCCTGCTCGAGGCCGCCGGGAACCGTCGAATGCTCAAGGTCGTGGGCGATTCTCACATCCTCACCCGCATCTTCCAGGCAGACCGTCACTCCTTCCGCCTCGACATCCTCGAGAGCACCCAGAGCGAACACGAGGCGATCGCGGCCGCCGTGAAAGGCCGCGACGCCGGCGCCGCCGAGGAGGCGATGCGCCGCCACATCCGCAACAGTCTCGACCTCACCCTCGCCGAAGCCGACAACGACCCGGCGAAACGCTGGTGGGCGGAATGAAGTCAGCCCCCGATCCCGTCGAATGAAAACCGCCCGCCTCCCCATCATCGCGATCTCCGGCCTCTGCCTCAGCCTGCCAACTTCGGCCGCCCGGGCCGATGAGAAACTCGAGATCCTCGCACCCGGCGCTTCCAAAACCGCTCCACCGACGATCAGCCCGGCCTCCCGGGAAAACACGATCATTTACAATGAGCCGGACCGCTACGGTGGCTGGCCCGCGAATCACGGACTCTGGCAGTGGGGCAATGAGATGGTCGTGGGGTTTACCTCCACCTGGTACAAATCCACCACCACCGACCACCGCATCGACCGAACCAAGCCGAGCTACGAGATCCAGGCCCGCAGTCTCGATGGCGGCAAGACGTGGAAAGTGGAGGAGAACCTGCCCTTCTCCGATCGCAAAGCCGAGGCGAAGCCGACCGTGCTGTCGGAGCCGCTCGATTTCACCGCGCCGGATTTCGCGCTCAGGTTCCGATTTGGCGGATTGCACGCGGGGCCATCGTGGTTCTACACCAGCGCGGATCGCGGCAAGACCTGGAGCGGCCCCTTCCAATTCTCCGTCGATGGAGTCGAGGGCATTTGCACCCGCACCGATCTCATCGTGCTCGGACCGCGCGATTGCCTGATGTTCGGCAGTTGTGGAAAGAAGAACGATGGGAAGGAAGGCCGCGTCTTCTGCGCCCGCACGATCGATGGCGGCCTCACCTGGACGCTGGTCTCCTACATCGGCGAAGAACCGCAACCGGGCGGATTCGCCATCATGCCGAGCACGGTGCGCACGAAAGGCGGAGCGCTCCTGACCGCGATCCGCATGGGCAAACCCGATGCCGACATCCAACTCTGGCGCAGCGATGATCTTGGCGAAAACTGGAGGCACGTCGGCGCCGTGACCGGAAACATCGGCGGCAATCCACCGGCATCGGTTCTTCTCCCGGACGGTCGTCTTTGCATCACCTACGGCTACCGCCGCAAGCCTACCGGCATCCGCGCCCGCATCAGTACGGACGAGGGCGAGACCTGGGGGCCGGAGATCGTGATCCGCGACGACGGATTCGACGGCGACCTCGGCTATCCACGCGCCCTCGTGCGTCCGGATGGCACGCTCTTCACCGCCTACTACTACAATGGACCGCGGGAGGAGGATCGCTGCATCGAAGGCACCTTCTGGACGCCGCCACTGGCTCGCCAACCATGATGAAAGGCGTCACCACTCTTGCCATCCTGGCTCTTTGTTGCGGGACCGTCGTTGGTAGCGACGCGCCGATGATGCTCGCCGGCCCCTGGGTGCCCGAAGACCCGCACCGGATCGACTTCACCGCGCTGCCCAAGGTGCCTTTGCAACACGCCGTGGTCAGCGACGTGCGGAAGGAAAAGGGTGTCAACCAACACAACTACCTCACCCATTACGACGGCCGATTCTTCGCGATGTGGAGCGATGGACCCGGAGTCGAGGACCGCGTCGGCCAGCGCGTGAAATTCGCCACCAGCGCGGATGGTCTTACCTGGGAGACGCCACATTTTCTCACGCCCGAGCCGCCGCACTCCGACCCCGGCTCGCCGCACTACGGCACCCGCACCGACCAGGGATTCCGCTACATCGCGCGGGGCTTCTGGCAACGCGATGGCGAACTGCTCGCCCTCGCCTCGCTCGATGAGGCGGCAGGTTTCTTCGGCAAGAGCCTCGAACTCCGCGCCTTCCGCTGGACCAATGGATCGACCTGGGTGGATGCAGGCCTCATCCACGACGATACCATCAACAACTTCCCTCCCCTCCGTCTCTCCACCGGCGACTGGATGATGTCCCGGAGGCCCCACAATTACAAAAGCGCCGGAGTTCACTTCCTCGTCGGCGGAGTGAAGGCGCTGAATGATTGGCAGAGTTATCCTGTCCTCGGCAGTGCTTCCGAGTTGGCCGCCGAGGAGCCCGACTGGTGGATCCTGCCAGATGGCAATCTCTCCGCCGTCTTCCGCGACAATCGCAAACGCGGATTCCTCTTCCGCTCCTTCTCCACCGACCACGGGCGCACCTGGAGCAAACCGGTGCGGACGAATTTTCCCGATGCCACCTCGAAGGTCTGCGGATTGCGACTCGCCGACGGACGCTACGTCCTCGTCTCCAATCCGAATCCGAAAAAGCGCGATCCCCTCGCGCTCTCGATCAGTGATGACGGACTCGTCTTCACCAAGATGATCCACCTCGTCGGTGGACGGCACGTCGACTATCCCCACGTGATCGAACACGGCGACAGTCTCTTGATCGCTTTTGCCGGAGGCAAGCAGACCGTCGAGGTGCTGAAAGTGAAACTCGCCGACCTTGAGGCAGTGGTCACGCCCGGCCAACCGCTTGTCTCTCAAGCCGAATGAGCGTGCCGATCCAGAATCCCACGCACCACCGGCAGAGCCCGCGCGAAGGCGTCGTGCAGCTCGACCACGTCAGGCATGCGGACGTTGGCAAAGGCGGGCTCCATTTGTTCCCGGGTGATGCCGTCATGCCGGACGAGAAAGTCGACGTCTTCCATGTCCAACTCGTCGTCACCCCGCATCATCTTGGTGAGGATGAGATCGATCGTGTGGGGGCGGAAAAGCTTCAAGTGACTGGTCGGAGGGCGAAGAACGGCAACAATATGTTCCTCCCAGTCCGGACGGAGAAAAACCTGATGTTCGCTGAAGATATGCGTGATGTAGAGACCTTCACCCTTGAACCGGTCATTCACCGCATCGCGTGCCGCCCAGAAGGCCTCGTCGTTTTCGAACGCCGAAAGTTCAACCTCTCGTACGATGACATCGACATCTTTCGTGGACCCGATCTCCTGAGGCACGCGATCAAAACCGAGCGCCAATGAAGCCCGACCATACAAAACCAACGATACCGGGTGATCAAGAAACTCGTCGAGTGACCTCAAGAGTTTCGCAGGATTGCTCTCGGAGGTATTCATGGAGCCAACGCCAGCGATTCGACTGGACGAATCCAGTGACGTCTGATCCCGATCCCACCTCGGTCCAGCCCGGTCATCTCAATGAATCGGGTCGGGTGCGGCATGCCATGATCGGGATCGTCGCTGCCCGTGGTTCCGTCCAGCAGCTCCATCCAAAATCCGTTGTTTGGTTCCACCTCGGCACCACACTTGGCAATATGCCGGAGAATCGGTGTGCACCCCTCTCGCTGCGCCAGTTGGATCAGTTCAGCAGGGTTCACGTCGGATGCCGACAGCATTGCCGCCCCCATTCGTTGTCGCATGAGACCCGTCGGCAAATGCGGGCTGAGGAGCGCGATCGCCAATTCTGCGTTGGAGAATTCGTTTCGCAAAACACGAACTCCGGAATCTTCGCGGACGACGGCAGTCCGATTTTGAACGTCGTAATAAAGACAACCGCGGAGCACGGCGAGCCTTTCGTAGTCCTCGGGATGAACCAGGCCCAAACGTCGTCCCTTCTCCAAAAGGAGCGAGGGTTGAACCGCAGAGTCCGGCGGAGGGATGGACTGGGTGCCCGACATGCTGTTCATAATAACCATCCAGGTAATTCCTGGCAATTCGTTTTTTGACCGACCCTGAAGCAAGACTTCCCCCATGAAAACCACCCCCATCCTCGCCCTCGCCGCCCTGTTCGCCGCGCTCCCGTCGCGCGGCGAGGAGACCGAATGGAAGCTGAAGCGGCTTTCCTACAATCATCCCGGCCTCGCCGTCGATCTCGGCGTCGGGCTCTGGGCCTGGCCCCTGCCGCTCGACTACGACGGCGACGGAGACATGGACCTGCTCGTCTCCTGTCCTGACAAACCCTCCAACGGCATCTACTACTTTGAGAACCCGTCCCAGGATCCGAAGGTGAAGATGCCGGTCTTCAAGCCGGGTGTTCGCCTTGGATCGACCGGGCACAACGTGCAGATCAGCTACGTCGACGGGCAGCCGCGGATCCTCAAGGAGAACCAGGAATACATCGACTTCAAGACGAAGGGCTTCGAGAAACCCGAGACCGTCTACAAGAACGGCAAGTTCCATCCCGGCAACACCCGGGCGCGGATGTGGCGCTACGTCGATTACGAGGGCGATGGTGACCAGGACCTCATTGTCGGCATCGGCGATTGGAGCGACTACGTCTGGGACCAGGCCTACGACAGCGAGGGACGCTGGCGCAACGGCCCGCTCCACGGCTACGTTTACCTGATCGAAAACGTCGACGGGAAATACACTGACAAACCCACCAAAATCGAAGCGGACGGATCGCCCATCGACGTCTTCGGTTGGCCCTCGCCGAATTTCGGGGACTTCGACGGCGATGGGGACCTCGACCTGCTCTGTGGCGAGTTCCTCGACGGCTTCACCTATTTCGAAAACGGCGGGTCCCGCGAAAAACCCGCTTACGGCGTCGGTCGCCGACTTCAAGGATCGGACGCCGCGCCGCTCGTGATGGACCTGCAGATGATCACCCCGACCGCCTTCGACTGGGACGGCGACGGCGATCTCGATCTCATCACCGGCGACGAGGACGGCCGCGTCGCCCTGATCGAACACACCGGGAAAGTCCACGCGGGACTCCCCGTCTTCCACCAGCCTGTCTATTTCCAGCAGGAGGCCGACACGCTGAAGTTCGGCGCGCTTTCCACGCCCTTCGTGATCGATTGGGACGGCGATGACGACCAGGACATCCTCTGCGGCAACACCGCCGGAAACATCGCCTTCTTCGAGAATCTGGGAATGGCGGAGAACGGCACGCCGAAGTGGAACGCGCCCGTGCTCATCGAGATTGCCGAAGGCAAACCCTTCCGCGTCATGGCGGGTCCGAACGGATCAATCCAAGGTCCCTGCGAGGCGAAGTGGGGCTACACCAGTGTTTCCGCCGGAGACTGGGACGGTGATAGCAAGCTCGACATCGTTTACAATTCCATCCTCGGCCGCATCGGTCTGCTCCGTGGCACCGGCGATCCCCGCCGGGTCGAGCCCGCGCCCTTCGACACGGGCATCCAGGAATTTCCCCCGAAGTGGCAGTGGTGGCAGTCGCCCGCGAGCGACACGCTGACCCAGTGGCGCACCACGCCGCTCGTGATCGACTACGATGGAGACAAGAAGTTGGACATCGTCGCACTCGATCAGGAAGGTTTTCTCACCCTGCGCCGCGGCGGCAAAGCGGCCGAGCGCATCTTCGTCGATGAAGACCTCCGCCCGCTCAGCCTGAACGGTCGCGCCAGCGGACGCAGCGGACGCGCCCAGCTCTCGATGGTTGACTGGGATGGCGACGGCAAGCTCGATCTTCTCGTCAATTCGCAGAATGCGGTCTGGTATCGCAACGTCGGCGAGCGCGATGGCAAGGTCATGCTCAAACAGATCGGCAACGTCACCGAACGTGATGTCTCCGGACACAACACCTGTCCTGCGGTCGCCGACTTCAACGGCGACGGCGAACCCGAACTCGTCCTCGGGGCCGAGGACGGCCGCATCTATTACCTGCCGAAGAAGGATGGCATCCACTACCCTGACAAAGACCTCCAGGCCCGCGAACCGGCCAAAGCAAAGGAACCCCGCTTCCCCGGATTCGTGAAGGAGGAATTCATCTACGACGAGGCACCCTTCCCGCAGTGCCACGCCTCCACCATCGCCGAGACCGACCGCGGCCTCGTCGCCGCGTGGTTCGGCGGCACCAAGGAAAAGGATCCCGATGTCGGCATCTGGTCGAGCTACTTCGACGGCGCCGAGTGGTCGAAGCCCGCGGAATGGGCCAACGGCATCCAGTATCAGGGCAAACGTCATCCCTGTTGGAATCCCGTGCTCTGGCAGGCGCCGGGCGATGGAGCGACCTACCTCTTTTTCAAGGTCGGTCCCGATCCGCAGACTTGGTGGGGCGAGGTCGTCGTCAGCTATGACGATGGACGCTCCTTCCGCGACCGCCGCCGTTTGCCCGAAGGCATCGACGGTCCGGTGCGCTGCAAACCGATCCAGATGCCAAACGGGACGCTCCTTTGTCCCTCCTCGACCGAGCACGGGAATGACTGGCGTTTCCATTTCGAGGTGCTCAAGAACCTCGATCGTCCCGAGCTCGGCCCCTCGTGGGAGCGCCACGAGCCCGAGACCCAACCCTATCAGGTCATCCAGCCAACCGTGTTGACTCTCTCCGACGGCAGCCTGCGCACGCTCTACCGCTCGAAGAACAAGAGGATCATCACGAACCGCTCCACCGACGGCGGAAAGACCTGGAGCGAGCTCGAGGAAACGAACCTGCCGAACAACAATTCCGGCGTCGAGGGCCTCACCCTGAGGGACGGCCGACATCTCCTCCTCTACAACCACCTCGGCGGCGAGCGCGCCGACGGCTGGGGCAAACGCAACGTCCTCAATCTCGCCGTCAGCAAGGACGGTCTCACCTGGGAGGCGATCGCCTTCATCGAGAAGGAGGAGAAGGGGGAATTCTCCTATCCCGCGATGATCCAGACGAAGGACGGCCTCGTCCACATGACCTACACCTGGAACCGAAAGAAAGTGAAACACGTCGTGATCGATCCGGCGAGAATCAAAGCCCAACCGATCGCGATCTTCGAACCCAAATAATCTCGCCCGCCTGTAGCCGGGGTCAGTGACCCCGGAATGGACGTCCAACCCGGCCTCACAGAGGCCGGCTACAGGTCTACCTTCGATCTTCTCTCATGAATCCCCGCTACCAAGGCATCATCCCACCCATGGTGACACCGCTCACCGATCGCGACACCCTCGATGTCGCGGGTCTCGAACGGCTCGTCGAGCGTCTCGTCACTGGCGGCGTCGCCGGCATCTTCGCCCTCGGCACCACCGGCGAGGCGCCAAGCCTCAGCTACCGCCTCCGGCGCGAGCTGATCGAGCACACCTGTCATTTTGTCAGGGGCCGGATCCCGGTGCTTGTCGGGATCACCGATACTTCGCTGGTGGAATCCGCCAAACTGGCGCATCACGCCGCCGATTGCGGGGCCGATGCCGTCGTCACCTCGGCGCCTTTCTACTTTCCGGCGGGCCAGCCGGAACTGCGCGAGTTCATCGAGCAACTGCTTCCCGAGTTGCCACTGCCCTTGATGCTTTACAACATGCCCGCGCTCACCAAGACGGTCTTTTCCGGCGAGGTCGTCTCCTGGGCGCTTGATCAGGAAAAGATCGTGGGCCTCAAGGACAGCTCGGGCGATCTCGTCTACTTCCGGAGGATGCGAAGAATCGCCGCGACGGCGCGTCCCGATTGGTCCTTCCTTGTCGGACCCGAGGAACTGCTCGCCGAGTCCGTCCTCCTCGGCGGCCATGGCGGGATCAACGGCGGGGCGAACCTGCATCCCTCGCTTTACGTGTCGCTCTATGAGGCGGCCAAGACGGGCGACGTCGCCAGGGCGCGCGAGCTCAGTTCACAGGTGATGGACCTCAGCGAGGCGATCTATCGCGTCGGCCGCCATGGCTCGGCCATCATCAAGGGCCTGAAATGTTCGCTCTCGATCCTGGGCATCTGCGACGACTTCATGGCCGCGCCCTTCCACCGCTTTCATGAGGCGGAACGAGCGATCATCTCCCAACACCTCGACACTCTTCAAATCCGCGCATGAAATCCCCCCACATCCTTCTCGCCGCCAGCGGCGATGCCCGCCCCGAAGCGAACCGTCGCTGCTGGCCGACCCAGGCGGCGATGGAGGCCGATTTGATCGCAGCTTTCGAGGCGATAGGCGTGAACGTCCGGCGGCTCCATGATTTCGATCCGGCGACGGGTCATGGCTTCCTCGATTCGCAGAAGCGCTGTCTCGAAGTCTTCCGCGACATCGACAAAGACGCCCCGCTCGTCGTCGCGGAGAGCGTCTGGCAATACAGCCATCACATCCTCGCCGGTCTGCTGGGTCACCGTGGTCCCATCCTGACGGTCGCGAACTGGTCGGGGCAATGGCCCGGCCTCGTCGGCCTGCTCAATCTCAACGGTTGTCTGATCAAGGCGGGAAAACGGTTCTCCACGCTCTGGGCCGGCGACTTCGCCGATTCCGGCATCCGCGCGAAGCTGGGCGAATGGATCGAGACCGGATCGATCCGCCACGACCTCAGCCATTGTCGGGCCTATCAAAACAGCCAAAGTGAAGCCGAGAGGACCGGCCGGGAGCTGGGCCGGGCCTTCCGCGACCGGCGCTCCATCCTCGGAGTTTTCGACGAGGGCTGCATGGGAATGTACAACGCGATCCTGCCGGACGAGCTGCTCTTCCCGCTCGGAGTCTTCAAGGAGCGACTCTCGCAAAGCGCCCTGCTCTTCGCGATGAGCGAAGTCACGGACACGGAAGCCGAATCCGTCGTAACCTGGCTCGAGGAACGCGGCTTCCATTTTCACTTCGGCAACGATCCCGCCACCGAACTCACCCGCGGGCAGGTGCTCGAACAGGCGCGCATGTATGTCGCCGCCTGTCGACTTGGCGATGCCTTCGGCTGCGACGCGATCGGCATCCAGTACCAACTCGGCCTGAAAGACATGTGCGCCGCCTCCGACCTCGTCGAGGGACTGCTCAACAACAGCGAACGACCACCAGTCACACGCGCGGATGGCAGCGCGATCCGCGAGGGCAGGCCCTTCCCCCATTTCAACGAGGTCGATGAATGCGCGGGCCTCGATGCCCTGCTCATCGAAGCCGTCCATACCACGCTCGGCCAGCCCGTCGAGACCACCCTGCACGACTTGCGTTGGGGCGATCACGACGCCAGCGGCACGGTATCGGACTACGTCTGGGTACTGGAGATCAGCGGCGCCGCGCCGCCCGCGCACCACATCGGCGGCATCGCCGGATCGCACGGACACCGCCAGCCCGCGATGTATTTTCCGAAAGGCGGAGCGACCTGTTCCGGGGTCGCGAAGCCGGGTGAGATCGTCTGGAGCCGCATCTTCGTTGCCGACGGTCGGATCAAACTCGACATCGGACTCGGTCACGTCGTCGCATTGCCCGAAGTCGAAACCCAACGTCGGCTCGAGTCGACCACCCGCGAGTGGCCGATCATGCACGCGGTTTTCCACGGCGTCTCCCGCGACCAGATGATGGCCCGCCACGCCGCGAACCACGTGCAGGTCGTCTATGCCCACGACGCCGCCGCCGCGAAGGAATGCCTGCTCGCGCGGGCCGCGATGGCGGAGGAGCTGGGGATCGAAGTGACGGTTTGTGGGGAGGTGTGAAGCCGTTGGTGAACGTCGCGAGCGATCCTCCCTTTTGAAATCGTATCACGGCGTGATCGAAATTCGATCAGGCGCGCCCCCCCGCCACGCCCTGAAACACGTGATGAACCCGGTCGCGAAATCCTGAGGGCGTTTCGCGATCCATTCCTCGATGAACTCAGGCGAAAACCAGCGTCCGCTGTCGACTTCCTTGCCGTGGATACGGATGCGTCCTTTCGCCTCGGCAAGAAAGACTTCGATGAACTCGAGGTCGGTGGCTTCGCTCGCGTCGATCCGGGCGATCCTGACAAGTTCTCCTTTCGGTTCGACCCAGATCTCCTCCCACATTTCGCGGACGGCGCAGTCGTGGTAACTCTCGCCGGGATCGACGTGGCCGGAAGCGCTGCTGTCCCACTTCAGGCCATGAGTGTCCTTGAGATGGGAGCGGAACTGCAGGTAGATCTCGCCGAGCTTGTTCCTGACAAAGACATGCACGGCGCGGTGGAGGTGTTTCCCGGCGTGGATCTCGCGGCGCGGCAGGGTGTCGATGACGACGTCGTTTTCATCGACCGCGTCGAGCGACTCGGTTGCAGAGGGAGGCAGGACGCTGCACGGGTGGGGATCGAGCCGGTTCGAGATATCGACCCATTGTTCGAGCGAGAGTTCCTCGGCCCGGGCGCTCGGCTTTAGCCCCATCGCTCCGAAGACTTCCTCCGACCGATCCTTTTCGAGCTGGAGATTGTTGTGGAGCTGCTTGCGACGCTGGGAGAACCCGCGTTTCACAACCTCGCGATACACTTCGGGTGAATGCGGAGCCAGTTCGCCGGGAGGACGCGGGTCGAAACGCACGATGCTGGAGTCGACCGCGGGGCGCGGATGGAAGAGCTCGGGGCCGACGGTGCGCAGGTTCGTGATGCGCCAACGCTCCTGCAGCATCAAGGTGAGCACGCCGTAGTCCTTGCTGCGGGGTTCGGCGGTGAAACGCTCGGCGACCTCCTTTTGCACCATGATGATCGCCTCGGTCACCGGACTCGGTGCGTCGAGGAAACGCGCGAGGATGGTGTTGCCCACCGAGTAGGGCAGATTGCCGATGAATTTCACCGGGCCTTCGAGAAAAAGCGGGCGCACGTCGTATTCGGTGGCGTCGGCATGGACGACTTCGACTCCCGCGGGACCGTAGGTCTCGGAGAGGTACTGGGCGAGTCGGCCGTCGGCCTCGACGAGAATGAGCCGACGGCATTTTCCGACGAGGTGTTTGGTGAGGGCTCCGAAGCCGGGTCCCACTTCGACAACGCAGTCTTCGGGGCCGATCCGGAGTTGGGCGGCGATCCAAGCGGAGAGGTTCTCGTCGACGAGGAAACTCTGGCCCAGCTTGCGGCTGGGGGTGAGGTCATAGCGCGTCAGCAGGCCCTGGAGTTCGGAGAGGTTCACCGATCAAGATGGCGCAGGGAGCGGGACTTTCCAAGTCCCGGGCATCGGAAATGGGGACATGAAAAGTCCCCCTCCGTTTTGCACGCTCGATTGATGGAACCTCGATTCTTCAATCCTTACGAGGAGATCAGGATCACTCAAAACAAGCTTCCGCACTGGCAACAGCCGGGCTCGACCTACTTCATTACCTTCCGGTTGGCGGATGCCCTGCCATCCACTTTATTGAAGGCGTGGCTTGAGGAACGTGATATCTGGAGGTCGCTTCATCCTGAACCATGGACAGCAGAGGTTGAAGACGAATACCATCGCCGGTTTTCATCCCAAGAGGAACGATGGCTCGATGCGGGACACGGCTCGTGCCTACTGCGGAGTCGCGAGATCCGGCGAGTCGTCGATAAAAGTCTGATGCATTGCAACGGCGAACGGCACGAGCATTTCGCCTGGGTGATCATGCCGAATCACGTTCACACGCTCACGATGCTCCGTCCGGACCATCTTCTCGAGAAAGTCGTCGCTTCATGGAAACGGCACACTGCACGGGAGATCAATCGGTCACTCGGGACCTCCGGCCAGGTCTGGCAGCACGAGTATTTCGACCGGATGATCCGGGATGCCGGGCATTTTCAGCGGGTCGCCGACTACATCCGAAGAAACCCGATGAAGGCAGGCTTGGGCACCGACCAGTTCACGCTCTTCGAGCGATAACGGAGCGGGACTTTCCAAGTCCCGTCAAAGCAAACTCGGGGATTTGAAAAATCCCCCTCCTCAATGGTCGTGCGCCTTCTCCGCGCCGAGGCCGGTGTGGGCACGCACGCTGAACTCGGCGAATTTCGCCTCGCTTTCGGGCTCGTGCTTGAGCAGGGCACCGATGAAGGCGGCGAGGAAGCCGAGCGGGATGCTTACGATGCCGGGATTGGTCAGCGGGAAGATCGCCTTGGCTTGGATCAGGTGACGTTTCGCGGCGGCAACCTCCGGTCCATCGATGCCCATGACGCTGGGACTCAGGATGATGAGGATGATGCTGGAGAAAAGCCCCACGAGCAGGCCGGTCACGGCACCGGTGGTATTGAAACGCTTCCAGAAGACGGAAAAGACGATCACCGGCAGGTTTGCCGAAGCCGCCACGGCAAAGGCTAGACCGACGAGGAAAGCCACGTTGATGGTCTGCAGCTTGATCGCCAGCGCGATCGAAATGCCACCGACGAAGAGCGCGGCGATGCGGGCGATCTTCACCTCTTTCTCCGGGGCCACTTCCTTGCCGTGGTTGAGCACGTTGGTGTAGAAGTCGTGGGCGAAGGAGGTCGACGCGCTGATGGTGAGCCCGGCCACCACCGCAAGGATGGTCGCGAAAGCCACCGCCGAGATGAAGGCGAAGAAGATGTCGCCGCCGAGGAAATGGGAAAGCTCGGGAGCGGCCATGTTTTCGTTGGTGATCATGTGCGGCTTCAGCAGGGTTGCCGCGCCGAAACCGAGAAAGGTGGTGAGGATGTAGAAGGTGCCGATGATGACCATGGCCCAGACCACGGAGACACGGGCCGTCTTCGCATCGGGCACGGTGTAGAAGCGCACCAGCACGTGCGGCAGGCCGGCAGTGCCGAGCACGAGGGCGAGACCGAGCGAGATCAGGTCGAGCGGGCCCCAGCCTCCGGAAGCGGCGGTCGCGGCCGCGCCGAATTTCATGCCCGGGTCGAGGAAGTTCTGCGTCACTTCCTGGCCGCCCTTGGTGTAGGTCAGGGACGAGATCGCATCGAAGAACTTCGCGAAGCTGTAGTCGAACTTCGCCATGACCATGAAGCTGAGTGCGAAGGTCGCGGTCATGAGCAGCACCGCCTTGACGATCTGCACCCAGGTGGTGCCGTGCATGCCGCCGAAGATCACGTAGATGATCATCAGCACGCCGACGCCGATGATGGCCGAGTTCGGAGTGATCCATCCGTATTCCTTCAGCAGCGTGCTGACAAGAACGCCGGCCCCGATCATCTGCGCCACCATATAGAAGGTCGAGACGGTGAGGGTGCTGAGCGAGGCCGCTGCGCGCACCGGTCGGGCTTTCAACCGGTAGGCGAGCAGATCGGCCATCGTGTATTTGCCGGCGTTGCGGAGCGGTTCGGCGACGACGTAGAGCACCGAAAGATAGGCGACGAGGAAACCGACGGAATACATGAACCCGTCGTATCCGAAAAAGGCGATCATCCCCGAGATGCCGAGGAAGGACGCGGCCGACATGTAGTCGCCGGCGACGGCGAGTCCGTTCTGCCAGCCCTTGATAGATCGTCCCGCGGCGAAGTAGGCGCTGGACCCGGTGTTTTTCTTGGCGCTCCAGACCGTGATGCCGAGGGTGGCGATCACGAAGGCGAGAAACATAGCGATGGTCATTCGGTCGGGAGGTCAGAGGTTTTCTTTCGCGAGGATCTCCTTCACCGCCCGGTCGTAGGCAGCGGCCCGGCGCATGTAGAGCCAGGCCATGCCCCAGGCCATGAAGAATTGGGAGAGGGCGAAGAGGTAGGCGATGTTGATCTTCCCGAAGACGGGCTTCTTCATCAGTTCGGCATGCCAGCCGACGAAGTAGAGGAGCGCGAAGTAGTAGATGAGGAAAAAGACGCAGGACGGGAGGATGAACCGCTTCTTCGCCGTCATCAGTGACTCAAACTCAGGGCGATGCAGGATTCTCTCCCACACTTCGCTCTGGTTTCCCGGCTGAGGGCCGCGATTTTGCTCGGATTCCGTGTCACTCATGGGCGGGCACACTAGGGACTGTGGGGGCCGGATGGCAAGCTCGAAATTGCGTGGCGAAAATCCTATTCCGGGCGAATTGCATTGCGAAAGGAACGAACTCCTGTCAAAACACCCCAGACTGATTTCCGGGATTATGAAGACCACCGTTTCCTTCCTGCTGCTGGTTGCCACGATGGTGGCGCCCCACCTCCACGCCCAGTTCCCGAACTTCCCCGCAGCGGACCTCGTGCTCGGGGCTTCCAATCTCACCACCGAAGGGAGCGCTTCAGCGACGGCCTCCGGGATGAACGGCCCCACCTGCGTCGCCGTCGATCCCGTCAGCGGAAAGGTGTTTGTGGTGGCGTCCGGCCAAAGACGCATCCTGCGCTTCGCGAATGCCGCGGCCCTCGCGAACGGTGCGAACGCGGAGGCGGTCTTCGGGCAGATCAATTTTTCGGGCACCAGCTCCGGCCTCACGCAATCCAAATTCGGAACCAATGTCACCTGCTGCCACCTCGACCAGCAAGGGCGTATGTGGGTGGCGGACCGGGGGAACAATCGCATTCTCATGTTCCATGGCGCGGCGACGCTTTCCAACGGAGCCCCGGCCGACCTGGTGATCGGGCAGGCGGACTTCGTCACGGGGTCTTCGGGAACGACCGCGACGAAGCTGAACAACCCGTTCAATGTCTTCGTCGACGCCGATGACAATCTCTGGGTGGCCGACAGCGGCAACAACCGGGTCCTGAAGTTTCCCAACGCCTCCTCGCTGGCCAACGGGGCGGCCGCGACCGTTGCCCTAGGGCAGCCTAATCTGACGACCGTCACCGAGGGCACCTCGGATGTGAAAATGGATTTTCCCAATGGAGTCGTGGTCGATGCCACGGGAACGCTGTGGGTCGTGGAAAACGACAACGCTCGCGTCGTCCGATTCGACAATGCCGACTCGCTCGGGAGCGGCGCGGCCGCTTCCGGGGTGTTGGGCCAGAGTGACTTCGTTTCGAACGCGACCGGTGTCTCGGCGACGAGTCTGAACAATCCTTCAGGGGTTGCCTTCGATGGGAGCGGATCCCTCTTCGTCCTCGACAACGTCAACATCCGCATCCTTCTCTTCCGGAATCCGAAAACAAAAGCCAACGGCGCGGCGGCCGACGGGGTCATCGGGCAACTGGATTTCACGTCCAACTCGAGCGGCCTTTCGGACCGTCGATTCGATACGGGTCCCGGAAACGGGATCGCCTTCGATTCCTCCGGGGCGCTCTGGGCACCCGACCAGAACAACGCCCGCGTCCTCCGCTTTTCCCCCGACCGGACCAAGCCGGTCCTGAAGGTAACCTCCCGCGTGCCGAAGACCGTCACCAAGGGCTCCCTGGCGTTGAAGGGCACCGCTTCGGACACGAGTGGGATCTCCCGAGTGCGGTCCCGCACCGGCAGCGCCGCCTTTGCCACCGCCACCGGCACCACCTCGTGGTCGGCCAAGGCCAAACTGAAGAAGGGCAGAAACCGCATCGAGATCATCGCCACCGACACCGTCGGCAACGACTCGGTGACGAAGCGGATCACGGTCACCCGTGACTGACCCGCGCGATTCCCTTCAATCATCAGAATTCCAATCTCTCACTCAATCACCAACCATGAAAACCATCGTTCCCTTCCTGCTGCTGCTCGCCGCGATGCCCGCGCCACTGCTCCGCGCCCAGTTCCCCAGCAACCCCGCCGCCGATCGTGTACTCGGGGCATCCGATTTCGACACCGTGGGTGCCGGACTCAACAATCCCTCCGGGCTCGATCGGCCCGCGGGGATCGCGGTGGACCCGACGACCGGAAAGCTTTTCGTCGCTTCGCAGTCCGATCAGCGCATCCTGCGATTTGCCAGCGCCACCGCGTTGGCGAACGGGGCCAACGCCGAGGCCGTGCTCGGGCAGGTGAATTTCTCCTCGACCGGTTTCAGCTCCACCCAGTCGACCTTCAGCAGCTCACTGCTCGGTATCCATGTTGACCGCCAAGGTCGGCTCTGGGTGGCGGACCGGAACAACAACCGTGTCGTCATGTTCCAGGGGGCATCCACTCTCTCCAACGGTGCCCCGGCCGATCTGGTGCTGGGCCAGGCCAATTTCACGAACAGTGCCTCCGGCACGACCGCCAGCACCATGACGTCACCCGCCGGGGTTTTTGTGGATGCGAGCGACAATGTCTGGGTCTCGGATTTCGGCAACAGCCGCGTCCTCAAATTCACCAACGCCTCCACCCTGACGAATGGCTCATCGGCGATCGTGGCGCTCGGCCAGGCAAACTTCACCTCGGGGACACCCAGTGTTTCGTCCACACGGCTGAATGCCCCAAGTGGACTCCTCGTGGATTCCGCAGGCTCCCTCTGGGTTGCGGATCAGGGGAACAACCGGGTGGTTCGTTTCGACAACGCCGCCACGCTCGCCACGGGGGCGGCCGCTTCCGCCGTGCTCGGGCAGCTCGATTTCGACTCGCTCAACGAGGCCACCGCCTCGGGCAGGTTCGACACGCCGATGGGTATCGCCTTGGACTCCTTCGGGACGCTCTATGTGCAGGAATACGAGAACCATCGCGTCTCCTTCTTCAAAAATCCTTCCGCTAAGGCCAATGGCGCGGCCGCCGACGGTGTGATCGGACAGCCGGACTTCGCCACGTTCACGTCCGGAATCTCCTCTCGCAAAATCTTCCGTCCCTTCATCGGGATGACTTTCGATCTCTCAGGAAACCTCTGGCTGAGTGATTCCAACAACGACCGCGTCCTGCGCTTCTCCCCCGACCGAACCAAACCGATCCTGAAAGTGACCACCCGCGTGCCGAAGACCGTCACCAAGGGCTCCCTGCCGTTGAAGGGCAGCGCTTCGGACAGCAGCGGCATTTCCCGGGTGCGGTCCCGCACCGGCAGCGCCGCCTTTGCGAACGCGAAGGGCACCACCTCGTGGTCGGCCAAGGCCAAACTGAAGAAGGGCAGAAACCGCATCGAGATCATCGCCACCGACACCGTCGGCAACGACTCGGTGACGAAACGGATCACGGTCACCCGCGAGTGACCCGCTCACACTCCGAAGACCCAGCGGCCCACGGTCCACATCACCACCGGAATCAGGAAGACAAAAAGCAGGTCGACCCAGATCCCGGCCTTCACCATCCGCGGCAGGGTGACGAGTCCCGTGCCGAAAGCGATCGCATTCGGCGGCGTGCCCACCGGCAGGGCGAAGTCCGCACTCGCCGCGACCGTCACCGGCACGCAGAGCAGCAGGGCCGGCTGGTTCACCGCCACCGCAAGGGACCCGATCACCGGGAGGAAGGCCACCGTCGTCGCCGTGTTGCTCGTCAGGGCCGTGGCCACGATCATCACCGCGCTGACGAGGATCACGATCAGGAAAGGGGGCCACCCTGACATTCCCCCCAAGCCCGCCGCCATCGCCGCGGCCAGTTCGGTCTTTTCAATCGCCGCCGCGAGGCTGAGTCCACCACCGTAGAGCAGCAGCACATCCCAGGGCATTTTGCGGATGCTGCCGGGATCGAGCACGAAGATCCCCTTTTTCCAATCCACCGGGATCGCGAAAAGCAGCAGCGCCGAGAGCATCGCGATCACCTCGTCGGTCAGCGCGGGAAAGAGCGCCTTCCAGCTCTCGCGGCTCACCCACAGCGCCACCGCGAGCAGGAAGGCCCCGGTCACCGCCCATTCGGGAAAGGTGATGCGCCCCAGTCCACGGCGTTCCTCCGCGAGCGCTTCGCGGATGCCCGGCACCTCGACATTGCCGACCTGGAAGCTCACCCGGGTCAGGATCAGGTGCACCAGCGGCAGCGCGATCAACACCAGCGGGATCCCAAATTGCATCCACTGGGCGAAGGTGATCTCGATGCCCTGCGAGGATTCGAGGTAGCCTTTCAGGATCGCATTCGGCGGCGTGCCGATCAGCGTGCCCATGCCGCCGACGTTGGCTCCGTAGGCGATCGCCAGCACCAGCGCCGCCCCGAAGCCGGCCGCCTCCTTCACACCCTGCGCCTCCCGGATCATGCCGTAGACGGAAAGCCCGATCGGCATCAGCATCATCGCCGTGGCCGCGTTGCTCGTCCACATGCTGACGAATGCGGCGGAGACGAGGAAGCCTAACAAAAGCGCTCTCGGCTTCGTGCCGACCCGGTCGATGATGGCCAGCGCGATGCGGCGGTGCAGGTTCCATCGCTCCATCGCCAGCGAGAGCAGGAAGCCGCCCATGAAAAGAAAGATGATCGGATCAGCATAGGGTGCGGCCGCCTCGCGCATCGGGTGTTTGCCCTCCGTGATCCCGAGCAGCGGCAGCATCACCAGCGGCAACAGCGCCGTCACCGGGATCGGCAGCGCCTCGGTCACCCAGAGCACCGCCATCGTCATCGCCAGCAGCGCGACCCGCGAAGCCGCCAGTTCCAACCCGAACACCGGCGGAGCCAGGAAGCAGGCCACCAGCAATCCGAGGCCCAGGACCAGCCCGCCGCGCTGGCGCCACCCGTAGCCGCCTTCGAGAGCGGTCTCGAGTTCATCGTATCGGGGCGGCGCGGGTGGATTCGCTTCGGGCATGGGCAGCGACTCTAGCGGTATCCCGAAGCCGCGGGCAACGCCGAATTCGATCTTTTCCAACCAGACCCTGTTGGGTCGCGGACCCAACCCTCTTCACCCGTCTCAGGGCAGTTTCAGGATGCGACGGATCTCCTCGATCGCTTTTTCCTGCTGGTGCACGGCATGGCCCGAGGGGCGCACCACCAGCTCGGAGTCGACCCCGTCGAGATGGGCGCTCACGTAGGGCACGATGCCATCACCGCACTTTTCCACCGGCCACGAGGCCGGTCGGTTGTTGCCGATGATGGAGTGGAAGCGCACCTGCGGATTGAGCGGCTTGTTCAGAAAGAACGCCGTCGTCCACGTATCGACCCCGAGCTGGTCGAGCGCGTTGATCCTGCGGTCGGCGTACTCGATGCCCGCCGGAGTCAGCGCGTCGCGGCTGCGCTTCAGCAAGTCCGAGGTCAGGAAGAGCAGTTGCGAGGGCACTTCGATCAGTTGACCCACGATCTTCACCGGCGTCGCCTTGACGATGCGGCTGCCGCCGTGCGGTGTCGCGCAGAAGACGACGCGATGGATCTCGGAGACCGGCTCGAAATAGAGCATGCCGCGCAGTGTCTCGCGCTCCTCCGCCGCGATGTCGAGGTCATCGATCCCGACTTTGAAGAGGTGGCTCCATTCCCGATCGCCGCTGGAAAAGGTAAGGGCCTTCGACATCAGGCCGCCCATGCTGTGGCCCACGATCGTGAGCTGGTTCCGCTTCGACCCGTGGGCCGTGCGGTAGGCCAGCATCCCTCGCACCGCTTTGCGATACTCCGCCGCGAGGAAGGGGATGGGTGCGCCGGTCGGATAACCGTAGGTATAGAACTCGTAGCGCGCCCGGATCTCGGGATCGTTGTAGAGCTGATTCAGCGTTTCATCCCAGGTCGAGGGGCTCGAGTTGATCCCGTGGATGAAGATGACAGGAGCCTTCTCGGGATGGAAGGGCGTGACGCGGTAGAGCCCCATGCGGTCGGCGTATTTCTCGAAGTTCAACAAGCCGGCGAGGCTGTCGAATTGGAACTGCCGGTCCTGGAAATCCCGCGCAAAGGCCGCGGTATAATCCGCCGAGAGCGGGAAAGGCCGCCCGGAGAAAGTCACCGTGTCCACCTCCGTGGGATCGATCAGTTCCAGGACCGGCTCCGTCGGAGAGGTGAGATTGAATAGCGCCGTCACCGGCACCCACAGGCCCGTCTCCGGGATGTAGGGATCGGCGTCGGTGCGGGGCTGCCGCACGATCAAAGGCGCGCCGATGCCCTCCACAACCGTCTCCGAGCGCAGACCTCGCCGCACTTTCACGAAATCCGCCGGCACCACCTCCTCGGCGTTCGCCAGACCCGGCACGTTCACCGGATTGACCCGCAGTTTCACGTCGCCGCGCGTCGTCCGCAGGCGAGAGCCCTCCTCGCCATCGGCCCAGTTCCCCGCGATCTGCACCACCGAGTTGCGCGTCGCCTCGTTGTAATGCTCCAGCGCCGGCTCAGCCGGCATCGAGCCGCCCGCGATCTGCGACCAGGTCGCGGCGCTCTCGTCGAGCTGGATGGGGTTGCGATGGACCGGTTTCCACTCCTCCCGAACCTTGACGCTGAGGGCGCAGGAACTCAGGCCGATCGAGGACAGCACCGCGCAGAAAAAAAGTGGGATGGCGGGGGAGGAACGCATGTCCGGAGATAGCTGTAGTGCAAGGCGGTGGAAATGCGAACACTACGGAAAGCACTCACCCCTTTTTTCGCGGAAAAACCGTGACAAAAAGGCCACTTTTCTTAACGACCGTAGTCCCGACGGACAAAGCTCGGGCTTGACTTGCGGCGGGCCCACGAGTTCAATTGGCCCCGTCATCAAGGGGAGAGGCGGCGTCGGCAGATGCCACCGCGAGAGCGCGAGGACGGTCAAAACGGATGCGGTTCTCCGCCTCCGTTTTTTTCGTCGCTTGACACTTTTGCGCGGCCAGTCTGCATGCCACCGCTCTCCGAGTGAGTCACCCCCAATCAATTCGAAACGCTCTAAGGAGAAGATCATGGAGTTCCTTTGCCCATCCTGTGGCACCCAATTGAAGGCCGAGGCCGAGCACGTCGGCAAACAGGTGCGTTGCCCTGTCTGCAGCACCAAGATGCAAGTGCCCGCCGAGGAGGCCGCCGAGAGCGCCGCCGCACCCGAGGCCCCCAAGCTGCGCGTGCCCACGCCATCCGGGGTATCCAAAAAGCCCGCCAAGGGGAGCGAGAGCCCCGCACCCGGCACCCAGAGCCAAAAGCGTGAATTCGGATCGCGCGGCGGTTGGGAGGAGTCGGACCCGACCAACGCGAACATGCTCATCTCCTTCGGCATCGCCGCGGGCGTCACGCTGCTCTTCCTCGGCTTCCTTCTCATGTTCACCCCCCCGGCCGGCACGCCCTCGTCGCAGTACACGATGATGCAATACCTCGCCATGGTCTGGAAAGGCCACCTCGAGGTAAACGGCCTCAACACCCTCTTCTTCTTCTGGGCCTCCACCATCCTGGTGATCAAGTACCTGAAGCTCCGGCACCAGAAGGCCGCCATGCTGCTCGACATCGTCCCCTACAAGCTCGGCACCGAGATCACCGCCGACAACGTGGGCGCCTTCATCGACCACCTTTACAAGCTGCCCGCCCAGCTCCGCGACAGCATGATGGTCAACCGCATCCGCAAGGCCCTCGAGCTCTTCGAAATCAAGCAGGACAACGGCGACGTCGTCCACCTCATGTCCGCCCAGTCCGACATCGACGCCGGTCGCATCATGCAGAGCTTCACCGGGGTGAAGGCCTTCCTCTGGGCCATTCCCATCCTCGGTTTCATCGGCACGGTGCTCGGCCTCTCCCACGCGCTCCTCAGCCTCAGCTTCGACAACCTCGAGGATGTTAAGGCCATCATCGGCGTGCTCAAGGGCGTCATCAGCGGTCTCGGTACCGCCTTCGACGCGACCCTCGTCGGTCTCGTCTTCGCCATGCTCGTGAACTTCCCGATGAACGCGATGATCAAGATGGAGGACGACAACCTCGCCAACATCGACTCGTTCTGCAACGAGGTGCTCATCCCCCGTCTCAACGACGGTGCCGGCGTCGCCGGTGGAGACAGCGAGGCGATGATGAACCACCTCGTCCGCGCCGTCGCCAGCGCCCAGAGCGACTTCCTCGTCGACCTCAATGCCCTCTCGGCCACCATGATGACCTATGCCGAGAATCTCGAGCAGCGCTCCGCCGAGCACCAGATGCACGTCAGCCAGGAGTTCTCCACCACGATGCAACAGATGCGCGACGAGTTCACCGCCGCCGCCACCGACTCCGTCAAGACCACCAGCGACCACACCCGCGCCCTCGCCGAGGGCATCGCGGCCCTCAACCAGACCCTCAAGGATCTCGGCGAGAAGCAGGTCGTCATCCACCAGACCGTCAAGAAAGGCTGGTTCAGCCGCGGTTGATCGGCACTGGTCTTCCCCTCCCCCACCACCCGAGCGAGCCCCATGTCACGGCGAAGAAAGCACAACAGTGAGGAGATCCTCATGGTGCCCTTCCTGGACATCCTGTGCTCCCTCATCGGCGTGCTCGTGCTCATCATCGTCTTCCTCGCCGTCTCCCAGACCACCCAGACCGAAGGCCGCACCCAGGAGGAAGTCGACCGGGCCATCCTCTACAAGAGCCTCAATCAGAAAAAGAAAGCCGCCGAGGAGAACGAGGTCGAGGCCAAACCCCTCCTCACCAAACTCGCCACCCTCGAGGAGGAAAAAGAGGCCAAGGAATCCCAGGCCGCCCGCCTCCGCAAACTCATCTCCGAAGCCGACGCCTCCAAGGTCCTCAGCGAAAACCTGCTCAAAGAGCTCGACAATCTCCTCCTCGAGATCACCGGCTACGACCAGCAGATGAAGGACATGAAGAAGCAGATCGAGGAGCTCGCCGCCGAGATCAAAAAGCGCAACCTCGTCGCCAACACCCCGCCCCCCGTCATCATCCAGCCCGCCGGCTCCGGCATGGCCGAGGGCGGCAAGACCTTCTTCGTCGAGGCCTCCGGCGGCAAGATCGTGATCTACTGGAATCCCACCCAGCAGACCCAGGTTTCCTCCGCTGCCGAGGTCATCATCGCCGACACCTCCTACGAGGCCTTCCTCAAAAAGGTCAAGGAAGTCGACGGCAAGATCATCTTCCTCGTCCGCGACGACGGCCTCGGCTCCTACAACAACGCCGCCGGCTGGGCCCAGCAGACCTACGCCTTCGAGCCCTCGAAGATCGCCAAGCTCCCCGCCCCCGGCCGCGGCAAGATCGACCTCACCATGTTCCAGCAGTTCCTCGGCACCATCACCCCGCCCGAGGGCGCCCCCCTGCTGCCGCCCGCCCCCGTTCCCTGATCCGCCATGGCCAAGAGACGACATGCCGAGGAAATGGAGATCCCCTTCGTGGCCCTCATGGACACGATGACGAACGTCGTCGGCGTGCTCATCATCGTCCTCGTCCTCGTCGGCATCAGCGTCGCCAGCGCCGTCAAAAAGATCCTTTCCGACCTGCCCCCCGTCACCAAGGAGCAGCTCGAAGAGCTCCAGAAGATCATGGCCGAGAAAAAGGAGATCCCCGACGTCAAGGATCTCCAGCAGAAGATCGCCGCCCTCGAGGAGAACGTCCGCAAAGGCACCGAGGACCTCAACACCCTCGACAAGTCCGCCGCCGGGATGAACCTCGCCAACATCCCCGACCTTGAAAAGCAGATGGCCGACAAGAAGGCCGAGCGTGACAAAAAGCGCACCGAGACCCAGACCATGCTTGCCGAGCTCGACAAGCTGAAGGCCACCCTCGACCAGACCCCCGTCGTCGCCCCCGCCCCCGGCACCGTCGTCCGCCTGCCCAATCCCAAGCCCTACCCCGAGACGCCCAACGAGACCAAGATCATCGTCGCCAAAGAGGGCGTCCTCTTCCTCAACGACAAGGAATTCCTCGCTCCCATCACCGACAAGCTCGAGCAGCGCCGCTCCCAGCTCGTTTACAAGGATCCCGACCCCACCCCCTTCGTCCCCCTGATGGAGAAACTCCTCGGGTCCAAAGCCGCCGCCCAGACCGCCTGGCCCCAACTCGCCCCCCTCGTCGGCACCTACCAGATGGACGTCCTCGCCAAAGGGTGGAAGGTCCTCGCCGACGGCGGGCTCCAGCCCAACACCAAGATGCTCGAGAGCTTCGGCCGCATCTCCCTCGTCACCCGCAAGCCCCTCCCCGACGTCGCCGCCGCCATCGTCGCCGCCACCAAGGGCGACTACAAACCCTGGATCGCCATGGACCCCTCCACCGATCCGCTCAAGCCGACCATCAAAGTCGAGCCCGAGGGGCGGCAGATGAAGTTCTCCTGGGGCTCCGCCAGCGAGAAGGTCGACCCCGACCAGCGCGGCGTGCTCCGCTACTTCGCCGGCCTCGCCGACATGGACAGCTTCAAGAACGCCGCCGACACCCGCGTCATCTACGACGCCACCAAGATGGTCGACTTCCTCAAGAGCAGCGCCGTCACCGGCTCCCTGCCCAACACCTTCGCCGTCGAGGCCAAGAGCAAACCCGGATCCACCCAGATCCAGCTCGCCCTCACGCCCAAGTCCGGCGAGACCGTCGAAAAGATGAAACAGGCCGGTTCCGCCTACATCCGCACCCTCCGCACCATCAAGGACGACCCCAACGGCGTCGCCCTCTTCCAGGTCGTCACCGACGCCATCCCCACCTACCTCCAGGCCCGCGAGATGGCCGACCAGGTCGGCGTGCCGGCCACCTGGGATTTCCGCGGCGACCTCAACATCGCCATCAACATCCCCAATTTCGAAGTCCAGCGCTTCGCCGAGGCTCCCAAAGGCCGCCCCGCCTCCACCACCACCATTGCCCCGCCGAAGCGGACGCTGGATTAACCGGAACACGGCTGCCGACGCAGTTCCGGCCCGGGCGCAGCGCGACGGTTTTTAGGTTTTTAGGTTTTTAGCTTCTGACGTCTATCTCCTCGCTTCTCCCTTTTCTCTTGCTACTTGCCGCATTCTTCCTCACTCTCGGTCGTGTCGCCCCCCCATGACACCACGACCTTTGCTTCTCAGCGCCTTACTTGTTCTACTCCCCTTTTCCGCCGCCTTCGCCGAACCGCTCGGGTGGGAGAACGACTACGGCGATCCCATCACCGCACTCACCGGTGAAGACGACGATCAGGCCGAGGTCACCCTCAGCTTCCCCTTCCCCTACGAGGGCGACGACCACACCTCCGTCTGGGTCGGCACCAACGGTGCCGTCCAGCTCGGCGGCCTCGGCACCGACGGCCTCATCAACTACGAGATCTGGGAAACCCTTGCCGAGTTCTATGACGACGGCGGCTTTCCCGTGCTCGCCCCCTTCGCCTCCGACTTCAATCTGACCCGCTCCGGCACCATCCACTTCCGCGACTTCGGCGATCGCGCCGTCATCACCTGGAGCGAGGTCGGATCGAACCTCGACCTCGACGCCGTCGCCACCTTCCAGCTCCAGCTCTACGCCGATGGCACCATCCGCTTTTCTTACAACGACATCCTCGTCGTCGAGGGCGCCGATCTGCTCACCGATCTCGGCGAGGGCATCCTCGTCGGCATCAGCGGCAGCACCGGCACCGATCCCGGCCCCCTCGACCTCAGCCAGCCGCAAACCACCGCCACCGACACCCTCTACGAACTCTGGCGATACAACCAGGCCCCCGACAACTCGCTCTTCGATCTCGATCAGCAGACCCTCGTCTTTACCCCCCGCACCGGCGGAGGTTTCAGCAGCCAGCTCCTCGCCCTCGCCCCCGCCCGGCCCGATCTGCTCATCGGCAAGAAGCCGGGCGCGCTGAAGGGCGACGGCATCCGCAATACGAAAAAGGCCTCTGCGAAACAGACCATCGAATACCAGCGCCGCGCCTTCCAGACCAACACCTCCACCGCCCACCTCGCCCTGCAAAACGATGGCGGCAGCGCCGCCCCCTTGCGCCTCCGGACCAGTGGCGACACCCAACCTCGCATGACGGTCAAGGCCACCGCCGTCGGTAGCGGCAACATCACCGCCGCCCTCCGCTCCGGCCGCTTTGCACCTGTCATCCCCGCGGGCGGAAATGTCCGGGTCACCTACCGCCTCAGCACCGAACGCTTCTTCGCCGGCGTCAAACGCGGCGGCGACCGCGACGACACCATCCGCTTCCGCCTCACCAGTGGCAATCAAGCGGACAACGCGGCGATGGTGAATGAGTATCAGTGAGAGGGAGCGGTTAGCGGTTAGCTCTAAGAAAGATCACTTCCACTCCTCCATGCCCGCTTCCATCGTCGTGCCCATCAGCCTGCTCGTTGTCGGGCTCCTTGGCATCGGCATTTCGATACCGATGCTGCTTGGCAGGATTCCCCGCAACCCGGTCTACGGTCTCAGGACGAAACTCACGCTCTCATCCGACGAGATCTGGTATCCGGCCAACCGCTTTGCCGCCAAGGTCCTGATTGCCTGGGGGCTCATCAATATCCTGGTCGCAATCCCAGCCCTCGGCATGCTTCCCCTCTCCGACCGGGCCCAGCTGCTGCTTTGCCTCGCACCCTTGAGCATCGCACCGCTTTGTCTGTGGGGGATCCGACGGGTGAAGCAGAAATTTGGCGGGCACATCGCGAAGTGAGCGGACCGGGGTTCGGTCCTTGGTTCTTGGACAGCAAAAAGCGAACCGCCAGGCACCAACCGCTCCCCCATTCGCGATCATTTCTTTCCATTCGTGATGGCATGTAGTCGGCATGCAATCGGCGCTGGGCAAGCCGCGAGGTTTGGTTCAGTGTCCAATCGGAGTCCGCGGGTGCTGCAACACGCGCGGGCGGCCGAAGGTCCCATGGGTTCGAGAATGTCCATGA
>JAYRWX010000025.1:0-5689 GCA_041917795.1 Verrucomicrobiales bacterium
ATAGGTGAGGCTGGTGGCCCCGACGACCGCGGCGATGCCCGCATCGGAACCGTTCTGGCTGGTGCGGATGATGTAGGGCTGGCCGGAGATGTTGCCGGAGAAGATGGCGTGGTTGGCGGAACCGATGTTGGCCCCGACGTAGCCGTATTGGGCCACGCCCGGACCGCCGAGCAGGTTGATGATGGAGGTGTGGGCGGCGGCGCGGAAGGCGGTGGCACCGGTGATGTTGATGAAGGTCTGAGCGGAGGCGCTGGAGGCGAACCCGAGGGCTGCGAGTCCCGCCAGGAGGCTGATCTTGAATTTCATGGCAAGTAGGAACTGAGGCTGATCTTTTTTGTTTGGGTTAGATGCCTGGAGCGGGATCAAGAACTGAAGCGGAGAAACTCGTGAAAGAGTCAACCGCGGCAGGGATTCGCTCCAAACGCGCCCATCTACGACCCACTGCCTCGTCGCCGCAAAACGCATCGCGCAACTATATCGACACGTGGCGATTTCGACACGCATTCGAGACGCTTCAGACCGGACTGAAGCTCAAGCGATGGGATCAAAGGTGAACCGGTGCCGTGACTCCGCGAAACTAACAAACCAACCTCGGATTCATTTCCCGAAGCGGCGTCTCACGTCTTGCCGGCTTTCGCCTTCAAAAAACGCTCGATGCTATCCTCGGCGCGTTTGGTGTTGAGGAAGAGCCACTCGGTCCGCCATTCCGTGATGCGTTCGCCTTCGCGTCGCTCGAAGCGGTCTGGCGCCGGCTCTTCGATCCATTCGCGCTGGCGCACCAGCACGAGGGGTGGTTCGGCCCGCGGCTGCGTTTTGAAGAACGCCATCGCCTCGGCGTAGGTGGCGAAGGCGCGGTAATCATCGTCGCCGCCATTCGCCGCGTGGAACCAGACCCGATACTCGAGCACCTCGTCGTAAAAGTAACCGCGACCCGATTCGGACATCGCCGGATACGAACCCACCTTTGCCGCGTCCACGGCCGGAGGATATTGCGAGGCATCGTTCGGGGTGGTGCTCGTTTCAGTCGCCTCGGGCTCCTTGGAATCGGAGCAGGCGGAAAGGGCGAGGGAGAGCGACGCCAGTAGCGCCACCGCAGGGAGGAGTCGGGGGATCATCGGTAAGGAGAGGGGAGGGGGGAGAGGAACGTGAGCGATCAAGAGATCGTCACTCGGGGGATTCTGCCATTTCGTCGCCGGTCTTGGAAAGCGCGAAAAAAATCCCCTTCAAAAAGGATGGCCATTTTGCCCGCGCCTCCCGTATCCTCGGCACCTCCCCTTACATCCATGGAAAATCCTTTTTCCCGTCTGTTTGACACGTCGGGCTTCCCGCCGCGTTGGTACTGCGGCGACTGGAGCGAACTGCACGGCTGGCCCACGTCCTCTCCGACCTCGCCATCTTCGGAGCCTACGCCGCCATCCCGCTCTCCATTCTCTACTTCGCCAGACGAAAGCGGCAGGAGCTCGAATTCCCCCGGCTCTACTGGCTCTTCGCAGGTTTCATTCTCTCCTGCGGGCTCACCCACCTGATCGAAGCAACGATCTTTTGGCAACCCTGGTATCGCTTCGCCGCCTTGATCAAACTCATCACCGCGATCCTTTCGTGGGGCACGGTCTTCGCCCTGATCCGCATCCTGCCCGCCGCCCTGCAACTGCCCGGCACCGCCGGCCTCAATCAACGGCTCCGGCGCGAGATCCTCGAGCGAGAACAGTCCGAAGCCGCCGTGAAGGAATCCTCCGCCCGTCTGGAACTCGCGCTCGAGCACGCCGGGCTCGGTGAATGGACCTGCGATCCCGCCACCCCGAGCTCCCAAATCTCACGCCGTGCCGGCGAGATTGTCGGCCTCGACCAACAGCCTGTGGAGGACCTCGCGACCCTCGCCCGGCTCGCGGTTGCCCTCACCGGCTTCGCCAGCCCGGAGGATCGACGCCGCGCCATCGAAGCCGGCTTCGAC
Organism: Verrucomicrobiales bacterium; assembly: GCA_041917795.1. Taxonomy (GTDB): domain Bacteria; phylum Verrucomicrobiota; class Verrucomicrobiia; order Verrucomicrobiales; family DEV007; genus Arctic95D-9. Next base: position 1,952 of record JAYRWX010000025.1, read on the forward strand.
ACCTTCCTCTCCAAACCCGCCGACATCCAGGAACTCCTCGCCGTGGTGCAACGGCACGGGGGACGGTGATGCCTCAAGCCAGCGGTTTCATCGGCATCGCCATCGAACGACACCTCGTCCCGACGATCACTCCACCCGCACCCTCGAGAGTAACTCGACGAGGTGACCGATCTCCACCGGCTTGACGAGATGATGATCAAAACCGGCGTCTTTCGTCATCTTCCGATCCGACTCCTGGCCCCAGCCCGTGATCGCGATGATCAAGACCGACTTTCCCCAATCCTCTTCGCGGATGCGAAGGCAGACCTCGTCTCCGGAGAGCCGCGGCATGCCGATATCGAGCAGCATCGCGTCAGGGCGGAAGGCAAGAGCCTCGGTGAGCGCCGCCTCGCCATCGTAGGCCGTGCGCACCTCATAACCCCGGGTTTGGAAGTAGGCCGAGAGGCTGTCGGCGTTGTCCCGCAGATCATCCGCGATCAGCAGGCGTCGACCTGCGCCGCTTTTGACATCGCCTCGTGATCCGGATGGCACGGGAGACGTCATCATGGATGGTTCTTCGGCGAAGCGGGGCAGATGCACGATGAACTCGCTGCCCGTGCCTGCCCCTTTGCTGTGTGCCTCGACCCGGCCCCCGTGCAGACCGACCAGACCATGCACCAGCGAGAGACCGATGCCCAGTCCGCCGCCCGATCGGCCGTCTGCCGAGTTCACCTGCGAGAACATTTCAAAGATGTCCACGAGTCGGTCCGGGGGGATGCCCACACCATCATCCTTCACCGAAACCGCGAACTCGGAATCGTGCCCGGTCACGCCGAGATCCACGGTCGAGCCACGGCCCGCGTACTTCGCCGCATTCGTCAGCAGATTCCCGAAGATCTGCTCGAGCCGGACCGGATCGCCTTGCAGCAACAGCGGAGCATCGGGCAGGTCGAGACGCAGCGATTGCCCTGCCTTCTCCCGGAGCGGAGCGCTCGTCTCCGCCGCCGTCGCCAGGATCTTGGCGAGATCCACCTGCTCCGGCCGCAGGTTCAGTTTGCCATAAGAGATGCGCGAGACGTCGAGCAGATCCTCCAGCAGCCGCGACATCTGATGGATCTGGCGATCGATCACATCCAGGGCCCGCGCCTGGGCCTCGGGCTCGTCCGTGCTGCGGCAGATCTCCACCGCAAAGCGGATCGGCGAGAGCGGATTGCGCAGCTCGTGGGCCAGCGTCGCGAGGAACTCATCCTTCCGGCGATGCGCGTCCCTCAGCTCTTCCTCCGCCCGCAGGCGCTCCGTGATGTCGATCGCGATGCCGCCGACGAAGGTCGCCTCGCCATCGCGCCCCGGGATCGGGAACTTGCTCACGATCCAGAAACTCTGCCGCCCCTCGCCTTGCCTCAGCGGTTCGACGAACTGGAGACCACCCGGCTCCGCCATGGCCTCCAGGTCGTTCGCGCGGAACTTCGCGGCGGCCTCCGCCGGCATGATGTCCGCATCCGAGCGACCGTAGAGATCCTTCCGCGTCCTTTGCAGGATCCGCAGCGCCGCATCGTTCGCGTAGACATAGCGGCCCTCGCGATCCTTGATCCACGCCAGACCCGGCAGCGATTGCATGAAGCGGGTGAAGCGGCCCTCGCTGATGCGCAGCGCCTCCATCGCCTCCTCCCTCGCATCAGCGTGCTCGGCGATCCGCCGCGTCGACCACCACAGCAGGCCCATGAACAGCGCGATCTCCACCAGGGTCCGGATCGCCGTGCCGAAATTCTCGTCGAAAAGCGCGTAATCGCTCCCCAGGATGCGGGCCCAGCCCAGCAGCAGCGGGATCAGGATGATCGGCACGATCAGGCGCCGGGCCACCAGCCCCGCCGGGTCGCGGCGCGTCAGGATCCCGAGGAAACCCGCCTCCGGAGCACGCGCCAGCACCCCCGCCGAGAGCGCCACGATGATCGTCGCCGTCTGCCACGAGATCCCCGTGTATCGAGCGATGCCGAAAAGCTGGCTCGCCTCGAACCAATATCCCACCAGCGAAAGCGACCCGATCGCCAGGGGCAGCATCGCCAGACCGCTCGCCATGCCGCGCCAGCGGCGTTGCACCGGGAAAAAAGCCAGCACCAGGCCCAGGATCAGGAAAGAGCACGAGGCCGGCACCCCCATGCGATTCGGCGCCGCCGCCGCCGTCTGCCCCCAGGTGCCCTCGAAAAGCAGCTCATCAATGCCTAGATTGAGCCCCGAGAGGTGCTGGAAGAGCGTCAGGCCTGCCAAGGCTCCGGTCAGCGCCCCGAAGCAGCGCCCTCCGATCCGGCGGGCCCGATCTTCCTTGCTCCCCTGCGAGAGCAGCAGCGCCATGCCGCAGGACATCCCGCAGATCGCCGCATTCGGCAGCATCGAGATGCCGTAGCCTGCCCAATCCGTCAGCCGCGGCAGCGGGATCGTCCAGCCCACCAGCGTCACCATCCCACCGATCACCGCGAAGAGCCCCGCCACCCAGATCACCGTCGCGAGGACCCGGTCCGTCGCATCCTTGGCAGACACCGGCGGCCGGATCGTCTCGAGTGCTTCCTCCTTCATTGCTCGACGCCCCCGCCGCCGTTCATCATGGCGTCTCGACGGATCAGGTCAAGGGCCTTTCGGGTCTTAGCTCTTAGCTGACCAAGGACGACGGAGAGAACGGATCGGAGGCTTCGAACTCGCGATTCTGGCTCCATCCCGAACGTCGAGGCCGCTCGCCCGATCCCGGGGGCGCGGCCACGGTTGCAGATTAGGGAATCGAGCCACGGAAGTCAATCCACTGCTGGCGGGGATCGGGTTGAGCGCGCCGACTGGTTCTCCCCCGCTTCATTTCGATGTGTTGAAGTTACGGAGAGCCCTCTCCGCCATCTCGCGAATCAGAGGTCGCTTAGGCCCGCCCATTCCCCCGGTCTCAAAGAGTTCGGAAGACCTCAAGTAATCCTGAAGGAAATCTGTTCCGATGATAGGGAGCAGTCGTGGAGCCTCGGAGGCGACTGAAAAATCGTCTACACCCCTCATGGACGCTACCAATGACTCGACCTCATCCGGAGCGAAGGAACCGAACTCATGGAGCGTCAACGCAATCCGAAGATCGCTCGTCCCCAATCGTGAAGTGCTCTGCGCCAGTCGTGCTCGGAGCGCATCCGCAATCGCTTTGGTTTCCTGTTCTCCGACAAGGTGATTCGCGGGTTCGCTTAGAAATGCATCGAGGCGAAACGCAGCTAAATCGCTCATGCCTGTGTCCGTCGACAGGTACTGGTTCAGAAGCTCCTGAGAATACTTCGTCGTTTGTCTGGCGCTATCGAACGAAAGGTCCACCTTCCGAGTCGATGCCGCGATTTGGGCTTGGACAGTTTGGATCAAGTCGTCGTCCATCTTTTCGGGAGAACAGTCTTTATTCGTATGACCGCCCGCAGTGATATCAGCGGAGCGATCCGGCGCAAGAATCCCGGAAAATCCTTGTCCTGACAAGGATTTTCGGGTTGGGTGTGCGTGGATCAGGCGCTGGCGCGGGGTCGAAACACCGCCCGCGTTCCTTCGGTGATATGGGAGTCATGAGTCATGAGTCATGAGTCATGACGGACGGGCACTCTGCGCCCGAAGATCCAACGCGAATGTCCGGGCATGTAGTCATTCAACCGAATTTTCAGGCGGCGGTGATTTTTCTTTCGGTTAGCAGGGTTTGAAAATGGATCACACAGTCGTCGATCGTTTTGGGAAGGCCCAGTTCCGCCCGCAGCTTTTTGC
>JAYRWX010000026.1:0-1838 GCA_041917795.1 Verrucomicrobiales bacterium
GTGACCGCCAGCACGTGCAGCAGGTCGGCCTCGTTTTCAACGACCACTACGACGCGCGGTACCAGCCGGTAAAAACTGGCATCGGTGCCCCAGGCCAGCCGGCGCAGTTCGTCGGCAATGACCCGATCAGCGGGAAAATGCGTGTGCAGGTCAGAAATTAGCGATTTCATTCCAGTCTTCTCCTCTAGCAGCCTGTCGGACTTTACCCTTGCCGCCCGCTGAATATGCTAAAATCATAGCCGTTCCAGGAACGGAGGTCCGGCATGTCCCATTTCATCGTCACCGATCGCAAGACCGACTACCTGCTGCCGCCGTCACTCGACGATTGGTTGAACGAGGATCATTTGGCGCGATTCATTGTGGAGGTGATCGACTCGCTTGATTTGTCGAAGCTGACGCGGCAGTACGCTGGACGGGGATCGAAGGCGTACCATCCGGCGACGCTGCTGGCCATTCTGGTCTATGGCTACGCGACGGGTATTTTCTCCAGCCGCAGGCTGGAGCAGGCGACCTACGATTCGGTCGCCTTTCGCTACATTGCCGCCGGCAGCCATCCCGATCACGACAGCCTGGCGACGTTCCGCCGGCGTTTTCTGGAGGAACTGAGCGACTTGTTCGTGCAGGTTCTGGAGATGGCCCGGGAGATGAAGCTGCTGAAACTGGGCAATGTCTGTCTTGACGGCACGAAGATTCAGGCCAACGCCTCCCGCCACCGTGCGCTGTCGCACGGCCACCTCGAAAAGCTGGAAGCGCAACTCAAGGCGGAGGTGCAGGAACTGTTCGCGCTGGCCGAACAGGCGGATCAGGCGGAGGTTCCGGACGGCGTCAGCCTGCCGGAAGAAATCAAGCGCCGCGAAGATCGGCTGGTGGCGATGGCGGCGGCCAAGGCGAAGATTGCGGCGCGGGCCGAGGAGCGCTATCAGCGAGAGAAGGCGCAGTACGACGAGAAGAGGGCGCGGCGCAAGGCGAAAGAAGAAGAGACCGGCAGGAAGTGGGGGGGCAGAGTGCCCAAAGCCCCCGAGCCCGGCGTACGGGACAGTGACCAGATCAATCTGACCGACGAAGAATCGCGCATCATGCCGGTGGCCGGTGGCGGCTTCGAGCAGGCGTACAACGCCCAGGCGGCGGTTGATCCCGCGACCCTGCTGGTGGTGGCGGTCGGCGTGACGCAAGCCCCCAACGACAAGGAGCAGGTCGAGCCGATGCTGGCGACGCTCCAGGCGCAGGCCGATGGGCTGGGTTCCGTGCACGGGATGATCGCCGACACGGGCTTCTACAGCGAGAAGAACATCAAGGCGTGCGAGGCGGCCGGCATCGTCCCCTTGATCGCGGTGGCGCGCGACGAGCACCATCCTGACTGGCGGGAGCGGCATAGCGAACCGGCCGCGCTACCGGAGAATGCGACACCCGTGCAGGCCATGTCGCATCGTTTGAAGACCAGAGCGGGGCGAGCGCTCTATGCGTTGCGCAAGCAGACCGTCGAGCCGGTCTTCGGCATCATCAAGTCGGTCATGGGCTTTCGCCAGTTTTCCTTGCGGGGTTGGCAGAAGGTCACCGGGGAATGGACGCTGGTCTGCCTGGCGTGGAATTTGAAGCGCATGGCCAAGTTGCGCCCGCAGTAGAGAAAAACGAGGAAAAAACCTCAAAAAGGCCGGAAAATCGACAAATTCCGGCCTTTTTCATGCCGAAAAGTAAAATTTGTCGGTTTCCCGGGCTCCAAGTCCGACAGGCTGCTAGTCATGCCTACCGACTGTTGGCAAAAGTCTCCCTGCGCTGGCCACCTCTGAAAAAGCCGTGCCGCCTCTTGACGGTGACCACTTTGAAGACTATGGTCACCA
>JAYRWX010000027.1:0-335339 GCA_041917795.1 Verrucomicrobiales bacterium
AACCTCATGGACATTCTCGAACCCATGGGACCTTCGGCCGCCCGCGCGTGTTGCAGCACCCGCGGACTCCGATTGGACACTGAACCAAACCTCGCGGCTTGCCCAGCGCCGATTGCATGCCGACTACATGCCATCACGAATTCAGAAATCATCCATTCGTGCGAATTTGTGTCATTTGTGGTCCTTTAATCTGTTTTTGAAGCACGATGCACAGCTCCTACCAAACCCACCTCGCCGGCCAACTCGAAGCGCTCCGCGCGGCCGGGCTTCACAAAACCGAACGGGTCATCAAGACTCCGCAGTCGGCCCACATCGCGACCGAAGCGGGGAGGGAGGTGATCAACCTCTGCGCCAACAACTACCTCGGTCTCGCCGATCATCCCGAGGTGATCGCCGCGGCGCACGAGGCGCTCGATCGCTGGGGTTTCGGGCTCTCCTCGGTGCGGTTCATCTGCGGGACGCAGGCGATCCACAAACAACTGGAGGAACGCCTCAGCGACTTTCTCGGCACGGAGGACACGATCCTTTATTCCTCCTGCTTCGACGCGAACGGGGGACTCTTCGAGACCATCCTCGGCGAGGAGGATGCGGTGATCTCCGACGCGCTGAACCATGCCTCGATCATCGACGGCATCCGGCTCTGCAAAGCAAAACGCTACCGCTACGCGAACGGCAATCTGGAGGAACTCGAGTCGTGTCTCAAAGAGGCGCAGGGGCAGCGTTTCCGGCTGATCGCGACGGACGGGGTCTTTTCGATGGATGGCTCGATCGCTGATCTCAAGTCGATCTGCGATCTCGCCGAGCGCTATGGAGCCTCGGTGATGGTGGACGACTCGCACGCCGTCGGCGTGATCGGCGCGACGGGGCGGGGGACCCACGAATACGCCGAGGTGATGGGCCGGGTCGACGTCTTCACCGGCACCCTGGGAAAGGCGCTCGGCGGAGCGAGCGGCGGCTACACGAGCGGGAGGAAGGAGATCATCGATCTGCTGCGACAGAGGTCGCGTCCCTATTTGTTCTCGAACACCGTCGCTCCGGCCATCGTCGCCGGTTCGCTGAAGGCGCTGGATCTGCTCACCGAATCGACCGCGCTACTGGACCGGCTGCGTGCGAACACCACCCATTTCCGCAGTGAGATGGCGAAGACGGGACTCACGCTGCTGACCGGCGAACACCCCATCGTGCCGGTGATGCTGGGCGAGGCGACGCTCGCGGCGGAGATGGCGAGCCGATTACTCGAAAAGGGCCTCTACGTGATCGGTTTCTTCTTTCCGGTGGTGCCGGAGGGCAAGGCCCGCATCCGTACCCAGGTCTCGGCGGCGCACAGCGTGGAGGACCTCACTCGCGCGGCCGGGGCCTTCGGCGAGGTGTGGGAGGAACTGCGGTCAGAGCAGTGAAGCCACGAACTCGCGCGGCACGAAGGGCTTGAAGTCCTCCGCCTTTTCTCCGGTGCCAATGAAACGCGTGGCCACGGCGAGCTCGTGTTTGATGGCGACGACGCTACCGCCTTTGCCCGAGCCATCCAGCTTGGTGACGATGACTCCGTTGAGATCGAGGGCGCCCTGGAACTCCTTCGCCTGCGAGACGGCATTCGAGCCGGTCGTGGCATCGACGACGATCCAACGCTCATGCGGGGCGGCCTCGTCCTGCTTCGCGAGGGTGCGGCGGATTTTCTTGAGCTCCTCCATCAGGTTGTGACGGGTGTGGAGGCGACCGGCGGTGTCGCAGATCAGGTAAGCGGCCCCGCTGGTAATGGCCTGGCGATGGCCCTCGAAACAAACCGCGGAGGGATCGCCCTGGTAGCTGGTGGTGACGACGGGCACGTCGAGGCGCTCGCCCCAGATCTTGAGCTGCTCGATGGCGGCGGCACGGAAGGTGTCGGCGGCGGCGAGGACGACGCCGTGTCCCTGACCTTTGAGAAAGGCGGCGAGCTTGGCGACCGAAGTCGTCTTGCCAACCCCGTTGACCCCGGCGACGAGGATGACGGTGGGCTTGCCGGGAGGTCCCGGTGGCGGCACCGCGATGGGCTCGCTGCCGAGGATGGCGACGATCTCCTCGCGACAGGCTCCGGCGACGCTCTCGGCATCGAGGCTGCCTTTCCGCGCGCGCAGCTTTTCGACGATGGTGGTGGAAAGTTTCACGCCCAGGTCGCCGCCGATGAGCGTCTCCTCCAGGTCATCCCAGTCGATGTCGTTGCCGCGGAAGCGGTTGAGGATCGATTGAAAAAGTCCCATGGATCAGGCTTGTTTCAAAATGCGGTCGAGCACGCCGTTCACGAAGCCCGCGGAATCCTCGGTGCCGAAACGTTTCGCGATCTCGATGGCTTCGTTGATGGCGGCCTGCGGCGGGATGTGGTTCGCGTAGCGGATCTCGTAGGCGGCGAGGCGCAGGATGTTGCGATCGACCGCGGAGAGGCGCCCGAGCGAGTAGTTCTCCAGTTTCGCGGTGATGGCCTCGTCGATGGCTGCGGCGTGTTTGGCGACGCCGTGGATCAACTCTTCGGCAAAGGCGCGGACCTCGGTCTTGGCATCGCGCAGCGACCAGAAGGCCTCAAGGTTGCGTGGAGAGGCGTCGATACCGCCCTGGGCTTCGTTGCCGTAGAGGAACTGGACCGCGGCTTCCCGCCCGTCACGGCGCGGGGACGGGGCTTTCTTTTTGGGCTTGAGATCCCGGGGGGAGGGGGAATCCATCGGAACGGAGGAAGGCTTCGTGACCATCCTGAAGGCGGACGATCTGGCACTCGATCCCTCGCTGATTCTCGATGAATTGCAAGCCGTCCTTTGCCCCGAGCAGGGTCACCGCGGTGGCATAGCTGTCCGATGTGGTGGCGTCGGGAGCAATGACGCTGGCCCCGATCCGATCGGTCAAACCGAGCCCGGTTTTCGTCGAGACGATGTGCGAATAGCGGACTCCATCGAGTTCGAAAAAACGGCGGGTGTCGCCGGAGGTGGAGATGGCCTGGTTCACGAGAGTGACGGTCTGAAGGTCCTTGAGATCGTGGCCGACCTCGAGGGTTTCGATGCCGATTTTCCAACCCGGTTCCTCGGGAGGAGCGTCGCCCACGACGATGTCACCGCTGGCGGCGACGAGGCTGCGGGGAAAGCCTCCAGTTCTCAAAATGGCGAGGGCCTGATCGGCGGCATATCCTTTGGCGATGCCGCCAACGTCGAAAAGCATGCCGTCGATCTTCTTGAGCACGGTGCGCTTGTCAGGATCGAGGACGAGGTGGTGGAAACCGGTGCGCGCCTTCGCCGAGGTGATTTGTGCTTCTGAAGGCAGGGCGTTGTTTTTGCGGCTGATCTTCCAGAGCCGGATGAGCGGGCCGGCGGTGATGTCGAAGGCACCTCCGGTCTTCGCCGTCAGTTCGCCCGCCATTTGAAACACGGCGAAGAGATCCTCACTGACGGGGATGGCGACGTTCGCAGGGGCTTTGGCGAGGAGATTGAGCTCGGACTCGGGCAGGTAATCGGACAGGGCGCGGTCGAGAGCAGCGACGCGCTCCATGGCGTTTCGACTCAAGAGGGTCAGGTCCTCGACCCGACCCTCTTCGGTCCAGGCCCGGATCGTGAAGGTGGTGCCCATGTGCGGCTCCGTGAAGGTAAGGAGCCGCCAATCCCCGGCTGAGGCAGGCAGAGCGAGGGAAAGAAGGGTGCAAAGAAAAAGGCGAACCCGCAGGTCCGCCTTTCCGATTCGCGAGGGTGCTTTCCGGCTCCCGCGCATGGGTGATCACTTGTCCTTGATGATGCCGATGTTCCAGAGCTGGTGCATCTTCTCGGCTTCGGGCACGTCGAGGGGACGGACCACGCGGAAGCCGAGCCAGTGGGCGTCGGTGTGGTACCAGATGGACTTGGGAAGCTGGGGATCCTGGACCTTCCAGTTTTCGTTGGAGGGAATGCGGCGCGCCGAGCGGAGCTCTTCCGGCGGATCATACCAGGAGCCACCGCGGGCGACACGGGGGTAAAGCGTGGTCGGGATGGCGAGGGGGTTGTCGGTCACGGCACCTTCGCGACCGGCGTAGCCGTTCTCGAGGTATTGGTCGAGGCACCATTCCATGACGTTGCCGTGCATGTCGTAGAGGCCCCAGGGATTGGGCTTCTTGGTACCGACCTTTTCATAACCGACGCGGACCTGCTCGGGGTCCATCACCGCGTATTCGGCCAGCTGGTCCTCGGGGCAGCTGAAGGCACCCTCGGTGCCGGCGCGGCAGGCATATTCCCACTCGGCCTCGGTGGGGAGGCGGTAGTAGTGGCCGGTCTGTGCGCTGAGCCATTGGCAGAACTTGTTGGCGGCGTGCTCGGTCATGCAGATGGCGGGGAAGCCGTCGGTGCCCATGCCGAAGCTCATCTCGGTGTAGGGCGTGGTCGGGCTGGAGACGATGTCGACGGGCGCGGCATCGGCGGGGATGTTCTCGGGCGAGCCGTCCTTGTTGCGGGCCACGCCGGTGATCATGAAGGGCTCATACATGTTCCAGGTGACTTCGTATTTGCCCATCCAGAAGGGGGAGATCTTCACCTTGTGCTGGGGACCCTCGTCCTCGGCGCGGCCCTTTTCATCGGCCGGGCTGCCCATGGTAAACTCGCCGCCCTTGATGGCGACGAGGTCGAATTTGACGCCGGTCTTGGTGATCGTCTCGCTGTAGTCCTTCATTTCCGCCTCGGACTTTTCCTTGCTCGTGGCGAGGATGTTTTCGCGGATTTTCTTCACGAGTTCGAGGTTGTCGGCGGGGCCGCTGGCTTCGGCTCCGGCGCTGCCGAGGGAGAACTTCTCGGGCCAGACGGCACCTTGCTCGACCCAGAGGCGGAGGAATTTCTGGTCCTCGGCGCTGAAGGGGCCGCCCTTGGTCAGGATGGGCAGGATGTTGTTTTTGAAATCCATCCGCGGCTGCTCGGTCAGGGTGACGCCCTCGGGCCACTCCGCACCGGCGGCGATCCAGTTCTTGAGCACCTCCTGCTGCGCGACGGTGAGCGGCTTCTTCGGCGGCATGATGTCGTCGCTGTCATGCGGCTCGGCGGTCATCCAGTAGACCGGGCTCTCGTCGGGCTTGTTCGGGATGATGACCTCATCCGCGTAGCTCTCGCCGCCCTTGAAGGCGAGCTCCTTCGTGTCCATGCGGTATTCGCCCTCTGCCTTTTCCTCATGGTGGCAGTGGATGCAGGCGCCCTCGATGAGGGGTTTCACCTGGGTCATGAAATCGACGGTCTCAGCGTGCGCGAACGCGGGCAGGAGCGTGCCGACAGCCAGCAGGGGGAGTGTTTTTCTTGGCATGGTAGCGAATGTGAGGGCGGAACAAAGCAGCGAACCGGTCCGAATCAAGGCGCGACTTCGCGGCTTTTTTCCCGGAATGTCAGACAATCGCGGGAGGGGATTAGTTGACCATGAGTGCGGGCGGGGTTTTCATCGCGACGTGTCGCGCTGCCTCCGCTTTTGCCTGATTTTGCTTTCGCTCGCCGGTCTGCCCGCATCGGGCCAGGAGGCAGTGCGAGCTTTCGTGAGCGTCGAGCCCTTCGAGTTCCGGGTCGAGGCACTGGTGAAGGTATCCGCTTACAAGGAGGTGTGGAGGCTGGAGGCCGAAGGGATCGCCGCCGGTGACAAGCAGGCGATTCTGGAAAATGCGGAGACCCTGTTCGAATCAGGATTCAACGTGAAAATCCCGGGTGAGGGCCTTGCTTTCAACGAGAGAACGATTCGTTACGTGCGTGCCGATCCAGAGAAAGGGTATGTGTCCGATGAACGGGAGGTGATCCCGGTGACTGAAGCCCTCGTGGGTCTCACTTTGTCTGCCGTGACCCGCGATGTGCGGGAATTCGAGCTGGAATGGCTCTGGTTCGCGCCGGGCCAGGAGCGTTTGGTCCTTGAAATCGCGAGCGCCGGGAAACCGGCGGCCCGGATCTTGACTCCGACAGGCAACCGGCTGTCTTGGAAGCGCGAGGGGGAAGCGGTCCTGCCGGCGATGGAGGCGGTGCCCGGTTTGAAGCGAGAGACAAGTCATCCGTGGCGCTCCCTGGTGTTCCTCGGGGTGGCGATGATCGCGGTGGCGGCGATCTTGGTGGTGCGTGATAAGACCAAAACTCCGGCTTGGGTCGCTTGGTTGATCATCGCCGGAATCGGGCTCGGAGTCTTTGCCCTGCGCTACGAGGTGACGCGGGTCGAGGTGCCCGAGGGCGGAGCGGCCGAAGAGGTGGTGTATGCGCTGCTGCGGAACATCTACCACGCCTTCGACTTCCGCGATGAGTCGGCGATCTACGATACCCTCGAGAAAAGCGTGACCGGTCCTTTGCTGGAGGAAGTCTACCTCGAGGTCCGAAAATCGTTGGAGCTGGAAAGCAGCGGTGGTCCGCGGGTGCGGGTGCACGAGATCGCGATGCGGGAATGTGAGCCGGTCCCGCACGGCGAACTCGCCGACGGTGGCTTTGAGACCCAGGCGGAATGGGTGACGATCGGGGAGGTGACGCACTGGGGGCACACCCACGAGCGAACCAATCGCTATGAAGCCGAAGTTGGCCTGGTCGAGGCGGACGGAGTCTGGAAGGTGAGCGGCCTGAAACTGCTGAATGAGGAGCGCGTCCAAAAGACAACGAGACTCGAAGTGAAACCCGAGGAGGCGTCGCCCGCTCCATGATCGCCTGCGAGCACGTCGAGTTTTCCTACCCGGGCGATGCGTTTGCGCTCGCGGTGGAGTCTTTCTCAGTGGCAAAGGGTGAGGCGGTGGCCCTGATCGGACCCAGTGGCTGCGGCAAATCCACCCTGATGAACCTGATCGCCGGCATTCTTTTGCCGCGGGCGGGCCGGATCCTCATCGACGGGACCGACCTCGCTTCGCTGAGTCTGCCGCGGCGGCAGGCTTTCCGGCTCGCAAGGATCGGGCTGGTGCCACAGAAGTTCGAGCTGCTCGACTACCTGACGATCCGCGAGAATCTGCTCGTCCCTTTCCGGATCGGCGCGGGTCTGCCTGCCCCGGCGGAGGCCGAGGCGCGCTGTGTGGAGCTGGCGGAGCGTTGCGGGATCCTGGCGCATGGGGGCAAGCTGCCGACCCAGCTTTCGCAGGGAGAACTGCAGCGGGCGGCCCTGTGCCGGGGGCTGGCGACTTCGCCCCAGCTTGTCTTGGCCGATGAACCAACCGGCAACCTCGACCCGGACAATCAGGACCGCATCGTCACCCTGCTGCTCGACGAGGCCAGGCGGATCGGGGCGACGGTGTTGATGATCACCCACGATCCGGTGCTGTTGCCGCGATTCGATCGGGTCGTGAACGCGCTGGAACTGAGAGGAGTCGCCGCATGAACCTGCCGGGAGTGCTGCATCTCGGATCCCGCTACCTCGCCCGTAACCGGACGAAGACCTGCCTGCTGGTGGCAGCCTTCACCTTGGTGTGGCTCCTGCCCTCGGGCATCGCGCTGCTGGTGCGCCAATTCGAATCCCATCTCCGGGCCCGCGCCGCGGAAACGCCGCTCCTGCTTGGCCAGGCGGGGAGCCCCCTGGAACTCGTTTTCAACGGCCTTTATTTCACGAAACCCGGCATTGCCACGCTGACCTACGGCGAGGCTTTGAAAGCCGGAGAAAATGGCGAGGCTCTCGTGGTGCCGATCCATGCCCGCTTTTCCGCGCAGCAATACCGCATCGTCGGGACAACGCTCGACTATTTCGACCTGCGGAAGCTGGTCATCGCGGAGGGGCGCGACCTCGTCACCTACGGCGAATGCGTCCTCGGGGCGGAGGTGGCGAATGCCGCCGGGATCGGACCCGGAGATCACCTGATCTCGACGCCGGAGACGCTCTTTGACATCGCCGGCGTTTACCCGCTGAAAATGCCGGTGGTCGGAGTGCTCGCCGCGACCGGCACGGCGGATGACCGCGCGATTTTTGTCGACCTGCACACGGCTTGGATCATCCAGGGGCTCGGGCATGGCCATGCCGACGCGGAAAAGCTCGGTCCCGAAGCCTTGTTGCCTGGCAACACGGGCGACACGGCCGCTCGACTGAACGCCTCGGTACCCCAGTATCAAGAGGTGACCGAGGAAAACATCGACGATTTCCACTTCCATGGATCGGAAGACGACTTTCCCATCACCGCGGCGATCGTGGTGCCGTCCAATGCCAAAAGCCAGGCGCTGCTGAAGGGGCGCCACACCACCCCGGGCGGGCTCCAACTGATCTCGCCGACGGAGGAGATGGACGAGCTTTTTGCGACCGTCTTCAGTGTGCAGGACCTCGTGCTCGGGCTCTTGCTTGGCATCGGGGTGGCGACGGTGTCGATCGGGGCACTCGTCTTCCTGCTCTCGAACCGGCTTCGTCGCGATGAATTCCGCCACCTCCGGCATTTGGGAGCGGATCCCCCGACCTTGCGGGCTTTGGTGGGATTCGAGGCGATTTTCGTACTGCTGGCCAGCCTGGCTTGCGCCCTCGGGGGGCTGGGGGTGATCACTTGGATGGGTCCCATCCTGGTCCGTCACTGGACCGGGTGATTCAGCGCAAGGAAACCGGGTCGTCGAGGATCTCCTTCAGGATGATGGACTGCCTGAGTGAGTCGCTGTTCCGGAGGATCCGGGAAAGAGAGGTCTTCGGAGCGCGCCGGATCGGAGCGCGCCGGATCGGGGCGGGCTGGGGCGCGGACGGGGGAGCCGTTTGGGCGGAAGGCTCGGGCGCAGCGGCGGGAGCGACCACCGGAACGGGCGGCGGCGAAACCGGTGCCGGAGCCGGTGGTTCGATGGCGCGCTCGATCGTTTCGAGCAGATCGCGGAGGCTGCGGGGGACGGCCTGAGGCAAGGGCGGCGGCGTCGGCGCGGCCGGGACCGGTCGGTAGGGAGAGGGGATCTCGGCGGGAGCAGGCTGGGCCTGGTGCCGGGCCCGTTCTTTCGCTTTGCGCTGCTCGAGCCGGGCACGCCGCACCTCGGCGGCCTGCTTGATCTGCTGGCTCACCCAACTGATGAAGGCGATGATGATCATCGCCACGTAGACCCAGGGAAAGTCTCCGTCCATCAGGATCAGGCGTTCTTGCTGGGATCGTCTTCCTTCACCTCGCGGGCGATGTTCGAGCGCATCTCGGTGTCGGCGAGCACGTTACGATAGCGGGCGTAATCCATGACCCCGAGATTACCGTTGCGGAAGGCATCGGCGATGGCCATCGGCACCTGAGCTTCGGCTTCCACGAGCTTGGCGCGCATCTCCTGGGTGCGGGCCGACATCTCCTGCTCGGTGGCGACCGCAGCGGCGCGGCGGACTTCAGCCCGTGCCTGGGCGACCTGCTTGTCGGCTTCGGCCTGGCTGGCCTGGAGGTTCGCACCGATGTTGGCCCCGACGTCGACGTCGGCAATGTCGATGGAAAGGATTTCGAACTGGGTGTTCGCGTCGAGACCCCGCTCGAGGACGCGGCGCGAGATGTGATCGGGATTCTCCAGCACGTCCTTGTGCGAGGCGGCCGAGCCGATCGAGGTGACGATGCCCTCGCCGACCCGGGCGATGATGGTCTCCTCGGTGGCACCGCCGACAAAGCGGTCGAGGTTCGTTCGCACGGTGACCCGGGCACGGGCGCGCAACTGGATGCCGTCGCGGGCGACCGCGTCAATCTTGTTGCCGCCTCCCGGGCAATCGATCACCGCGGGATTGATCGAAGTGCGCACCGCCGAGAGGACGGTCTTCGAGGTGCCTTTGACGGCAAGGTCGATGGCGCAGGCCCGGTCGAAGCTGAGCGGGATACCCGCTTTGTCCGCCGCGATCATCGCGAGGACGACATCGGCGACGTGGCCACCGGCGAGGTAGTGGGCTTCGAGTTGGTCGGTGGTAAAGTCGAGTCCGGCCTTCACAGCAGTGATCCGGCTGTCGACGATCAGGGAGGCCGGCACTTTGCGGATCCACATGGCGACGAGGTTGAGGAGCCCGATCGGGGCGTTGGAAACGCGGGCGCGGATCCAGAGGCCGATGAAGCGGCCAAGGATCAGGAACACAACAACGACGATGAGAATGACAATCCCGAGGATGATGAAATCTGGCATGGATTCGTTTACGTGCGGGTTCGGGGGCTTGGGTGCGGGCGGTTCCGGATTTTCCATACCGCGCCGGTCGGAAAACGCAAGGTTGCAGGAGCAGGCTCTTCGTGGAAAGGACTCGACGACGCGCGATGACCGCCCCTTCCACCCCCACCAACGTCGGTATGATCGCCGGGAACGGACTTTACCCCGGCATCTTCGCCCGGGCGGCCCGCCGTGCCGGAGTGGGCACGATCGTGGCGGCGGCCTTCATCGATGAGACCGATCCGGGATTGGCGGAGTTGGTTGACCAGATCGAATGGCTCCGGGTTGGGCAACTCGGCAAGATGATCCGCTTTTTCAAAAGTCACGGCGTGACCGAGTTGGTCATGGTCGGACAAATCGCTCCGAAGAATCTTTTCGATCTGCGGCCCGATCTGCGGCTCCTGAAAATGCTCGGGAAAATCAAGGAGCGGAACGCCGAGAGCCTTTTTGCCGGCATTGCCGCGGAGCTTGAGATCGACGGGATCCACTTGCTCCCAGCCACCACCCATCTGGACGACCTCTTGCCCATCGCGGGTCATGTCTGCGGGCCGTTGCTGGGCGATCGGCAGGAGGAAGACGCCGCCTACGGATTTCGCATCGCGAAGGAGGTGAGCCGGCTCGACATCGGTCAGACGGTCGTCGTAAAGAAGGGCACGGTGCTCGCGGTCGAGGCCTTTGAAGGCACCAACGAGGCGATGAAACGCGGCGGGGCCATGGGGAAGGGCGGGGCGACCATGGTGAAGGTCTCCAAACCCAACCAGGATTTCCGTTTCGACGTGCCCGTGGTCGGTCCCTCGACCATCGAGACCGCCGCCGAGACGGGGATTTCCGCGATCGTCGTCGAGGCGGGCTGCACGCTGTTGCTGGGAAAGGAGGATATTTTCCGCCTCTGCAAGGAACGGAAGGTGAGTCTCGTCGCCCGAGCCTGAGTGGATTTTTGCGATCGGCGGTTGCCCCGGGCTCTGGATGCTGCCATAGCCTTGCGAAATGAATCGGGTCAAAACAGGCGTCGTCGGAGTCGGAGCCATCGGGCGAAACCACGCACGCATCTACGCGGAGTTGGAAACGGCGGATCTCGTTGCGATTTACGATGCGAACCAGGATCATGCCCGCGCCCTCGCCGCCGAATTCGGCACCGAAGCCGTCGGCAGCCTTGAGGAACTGATCGCCCGGGTCGATGCGGCTTCCGTCTCGACCCCGACGATGACTCACCGCGAGATCGCCACGCAACTCCTCGCCGCAGGCAAACACGTGCTCGTCGAAAAGCCGATCGCGGACTCGGTCGACGACGCCAAAGCCATGATCGACCTGGCGGCGGAAAAGGGCCTCGTGCTCCAGGTCGGTCACATCGAGCGTTTCAATCCCGTGATGAGCCGGCTCGAGGCGGTCCTGGACTCGCCCCGATTCATCGAGTGTCATCGGCTCTCGCCCTTTCCCCAGCGCAGCCTCGACATCGGGGTGGTGCTGGATCTGATGATCCACGACCTCGAGATCGTGCTGCACCTCGTTAATTCGCCGGTGGCCTCGATCGATGCGGTCGGGATCCCCGTGCTGACCCGGCGCGAGGACATCGCCAACGCCCGGATCCGATTCGAAAACGGTTGTGTCGCCAACATCACCGCCAGCCGGATCAGCCCGGAGAAGATGCGGAAAATCCGGGTCTTCCAAGGCGATGCCTACCTGTCCCTCGACTACCAGGACCAGAGCGGCTGGATCTACCGCCGCGATGGCATGCAGATCGCCCGCGAGGAGGTGCAGGTCGAGCGCGATGAGCCGCTCAAGTGTGAACTCGCCGCCTTCGTGGAATGCGCCGCCCGAGGTGTCGCCCCCAAAGTGAGCGGTCAAAACGCCGCCGCCGCCCTCGATATTGCCCTCGCGATCACCCGGATCATCGAGCGGGACAACGCGGCCGCGAACTGACCAGTTGGCGGTTTTTTGCAAAATTGAGAATAAAATCTAAAATGATTTTAAATTTTGATTTTCTTTTTATTAAATTTTGTTAAATTTTTCGGAGTTGCTTATGAAATACTTCTCCGAATTCGCCGCCGCCCTTCTCCTCAGCCTCCCCGTGTCCCTTGTCGCTGGGCAGAAGGAGTCGGTCCAAACACGCAATTTCCGCCCGGTCGCCGCCAAGGCCGTCCGCATCGTGGTCGCCGCCCAACCGGGGAATGCGGGCAACGCCAGTGAAAGCCTGCGCAAGGGATGGGCTCATTTCGACCGCGCCGAATGGGAGCAGGCCATGGATGCGTTCCTGATCACCTTGGAACAGGACCCGACCTGCGCCTCAGCCGCCGAGGGCCTGACCATGGCGGTTTACCGATCCGGCGATCGCCGCTCCGCCACGGAGATCGCCGACGAACTCTCCGAGACGATGCCTTGGATCCGCGGGATGGTCGCCGAGACTGTCCACGGTGACGTCATGGCCGTACTGGAGCGCGGCGAACTCGCCCTGGCGGAAGATTTGATCGACCAGTTACCCTATGGAGCCGGTGCCTACGACCGCTCCCGTGCCATGGTCGAGAGCGCGGCGACGATGCAGGCCGAAGAGGCCAAGACCACACTCGCCAAAGTCGGCGAGTGAGGGGCATCAGTGCTTGTGGGCGGCAAGGTAGTCTTTTTTCCAAGTCTCGCGATGGTGGATCGCCCAGTCCACCAAGGCCGCCTCGAAACCCACGTCCCGGCCGGCGCTCTCGCTGCGGATCCATTTGTGCTTGAGGATCTCTTCGCGCTCCGCCAAAAAGTCCCGGTAAAGGTGACGTTCGGCATCCGGGACGGGCTCGGTTTTCTTGCTCATGAAAAGGGCAGGGACGATGGGTGGGGACGGAACAGCGCCGGTTCCTGCGGCTTGCACGAATCACCAATCGGGAAGACTTTTCAAGCCTCCGCGTCCGCGGATTTTCAGATTTCGCATTTATGCCAGTCCTGGTGCCGGTCTGTATTGCTCTCGGGTTGTTGAGCCCCTCCACGTCGGCTGCCGAATGGAGGCAGTGGCGCGGTCCCCACGGAAATGGCGTCGCCGCCGCCGATGCCGCTCCTCCATTGGTCTGGGGCGAGGATCAAAACGTGAAGTGGAAGGCTTATGTGCCAGGTCGGGGGCTCTCCAGTCCTATCGTCGTCGGTGATCTGGTCATCGTCACCACCGCCGAGGGTGACGGACAGTTCGTGCTCGCCTACTCGCGCTCCGATGGATCGGTCCGCTGGAAGGAGAGGGCCCATCAGGGCGGGCTGCCGACCGAAATGCATCGGAAGAACAGCGCGGCCACCCCGACATCGGCTTCGGATGGGAAAAACGTCTACGCGGTCTTCGACAACGGAGGGAGGATCTGGATCACCGCCTTGACCCTGGCTGGGGAACGCCTCTGGCAGAGGGATGCGGGCCCCTATGTGTGCGATTACCGCTTCGGCTACGCGCCCAGCCCGACCATCCACGACGACAAGCTCATCGTCGCCTCCGAGTTCGCCGCCGACGGATTCCTCGCCGCCTTCCGGGTCAGCGATGGCGAACCGGTTTGGCGGACGGAGTTGAAACGGAAGACGAGCTATTCCTCGCCCATCGTCGCCAGGGTCGGCGGGCGCGAGCAGTTGCTCCTCAGTGGAGGAACGAAGGTGCGCGGCTACGATCCGGTCAATGGGGGGCTGCTATGGGAGGTCGACGGCTCCAGCAGCGCCACCTGCGGCACCATGGTCTGGAGTGAGGATACCGTCTTCGCCAGTGGTGGTTTCCCCAACAAGGAAACGATCGCCGTCCGGGTGGAAGAGGCCGCCAGGGTGCAGTGGCGGAACGGTGACAAATCCTACGAGCAATCGATGCTCTACCATGATGGCCACCTCTACGCCTTCAACGACAATGGCATCGCCCTCTGCTGGGATGCGGTCACCGGCGAGGAAAAGTGGAAGGTCCGCCTCGGGGGACCAGTGAGCGCCTCGCCCGTCCTCGCCGCGGGCCGGATCTACGCGATGAACGAGCAGGGGATCACTCACGTCTACGCCGCCGATCCCGGGAAGTTCACCAAACTCGCCGAAAACCGGCTCGGAGCCGAGGGTTTCGCCACGCCGGTGTTCGTGGGCAAAGAAGTCTTCCTGCGCACGGCCGATGCCGGCAGCGAGCGCAAGGAGTGGTTGTATTGCCTGCGGGAAGGGGGCTGAGGCCAATCACTTCACCTCGATCACGACCGCACTGGCGGGTGGGATTTGGAAATGCAGTGCTCCCTCACGAATCTCGGGTGTTTCCAGCTTCAATTCACCGACCGGCTTGCCGTCCTTCGAGTCATCAAAGGTCTGACCCGCGTAGCGGAGGCCCTCACTGACGGCGATGGCGGGCGCGGTGAGGCGTTTGAGGGTGGCGGGGCCTTCGCGACCGGTTCGCAAGGTGAGGTCGATGGACTTCGCGAGGTCTTTGTTGAGGGCGAGGACACGCACGTGACCGGCGGAGTCGCGCACGGCCCAGAGTTTGAGGTTGGACGTCCCATTGGCGCTCACCGGGAGCAAGCGCGCGTCATTCGCGATCATCTCCTGAAACACGAGCAGCGCGTAATAGGTCGGCATCGCGCGGATGAAGGTGGGCACGGGCTTTTTGTCGTCGGTGTCGTCCTGGATCGCGGAGTAGTGGCTGCGGCCGCCGCCGTGGTAGTTGATCCCGGCGAGCCCGGCCTCCGCGAGCGTGAAATTGAGGTCGAGCATCCACAGCGCGGAGGCAAAGGAGTCGCTGAAACCGCGCGCGCCGCCGCCCCAGGCGCTGCCGGCCTCGTCGAGGCGGAAGGGCAGGCCGGCCTCCTTCGCGGCGTCGATGCCGGGCTTCAAAAAGTCGAGCGTTTGCTGGATCGGTTCATTGCGCAGCAGACGGAAGACCTCGCGCCCCACGGTCGGCGAAAAGGCATAGGCGTGACCGGTGAGCATCGAGAGCGTGCCCGGATTCTTTTCCACCATGGTGGCGGTGATGTCCGGCGGCAGACCATGCGCCCATGAGGGCCCGATGACGCTGGGAATGACCGCGGGCACGAGCTGCGCCCGCATCGCGGCGAACTCGTCGAAGTAGGTGTCCCACTGGTAGTCCTTCGGCTTGTGACGGCCAAACCAACCATCGGGCTCGTTGCCAAGCTCGAAGCCGCGAATGGCCTCCGCAGGCAAATGCTCGCGCACGCGGGCGATCCAGGCCCGGCACAGTTCGACGTCGTTGTGGGCGAGATTGATCGTCAGGATCATCGGCGAACGCACGGCTTCGTAGGCCTGCGCGAGCTGCTTGAGCCGCTCGACATCGGGCGGTGACTTCATGCCATCGGCGCTCGCGCCACCGATGCGGATGCCGATGCCGCGCAGGTTCCGCAGCAACTGCGCGTAGGTCGGATGCAGCGTGTCGAGCCGGTCCAGCGACGGCGCGGGAAAGCGTCGCCATTCGCGCGAGAGCCCGGCGAAGTCGGAGGGAATCAGCAGGCCGGGTTTCGTGGGGTCGAGGCGGGCTTCGACTTTCACGACATCACTCACGATGACACCGGGCTTGGTGAGTGAAAAGGTGCGCGTGATCGGCTCGGCGGTCTGCACGGAACCTTCCTGGCCCCATTGCCAGGCCACGACCGTGACCCGCATCGGCAATCGCGCCTTTTTCGGGAGGGCGGTGAAGCGCAATTCCTCGCCGACGATCTCCGCCGGACCTTCGCGGACAAAGAAGCGCACTTTCAGACCCGCATCGCTCGTCGCCCGCAGCGCGAGACTTTTGCTTGAGCCGATGAGTTGATCCACGATGGGCTCGAAGGTGATGCGCTGCGTTTTGCCAGTCGTGTTCTGGAAAGGAAAGGGCAGCATCGCCTGCTGCACGGCGCGTTGATAGGTCGCATCGCCGGGATGCTCGGCCTGGAACCACATCGACGCGGCGCGCTTTGGATTGTCGAGGTCAGCGCGATCAAAACGCAGCGCGAAACGATCCGGCGCGAGCTGCTGCACCGGACCGGTGATCGGCGTGATGACGATGTGATCCCATGATGAGGGATGAGTGATGGGCGATCCGGCTTTCAGCCCCGTCCAACGCTCCGGCCGGCCCGCGGGCACGCTGTCGAGAAAGGTGCCATGCAGCGAAAACGCGAGCTCGTCATCCGGCGCCGACCACTTCAAGGTGACCTGCTGATGCGTGCCGTTGACCTGATCGACTACACTTCCGTTTTGCAGGTAACCGAGCAAAAAAGGCTTCCGGCCCCAAGAGGCGTTTTGCAGCGCTTCGGTGGCTATTCGCTGTTCGTCGTCAAAGCACCAGAACGTGCCCTGCTCCGGCTGCTTCCATCGCGCGATGCTCACGCCGGTTTTCGTGGCATCCACAGGCCGCTTGTCGTGCTGCGCGGCCTTCGCGATGTAATCGGCGAGGAACTGCGTTAGCGCCGCATGATGATCGAAATGGCCGCCACCGGCATGAGCGAGCATCGATAGGGGCGCTTTCGGATACTTCTGGCGAAAGGCCTGCGCCTTGCCGGCCCGTTCATCGGCCCATTCGTACTCGCCGCTCACCCAGAGCAGCGGCACGCCGCTCTCGCCGAAGGCCTTCACCCAGGGCTGCTTCTCCGGCCAAGCGCCTTTGAGTGAAATGCCCGCCAGCACGCGATGGGGCATGCGCCCGGCCATGAGATACGGCATTTCCGCCATCGCCGAATGCCCCATCGGCACCAGGGGCGCGGCGAGGAGGCTTTCGTAGCCCGATTCGACCGCGAGCGCTTGGATCGTAGCCTCGATGGCCGTATGCTCGGCGCGTCCGAATGCCGTCGCCCCGCCCGGCGAGGGCGTGATCCACAAGATGCCAAAATCGAGCCGCGTCATCGCAGCGCGGAAGGTGGCGCTTTCGAGGATGGCCTGCTCCAGCATGTTTTGCGGCGCATAGACCAGCCCCTTCACCCGCTCCGTCTTCGCCGGCAGCCACAAAAACGCCCGCGGGGCCTTGCCCGTTTCCTCGCTGATCACACCCGGCACCTCCACCGACCACGGATATTCCGCCGCCAAGGAACGGTCGGCGAGAAGCGCGAGAAGGACAATGGAGAGGAGGCGGTGCTTGCCGCACTTGAGTCGGGCAGACCCTGATCCGGTAAAAGGGAAAGGGAAATTGGGATTCATGCGGGTCGGGTTCTCACGGGCACGGCCATGGTTTCGGATCCCGGCTCCGCCCCAAACCACTCCGCCAAACGCTCCGACACCGCGGTGAAACCTTCCCCGACTCCGAGGCAGCGGGACGCCCCCGGTTGGCGCAGAAGCAGAGGCACCCGCTCGCGGGTGTGGTCGCTGCCGGTCCAGGTCGGGTCGTTGCCGTGATCGGCGGTGAGGATGACCAAAACGTCCGGCGGTAGTTTCTCCAGCCAGGGCCCGAGCCAGGCATCGAAGCGCTCCAAGGCAGCCCCGTAGCCCGCCGGATCGCGGCGATGCCCGTAAAGCGAGTCGAAGTCGACGAGGTTGGCGAAGATGAGGCGGTCTCCATGGGGCCGGATCGCGGTGAGCGCGGCGATGCGGGCGCAGCCTTCGGTATTGTGCTGGGTGGGGAACGATTCGATCAGGCCGGAACCGGAGAAAATGTCCCCGATCTTGCCGACTCCGAGCACCTCGACGCCGCTCTCCTGAAGTCGGTTGAGCACGGTGGGCGGCGGATGCATCGCAAAGTCATGTCGTCCGGCGGTGCGGACGAAAGCTCCGGGGCTGCCGGTGAAGGGCCGGGCGATGACACGACCGATCCGCTCGCGGTCGGCAAGTGGACGCAGGGCGGTGCAGATCGCGTGGAGGCGCGGCAGCGGCACGAGGTCCTCGTGCGCGGCGATCTGGATCACCGAATCGGCGCTGGTGTAGAGAATGGGCCGTCCGGTCCGGAGATGTTCGGCTCCGAGCTCCTCAAGAATGGCCGTGCCGGAGCGGGCGTAGTTGCCGATGAAGGAGACGCCGGTGAGTAACTCCATCTCTTCCACTAGAGAATCAGGAAACCGATCGAAAGTCGCAAAGGGCGTCGTGATGATCTGTCCCGCGATTTCCCAATGGCCGGTGACCGTGTCTTTGCCGGCGGAGCGCTCGCTGAGGCAGCCCCAGGAAAAGAGGGGTGTCTGGTCAGGAATTTTCCTTCCAGCGGCGAGGGCGGCGGCATGGAACAGGCCGGCGGCGGCGAGGTTCGGCAGCCGCAGGTCGGGACAGGCGGCGAGGATGTGTCCGAGGGTGTCGGCTCCCGCGTCGCCAAAGTCGGCGGCATCCGGAGCGTGGCCGATTCCGAGCGAATCGAGGACGATGAGGACCGCCTCTCTCACGGCTCAGACTCCGATTGGGTGCCAGACGGTTTTGAATTCGACCGTGTCGAGGATGCGGTAGGCGTCGGTGCCTGCTTCGCCGAACCAATCCTCCGGATTCGCGAGCGCGTGCGAGCTGACCCGCTTGAGGTTGTCGGCGGCTCCCCCCTGGAGTTTGGCAAACCGATCCTGGTCGCCCGAGCCGTCGATCACGGCGTTGATGTCGAGATGGCTGGCGATCCAAGGCACGAGTTCGGCCCGTTGTCCGCTGAGCAGGTTGA
Source organism: Verrucomicrobiales bacterium (assembly GCA_041917795.1). Lineage (GTDB taxonomy): Bacteria > Verrucomicrobiota > Verrucomicrobiia > Verrucomicrobiales > DEV007 > Arctic95D-9. Next base: position 18,523 of record JAYRWX010000027.1, read on the forward strand.
CCACGCCGCCCGGCAGATCGCTGGTGGCGAGCACCTCGGCGAAGGAGATGGCGGGCAGGGGAGCGGTCTCGGAGGCGATCGCGACCACGGTGTTTCCCGTCAGAATGGCCCGACCCAAGAGGGTCACGAGTCCGAGCAAAGAGGGTTGATCCGGAGCGAGGACCACCACGATGCCGGTGGGCTCGGGGAAGGTGAAATTGAAGTGCGGACTGGCCACCGGATTCACCGAGGAGAAGACCTGGGCGACCTTGTCGGTCCAGCCGGCGAGGTGGACGAGGCGATCGACGCTGGCCTCGACCTCGCGGCGGGCGGCGGCAGCGGAGCATCCGGTGCTGTCGGCGATCTCGCTGGTGAAACTCGCGGCCCGTCCCTCGAGCATCTCGGCGATGCGGTAGAGGATTTGTCCGCGCAGGTAGGGCGTCGCTCCGCTCCAGCCCGGCAGGGCGTTGCGGGCGGCGACGACGGCGTCGCGGAGGTCCTTGCGCGAGGCGTGGCCATAGTGGGCGAGGTGGGCGCCGGTCTTCGGATGGGTGGCGGTCATGGTGCGGCCGCTCTCAGGGCGGGGGAACTTTCCGCCGATGTAGAGCTTGTAGGTTTTGAGGACCTGGATCCGGTCTCGGGACATGGGCGCAGTGTAGGATTTGCCGCGCGCCGGACAAGGCGAAATGCCCGCTCGGCTCTTTTTTGATTCCCTCCCGCGGGCCTTTGCCCTTTCATTGCCGGGTGTCCGAATCACCCCAGTCCTCCGGCCAGGCGCCACGCGGCGTGCAGCGGGTCGTCTACCGACGAAATCTGCTTTTTTTCCTGACGCTGACGACCCTCGCGATGGTCTATGCCGGGGCGGTGCCCCTGGCGGAGAGCCTGGAAAAAACCCCCATGCGCTTCGCGAGTTGGTGGTCGGGTGCCTTCGCCCTAGCGGCGATCGTGCTGGGTTTGGCGGTCTACGACCTCGTCCGGATCCGCCGTGACCATCAACTGCGCGTCCGGGAACTGGAAAAGGAATTGGCTCGTGCCGCTGGCGAAGCCCGTGAGTTGGCGCGCCGACTCCGGGAGGAATCGGACCGCGGTGCCTGAGCCCGGGCTCTTTCCCTTTGCCGGGGGCATTCGGCCGCCGTAGGCTTGAGGCTCCCCCTTGAAAATGCAAATCAACGCCTGGTTCGTGGTCATCGTGGTGGCCCTCGTCGTGCTCTGGAAGATCGACCTCTTCGCGACCTTGCTGAACCTGAAGTCGCTGGGCGGGGGCATCCCGGAGACTTTCCGCGATTTTGTGGACGGGACGGCCTACGAGAACTCGCAGGAGTATGCCCGGGCCCGCTCGGTCCTGGGAATCGGGGAGGGGATCTTCTCGCTGGTGGTGCTCTTTGCGTTCTGGTGTCTCGGCGGCTTCGGCTGGCTCGATGAGTGGGTGCGCGGATTCGCCGGAAAGGGTGGGCCGGTTCTGACCGGTGTCGTTTTCATCACCGCGATCGCCTTTGCCTGGGGTCTGCTGCAACTGCCCTTCGACTGGTATGCGACCTTCGTGATTGAGGAGAAGTTCGGGTTCAACCGCTCAACCTTCGGGGTCTGGATCGGCGACATTGCCAAGGGCGCGGCCCTTTCCTTCGCGATCGGAGCGCCGCTGGTGGCGGCCCTGATTTATCTCTTCGAAACCGTCCCGCTCGCCTGGCTCTGGTCCTGGCTGCTGGTGACGGCGGTCTCGCTCTTCCTCGCCTACGTCGCCCCGAGCTGGATCCTGCCGATGTTCAACAAATTCGAGCCGCTGCCGGCCGGCAGCCTGCGCAGCTCGATCGAGGAGATGGCGGGGAAATGCGATTTTCCGCTCACCGAGGTGAGCGTGATGGACGGGTCGAAACGATCGACGAAGAGCAACGCCTTCTTCACTGGCTTCGGGAACAAAAAGCGCATCGCGCTGTTCGACACCCTGATCAACAATCACACCGAACCCGAGTTGGTCGGTGTGCTCGCCCACGAGATCGGGCACTACAAGCTGCGGCACATCGTCAAAGCCCTGGCGATCAGCATTCTCACGACCGGGGTCATGTTCCTGCTGCTCGGATTCATGATGAAGGACCGGGCGCTCTTCGACGCTTTCGGGGTGAAGGAGACGTCGGTCTACGTGAGTTTCGTGCTCTTTGCCATCGTGATGACTCCGGTGAACGACCTCCTCTCCGTCGCGGGCAATTGGCTAAGCCGGAAACACGAGTTCGAAGCGGACGCCTACGCCGCGAAGGTCACCGGCAACGCGGGCGCGATGGCAGACGCGCTTCGCAAGCTGAGCCGCGACAATCTCTCGAACCTGACCCCTCATCCTTTCTACGTGTTCCTCAACTACACCCATCCTCCCGTGGTCGAGCGGGTCGCGGCATTGGAGGGGAAGTGAGGGAATTGTACGACAATCCGACCTTGAGAAATCGGGCTCACCCGGCTATGGCAGAGCTGACATGATCGCCCCATCTTCCGCCGGTCCGGCCCCTGAGATTGCTCCCGCCGCCCTGGCCAAACTTCGGGCGGTCGTGGGTGAAACTCAGGTGCTCACCGCCCCCGAGGACCTGATCCCCTATGGCTTTGACGGCACTGCCGCCCTGAAGTCTCCCGCCGCCTGCGTCGTTTTGCCGCGGAGCACGGAGGAGGTGGCCGAAGTGGTGCGATGGGCCCGCGCCTACAAACTGCCGGTGGTGACCAGGGGATCCGGCACGGGCTTGTCCGGAGGCAGCGTACCGGTGACGGGAGGCATCGTGCTTTGCCTCGTGAACCTGAACCGCATCCTCGAGATCGATGCGGCGAACCTGACCGTCTTGGCCGAATCCGGAGTGATCACCAAGGCGATCGATGACGCCTCCCACCCGCACGGCCTTTTTTATCCGCCCGATCCCGGCTCGATGAAAATCTCGACGATCGGGGGCAACGTCGCCAACAACTCGGGCGGATTGCGCGGGCTCAAGTACGGCGTCACCCGGGACTACGTGATGGGTCTCGAGGTCGTGCTGCCCGACGGCTCGATCGCCTGGCTAGGCTCGAAATGCGTCAAGGACGTCGCGGGTTATTCGATGAAAGATTTGTTCGTCGGATCGGAGGGCACCCTCGGCATTATCACGAAGGTGCTGCTGAAGCTGGTGCCAAGGCCGAAGGCGCGCAGGACCCTGCTGGCTTCCTTCGACTCGATGGAGGCCGCGGCGGGTTCGGTGTCGAAAATCATCGAGCGGCAGATCATTCCCTGCACCCTCGAGTTCCTCGATCGGAAGACCTGCGCCAGTGTCGAGGCTTACGCCCAGGTTGGCCTGCCCGTCGCGGCAGCCGCCGTAGTGTTGATGGAAACGGACGGTCATCCTGCGGTCGTCGCGGAAGAAGCGGCGGCGATGGAGGCGATCGCGCGGGAGAGCGGCGCCATCCAGGTCGAGACGGCCCGCGACGAGGCCCACGCGATCCGATTGGCGACAGCCCGGCGCAGTGCCTTCGCGGCGCTGGCGCGGATTCGGCCAACCACGATCCTCGAGGATGTCACCGTGCCACGCAGCCGACTCGCCGAGATCGTCGCCTTTGTCGAGGAGGTCGCCGCCAGGCACCGGCTCGACATCGCGACCTTTGGGCATTTCGGCGACGGAAACGTGCACCCGACGATTCTGACCGACGAAACGAACGCCGAAGAAATGGCGCGGGTCGAACATGCCTTGAAAGAGATCTTCGACAAGACCATAGCCCTCGGCGGCACCATCACCGGAGAACACGGCGTGGGCTTGGCGAAGAAACCCTTTCTGCCCGCGCAGTTTGATAAAGCGAGCTACCGGTTGATGCGACAGGTCAAGCGGGCGCTCGATCCGGAGGGGCTGATGAACCCGGGGAAGATTTTTGATTTGGACTGATCCCGCCCTCCCATGTCCTCCTCATTCATCAGCGAAGATCAGCGTGAATCAGCGGTCCGCCCTCTCCGCCACATGGCCGACCTGGACTATTCGGTCGTGCAGCAGTGCATGCACTGCGGGATGTGCCTGCCGAGTTGTCCGACCTACCTTGAAACCCGGCGGGAACGAAACAGCCCCCGCGGCCGCATCGCCCTGATGCGGGCGATCGCGGATGGCGAACTGGAGGTGACCCGCGAGTTCGGTGAGGAGATGTATTACTGCCTTGGCTGCCTCGCTTGCACCACCGCTTGCCCTGCCGGAGTCGATTATCCGAAGCTCTTCGAACACGCCCGCGCCGAAATCGAAGAGCAGGAGGTGCTCTTCACTCCCGGCCGCCGCTTTTGGCGCTGGCTGACGCTGCGCCAACTTTTCGCCCATCACTGGATGCTGCATTTCGTCGGACGAGGGCTTTGGCTGTATCAGGTCACGGGACTGGATCAGGTGATCCGGAAAAGCGGGTTGCTGCGCTTGCTGCCTGGCAATCTGCGAAAACTGGAGCCGACCACACCAAGGGTGCAGGCACGCTTTTCCGACCAACTCATCGCGCCTCGCGAGACGCCACCGAAGCCCCGCCATCGGGTCGGGATGCTGACCGGCTGTGTGCAGGACCTCGTCTTCGCTGAGGTGAACCGCGACACCGTGGAGGTGCTGCTGCGCAACGGTTGCGAGGTCATCACGCCTCGGATGCAGGGCTGCTGCGGATCGCTCCACGCCCACAACGGCGACCTCGAGCAAGCTGCGGTGCAGGCTCGGCGTCTGATCGATTTGTTCGACCTCGACTCGCTCGACGCGATCATCACCAATGCCGCCGGTTGCGGCTCGCATTTGAAGCACTTTTCGAAACTCCTGATCCACGATGAAGCCTATCGCGAAAAGGCGACGATCTGGGACGGCAAGGTGCGCGACATCTCCCAATGGCTCGTCGAGATCGGTTTTGAAACGCCAAGCGGCTCCGGCGACGCCACCCGCGCCACCTATCACGAGGCCTGCCATTTGTGTCACGGTCAGGGCATCTCGAAGCAGCCCCGGGAACTGCTGCGCGCCATTCCGGGGCTGGAACTCGTTGAGCTCGAAAACGCGACCCACTGTTGCGGCAGTGCCGGGGTTTACAACATCACCCAGCCGGAACAGGCTGCGAAACTTCAGTCCGAAAAGGCCGCCTGCATCGCTCGCACCGGTGCCTCGCTGGTGGCGACGGCGAATCCAGGTTGTCATCTCCAAATTCAGAATGCGATGCCGGAGAGTGTCTCCGTTCGGCATCCGGTTTCCTTGCTGGCCGAGGCCTACCGAAAGGACGGGAAATGAAAGCAGCGATCGTATTTTTGCTCTCGCTGGCCTTCGGCGCGCTTTTCATCTGGACCGGCATCGGCAAGGTGAAGGATCCGGTCTCTTTCGCCGACGCGATCCGCAATTATCGCATCGTCGGCGATCCGATCGCTCCGGGGCTCGCGCATTTCATCCCCTGGCTCGAGATTTTTGCCGGCCTGGGAATCATGTTCCAGCGGACCCGACAGGGTGCAGCCGCGCTCTTGACCCTGTTGCTTCTGGTTTTCACCGTGGGCATCGTCAGTGCCTGGATTCGCGGTCTCGACATCACTTGTGGATGTTTCGGCGGCGAGGAGGCGATGAATTATCCGGTGAAAGTCGCCCAGAACGTGGTCCTGGTCGGGGTGGGGGCGTGGATTTGGTGGTTCTCGAGGATTTCGGCCCGGGATTCGGAGTCACTTCGAAATGGACAGTCGGAGAGCAGGGCGTGATTCCGGGATGCCGGGAGGATTGTCCTAGGCGGGGGAAATCCTTTACTCTTCCGAAGCGACGCCGATCACCGCTTCCGGATGCCCAGAGCTCTTTCATTTTCCTCCACTGTCTGCGGAGCGCTGCTTGCGTTCCACGGGATGGGGCTGTCCCGGGCGGAGGAGGGGTTCGCTTTCTTCGAGAGCGAGATCCGGCCGATGCTGATCGAGCATTGCCAGGAATGCCATGCCACTGACACGAAGCAGAAAGGCGGCCTGCTGCTCGACTCGCGGGCGGGCTGGATGCACGGCGGTGATTCGGGACCGGCGATCGTGCCCGGGGACCCGTCGGGAAGCCTGCTGATCCGGGCGGTGCGATATGAGGATGCCCATCTCGAGATGCCGCCCAAGACGCGCCTGTCCTCCGACAAGATCGCGGCGCTGGAGCGCTGGGTGGCAATGGGAGCGCCCGATCCGCGCGAGGGGGGCGCGGTTGGAAAGGTCGGCATCTCGATGGAGGATGGCCGACGGCATTGGGCTTATCGCCCGCTCTCCAAGCCGGAGCCGCCTGCTGTTGACGATCAAGCTTGGCCAACCGGGGCGATCGACCGCTTTCTCCTCGCGAAGATGGAGGCGGCGGGAGTCCCACCCGCCGAATCGGCTGTGCCGGAGGCCGCGTTGCGCCGCCTCTACCTCGATCTGACCGGGCTGCCACCAACACCGGCCGAGATCGAGGCTTTCATGGTCAACCCCGATGAGGAGGCCTGGAATCAAGCGATCGACCGGCTCCTCGGATCGCCTCGCTACGGAGAACATTGGGGGCGGCATTGGCTCGACGTGGCCCGCTACGGGGAGTCTTTCACGTTGCGCGGATTGATCATGCGTGAGGCGTGGCGCTACCGCGACTATGTGGTGACGGCCTTCAACGAGGACAAGCCGTTCGATCGTTTCATCATCGAACAAATCGCGGGGGATCTGTTGCAGGTGGAAGGGGAAAGCCTACGGGACCGGCAGCAGCGGCACATCGCCACGGGATTCCTCGCTCTCGGCAACCACAACCTCGAGGAGCAGGACAAGCGCCAACTCGACCTCGACATCGTCGATGAGCAGGTCGACACGATCGGCAAGGCTTTCCTCGCCCAGACCTTGGGATGCGCGCGCTGCCACGATCACAAGTTCGATCCGATCCCGACACGCGACTATCACGCCATGGCCGGCATTTTCGCCAGCACCGTGAGCCTCTCGCACGCGAACGTCTCGAACTGGCTCGATCTGCCGCTGCCGGCGGAGCCGGAGGAAGAGGCCCGCCTGAGCGCCCAGGAGACGCGGCTGTCCGCGCTGGAGGAACAATTGAAGCTGGCTGAAAAGGCCAGACAAAAAGCGGTGGCGGCCGATCCCGGACGGTCAACCGGGGAGCGTCCCGACATCATCGCGGCGGGCGACCTGCCCGGTGTGGTGGTGGATGACAGCGAGGCGGAGAAAGTGGGCGATTGGAAAGCCTCGGTGCACACGGCCGCTTACATCGGCGAGGGTTATGCGCACGACATGAACGAGGGCAAGGGGCAGAAGACCTTGAGCTTCACCGCCCGCGTGCCGCAGGCGGGCCGCTATGAAGTGCGGCTCGCCTGGGCGCCGGGTCCCGGCCGATCGAATGCGGTGCCAGTGATGATCTCCAGCGCCGATGGCGATTTCCCGATGAAAATCGACATCAGCGGCGAACCTCCGATTGATGGGCGTTTTCTTTCTCTCGGGGAATACCGCTTCGAGACAAACGGGGCGAATTTCGTGATGATCTCGAACGAGGGGACCCAGGGGTATGTCGTGGTCGACGCGGTCCAATTTCTGCCCGCCGACCAAGTCGATGCGAAGCCCGAGAGCAATGTCACCGAAGTGGATAGCGAGGCGAGCCGCCTGAGAAAAGCGGCAAGTGCGGAGGTCTCCCGCCTCAAGAAGGAGATCGCCGCGGTGAAGGCTGGGGGCCCGGAGCGATTGCGCTACCTCGGGGTCAGGGAGGCTGAACAACCGTCGGATCTGCCGGTGCTGGCACGCGGTCTCGTCCATAGCCCGACGGGTGATCCCGTGCCGCGGGGGGTACTCCAAGTGGTGGAGAAAGATGGTCGCTCCGATCTGGCGATCCCGCCGGGCGAGAGCGGGCGGCGGCAGTTCGCGCAGTGGGTCGCCTCGCCGGACCATCCGCTGACCGCCCGGGTTTTCGTCAACCGGGTGTGGCATTGGATGTTCGGTCAGGGTCTGTGTCCTTCGGTGGACAATTTCGGAACCACGGGCGAGGCGCCCTCTCATCCTGAGTTGCTGGACTGGCTGGCGACGCGGTTCCTGGAAGAAGGCGGTTCGGTGAAGTGGCTGGTGCGCGAGATCGCCGCGAGCCGCGCCTACCGACTCGCCGTGCCGGAGGACGAGTCGGCATACGCGCTCGCCGACATCGACAACCGTCTTTTTGCCCGGGCCCGGCTGCGGCGGATGGAGGCCGAGTCCCTGCGCGACGGGATCCTCTTCGCGAGCGGGCGTCTTGAGCTCTCCCTCGGCGGGAGCGTGCTGCGCCCGGGGGCGGCGAACGATTACAACTACGAGCATGACACTTTGCGCCGCAGTATCTACCTGCCCGCCCTGCGGAATTCGCCCCATCCAATGCTGGAGGCCTTCAACCAGGCTGATCCCAGCCGGACCACAGGGCGTCGCGACCACGGCACGGTGGCCCCGCAGGCCCTCTTCTTGCTGAATCACCCTTTTGTTCTCGAGGAATCCCGCCAAGCCGCGGCCAGGGTGCTCCGTGAAGCAAGTAACGACACTTCCCGTGCTACCTTGGCAACACGTCTGGCGCTGGGGCGTTCGCCGCTCCCCACCGAGCAGCAGCTTTTCGAAAGTGTCCTGGCTTCAACGCCCGATCCGGCCGAGGCCTGGGCCACCATTTTCCAAGGACTCTTCGCCAGCCTCGACTACCGATACCTCCACTGATCGCGACCATGGACCGACGCCAACTTCTCCAGACGATTTCCTGCGGATTCGGCGGACTTGCCTTTTCGGCGCTCGCGAATGGAGGTCCCGGCGCTGGGAGCCAGGCGGTCCGGATCCCGGGTCGCCCCGCCCGGGCAAAGCGGGTCATCTTCATCTTCATGCAGGGTGGTCCGAGCCATGTCGACACCTTCGATTTCAAGCCCGAACTCCTTCGGCATGATGGAGAAATGGCGGAATTTCACGATTCCAGAAAAATCGCGAACTCCGGGATGAACCAGGCCACATCGCACCGACTGATGGCTCCGCGCTGGGAGTTCTCGAAACACGGCGAATGCGGACGGCAGGTCTCGGCCCTGTTTCCTGAGGTGGCCCGGCACGTCGACGATCTCTGTTTCATCCACTCGATGCATACCGAAGGCATCGCCCACGGACCGGCGACGCTGTTCCTGCATTGCGGCTCGACGAACTTCGTGCGGCCCTCGATGGGCTCATGGATCACCTACGGTCTCGGCAGCGAATCGGAGAACCTGCCGGGTTTCGTGACCGTCGGCCCATCGGCCGGAAACGGTGGACCTCGGAATTTCGGCAATGCGTTCCTCCCGCCCATTTATCAAGGCACCCCGTTGGGACGGGCTGACGCCCCGGCGACCGACGCGGTAATCCGCAACCTCGATTCGAGCCTCAATGCCGGGCAAAGACGGCAGCGATTCGATTTCATCCAGGCCCTGAACGAAGCGCAGCGGAGCCGACGTCCCGGTGATGCGGAGCTGGAGGCGGCGATCCAATCCTACGAGCTGGCTTGGCGCATCCAGAGCCATGCGCCTGGTGTCACCGATCTCTCGCAAGAGGACGCTGCGACTCAGGCGCTCTATGGCATCACTCCGGGCGCGCCCTCGCAGGATTTCGGGCGGAAATGCCTGCTGGCCCGTCGGCTCTGTGAGGCCGGGGTGCGCTTCGTGCAGGTGAACTACGGGGACAACACCGCCAATCCAGCCTGGGACCAACATTCCAATCTGCCCAAACACGCGGACCACGCCCGTGCCGTCGATCGGCCCGTCGCCGGGCTGCTCGCCGATTTGAAACAGCGTGGACTGCTCGAGGACACGATCGTTTGGTTCGGCGGGGAGTTCGGCCGGACCCCCTACGCCCAAGGCAATGGCACGGGCCGCGACCACAACCCGAAGGGTTTCACGGTCTGGTTGGCGGGCGGGGGATTCAAGTCCGGTTACGCCCATGGCGCCACCGATGAGTTCGGGCACGTCGCAGTCGAAAACAAGGTCCACATGCACGATCTCCACGCTACGATCCTGCACCAACTCGGCCTCGATCACGAAAAGCTGACCTACCGGCATGACGGGCGGGATTACCGCCTCACCGATGTGCACGGAAGCATCGTTAAGGAAATCATCGGGTAAAAAGACTTGCGAGATCCGTATGGAGGGATTAAATAATCCATATGAAGAAACCGGCATCCCCTTCCAAAGGAAACACGGTTGTCAATGAGACTCCGGTTCCCTACCGGCTTTCCAAGGCCGCGGGCATCGTCAAGGCGATCGTCGAGGGCGCACGTGAACCGGGGTCCGATGTCCTGATCGGAGTCCTCAAGACCGGGCTTGCCTTTCGTGAGCTGGAGGATCTGCGGGATTTGTTGGATCTGCCGATGGATCGGCTGGTATCGCATCTGGGGATCCCTCGGGCGACCTTGCATCGTCGCCGTCTGGCCGGTCGGCTCGATTCGGCCGAGTCGGATCGCGTCCTGCGTTTCGCCCGCATCCTCGGCCAAGCGATCGCCACGCTCGAGGATCCCGCCGCGGCGAGGGCTTGGCTGGCTTCGCCGCAAATCGGTCTACATGGCGAGACGCCTCTCGCGTATGCCGAGACCGAGGTCGGTGCCCGTGAAGTCGAGGCGCTGCTCGGGCGCATCGAATACGGCGTTTACGCATGAGGTGCGTGGCTTGGCGGATCGTCAAAGCGAAGTATGCCGCCGTTGCCTTCACTGGCGAGGGGGCGGCACGCGTCGGAGGGCGTTGGAGTTCAACGAGCCGTCGGGTCGTCTACACCAGCGAGAGCCTCGCGCTCGCGGCCTTGGAGTTGCTGGTCCACATCCATCCTCCCGTCCATCTCAATTGGGTGGCGCTGAGCTGCGAGTTCGACGGTTCGCTGGCGGAGCGGGTCGATCCCTCCTCGTTGCCGACGGACTGGAGAAAACATCCTCCTACCCGGATCACGCAGGCGATCGGAGACGAATGGATCCGATCGGGCCGGTCCGCGATCCTCGCCGTTCCGAGTGCGCTTGTGCCGCTCGAGATCAACTACCTGCTCAACCCCGCCCATCCCGATTTCGCGCGGGTTTTCGTGGGGAAAGCTGAACCTTTTATTTACGATTCCCGTCTTCTGGCGTGACCGCGGGGAAACCGCGTCATGCGTCGGGGGTTCGATCGCCACACCATGCGCCCGCTGTACTTCCTCCTGACCATCCTCGTCGGTTCCTTTGCCGTGGCGGATGAGACCCGCAAGCCCAACCTGATCATGTTCCTCGTCGATGACATGGGGTGGATGGACTCCGAACCCTATGGTTCGCAATACTACGAGACGCCGAATTTCACCCGCTTCGCCAAGGAGGCCATGCGTTTCACCGATGCCTACTCCCAGCCGCTTTGTTCGCCGACCCGCGCGACGATCCTGAGCGGGCAATATCCATCGCGCCACGGCATCACCTCGGCCTCGGGCCATCAACCCGCCGACCCGGAAGGAGCCTCGCCTTATCCTGACAAAACTTCACCGAACCAGCCGGTGATCTATCCGAAGAGCAAGAACTACTTCGATCCCGGAATCATCTCGCTGCCCGAGCGGCTCCGCGATGCCGGCTATCGCAGCGGACATATCGGCAAATGGCATCTCGGCACCGCGCCCGAGCATCGCCCGACTGCGCAAGGTTTCGACGAGGCTTGGTTCTGTGTGCCGGACCCCGGGCCGCCCGGCTATTTTTCACCTTACGGTGTCGTGACCGAAGGGCGCCCGACGGGAAAGTCGAAGATCGGCACGATCACCGATGGTCCGGAGGGCGAATACATCACCGACCGGCTTACCGATGAGGCGGTCCGTTTCATCCGTGAAAACCGGGACCGGCCCTTCTATTTGAACCTTTGGCAGTACGGCGTGCATGGTCCTTGGGGTCACAAGGAGGCCTACACTGCGGAGTTTGCGAAACAAAAGGATCCTCGCGGACTGCAGGGAAACCCGATCATGGCCTCGATGTTGAAAAGCGTCGACGAGAGCCTCGGGCGGATCATGGACACGCTCGACGAACTGGGGCTTGCCGAAAAAACCTTCATGGTCGTGACCTCCGATAACGGCGGAAACGTCCACAGCAACGTGCCCGGGGAGCGCAAGACGGAAAAGGCCGAAGAGGGGGCGAAATCCGGGTTGATCAAGGATTGGCGGAAATGGGCCGGCGACCTGCCGCCGACCAACAACAGCCCGCTCCGCGAAGGGAAGGGGCGCATCTACGAAGGGGGACAACGTGTGCCGCTAATGGTGCGCTGGCCCGGTCGCATCGCCGCCGGCGCGACCAGCGGCACCGTCGTGCATGCGGTGGACTATTACCCGACCTTTCTCGATGTGGCCGGGGTCGAGGTTTCCGATGCCCAGCCTCAGGACGGTCTATCTCTGTTGCCCGTGCTGGAAGGAAAAGGCGGGCTCGAGCGCGAGGCGATCTTCACCTGGTTTCCCCACCTCGTCCCGGCCGTATCGGTGCGGGCGGGGGATTGGAAACTGATCCGGCGATGGGAGCCACATCGCGAGTACCCCGAGATTCGCGAGCTTTACAACCTCCGCGAGGACCAAGGCGAGACCAAGAATCTCGCCCCGGCGCTGCCTGGAAAGGTCGCGGAACTCGATGCCTTGATCGATCGCTTCATCGCGGAGACCAAACCCGTCCAGCCGATCCCGAATCCCGGCTACCGGGCTCCAGCGCCCGCTCAGGGCAAACCCGCGGCCGTGAAAACCACCGAAGGTCTGGTGGTGCGCAAGGGGACCATGGAAATCGCCGAAGGTGCCCTGCGAGTGATCGCAACGGGGGGCGAGCCCTTTCTGGGCACCGCCCAAGGCCGGGTCTCGGGTCCGGTGAAGATCCGTCTGCGGATGAGGGCCGCTACCGGTGGCGGGGCCCGATTCGCCTGGAAAGCACCCGATCAGGCGGACTTTCAAGAGGGTCAGGTGGTCGACTATACCCTGTCAGGTGGCGGACAATGGCAGGAGATCGAGGCGGATCTGCCGGTCACCGGATCGCTCGGCACCCTCCGCCTGTATCTGCCCGCCAAGAGCGGGGAGACGGTCGAGATTGCCTCGATCCGGATCGAAGGCGCGAAGGGAGCGCCGAAGGTCTGGGAATTTGCACCGTGAAGCGAAGTCGGCGAAAGTGCCGGCCATGTTTCAGACCGGACAGCGTGTTGTTTGCATCGACGACCACTTCGAACCCTGGGTCTACGACCTTTACAAAGCCCTGCCTCGCCGCAACGGGATCTACACGGTCCGGGCTCTGGGTGTGGGGCGGTCGAATCCGCAGTTCGCGTTGACTGAAGATGCCAAGCTGGTCGTTGCCGGAGCTGATCCGGACCTGCTCGTGCTGCTGGAGGAATTGCACAACCCCGACGATCCCCATTCGACGATCCAGCAAGAACTCGGCTTCCGCGCCGAGCGCTTCGCTCCGCTTCAGGAGGATGAGGAAGAACTCGAGGAAGTCGCCTTCGCGGGTGCCGGGGCCGAGGTGAAGATCTGGAAGTCTGGGGACTGATCCTCTTACGCTTCGGCGCGTCCCCGGCGCTCCGCTTCGACCTCGAGGCGGCGGCGCTCGTTGTTCGTCTTCATCCGCACGTTGAGCATCTCGACGAAGACCGAGAAGGCCATCGCGAAGTAGACGAACCCCTTCTGGAAGTGGACATGGAATCCCTCGGCGATCAGGGTCGTGCCGATGAGGAGGAGGAACGAAAGCGCCAGCACCTTCACGGTCGGGTGTTTGCTGATGAAGCGGTTGACCGGTCCGGCAAAGATCATCATGAACCCCACCGCGATGACCACCGCGATGATCATCACCGAGATGTAGTCCACCATGCCGACGGCGGTGATGACCGAGTCGAGCGAGAAAACGATGTCGAGAATGGCGATCTGGACGAGGATGGCTCCGAGCGCGGCGCGTCCCTTCGAGGCCTCGTGGGCCTCCTCGAGGTGCCCTTCGACCTTATGGTGGAGTTCCTTGGTGCTTTTCCAGATCAGGAAGAGGCCGCCGAGGATGAGGATGAGGTCTTTTCCGGAGATCGGGTGCTTGAACAGGCTGAAGAGCGGATCTTCGAGCTGCATCACCCAGGTGATCGAGAGCAGCAGGAGGATGCGCGTGAGCATCGCAAAGCCGAGGCCGAGGATCCGAGCCCGCGGACGTTGCGCCTCGGGCAGCTTGTCGACGAGGATGGAAATGAAGACGATGTTGTCGATTCCCAGCACGATCTCCATCACGGTCAGCGTCAGCAGCGCGATCCAGGCTTCGCCACTGTTGATCCAGGAGAAGTCGAGGGGGCTCGAAGCGAGAAGGGGGAGGGATTCGATCATGACAAGCGGAGAATGGACCTCGATCATCGCTGAGCCACGCCGTATTGCAAGGCGGCCTGCCTGCCCAATTCGCACGCCTGAGAGCGCGGCTAATTTTAAAAAAGCGGCCTTTCAAGGACTCTTCTTTTGAAATAGTCTGTGACAAAGGTTTTGGAGGGGTTTATAATTTCCATAACGAAACCGTCGGCGCCGAAACACCGCCGCACACACAGACACTACCGGGACCGAATGGTGCGAGGGATCCTCAGCTCCGTGGGTATCCTGCTCGCCGCAGGTGCCTTGTTTCTGACCAGTTTGCACTGGTCGGGCCGGGTTGATGTCGTCGGGATTTTCTTCCCGCGCCCGCCTTTGGATTCGACCTTCCAGCGGGGTTTTCGGTCCGATTCGATTGCGCGGGTCAACCGCATCCGGGTGCCTTCGGCAGTGGGCGAGATCGGAGTCGACGAGTCCCTGCAGGCTTTCCTGGAGCATTGGGTGGCCACTCACCCCAACCCGGAGAGCGTTGAACTCGACGACGTTTTCGACGCCGTCCAAAGCCATTTCCCCGGGGCGCAATACCTCGCCGCCAATCTGGTGACCTCGCGGGAACGCGATGATCTGCTCGATCGCCTGGCTGGATGGACGGCGGCGGTCAGCCCGGAATTCGATTCGATCACCACCACCGTTTTTCGAAGCGGTTCGCGGATGGGGGTTCTCGGCGTGATGTCCCGGCGCATTCCCGAGTTTAGCCTGGAGGCGGCGAATCAGCATGGTGGTCGCTTTCACAACCGCTGTCCCCATTGCGGTGCGATCCACGCCCTGGAGCTGGACCGGAACTCGCAGACGCTGATCCTTTCCTGCCCGCATTGCGAATTGCCTTTCGACGTGCTGGCGATGGACGACGCCGGGCGGATCCGCCGCGCGACCGAGTTTTTCGATCCGTTCTCCCTTCGTGAAACCTCGGGTTCCGGGGCGGCGCCCGAAGCGCGCATCCTTGATCTGTGGAGCCAAGTCGCGGATCGCTGCGATTACGAGCTCGACCAGGACCGACTTGAAGAAAAGGGCGGGGGACGCGAGGTCTGGAAAAACGCGTCCCAGACCTGGGCCGAGGCTGGGGGCGACTGCGAGGACTCCTCCATCCTGCTGGCCAATGTGCTGATCAAAGCCGGCTTCGATGCCCGTGTCGCGATCGGTTGGAACGGGAACATGGGTCAGCACGCCTGGGTGGTGGTCCGTGCGGGCGACCGGCAATACCTGCTGGAGTCGACGATCGAGCGCAAGATCACTCCGGCCGATCTCGTCGAGGTCGCTCAAGTCTCCGCCTTCTACCAGCCCGAGCAGGTCTTCGATGCGGAGCGCCTTTATTTCACAACGGCGCGTCCCGAGGCGTTTTCGTCCGACTACTTCTCACCCGAGATCTGGAAGACCGTGCCGACCGGCCCCGGCAATCAGCTTTCGGTCCGCTGATGCGCCCATCTTCGCGGTTTTCGCGCGTTTGACGAAGGCCTCACCGGTCGATAGGGTCCGCCGCATGAAACTCCTCCGCTTTGGCCCGAAGGGCTCCGAAAAACCCGGCTTGCAACTCCAGGATGAATCCCGCATCGATGCGAGCGGCTTCGGGATGGACTGGAATTCCGAGTTTTTCGCCGATCCGGCGAACCTGGAGCGCCTCGCTGCCTGGGTCGCGCAAAACGGAGCCACCGCACCGCGGATCGACCCCTCCGAGCGGCTCGGCAGCGCCGTGGCCCGCCCGGGCAAACTGATCTGCATTGGGCTGAACTTCTCCGATCACGCCGCCGAGGCGGGCATGGACATCCCCAAGGAGCCCATCGTCTTTTTCAAGGCCACCAGCGCCATGTGCGGTCCGAACGACCCTGTCATCATCCCCAAGGACAGCGTCAAGACCGACTGGGAGGTCGAGCTCGCCTTTGTCATCGGCAAAAAAGCCAGCTACGTCAGCGAGGCCGAAGCCCTCGACCACGTCGCCGGCTATGTGCTGCACAACGACTACTCCGAGCGGGAATATCAACTCGAGCGCGGCGGCCAATGGGTGAAGGGAAAGAGCTGCGACACTTTCGCTCCGATCGGGCCTTTCGTCGCGACCTCGGACGAGATCCTCAATCCGCAGAACCTCAAAATGTGGCTCACCGTCAACGGCGAGACCAAGCAGAATGGCAGTTCCTCCAAGCTGATCTTCGGGATCGCGTTTCTGGTCAGCTACCTGAGTCGCTTCATGACCCTCGAACCCGGCGATGTGGTTTCGACTGGCACGCCTCCCGGTGTCGGGATGGGCTTCAAGCCCCCGCAGTTCCTCAAGGCCGGCGATGTCGTCGCCCTGGGCATCGAGGGGCTCGGCAGCTCGACCCAAACCGCCGTGGCTTGGCCGGGGTGAAAAGGGTCACGGGTTAAGAGTCACGGGTCACGAGTGGGATACGAGGCGCTCTTCATGCCTCGTGACTCATGACTCATGCCCCCTTCGTCTTCTTGACCAGCCGCACCTTCCCGATCACCATCTTCCCGTCGATCGCTTTGCACATGTCGTAGATCGTCAGAGCGGCGACCGAGACAGCGGTCAGGGCTTCCATTTCGACCCCCGTCTTTGCATCGGTGCGGACCGTGGCGGTGATGCGCAGGCCCTTCGGCTCGCGCTCGAAGTCGACCGCCACCTTGGTCACCGGCAATTGATGGCAAAGGGGGATCAGGTTCGCCGTCTGCTTTGCTGCCTGGATGCCCGCCACCCGTGCCACCGCGAGCACGTCGCCCTTGGGGACTTGGCCGGAAAAGATCGCCTCAAGGGTGTCCGGAGCCAAAGCGATCCTGCCTTCGGCGATGGCTTCACGTCGCTGCACGGGTTTGTCCGATACGTCGACCATCGCCGCGCTGCCGTCGGCGCGCAGGTGGGTCAGGGCGGGCTTCTTTTCCATCATTCAACTTCGCCGGACCGCGCCCGCCTGCAAGCGGCGGAGAGTCTCCATTGACGAAGGTCGCCGGATTGGTTTTGCTGGGCGGATGCGAAACCTCCTCTCCATCGCCTTCGCCGTTCTCGCGTTGTCGCCCTCTTTCGCCCAGCTCCGCTGCATCGAAACCGATGCCAGCATCGAAGTGACCCGGGGCGAGCATCTTGTGCTCCGCTATTTGAAAAAGCCCTCCGCGGACGCCGCCGCGAATGATCCGCTCTACACCCGCACCGGATACATTCACCCGCTTTGCACTCCCTCGGGCAAAGTCATCACGGGCGATTACGCGCCGGACCACCCGCACCAGCACGGTCTTTTCTTTGCCTGGACAAAAACGTCATTCGACGGGCGCCACCCCGAGTTCTGGAATCAGAAACAAGGCAGCGGGCGTGTTTCCTACGAGAGCACCATCGCGGTCATCTCCGGGGAGGAGGGTGTGGGCTTCGACGTCGTTCACCGATACGACGACCTCACCGCCGGTGCTGAACCTGTCGCCGTGCTGCGCGAGCGATGGCAGGTTCGGGTGCGCTTCGAGGAGGGACGCTATCTGCTCGATCTCGCTTCCGAGCAAAGTTGCGTCGGCGAGAAACCTCTGGTCATTGAGAAATACCATTATGGCGGGATGGCCATTCGTGGCAATGCCGCCTGGCTCGGCAAGGACCCTGCCGGGATGGTAACGAGCGAGGGCAAGGATCGCGTGGCCGGTAACCACACCCGTCCGGCTTGGGTCAAGATGGCCGGCGAGCTCGACGGGCAGGCTTGCGGTATCGTCGCGATCCCGCATCCGGACAATTTCAGAGCTCCCCAATGGGTACGCCTGCATCCCGAGAAACCGTACTTTGTTTTTTCCCCCATGGTCGAGGAACCTTTCACGATACAACCCGAGCAGGCCTACCGCTCCCGGTTCCGCTGGGTGATCTACGACGGGAAAATCGAGGATACAGCCATTGCTGCGGCAGAATGGTAATCCACTCCGCCTCGCTTGCCCCAACAAGACCTTGCCAAAATCCCGAGTAAGCGACATCCTCGCGCCCCATGACCCTCCGCTCCCTTTTCGTTCTTTTCCTCGTCTTCACACCGACCATCCTTTTCGCCGAGCTGCGCCTTCCCGGTTTCTTTGGTGATCACATGGTCTTTCAGCGCGACTCGCCGATTCCGGTGTGGGGATGGGCGGATCCGGGTGCGCGCGTGAAGGTTTCGCTGGGCGAGGGGACGGTCGAAGCGACTGCGGGGCAGGACGGCCGATGGAGGGCGAATGTGCCGGCGATGCCAGCGAACGCGACGGGAGTCAGCCTCGCGGTTACTTCGGGAGAAACGACGATCACCTTGCAAGACGTCCTCGTGGGCGAGGTCTGGCTCTGCTCGGGCCAGTCGAACATGGAGTGGTCGGTCGCGGCCAGCCTGAATCCGGCTGAGGAAATCGCGGCGGCGAATTATCCGGCAATCCGGCAGATGAAGATCGATCACCTGACCGCGGCCACGCCACAGGATGACGTGAAATCCATTTGGCAGGTCTGCTCGCCCGAAACCGCAGGCCAGTTCACCGCGGCGGGTTATTTCATGGCGCGCGAGTTGCATCGCGAACTCGGTGTGCCCATCGGCCTGCTCAACAGCTCCTGGGGCGGCACCCGCATCGAACCGTGGACCCCGGTGGAGGGCTTCGCCAAGGTCCCGGCGCTCGCCGCGATCCACACACAGGTGGTGAGCACCCTGCCGGACAGCGAAGCCTATCAAAACACCCTCAAAGCCCACCTCGACGCAGTCTCCCAATGGCAGGAGGCTGCCACGAAGTCGCTTGCCGACAAAACGGCGGCTCCGTTCACGCCGGTTTTCCCACCGGCACTCGCGCCGTTGACGGCCCACACCTCGCCGACGACGCTTTTTAATGCGATGATCCGCCCCCTCGTCGGTTACGGGATGCGCGGGGCAATTTGGTATCAAGGCGAGTCGAACCACGCCGAGCCGCTTTATCCGGAAAAGAAGCAGGCGCTTGTCAGTGGTTGGCGCGAGCAGTGGGGGATCGGCGAGTTTCCTTTCTACTTCGTGCAGATCGCGCCCTGGATGTATGGCAACGAGGATCCGGGAATCCTGCCTCGATTCTGGGAGGCCCAGGCGGCCTGCCTGGCGATCCCGAAGACCGGCATGGTCGTAACCAACGACATCGGCGATGTCAACGACATCCACCCGAAGAACAAACGGGAGGTGGGACGCCGGCTCGCCCTCCTCGCCCTGAAGAACGACTATGGTCGCGCGGAGATCGTGGCCTCGGGTCCGGTTTTCAAGGAGCTCGTCGTCGAGCCGGGACGGCTCCTCGTGAAATTCGACAACACGACGGGCGGCCTGAAATCGCGAGATGGAAAACCACTGACCCATTTCGAGGTCATCGGAGAGACGGCCGAGTTTGTTCCCGCGACTGCCACGATCGAGGGTGCGGACACCGTCGTGCTCACCGCCGCGGGATTGAAGGAGCCCGCAGCGATGCGTTACGCTTGGCACAAGCTGGCCGAGCCAAATCTGGCAAACGGTGCCGGCCTTCCGACCTCGGCTTTCCGGGCCGGGACGGTGCCGGATTACGATTTCTTCACCCTGAAAGTTCCCGAAGCGGCCGAGTATGAGGTGGTCTACGACCTCGATCTCAAAACGCTCGGCCCCGAGATCCGCTACATGGTCGACCGCAGCGCTGAGGTCGCCGGAGCATTCGATCGCGTCGGATATTTCATGGAACTCTTGCCCTCCGGTGGCGGACGGCAGTGGGTCTGGACCTCGATGGATGCCTTCACCAGCGAGGCGAAGAGGCTCGGCCTGCCGACGATGTCATCGGGTATCGTCCATCAAATGGTCGTGAAGAACCTGAAGGTCCTTTCCAATGTGGACGGAGTTGCCAACGGCGAAGGCCTCGCCGGGCAGCTCGAGTTCTGGCCGCACAACTACGGTCCGATGAACGCGGCGAAGGTTCCCGGAGCTTCCGAAGAAATCTGGGACTTCGGAGACGCCCCCATGCCGCCCGCGGAGGGCTACGGCTGCATGCAGGTCCACCAGATCGCAGCGAAGCAGACCGTTCTCGCCATCAATCAGTGGCGCGGTGGTCCGGGCGCGGATCTCGGCATCGGGAACAGCTCGAGAGATCCCAAGACACGCGACTGGACCTTCTCTGGAAACGCGGGAGGCTTCGAGTCGGCGCGGTTGCGGGTGTTTGTCAGGAAGACCAAATGAGACTTCTCCCCCTCCTTGCTTGCCTCTCGGTGTTTTCGGCGACCCACGCGGCGGAGATCAAAGTCTCCGATCCGGAATCGGCCCGGAAGGCGGTGCGGGATGCGAAACCCGGGGATGTCATCGTCCTTTCCTCCGGCGAGTGGAAAGACGCCGACCTGCGCCTCGACGGTGAGGGCAGCGCGGAGCAGCCCATCACCGTCCGCGCCGAAGAACCGGGGAAAACGATCTTCTCCGGCGCCTCGCGGATTCGCCTCGGTGGCGAGCACCTCGTCGTGAGCGGACTTTGGCTGAAGGATCTCTCAGGAGCGAACGCCGACTGGCTCGAGTTCCGGATCGACTCGGAGCGTCGGGCCCGCTTTTGCCGGATCACGGATTGTGCCCTGACCGAAAGCGTGGATTTCACCGCGAAGGAAAAGGAAAACCGATGGGTGGGACTTTACGGAAGCCACAACGTGCTTGAACGCTGCCGCATCGAGGGCAAAAAGAACAAGGGCGCCACCGTGGTGGTCTGGCTCGGGGAACAAGACAGCGGTTCGCACCGGATCGAGGCCAATCATTTCGGGAAACGTCCGCGGCTCGGCAAGAACGGCGGCGAGACCATCCGCGTCGGCGACAGCAAAACCTCGATGCAAAAAGCGGATTGTCTGGTGCAGGGCAATCTCTTCGAGCAATGCGATGGCGAGACCGAGGCGATCTCCAACAAATCCTGCGGCAACCTTTACCTCGGCAACTGGTTCGTCGAGACACAGGGCACCCTGACCCTGAGACACGGCAACGGTTGTCTCGTCGAGGGCAACGTGTTCCTTGGAAAGAAGCGCTCCTCGACCGGCGGCATCCGCGTGATCGGGGAGGATCACGTCGTGGCGGGCAACTTCCTCCGCGATCTCGAAGGTGACGATTTCCGCAGCGCCATCTGCCTGGTGAATGGCATCCCTGAGAGCCCGGAGAACGGTTACCACCAGGTGAAGAATGCGACGATCCGCGACAACGTCGTGGTCAACTGCAAGGACTCCATCCTGATCGGTCACAATGATCAGGAAGCGGCTACGCTGGCACCCGCTGGCGTCGTCTTTTCCGGCAACCGCATCCAGGCCCGCGAGGGGCGCGAGGCGGTGCGCATCGAGCGCGCGGCCAGCGGGCTGGAGTGGCAGGATAACCGTTTCGAAGGCAATCTGACCGGCCTTGAATCCTCGGACGGCCTTCAGCACGGTGCCATTGGCGAGGTCACGTTCCCCGCGATGCCTCCGATGGAGCAGTTCGGCACGACTTGGGCGGTCGATCCCGGGATCAAATGATCACGCCAGACTCCCGACTGGATTTCTCCTTCGGGCCGGTCTAGGGAAGGCGTCCTATGAACCCCCAGGAAAAAGCTCAATCCCTCGGCATCGATCTCTCCCCGATCACCCCCGGTTACCTCAATCTCTGCATCCGCAGCGGCAACCAGTTGCTCACCTCCGGCCACGTCAGCGACCTCAAGGGTGTGCTCGGAAAGGACCTCACGGTCGAGCAGGGCTATGCCGCCGCGAAGAACTGCATGGAAAAAATCCTCCGCTCGGTGCACCACACCCACGGCAGCCTGAATGGACTGCGCTGCCTCAAGCTCCTCGGCTGCGTCTATTCGGCCGGCGATTTCACCGACCAACATCTCGTCATCAACGGTGCCTCTGATCTCGTCCACGAACTCTACGGCAAGGACGGAGATGGCTATCACGCCCGTAGCGCCCTCGGATTCGCCGCTCTCCCGACCGGAGCGGCCGTGGAGGTCGAGGCGATTTTCGAGGTTCTTTAAGAGCGGGCGAACCGCAATCAGCGGCGCACCTTGAGCGTGCCCGTGCCCTTGATCCGTTGCAGGGCGTCGGTCGATCCATCGACCGGCGTTCTCAGACGGATCACTGCGCCGGGAAAGCGGATGATCTTGCCGCGGACGCTGACGGTGGTCGGGGTCACTTTCTTGATCAGTTTCGTCGGCTTTCCGAGCGAGGCGCTGTAGCGCACATAGCTGGTCAGGTCGCCGGTGAAGGTCGTGTTGTCGATTGCGCTGGTCGTCGTGCGGAAGAGGCCGCCACCCGAGACGGTGGCGCGGTCGCCGGCCTTGTTGGAAATCTCGCCGGTGTAGACGAAAGAGAGCGAGCCGGGCTTGGCGTCGTTTTGGATCTTTCCGTTGAATCGGATCTTTCCGCTGTAGGTGTCGGCGGAAGCCGGAGCGAGCGAGAGCAGAGCCGAGGCGGCGAGGAGAACCGGGACTCGGACGAGGATGGAACGGGTGACTTTCATGGTAAAGGATGGGTGGTCGGCTCGGCGGCAATCCCGCGAGTTTGAACGAGGAGGATGGGTCTGACAAGTGCAAGTTGTCACCGCCCCCGGCCAGCGTGACATGGCTGCTTTCCCAACTTACGCGAACCCGCACTTTTGACCGGTTTGGGCTGGGATAGACTGATTGAACAGGGTTGAGCCCAAGACCCAACCCCCTTCATTCCACATGAAACGGACAGAAATTGCCCTTGTGGCCGTCTTCGTGGCTTTCGCGGCAAAGCTCGGTTTGCGGGCCGCCGAATCGCTCAGTTTCAATCGCGACATCCGGCCGATCCTTTCCGACGCCTGTTTCGCCTGCCATGGGTTCGATGCCAAACACCGCAAAGCGGACTTGCGTCTCGACACCGCCGAGGGAGCCCGGGCGGATCTGGGTGGCTATGCCGCGATTGCTCCCGGCGATCCCGCCAAGAGCGAGGCCTGGCTGCGCATCCTTTCGGAAGACGAGGACGAGGTCATGCCGCCTCCGGACCACCACAAGCCTCTCACTCCGGAACAGAAGGACACGATCCGGCGCTGGATCGAGCAGGGTGCGGAATACCAGCAGCACTGGTCCTTCGTGGCCCCGGAAAAGGGAGCGGTTCCCGCGGTTACGGGCGGGGGAAATCCGATCGATTCCTTTTTACAGGATCGGCTGGAAAAGGAGGGATTGAAGCCTGCGGAAGAAGCTTCAAAAGAAACGCTGATTCGCCGCGTCACCCTCGACCTCACCGGTTTGCCCCCGACGCCCGCGGAGATCGAGGCCTTTCTCTCCGACCCATCGCCCGAGGCCTACGGAAAACTCGTCGACGGCCTCCTCGCCCGGGTCACCTACGGCGAACACATGGCCCGCTACTGGCTCGATCTCGCCCGCTACGCCGATACCCACGGACTCCACCTCGACAACGAACGTTCGATGTGGCCCTACCGCGACTGGGTCGTGAATGCCTACAACGAGAACGTGCCTTTCGATGACTTCACGCGCTGGCAGCTCGCCGGCGACTTGCTGGAGAAACCGACGCGGGACCAGCTCGTCGCCTCGGGTTTCAACCGCTGCAATGTCACCACGAGCGAGGGCGGGAGCATCGCGGAGGAATGGGTCTACCGCTATGCTGTCGACCGCACCAGCACCGCGGTCGAGGTCTGGATGGGCCTGACGGCAGGCTGCGCGGTCTGCCACGATCACAAGTTCGACCCGCTCTCGGCGAAGGATTATTATTCGATGTATGCCTTCTTCCACAGCGCCGCCGATCCGGCGATGGACGGCAACAAGATCGACACGCCGCCGATTCTGAAGCTGACGACGCCGGAGGATGAAAAGCGGCTCGTCGAACTCGAGGCGAAGCTCAAGGAGGTCGATGCCCGCATCGGGAAGGTGGTCGCGGGACTGAGCTATGTCGACCCCGCGACCGTGAACCCGGCACCCCCGGTGACGAAGACCGAGACGGTCTGGTTCGAGGACGACTTCCCGAAAGGGACGAGCCCCCAGGCCTCGGGTCTGCCGCTGCGCTGGAACGAGAAGGGCAAAGGCCCCGTCCACAGCGGCAACCGAGCCCTTGTCCGCAGCGCCCCGGGCGCGGTGGCGCAAGATTTTTGGAGCGGCGGGGCGAGCTTCACGGTCCCGGCCAACGGAACGATTTTCGTCCACGCGTTTCTCGATCCGGCGAGTCCGCCCGAGGCGATCATGATCCAATTCCACACCGGTGGCTGGAAACACCGCGCGGTCTGGGGCGATGGCGACAAGATCGCATTCGGCAAGGCCGGCACGATCGAACGCGTCGCGATGGGGGCCTTGCCGAAGGCGGGCGAGTGGGTGCGTCTCGAGGTGCCGGCGTCGAAGCTCGGACTGAAGGCCGGGATGAAGGTGGACGGCTACGCCTTCACCCAGTTCGGTGGCACGGTGAGCTGGGACCGGCTCGGTGTCGCCGCGGAGACGAATCCGGCGAAGGATCCGGATTGGTCGTGGAAAGTCTGGCTCGAGAAGAACCAGGGCAAACGCAACGACCAGCTCCCCGACGCCCTGCGCGACCTCGTCCGCGGCAAGAAGCCCGAGCAATGGAGCGAGACCGAGGCGAAGAACGTGAAGGAGTTCTGGCTCGGCAATCTCTACGCCGGAGCCCGCGAACAACTCGCCCCGCTCGAGGCCGAAAAGGCGCCCTTCGCCCAGGAGAAGGATCGCATCGAGAAGGGCACGCCGATCACCTTCGTCATGGCCGATCTGCCGCAGGCGCGGGAGAGTTTCGTGATGCAGCGCGGTGCCTATGACAAGCCGGGCGAAAAGGTCTCGCGCGGCGTTCCATCCTTCCTGCCGCCACTCCCGGCCAAACCGGCCGATCGCGATTACAACCGACTCGACTTCGCCAACTGGCTCGTCAGTGGTGATCACCCCCTGACCGCGCGGGTCACGGTGAACCGCTTTTGGCAGCAGTTCTTCGGGATCGGTCTCGTGAAGACGAGCATGGATTTCGGATCGCAGGGCGAACCGCCGAGCCACCCCGAGTTGCTCGACTGGCTCGCGGTGACCTTTGTCGAGGACGGCTGGGATGTGAAGAAGCTGGTGAAGCGGATCGTCACAAGCCACGCCTACCGGCAGCAGTCCGGCGCCTCTCCCGAACTGCGCCAGCGCGATCCGGAAAACCGGCTCCTCGCCCGCGGCCCGCGCTTCCGGCTCGATGCAGAGATTTTGCGCGACCAGGCCCTCGCCCTTAGCGGATTGCTCGTGCCCACGGTGGGTGGCAAAGGGGTGAAACCCTACCAACCCGAGAACATCTGGGAGCCGGTCGGTTTCGGGAACAGCAACACGCGATATTACGCCCAGGACACGGGCGAGGCGCTTTACCGGCGCAGCCTTTACACTTTCATGAAACGCACAGCCCCACCGCCCTTCATGAGCAGTTTCGATGCGCCGAACCGCGAACAGAGTTGTTCGGTCCGCGGCCGCAGCAACACGCCGCTCCAGGCCCTGCAACTGATGAACGACATCCAGCACGTCGAGGCGGCCCGTCATTTCGCGCAGCGCATGCTGCAGGAAGGCGGGGCCACGCCCGAGGAACGGATCCGCTGGGCTTGGCGCGCGGTCACGGCCCGTTTCCCCGAAGCGGAGGAAAGCGCGGTGGTGATGAACGCCCTCACCCAGCACCGCAACCGCTACGATTCCGACCCGGATGCCGCGAAGGAGCTGGTCGGCTACGGAGAGAGCAAGGCCGATGCCTCGATTTCTCCGTCCGAACTCGCCGCCTACACGCTTGTCGCGAATCTGTTGTTCAACCTGGATGAGGTCGTCGTGAAGAATTGAAGACAAGTGAAGGCCGAGATACCAGAAAGTGGCATGGGCATCCTGCCCGTGCGTCGTGGGAAGACGCCGGAGTCCGAGAAACGGGCATCGGATATCAGGCGACATGTTGAAATGCGTCCTGCAGTTCAGCCTTCTTCGTTCATCTGGGCGTGGTGCATGGTCATGATGCCCATGCCACATTCAGATTCTTCCAAAGACATCGA
The DNA here is from genome assembly GCA_041917795.1 of Verrucomicrobiales bacterium. Taxonomy (GTDB): domain Bacteria; phylum Verrucomicrobiota; class Verrucomicrobiia; order Verrucomicrobiales; family DEV007; genus Arctic95D-9. Next base: position 44,668 of record JAYRWX010000027.1, read on the forward strand.
AACCCAATCGGAAAATGAAGTACCGGTTCTCCCCGGCGGTGACCTAGAAGATGAATTCGGGTCCGATCCGGCAACGGAGGAAGCCCTCGGCAAACTGCTCGAAGAACGTTGGAAAGAATATCTCGCCAATCCCGAAGCAGTGATCACTCTGGAAGAGCTGAGAAGCAAATATGGCCTGAAACCTTTGGCCGATTAAACGCCCGCAATCCTTTTCCCATGAACCCCGCCATCGCTTATCACGAACTCCTCACGCGCCGGAACTTCTTCGAGGGCGCGGGTCTGAAACTCGGCGGGCTCGCCCTCGCCACGCTCGCGGGGCGTTCGGCCTTCGGAGCGGCGTCGGGGGCGCCGGCATCCGACGCGGTTCATCCGGCCCTGCCGGGATTTCCCCACTTCGCGCCGAAGGCGAAACGACTCATCTACCTGCACATGAATGGGGCGCCGTCTCAGCTCGACCTGTTCGACCACAAGCCGGGATTGCAGAAGCTTTTCGACACCGACCTGCCCGATTCGATCCGGAAAGGCCAGCGCATCACCACGATGACGAGCGGCCAGGCGCGCCTGCCCGTCGCGCCGAGCAAGTTCGCTTTCAAGCAATGCGGGAAGAGCGGCATGTGGATGAGCGAACTCGTCCCCCACATGCAGGGCATCGCCGACGACATCACGATGATCAAGACGGTGCAGACCGACGCGATCAACCACGATCCGGCCTGCACCTTTGTCATGACCGGATCCGAGGTGCCGGGGAAACCCAGCCTCGGCTCGTGGATCAGCTATGGTCTCGGCAGCGAGAGCAATGATCTGCCCGCCTTTGTTGTGTTCACCCCGAGCTTCCCCAAGGAAAGCCAGGCCCAGGCGCTTTTCACACGGATGTGGAGCAGCGGCTTTCTCCCGACCAAATACGACGGCGTCGCCCTGCGCGGGGCGGGGGATCCGGTGCTCTTCGTGAAGAACCCTCCCGGCGTGAACCGCGACGACCGGCGCACCATGCTCGACGCGCTGGGCCGCCTCAATCAAAAGCATTTCGAGCGTCTCGCCGATCCCGACACGCAGACCCGCATCTCCCAGTATGAAATGGCCTTCCGGATGCAGGCGAGCGTGCCCGAGCTGACCGACCTCAGCGGCGAGAGCGAGGCTACCCTCGCCATGTATGGTCCGGACGTGAAGACCCCGGGCTCCTACGCCCACAGTGCGATCATGGCCCGCCGCCTCGCCGAGCGCGGGGTGCGCACCATCCAGATCCTCCACCGCGGATGGGACCAGCACGGGAGCCTGCCGAAACTGATTGCCGGCCAGTGCCGCGATGTCGATCAGCCGACCGCCGGGCTGATCCGCGACCTGAAACTCCGCGGCATGCTCGAGGACACCCTTGTCGTCTTCGGCGGCGAGTTCGGTCGGACCGTTTATTCCCAGGGCACCCTGACGAAGGACAACTACGGCCGCGACCACCATCCGAAGAACTTCTGCATGTGGATGGCCGGGGGAGGCGTGAAATCGGGCCTGACCTACGGGGAGACCGATGATTTCAGTTACAACGCGGTCGAGAATCCCGTGCACCTCAACGAACTCAACGCGACCATCCTGCACTGCATGGGGATTGAAGCAAACCGCTTCAGTTTTCCCTTCCAGGGGCTGCAGCAGCGGCTTACCGGGGTGGAGGGCGCCACGGCAGTCTCCGGAATCCTCGCCTGATCAGGAAACAGGTGCCTCGATGCGTCCTTCGTCGAGGTCGATGAACTCAAACATCGTCTCGACCGTGCCCGCGGGCAGGCCGATCTCGTTGAGACGGTAGTGGAGCCGCTCGGTCGCCGCGTCGCGCCAGCCGCGCTTCAGCATGAAGGCGTTCCAGACCTCGATCTCCTCATCGCTGGGACGACGACCGTTTCGAAAGGCCCATTCAAGCATTTCCTCGTCGCTCTTGTCGCCCTTCAGGGTCTCGGCCTCGATCGCATCGTAGGAGACGCCGAGGAATTTGCAGCAGCGGTCGTCGAAGCTGCCGTTCATGTTCGTGCCGCGGGCGGCATGCCAGCCCTCGGGCAGTTGGCCGGCGGCGTAGAGCCGGATTTTGTCGAGCATGCGGCCGAAATAGACGATGCCGCCGAGCGTTTCCTTGGGACTGCGGAGACCGGGAATGTGGGTGGGAAAGGGGAGTGCCATGGGGAATGAGACCACGGGTCCCGCGATTCCGCAACCGCCTCACGTCAACCCGCCCTTTTCTCAAGGAGCGTGAGGAGGTTTACTTGAACCTTGAGGATGAACGCCCGAGCCGCCGGTCTTTCTGTCGTGTTGCTTAGCTCCGCTCTTCCGGGTGGCGTGCTTTTCGCTGCGCCCGTGTTCGAGAAAGACGTCCGGCCCATTCTCAAGGCCCATTGCTTTCACTGCCATGGCGAGGATGGAGAAAAGAAGGGCGGTCTCGATGTGCGACTGGCGCGCTTTCTCTTGAAGGGCGGCGAATCGGGTCCCGCCATCCTCGCGGGAAAGCCGGCCGAAAGTCATCTTCTCGAGCTGCTCAAGAAAGGCGAAATGCCGAAGGAGAAAGCGAAGCTGCCCGACAAGGACATTGCCACGATCGAGCAATGGATCCTCGCCGGGGTACCCACCGCTCGGCCGGAGCCGGAGACGCTCGGTCCCGAACACCAGTTCACCGAGGAGGAGCGTTCCTGGTGGTCGCTGCAACCGATCCGTCGGCCCGAAGTGCCTGCGAAGAAAGATCCCCGCGAGCGCAATCCGATCGATGCTTTTGTCAGGGTGGAACTCGAAAAGAACGGGCTCTCCTTCTCCGATGAAGCCGATGAGGCCACCCTCGTGCGACGCCTCTCGTTCGATCTGACCGGGTTGCCGCCGGGAGCGGTGATCGGTGATCGGAAATCAGAACCGACCACCGATTACGGATCACTGATCACCGAGCTGCTCAGCAGCCCCCACTACGGCGAACGCTGGGGCCGGCACTGGCTCGACGTGGCCGGATACGCCGATTCCGAGGGCTTCAACGAACAGGACACCGAGCGGAAGCATGCCTGGAAATACCGCGACTATGTCATCGAGGCGCTCAACGCGGACAAACCCTTCGACGAATTCGTCCGCGAGCAGATCGCCGGCGATGAGATCGCGGCGAAGCTCGGCCTCAATGCCGATTCACCGACCGACGCGGAGAAGGGGCGCTACGGCGAACTCGTCACCGCGACGGGTTTCCTCCGCATGGCGCCCGATGGCACGGGAACGGAGAACACCCTCCTCGCCCGCAACGCGACCATCGTCGACACGATGAAAATCGTCAGCACCGCCTTCTATGGTATGACGATCCAGTGCGCCGAGTGCCACGATCACCGCTACGATCCGATCACGCAGAAGGATTATTACGAACTGCGCGCCGTCTTCGAGCCTGGCTTCAATCCCTCCGCCTGGCGCAACCCGGCGGGACGTCTCGTCTCGCTCCAGACGAAGGAACAAAAAGCCGCCGCCGCCGCGGTCGAGGCCGAGGCGAAGAAGATCGACGACGCCCGCCTCGTGAAACAGGAGCAATTCATCACTGAAGTCCTCGAAAAGGAACTCGCGAAGCGCGGCGAGGCGGTGCGTGAGCCCTTGCGAAAGGCCTTCCGAACGGTGGCGAAGGATCGCACCCCGGAGCAGCTTGCCCTGCTGAAGCAGCATCCCACCGTGGAGAAATTGAGCGCCGGTTCGCTCTACCTCTACGACACGACTTACAAGACGAAACACGCCGACACCCTAAAGAAGATGACCGAGGAGGCGGCCGCGGTGCGGGCGAAGAAGCCGAAGGAGGAACTTGTTCATGCCTTCGCCGAACTGCCCGTCAAGCCCGAAGCGATTCCCGCGACTTTTCTCTTTTTCCGTGGCAATCCCGAATCTCCCAAAGAGAAAGTCTCGCCCTCCGATCTCGATGTTTTGTCAGGATGGCGCGAGGCCACGATTCCCGCGAAACTCGCCGAGCTGCCGACCAGCGGACGCCGTCTCGCCTTCGCGGAGATGCTCACCGATGGAAAACATCCGCTGCTCGCCCGGGTCATCGTCAACCGGGTCTGGATGCACCACTTCGGCACGGGGCTGGTGAAGACACCCGCCGATTTTGGTCACATCGGGGAAAAGCCGAGCCATCCCGAGTTGCTCGATTGGCTTGCCTCCGAATTCATGGCCAAAGGCTGGAGCCTGAAGGAACTGCACCGTCTCATCCTCGACAGCCACACCTGGCGCCAGAAGTCGGACCGCGACGCCGAGAGTGACCGCATCGATCCCGACAACCGCCTCCTCAGCCGCCAGAACAAACGCCGCCTCGAGGCCGAGGTTCTGCGCGACGCGTTGCTGGTTGTTTGCGGCAAACTCAATCCCAAAGCCGGCGGCGAGCCCGTGCCGGTGATGTTGACGGAGGAGGGACAGGTCGTCCTCGGGGTCGACACGATGGACACGGCCGGAAGGCAGACCGGCAAATACATCCCGCTCAACGGCGAGGAATTCCGCCGCAGCGTCTACGTGCAGATCCGGCGCTCGCGTCCGCTCGAGATGTTCGCGACTTTCGACGCGCCCGACATGACCACCGCGAACTGCGAGATCCGCCCGGTCACGACGGTCAGTCCGCAGAGCCTGCTGCTGATGAACAACCTCGGCATGCGCGAATTCGCCCAGCACTTTGGTGAGCGGATGATGAAGGAATGCGGCGACGCCAGCGTCGAGGACCAGGTGCGCCATGCGTGGAGGCTGATTTACGGACGCGAGCCGGTCACCGAAGAAGCCGAGGCTGCCGCGGCCTTCCTGACGATGCAGACCGCGCATTACACCGTGGAGCCCGCGAAGTTCGAAAAGTCCGCCGGTCCAGCCGAGGCGAATCCGGCTCCGGCGCGCGTAATGGGCCTCGCGGCGCTGGGACATGCGCTGATGAGCGCGAACGAGTTTTTGTATTTGGATTGAAACACGCCCGTCAACATTCGCGAAAATTCGCGTTTCATTCGCGAATGACCGCGAATCCATCCTGACGAACCCATTTTTTTCTCCCATGTTCACCCGACGCGACTTCCTTGAACGCGGCTACGGCCTTGGCGGCATCGCTTTGGCCACGCTCCTGCAGGAACAGGGTCTGCTCGCGAACCCGACCCTGTCAGGTGCCGCGCATCAGAGCTACGACAACCTGCCGAAACCGCCCGCCAGCTTCGGCAAGGCCAAGGCGATGATCTCGATGTTCATGCAGGGCGGGCCGAGCCACATCGACCTCTTCGATCCGAAGCCCGAACTGACCCGCCTCGATGGGAAGGATTTTCCTGGCGAAGTCAAATACGACGACGCCGCGGGTGCGAGCCGCGAGGTGATGGGTTGCCCGTGGAAATTCTCGAAGCACGGCGGGAGTGGGATGGACTTCAGCGAACTCGTGCCGAACATGGCCGGGATCGCCGACGAGATCACGATGATCCGCTCGATGCACACCGGGGTGAACAACCACGGCCAGTCCATCAACGCGCTCCACAACGGCTCGATCTTCACGGGGCGACCGACCCTCGGCAGTTGGCTCACCTACGGGTTGGGATCGGAAAATCAAAACCTTCCCGCCTACGTCGCCCTGACCGATCCGCGCGGTCTTCCGGTGCTGGGCGTCGATAATTTCACGAACGGCTGGCTGCCCTCGGTCTACCAGGGCACCGTGATCCGTCCGAAGGAGCCGCGCATTCTCAACCTCGATCCGCCGATGTCGCTGAAAGGCGCAGCGCAGGAGCGGTATCTCGATTTTGTCGGAGGCCTCAACCGCCGCCACCTCGACGAGCGTCCCGGCGAGACCGAGCTCGAGGCGCGCATCCAGAGTTTCGAACTCGCCGCCCGGATGCAGGTCGCGGCGAAGGAGGCTCTCGATCTCTCGCAGGAAAGCGAGGCGACCAAGGCGATGTATGGCATCGGCGTGAAGGAGACCGACGACTTCGGCACCCGCTGCCTCATCGCCCGACGCCTCATCGAGCGCGGAGTGCGGTTTGTCTCGATCTTCACCGGCAATCAGACCTGGGACAATCACACGAGCATCCTCACCTCGCTGCCAGCCGCCTGCGTCTACGTCGACAAGCCAGCCGCGGCGCTGGTCCGTGATTTGAAGCAACGCGGACTCCTCGACACGACCATCGTCCATTGGGGCGGCGAGATGGGCCGTCTCCCGGTGATCCAAAACCGTGCCGGAGCGGCCAAGGGCGATCGCAAGTCGGTCGGTCGCGACCACAATACCTACGGCTTCAGCATGTGGGTTGCGGGCGGTGGCTTCAAGGGCGGCCACACCTATGGGTCCACCGACGAGTTCGGTCACAAGGCGGTCGAGAACGTGGTGAACCATTACGACTACCACGCGACCCTGTTGCACCTCTTCGGCCTCGACCCGAAGAAACTCGTCTTCAAGCGCAACGGCGTCGATCAGGCGCTCATCACCGAGGCAAAAGCGCGGGTGGTGGCGGACTTGCTGGCCTAGAGAGCCTTCTTTCTTACTGGGGGTCTTCCTTGAGAATCGCCCCGACCGGGCAGCCATCGAGCGCCTCTTCGCAGCGGTGGATTTCCTCCGCATCGGTGGGTTGCCGGGCGACGAAGGAATGGGCCGCGCGGTCGTCCCGCTGGAAAAAAGCGGGAGCGTGGTGGCGGCATTGGTCGCAGTCGATGCATTCGTCGCTGACGAAGTACGGACCGGGGGCGTTCTGGGGGTAACGATGGATGGATTGGGCCATGAGTCGGAGATACGGCGCCCCGATCACCTTCTTTCACTTTCCGTGAGTCCAAAAGTGCGTGAAGGGCGATACCATTCCTGGATGCAGGACCGGGTCCAGATCAAGCGCGAGTTGCTCCGCCTCGCCGAGGCGAGGAGTCCGGCGTCGTTTTGTCCCTCGGAGGTTGCCCGCCTCTGTGCCGCGGGTCCGGGCGAGGAGGAATGGCGGTCCCTGATGCCAAAGGTTCGCAACTTCGCCGCGGAACTGATTGCCAGCGGTGGCATCGAAGCGACCCAAGGCGGTCGGGTCGTTGACATTCGCGCGGCGAAAGGTCCGATCCGCCTCCGCCTTCATCTCTCCTGAGCCGACGCTTCAGCCCTGCGAAACTTCCCGGCCGCTCCGGAGTTTGGAGAGGGAGTCATGAATTCCTCGTTCCGTTTTGTTTTCCTCGCGATCGGGCTGTCCACGCCAAGTCTTCGCGCGGCCGAGCCGACCCACGAGGAACTGGCCTTTTTCGAGGAGTCAGTCCGCCCGCTGTTGGCAAAGCATTGCTACGAATGCCACTCGACCGAGGCGGGAAAGATCAAGGGGGGCCTCCACCTCGACACCCGTGATGGCTGGATGGCTGGCGGGGACTCGGGCGAGGTTATTGAGCCAGGTCAACCCGAGGAGAGTCTTCTGATCGAGACCGTGCGATATGGGAACCCCGATTTGCAGATGCCTCCCAAGTATCGGCTCAAGCCCGAGGAACTCGCGATTCTCGAGGATTGGGTTGCGATGGGGGCTCCGGACCCGCGCAAGGCGGAGTCTGTGACCTCCTCAAAACCTGTCTACGATTGGGAAAAGGGCCGTCAACACTGGGCTTTTCAACCCGTTGCGAGTCCCGCGATCCCTCCGGTGAAGGATGGGGAATGGTCGCGCGACGACGTCGACCGTTTCCTCCTCTCCAAGATGGAAACCGCCGGGGTGAAACCGGTCGAGGACGCGGATCGCTACGCCTTGATCCGTCGGGTGACGCTCGACCTCACCGGGCTGCCGCCTTCGGTGGAGGAGGTGGGTGCTTTCGTCCGTGATCCAGGAAATGACGATGAAGCGCTCGCCAAAGTCGTGGATCGTCTCCTCGCCTCGCCCGCCTATGGGGAACGATGGGGGCGGCACTGGCTCGACGTGGCGCGTTATGCGGATTCCGTCGGGAAGACCCGGAACATTCCTTTTCCCTATGCCTGGCGTTACCGGAACTACGTGATCGATGCCTTCAACGCCGACAAACCCTACGACGAGTTCCTCACCGAGCAGATCGCGGGCGATTTGATCGATGCCGGTGATCCCGCCACCCAGGCCGAGCACCTCGTCGCGACGGGCTTTCTGGCCCTGGGGTCGATGGACTTGAATGAGCGGGATCGCGAGCAGTTCCTGCTCGATCGCATTGATGACCAGATCGACACCCTGGGACGCGCCACGATGGGGCTGACCCTTGGCTGTGCCCGCTGCCACGATCACAAGTTCGACCCGATCTCGCAGAGCGATTATTACGCGATGGCCGGGATCTTTGCCTCCACCCGGACTTTGAGCGGTCAATCCAACCGGGAAAACGGGAACAAGAATTACCAGCGCCCCAACCTGCTGGCATCGCTCGTGCCCGGTGGCACCCAGTCGATGCAGGCCCGGGAGCAGGAGATCGAAACGATCGAGACGCGCCTCGCCGAGATCCGCCGAGCGGGCAAAGAGGGCAAGGTGACTGCCGATGTTCGCAAGGCCCGCAAGGCGGAGTATTTCGATCTTCAAAAGCGATTGAATGAGCTGAAGGAGTTCTCGGAGGGAGCCCCGGCCATGGCGATGAAAAAGTCGAAGAAAGGCGGCGAAGAGCGCCTCGACCCGAACGCCCCGCTCGCGATGGCGGCGATGGATGGGAAGGTTTCCGATTTGGAGCTGCGCCTCCGCGGTGAGCCCGATTTGAAAGGCGATCCGGTGCCTCGTGCGGTGCCGGCGGTTTTGAAACACGCCTCGACTCCCGCGCTTGGCTCGGGCGGGAGCGGCCGCCTCGAATTGGCCGAATGGTTGGCTTCGCCGGATCATCCGCTGACCGCCCGGGTCATGGTCAACCGGGTCTGGGGGCATCTCTTCGGGGAGGGATTGGTCCGCACCGTCGATAACTTCGGTCTCTCCGGCGAGGCTCCGATCCATCCCGAATTGCTCGACCACCTCGCGAGCCGCTTCGTGGCCGGAGGATGGTCGGTGAAGGCGCTGGTGCGGGAACTCGTGCTGAGCCGTACCTACCGGCTTGCTTCGCGACCGGACCCGTCGAACCTCGCCATCGACGGAGCCAATACCCTGCACTGGCGTGCCAATTTCCGCCGACTCGAGGCCGAGGCGATCCGGGACTCGTTGCTGATGGCCGGTGGCATGCTCGATCGCCAGCGTCCGGAGGGTGCGCCGCTCGATCCCCGTGAGACCTATGGAAAGGGCAAGGGTAAGCGCCGTGCCGCGGGTGCCGACCCCATCGCCAGCCCGGTCCGCAGCGTTTACCTGCCCGTGGTGCGATCCAAGCTGCCTGGCATGTTCACCGTTTTTGACTTCGCCGAACCCGACCAGGTGAACGGTCAGCGGGACGTCACGACCGTGGCACCGCAGGCGCTCTTTCTGCTCAACAACTCCTTCGTGGTTGATGTCTCGAAGAAAGCCGCGGAACGCATCCTCTCCGAAAACCTGCCTGACGAAGCCTCGCGGGTGACCTATGCCTACGCCTACACGCTCTGCCGTCGACCGCAGCCCGAAGAGAGCCGCCGCGCCCTCGCTTTTCTCAATGAATTCGGCGGAGAGCCCGCCGACGCCTGGGCCGCCCTGACCCAGGCGCTTTATTCTTCCGCTGAATTCCGCTACCTGCCCTGAACCACCTCCCCAAACCGATGAAACTCTGCCAGGACCGCTTCACTCCGCTGACCCGCCGCGGCATGCTCCAGTACACCGCCGCGGGATTCGGGTGGTTGGCATTTTCCGCGTTGCAAGCTGAATTGGCCCGTGCCGCCGGAGCCGCCGCCTTTTCTTCGCCCCTGCTCCCGCGTCCTTCGCATTTTCCGGCCAAGGCCAAACGCGTCATTTTCCTGTTCATGCAAGGCGGCCCGAGCCATCTCGACACCTTCGACTGGAAGCCGGAGTTGAAAGCAGCCGGTGGCAAATCCTCCGAGGGTGCCGAAGGGCGCGGCGGTATCCTGCTGCCTCCGCAGTTCGATTTCGCTCCGCAGGGGCAAAGTGGCTTGCCGATCAGTTCGCTCTTTCCCGGGATCAGCAAACACGCTGATGACCTGTGCCTGCTCAACGGCATGCACACCTCGAATGCCGCCCACCCACAGGCGACCATCGCCCTGCACACCGGCAGCGTGAACTTCGTGCGTCCCTCGCTCGGGTCCTGGGTCACCTATGGGCTTGGATCCGAAAGCCAGGATCTGCCCGGATTCATCACGATCAATCCCGTCGGCGGCGGTGGCGCGCAAAACTACGGCTCCTCTTTTCTTCCGGCCTCCTTCCAAGGCACGTCCGTCGATCTCGAGGCCGGCGGCATCGCCGATATCCGGAACCGCCACCTGTCCGAGGGCAAACAACGCGCTCAGATCGATTTGATCCAGGACATGAACCGAGACCTGCTCGCGAAGCAAGCGGGCAACGCGGAACTTGACGGCGTCATCCAATCCTTCGAACTCGCCTATCGGATGCAGACCTCGGTGCCCTCGGTGCTCAACCTCGAGGCCGAGAAACCGGAGACGCTCGAGCGCTACGGCATCGGCAAGGAGTCCACCGACAGCTTTGGCACCCAGTGCCTCATGGCGCGCCGCCTCGCCGAGAGCGGGGTGCGTTTCATCCAGGTCAGCAAGGGCGGGTGGGACCAACACCGCGACCTCAAGGAAAAACTCGTGGAGAACTGCGGCGCGATCGATCAACCCATTGCCGCCCTGCTCCAAGACCTCAAGGACCGCGACATGCTCAAGGATACCCTCGTCATCTGGGGCGGCGAATTCGGACGCAGTCCGCAAGATCAGGCCAACAGTGGCGACGGACGCCGCCACAACAACCGCGGCTACTCCATGTGGATGGCTGGAGGTGGGGTGAAGGGCGGGATCCGTTATGGAGCCACCGACGAGATCGGCGGCACCTCGGTCGAGGGCAAGATCGGCACCCACGACCTCCACGCGACGATCCTGCACCTCCTCGGACTCGATCACACGAAGCTGACCTACCGCTACGCCGGCCGCGACTTCCGCCTCACCGACGTTTACGGCGAGGTGGCGAAGGAAATCCTGGCGTGAGACGCCGGTTCGACCTCACTTCCGCGACTTCACGATCTTGGCGAAGGTCTTCTCGCCGACGCCTTTGACGGTCACGAGGTGCGCGGCCGATTTCAGGGGGCGGGACTTGATGATGGCTTCCGCCGTAGCCACGCCGATCCCCGGCAGGGCCGCAAGTTCCTCCTTCGTCCCGGAGTTGAGCAGTTTGGTCAGCGCGGTTCGCTTCGGCGCCGACAGGCTGGCGAGGAGTTTCTCCGCCTCGGCGAGTTCGTCGGCCTTCGGTTTCCCTGACTTGGGTTTTTCCTTCGACGCTTTGGGTTGGGATGGTCTCGTTGCTTTGGCTTTCTCTTTGCCCTTGGGTTCCGCTTCGGCAGCGGTGAGCGGTGAAAAAGCGGCCAGCAGCGATGCGATGCCGACGACGATGAGAGAGCGCGGGATCTTCATGGTAGGATTGTCGGGTTCGAACTATCGGATTTCAGCGCAAATGACAATCCCAATCTGCCATCACAGCCGCAGGTAGATCCGGCGCCGGTGCATCCACCAGACCACCAGCCAGAAAACCAAGGCCGGCAGCAGCGCCTCGACCACCGGCTTCGATGCCCCGGCAAACAGGAAATCCGGCAGATGGATCTTCAACTGCTCCAGCGTCCAGCCCTTCGACAACTGGCCCATCACGTAGAGGGCGAGGGGATTCAATCCCGCCACGACCAGCGGGAAGGTCCAACGCTGCCATCCTTTCAGATCGATCACCCAATAGAACACCGCTAACAGCGCCATCACATAAGCCCCGCTGAAAAGCATCCATGACGGCGTCCAGAGCCGCTTCACGATGGGGCAGATCGTCAACCCGAGGACCACTCCAGTCACCAGCATCGCCGCCGCCGCGAGCAGGAGGCGTTTTACTTTCGCCCCAGGTGCCACTGATTCATTGCGCAGCAGTTCTCCGCAAATCATTCCCGCGAGCATGGTCACGAAAGCCGGCACAAAGTTCAGCGTCGCATAACCGCCTGAATTCTCGACAAAAGGCTCGCTGCGAGGGAACAGGTTGAGGAACCATCGGTCGAAATCCGCCGCGAAGTTCGTATGGATCGACCAATGGCCGAAAAATCCCGGCAGTTGACCCATCGTGCCCGCGGCCGCCGCGTTCGCCTCCGGCACGGGGTGGAGCGCGAAAGCAATCCACGTCACTGCCAGCACCGAGGCTCCGGTGATGAGCTGGGTGCGCAGTCTGCGTCCGGCAAGCAGCAAGAGGAAAGGATAACCGAAACCGATCTGGCAAAGCACGTTGGCGAAGGTCCACTGGGTCTCCTTGGCCCGGACCGAAGTCAGGAAGACGCCGAGCAGGATCAGGAAGAGAGCCCGTGTCCAGGCATGGGCTACGAGCCGTCCCCGCGTTTCACCCAAAGCCGATCGTTTGGCGTAGGAATAGGGAACCGCAACCCCGACGATGAACATGAAGGCGGGCTGGATCATGTCCCAGAGGGCAAATCCGATGAGGTGGAAATGGCTGATCCACTCCGGATGCGAGGTCTGGAAGCCGAGCCATTTCAAAAAGGCCGAATCCGAGTCTTTCGCCAGCGTGGCGAGACCGAATCCGTTCACCGCCAGCAGGATCATCACCGCTCCGCGGTAAGCGTCGAGCGAGAGCAGGCGGGGTGGGGGAGTGACGGGGGCGGAGCTGCTTTCCATGGACCGAAGAGGGTTGAGCCGGCGATGCTACCCGCTTTGGTCTGGAGCCGGAAAGCGCGATTTTCGCATTGATCGCGTGAGTCGGGCGCGGGATGCAGGCGGCTCCCCGCGCCCGTTCAGCTCAAAGCTTCTGGAAGGTCAGACCGGGATCATCCACCGGGCTACCGGCGAGGACAAAACGCAGCGTGGTATCCTGCAACGAGATCACGGCGACCATCTGCACATCGGTGGAGGCCAGCACGAGACGGCCCTCGTCGTCGATGGACCATTCCCCGGAAAGCACCTTGGCATCGGCGGCGCCTTCGTAGTTCCAGGTGAAATTGCCGTCGGCCCCGAGGGTCAGCGTGATCGCCTTGCCATCGGGTGAGACGGAATTCCAACCACCCTCGAGATCGACCGGATCGATCGGCTCGACCACGGCATCGGGGGCGAGCCCGGTCGCGGCCGGCGTCGCATCGGTGGCGGCCGCGGCTTCATCGCCGGCATCCTCTTCGGACGAGCTCTGGGCGAGGGCGCGGAGCTGGGCCGAGACGGTATCGGCCGGTTGCAGGGTCACGACGCGGTCGAACATGTTGTAAGCCTCGTCGATGAATCCGGCGACCATGTAGTGGTATCCGAGCAGGAAGTGGCAATCGGCCGAGTCGGGATGGCTCGCCACAAAATCCTCGAGACGGCGGAGTTGCGCGGTGTAGGTGTCGCCACTGGGGTAGAAGGCGGACATCGTCGACCAGTCCCAGCCCGGACCGGAGGCGAGGACGGGATTCAGCACGCCGGCGGCTTCTCCATACTTGCCGAGGGCAAAGAGGCAGAGGGCGCGGAACTCGTGGAGGGTGGTGTCGCCGGGCACCCAGGAGATGGCCTCGTCGATCGACTTTTGGGCGGCGAGGTAATCACCGTTCGAGAACTCGTCGCGGGCGCGGGCGGTCGCAGCGGTGGATTTCTCCTCGGCGCTGAGGGCTTCGGGCTCGGGCGCGGGTTGTTCACGCGAGGCGACCACGGAGAGCGGCTGGGTGTAGTTGATGACGGTCGTCTGGGTCTGGACAGGCGGGGCCGGATAGGGGTTCCGGTAGCTGTTGTAACCCATGTCGTAGGCGAGGCTGCCAAGCGACCACGCGGCAATGCCCCAGGCGGCCACGGTGGCCGGAGCCGGCGCGGGGCGGTAGCCCGGGAAGTAATTCACGTAAACCGGACGTGTGACGTGGTAGGAATGCCAGGTGCGGTTCCATCCGTAGTTCCAGCTGCCATGGTGCCAGGTGTGGTAGGTGGAGCTCGACCACCAGGGACGTGCGCCCCAGGAAGCGGGACGATAGGCGTAGTTGACCGAGCGCTGGAAGTTCTGGTTGATCACCACGGGGCGGTTGTTGACAACGCGGTTGTTGTTCCAGACCGTCGTCCGGTTGTTTGTCCACTGGTTGCCCCAGTTGTTGTTCACATAGGTGTTGTTGTTCGTGACGTTGGTCACGTTGGTCGTCCGGTTGTTGGAATTGACGTTGCTGTTGGTCGCGATCACCTGGCTCAAGTTTTGCGGGCGGGCCCGGTTGGGGCGACGTGCCGGGTGATTGGGATTGGGCGCGGGCCGGGTTTTCGCGACGGGAGTGCCGACGCGGCTGGGATAAACCACCTTGCCGGGGACAAAGTCGTTCCGCTTCGGATTCGGCTTGTTCGCGTTGGGGTTCCGGTTCGCGTTTGCCGGGGGATTCGGACGCGGCTTGGGTGGATTGTTGCCTTCCTTGTTTTTGCCTGCGTTCGGATTGTTGGGATTGTTCGGGTTGCCCTTGCCTTTGCCCGCATCAGGGTTCGGACGCGGGTTCGGCATCGGTGCCGGGCGGGTCTCCGGCACGCCAACCCGGCCGGGGCTCGGAGCGGGCTTGGTGGCCGGGTTCGGATTGGGACGCGGATTTGGATTTGGATTGGGATTCGGTCGTTGGTTTGGATTCGGGTTCGGCCGCGGGTTGGGATTGTTATTGTTGTTCCCCTTCGGTGCCGGGCGGTTGGGAGCGTTGTTATTGTTCCCGGCCGGCCGGCGGTTCGGGTTGTTGTTCTGGTTCGGATTCGGCCGGTTTTTGACGCTCGACCCGGTGATGGGATTGCGGGCGGCGCCGGGATTGGGTCGCTGGGCGCCGGGGCGGCGTTCATCCTCACGATTGCCGACACCGACACGTCCTTGGCTGTAGACGCCGCAGGGTGTCAGGGCGATGCCAGCCGCCAGAAAGAGGGAGAAAAGGGATCGAATCTTCATGATAGGGGGAGAGTCGGAAAGTTTCACTGGGGCTGATCGGCGGGGGCGGGCTCGGCGGCTTCGGGGGCCTCTTCGGGCTCGGAGAACGAAAGACCGGGCTCGGGCGGACGACGGACGAGACGGAGATTGAGATCAGGCTGTTGCTGCCCGTCGACGAATCGTTTGGTGGAGTCCCAGACGATTTCGTCGGCACCTTCGAAGCGGAGCTCTTGAATCGCACTGGTTACCTCGCCGTCGGCGGTGACTCCGTTGGTCCGGACCAGCCAGCCGCCCTCGATGGCCTGCCAGGTGCCCTGCGAGAAGCCGCCCATGTCATCGAAGGTCCACCAGCGGACCTGGCGGGTCGAGGCATCGTATCCGATCCGGATGTCGGTGTGCAGGTCTCCCTCGTCGGGGGTCGAAACGAGCGCCCCGCCGATCAGGTAGCGGCCCGAGCCGCCGAGTTCGAAGCTGAGGTCCATGCGCATCTGGTCGGCGTGCAGCACCCAATCGCCTTCGAGTTCGTAGAGGCCGGCCAGCGGGTCGGGTGCGGGGGGCTCGGTCTGGAGCTCACGCGACGAAGCGATTTTCCAACCCGCCTCGCCTTGTTTCACGAGGACGGCGGAGTAGGGGACGGCGGCGGCTTCCCCGGCTTCGGATTGGCCGGAGAAGCGGGCGATGCCCTCCTCGACCATCACGTTCTGGCTGAGCGGACGCACCGAGAGCACGTCGAGCGCGATCTTACGATCCGGCATTTCGCGAAAGGAGTCATCGAAGACTCCGCGGATTTGTTCGAGTCCGGCGGCATAGACCGCGTCGTTCTCGTCGGCGAACTCGGCTTGCTCGGTGTAGAGCGTCATGATCGCGTCGAGGTCCTTGTCGTTGTAGGACTTCACGAACTTCTCGGCGACGGCGGCGAGGGCGGGGAGTTCCTCATCCTGCGCGGCGAGGGAGGCCACGAACAGGCAGGGAACCAGCAGTAGGGAGATGCGGATGGGATTCATGCGGGGCGTGGGGGAGCTTGAAGACTTTTGCGTGTCCATTCAATCAAATTCGACTAACGCTTTCGCCAAAATCATCGCCGTCCGCTGCGTCCCGACAGCCGTGCCAGCACTCGCCGCACCATACTCCGCAGCCGGGCCAGCGGGGGATCGACCGGTTTCCGGAGAAGATGGGCGAGATGGTAGTCCGACTTCCTCAGCACGAACTCGAGGCCCTGGGCGCTGTGTTCGGCCCGCGAACGACCTGACTTCTCCGCCGCCTCTTTGGAGCCGCGGATGAAACGCCCGTTCGAGCGCCCGTCGAGGTAGAGGGTTTCCAACCCCGAGGCTTCGATCCAGCGCAGGAAGTCGGTGGAGTGGGCGCGGTTGATGTAATTGCCCTCGAAGACCCGGGCCGCGGCGTTGGCCGCGGTCGCGGCATCAACTCCGGCGAGGCTGGCGAAATATTGCTCCAGCGAAGCCCGATTATGGAGAAACTGGGCGTAATCCGGCGTGCGATCGGCGAGCGGCAGGCGCGAGATCAGGTGATGACCTTTCGGACCGCTCCAGCCATAGAAGATGCCGTAGTGGATGCCGCCACCCGCGAGCCAGGTGGACACTTTCGCGAAGATCGCCCCGGGATCGGGCAGGTGCTCCCAGGCGGCGATGCTGAAGACAAGGTCAAAAGCGCCCGCCTCGAAATCGACTTTGTGGATGTCCGAGCAGACCAGCTTCACCTGATCCGAAGGGGCGTCGTAGACGAAGGGCTCGATGTTGACCCCGACGTAGCTTTGCACGCCATACTCGTCGAGCAGCAGGCGGGGGATCGTCGATTGCTCGGTCGATGCGGCGATTTCGAGGACTCGCAGGTTTTCGAGCGGGCGGAATTGATCGATCCTCGCGATGACTGATCTCAGGTGGCTCAGGTTCGCGACCTTGAACCATTCGTAATCGCTCTCACCGACGTCGGCCGGATCGATCGTTCCGGCGATGGCCTCCGCAAAGGCATCACGCCCGGTCGCTTCGCTCAGTTTCAAAAAGGCGAGTCCGGCGGGCTGGGATCGCTCCCCGGCCCACTCCGAAGCGGCCGCGAGCTTCGATTTGGCATAGAAGAAAGGCGTTGTGACCTGATCGGGGATCTCGCGCAGGGCCTCCGCGTCACGGAAGTAAAGGAACTCATGGCCGGGCTGGCGGGAAAAGAGACCGCCGCGTTTGCCACCATCCCTCGCCGCAGTGGCGAAGGCGAGACTTGAGGAATCGAGCCAGAGCGAATCACCTTGGAGCAAGATCAGTCCCTCGGATCCGGTCGCTTCCAAGAGCGCCTCGCGCAGATCGCGCCAGGGTCGCCGACCGACGCAGGGAGGCAGTGGCATCACCTGCGCCGCGCTTCCCGCATCGAGCGGTCGGGCCGGATCGACCAGGATCACCACCCGTTCCCAGTTCGTCAGAGCTGCATGATGCCCCAGGATCAAATCAAGGCGCGATGCCAGCCAATTCAACGCTCCGGAACGGGCGAATTTCCACTCCGAGAGGTCGAGGCAGAGGGTCATCGGGCGTCCCTCGCGGACTCGTAGGCATGGGCCGCGCGGATCAGTTCCGCTTCGCCAAAGGGTTTGCCGAGCAGTTGCAGGCCCACCGGCAGGTCCTTGCCATCGACCGGCACCGTTCCGCAGGGCACCGAGATGCCGCAGATGCCCGCGAGGTTCGCGGAAATGGTGTAGATGTCGGCCAGATACATGGCCAGCGGATCGCTGTGTTTTTCCCCGAGACGGAAAGGCGGCACCGGCGATACGGGCGAGGCGATCAGGTCGACCTTTTCAAAAGCCTGTTCGAAGTCGCGGCGGATCAGCGTGCGGACCTTCTGGGCGCGCAAGTAGTAGGCATCGTAGTAGCCCGAGCTCAGCACGTAGGTGCCGAGAATGATGCGGCGTTTCACCTCCTCGCCGAAACCTTCGTCGCGGGTCTTCCCATACATCCCGATCAGGTCGCCGCCCTGGTCGGAACGGTGCCCGTAGCGCACGCCGTCGAAGCGTGCGAGGTTCGACGAGGCCTCGGCCGTCGCGATGATGTAGTAGGTCGCGACCGCGTGGCTCGTGTTCGGCAGGGAGAGCGGCACGATCTCCGCGCCGAGCGATTCGAGCTGCTTCACTGCGCCCTCGACCTGTCCGCGCACGGCGGGGTCGAGGCCCTCAGCGAAGTACTCCGCCGGCAAGCCGATCCGCAAACCCTTGATGTCTTTGCCCAACTCGGCCGTGTAGGATGGCACCGGCGCGTCGAGGCAGGTCGAATCGCGATCACAGGCCCCGGCCATCACCTCGAGCAGCGCGGCGGCGTCAGCGACGGTTTTGGTCATCGGGCCGCATTGATCGAGGGAGGAGGCAAAGGCGACCAGCCCATAGCGTGAGACGCGGCCGTAGGAGGGTTTCAGACCGACGATGCCGCAATGCGAGGCGGGTTGCCGGATCGAGCCGCCCGTGTCGGTGCCCAGCGCGGCGATGGCGGTGCCGGCCGCCACGACCGCGGCCGAACCTCCCGAGGATCCGCCCGGGATGCGATCGAGGTCGTGGGGATTGCGGCAGAGTTGGATCGCCGAGTTCTCGTTCGAGGATCCCATCGCGAACTCGTCCATGTTCGTCCGGCCGAAGGGGATCGCGCCCGCCTCGCGCAGCTTGCGGATCACGGTCGCGTCGTAGGGCGAGGTGTACTTGCCATGGAGGATCTTCGAGGCGCAGGAGCAGGGGTGCCCCTTTACATTGATCAGGTCCTTGATTGCGATCGGCACTCCTCCGAGCGGTTTGGAAAGATCGGCCTGCTCCGCATCTGCGAGCGCCAGATCGAGGTCGTGGCTCAGGTATCCTCCGATCGCGGGGTCGCGCGCCTCGATCTCGGCCGCAAGTGCGCGGATGGCGTCGGCCGGGGTCAGTTCGCCCGAAGCGTAGGCGGCCCGCAGGCTGGAAAGGGTGCAATCGGAGACGTTCACGGGAGTGAAGAGGGTCGGGTGGGAGACAAAAGAGGGTCGGGTGGTGGCTTCACTCCACCACCTTGGGCAGGCGGAATTGATCCTGCGACACCGCCGGGGCGTTGGCGAGTGCCTCCTCGTGGGTCAGGCCCGGAGCGGAGGCAACATCCTCGCGCACCACATCGTACTGGGCCGCCGCGTGGGCGGTCGGTTCGATGCCCGAGACGTCGATGGCCTTGAGCTGCTCGACGTAGTGCAGGATCTGCCCGACCTGGATCTGGTAACGTGCCGCCTCCTCATCAGAGAGCTCGAGACGGGCGAGGGCGGCGACTTGGCGGATGTTCATTCAGCGGGAGAGGATCAAAGCACCGCTTCCTTGCCTTTCCACTTCTCGTGGAATTCGCGGTAGACCTTCGGGGAAATCTCAGAGGGTTTGATCTCGCTGCGGCCACCCCAGAAAACATTCGTGTAGAGCAGGGGGATGCCGACCTCGGCGAGGTGGGCGTCGATCGCCGCCTTGTGCTCCAGCACCCGCTCGCGTTCGGTGCCGTGGACCACGCCCATGATGTTGACCCCGCCGAAGCGCGGGCCGCCCTCGCGCCAGTAGCAGTGGGTCATGATCATGTGCCTACCCACTTCGGACCCCGCCTTGGCCTGCATGCCCTCGGGGACTTTCCAGTGGAAGAGGGCGTTGAAACGGGTCACCCGCTGGCCCGAAGAGCTTGGTTTCACGTGCTCCAGGAAGGTCGAGAAACGCCCGATTGCCTTCTTCTGGTCAAGGACTTCCGCGATGCGATAGAATTTCTCGCGATCCATCCCGATCGCATCGGCGCGGGGACCCCAAGGATCCTCGCAGACTTCTTCGGTCTTCAGTTCCTCTTTGATCGCCAGCAGCACCTCCCACTCCTCGGCGTTGAGTTCGACCGGATTCGTCGTCGTCATTTCCGCAGGTTCGTCGGAGCGTGCGCCCGGCTCCATCGACTTCCGGCGCACGTGGCCGACCCCCAGGGCAAAAATGCCGTTCGCCGGCATCAGCACGAACTCGTGGGCGCCCGTGATGCGGCGCAGCACCTCGGCGTGTTCCTCGAGCGATTCGCCCTGCGGCACCTTCAGCGTCGTCCAGAGCTTGTAATCGCTGCCCGAGATCTCGCGGTCCGTCGAGCGGGTCACGACGTGGCCGGAAAAGGGATCCTCGCGGAACATGAAGTCGAAGGTCGCATCGAGCTTGTTCGCATCGACCTTCCAGGCGCAGAGCGCGCCGTGGGCCAGCTTCGTCGCCAGCAGGGTCTGGCGGACCCGGCGGATCACCCCCGCGTCCAGCATCGCCCGGATCCGCTCGATCACCGACTCCAGCGGCACCCCGGACTTCTCGGCGATGTATTGGAAAGGATAACGCTGAAAGCCCTCCACCAGATCCTCCGACACGGAGAGGATGCGGTGGTTGAGCGGGTCATCGTGCTCGGTGGGGATGGAGGTGAGGGTTTCGGCGCTCATGGCTGGCGGAACTTAGGCAGACCGCGGTATTACGGCAAGTTTGAGTTGGCCGGATTGCCGGAATCGCGGAGTATGGCGAAAAATGACGGTGGAGACGATCGATCTGGAGTTTCAAGGGGTCCGGCACGGGATCGCCGCCTTCCTGTTGCGCGGTCCGGAGGGGGCGATCCTGATCGAATGCGGCCCCGAGTCGACCCGGGAGACCCTCTTTGAAAAGCTTGCAGAACTCGGCGTTCCGGCCCGGGAGTTGCGGGGTCTCTTCGTCACCCACGTCCACCTCGACCATGCCGGAGCCGCTGGCAGCTTCGCCGCCGTCGGGGTGCCCGTCTACGTGCACTCCCGCGGGGCGCGGCACCTGATCGACCCGACCCGCCTCGTCGAGAGCGCCCGAGGTGTCTACGGCGACCGCTTTGACCGCCTCTGGGGCGGCATGATCGCCTCCGCCGCCGAGCTGGTGCGGCCCTTGAACGATGGCGACAGTGTCGAGGTCGCGGGATGGAGTGTCCGCGCCATTGAAACTCCCGGCCACGCCTTTCACCACCACGCCTTTCAGATCGGCGACATCGTCTTCGCCGGGGATGCCGCCGGGGCCCGCCTGCCCGGTAGCGATTTCCTCTCCGTCACCTCGGCTCCGCCCCAGTTCCACCTCGAGCACACCCTCGCCAGCATCGAACGGCTCGCCGCCCTCGATCCAGGACAGCTCCATCTCACCCACTACGGACCGGTGCCCGATCCGCTCGCCCACCTCGCCGCCTACCGCGACGCCGTCGAGCTGAATGCAGAGTTCGTCCGCCAGCGTCTGCTCGAGGGCTACGAGGGCGAGGCGCTCGAACTCGCCTACGAGGCCTTCCAGCTCGAGCAGGCCTACCGGCTCCGCATGCCGTCCGCCCTTTGGCCCGATCTGGAAAAGATCAACGGCTCGGCCATGTGTGCCGAAGGGCTGCGGATGTTCTGGGCCGCCCGATTCGCGGAGAGCGGGGGCGGGGAGAGTTGAGTTGCCAAGCGCGTCGGCTTTCGCTAAGGTTCGCAGCGCTGCCGATGAACTGCCTGCCACGATTCATTTTCGCGTCCCTCCTCGGTCTCTGTCTTTTACCAGGGGCCGACCCCTTGCACGGACAGGAGGTCGCGAACGATAAGCCCGCCGTCGAGCCGGCCGAGACCCTTTCGGGGCGACCACTTGCCGCCGGGGATCTCGCGCGCTTGCCCTACACCCAGCTCCTCCGCATCGCCCAGAGCGACGCGCGGGCCAAGTCCGATGCCGAGAGCTACAAACTCCGCATTCAGAGCCGCAACGCCAACGTCCAGCCGAAAGACATCAAACTCTTCCTCGACATCAAGGACAAGCCCCTCGTCCTCGTCGTCGACAACGACGGCTTTCTCGAGGTCCCGCACAACCCGGAACTCGTCGCCGCCAATCCCGATCTCGTCGCCAACCAGCCCCGCGGCTCGCTCAACATCTTCGTCGACCTCGAGGTGCCCCGCGTTTCCCCGCCCCAGATCAAGGAGGGCAAGGTACCGTATCAGGAGCTCTTCCGCCCCCTCGTCGAGATCCAGACCGAGATGCGCAAGGTCGACCCCACCTTCGGCCTCTCCGGCCAGCAGCAATTCGTGCTCGAGATCGAGACCGGCAAGGAGCCCATCAAGATCACCCGCGCTTTCGGGGCCCGCACTTACCGGCCCAACGAACGGGGCAAGGTCTACATGATCATGGAGTCCTACCTCTACGAGGAGAATCCCCAAGTCGAGGTCCCCGACGGCGCCAAGATGAACGTCCTGCCCGCGTCACCCGAGGAGATCGAAGAGATCCGCTCGCGCTGAGCCGGCCCCGCCCCCCTCATTTCCCCGAGCGGCGGCGGCCCGATGCCGGAGCGCCTTTTCCGGGCGCCGGACGGCCCTTCTTCAGCGCTCGTTTCGCGATCGCACCGCCGCGTTTCGCGACTGGTGCCGTCTTGGATGGGGCTAGTTTCTTTTTCGGTGCCGATTTGCGGGCCGGCCTGGCACCCTCCAGCAAATCCGCCTTGGCGCCCGCCTTTTTCGCCGCTTGGGCCTTGCGGTCCCGGACCGGCTTCTGCTCGGACACCCGCGACTTCACTTCGAAGACAAAAGGCAGCCCCTCCATCGGGTATTCCTTGCGGATCTGGTTCTCCAGGAAACGCTCGTAGGTCCGCGTCATCAGCTCCGCGTGGTTCACGAAGAGCAGATACTCCGGCACCGGCACCGGGCGCGGTTCGTCCTCGCGGCGTTGGGTCGCATAGAGCAGCTTCAGGCGCTTGCTCTGCTTCACCGGCGGGGGATTGCGCTCGATTGAGGTCTGGAGCAGTCGATTCAGCGCGCCCGTCGGGATCGGCTCGGCCGAGGCCGCCACCACCGTCTCCACCGACTCAAAGATCTTGCCGAGGTGATCGCGCTGCTTCGCCGAGATCGCCACCTTCGGCGCGTAGGGCAGGAAAAAGAGGTCGTCGCCCAGCTCCTCCCGGAACTGCTCGATCCGGTCGCGGTAGTGCGCATCCGGGTGGTAGAGGTCGAACTTGTTCAGCACCACGATGCAGGGTTTGTTCTCGTCGATCACCATCTTCGCGATGCGGCGGTCCTGCGTCGTCACCCCCGACGAGGCATCGATCACCAGCAGGCACAGATCCGCCCGACGGATCGAGCGCTCCGAGCGCATCACTGAAAACACCTCCACCGAGGTATCGCGCCGCGTCTTTTTGCGGATGCCCGCCGTGTCGATCAGCAGGTAATCCTTCCCGTTGCGCGAGTAGGGCACGTCCAGCGCATCGCGGGTCGTGCCCGCCACATCCGAGACGATCGCACGGTGGTCGTTCAGCAGCGCGTTCACCAGCGACGACTTGCCCACGTTCGGCCGGCCCACGATCGCGATCTTCACCGGATCCGGGGCCGTCGCCGCCTCGTCCTCCGCCGCGCGCGTCGCGAAGCGGGCCAGCTCCGCCGCGATCGCATCCTCCAGCTCCGCGAAATTCCGCCCGTGCGCCGCCGATACATCGATCTGCGTCGCGAAACCGAGCCTCGCGAACTCGCCCGTCGCCGGATCCGTCTTCGCCGTGTCCACCTTGTTCACCAGCAGGAAAACCTGCGCCGCACTGAGGCGCAGCAGGCGCGCGATCTCACCGTCCACCGGATGCAGGCCCTCGCGCGCATCCACCGCGAACAGGATCAGATCCGACGCCGCGATCGCGATCTCCGCCTCCGCCCGCACCTGGTCCGCGAATCCATCGTCCAGCACCGCGCCGATGCCCCCCGTATCCGTCAGCTCGTAGGGCACCCGCGCCTTCTTCACCTCCACCGCGATCCGGTCGCGCGTCACTCCCGGCTCGTCGTGCACGATCGCGATGCGGCGACCCGCCAGGCGGTTGAAAATGGCGGACTTGCCGACGTTGGGGCGGCCGACGATGGCCACACGGGGGAGGACGGAACGACTCATGATTCAGATCGGGGAGCAGGGTGGGTGTGGCCCGCTTCGCGCAGTTGGCGGATGCCCTCGCGCACATATTGCACGCCCGTCACCACCGTCAGCGCCGCCGTGATACCGATCAGCACATCCAATGGCAGCGGCCGCGAGCCCACACTCCAGAAATCCACCAGCACCCAGCACACACAGCTCAATTGCAGGAACGTACACACCTTGCTCGTCTTGAAAGGCTGCACCTGCACCTTTCCCGCGATGAAATGGATCACCACCACCCCCGAGGTGATGATCAGGTCGCGCGCGATCACCAGCACCGCGAACCAGATCGGCAAGCCCGCGTGCCAGTTCGTGAAACTCAGCGTCACCACCCCCGACAGCAGCAACAGCTTGTCCGACACCGGGTCCAGCACCCGGCCCAGCGCCGTGCTTTGGTTGAAATTCCGCGCGATGTAGCCGTCCACCGCATCGCTCAGCGACGCCAGCGCATACACCATGAGCGCCAGGATCCGGTAGGTCACGTTCTCCGCCCCCTCGTCGATGCTCTTGCTGTAATAGGCCGCGAACACGACAAACACCGGGATCATTAGAAACCGGGTCACCGTGATTTTGTTCGCGAGCGTCATCTCGTCGGCAACCTACACCCCATCCGCCCGTCGGGAAGCCCAATGATTCACCAAACACGCCCCGACCTCGACTTTTCGCATTCGCGAAGTATCGTCCCGCCACGCGCCAGCCATGGACACCAGCAACCCGCCCCTCAACGAAGCCCTCGCCGAGGCCCTCCGCGCCAAAAAGCCCCGCTTCTTCTGGGCCAGCCGTGGCTCCGCCAAAGGCCGCACCGGCCCCGAAGACACCGCCCGATTCGCCGAGAACCTCATGGTCCTCCAGGAGTGCGCCCTCCTCGTCGGCGAGCGGCTCGAGATGAGCGCCGTCGCCCACGCCGTCTTCTACGAGGGCGACGAGACAGCCGGCTTCTGCTTCGACCCCAACTCCAATCCGCAGAATCCCGACGTCGCCGGCGCCATCGTCAACCGTCGCATGCCCGTGCGCGACTTCGTCCAGTCCATCCGCGACTTCATCAACACATGAGACCGGAGAATCTCACCCTCGCCCTCGACGCCCTCCGCCAGGCCGGATCCGTCTACGGCATCCTCCTCGTCCGCGAGAAAGAGCTGCTCTACCACGACTCGCCCTACCTCGAGGCCCAGGCCATCGAGCTCGTCTCCACCCTCGACGACATCGCCTACTACTTCGATCAGGAAAAACGCGCCCCCGACCAGCTCTCCTTCGGCTACGACGGGGGGAACCTCCTCATCCTCCTCCTCGGGCCCTTCCGCATGATCGTCTTCCACCACCAGTTCGAGGAGGTCGACGCCGTCGCCCGCTCCGCCCGCGCCTTTCTGAAGGATCACGCCATGGGCCTGCTCGTCGCCGGCATCGTCGCCGGTCAGCCCCTCTGAAACCAAGGTCCGGCCCGGACCACAAAAAAGGCCGCCGTTGCCGGCAGCCTTTTCACACCAAAAACTCGAACCCCGGGGTGGGTTGACCCAAATCAGGCCTCTTCAGCCGCCGCAGGGGCATTGCCCGTATTGCGGAGGGTGAAGCGGAACTTGTTTTTGTTGCGCTTCGCGTTGGCGCGGGCTTTGCGCTTCGTCTTTTGCGCAGGCGTCTCGAAGGAGCGGAGGCGGCGCATTTCGTCCATGATCCCTTCCGTCTCCAGTTTGCTCTTGAGACGCTTGAGAGCACGATCGATCGGCTCGCCTTTCTTAATATCAACTTCGGGCATCGCGGGTGGGTGGGGTGGGTTCGCTGGTGTGGTCGGGGGTTCTTCACCGCCGGACAGGCCGGGGCGGAAGGCGGGAACTTTAGGGGCACCCGCGCGATTCGTCAAGCAGGCATTGGGGGGCGGGATCTCCTTGGTCGGGCAGTCCGGTGGGGACCACGCTCCAAGAACAGCGCGCCCCGCGCGCCTCAATCCTCCTTCTGCAAACTGGCCACGACGTTGAAGTCTTCGAGCGTGGAGGTATCGCCCTTCACCTCGCCGCCGGCGACGATCTCTTTGAGCAGACGGCGCATGATCTTGCCGCTGCGGGTTTTGGGCAGGGTCTGGGTGAAGCGGATGTCATCCGGCTTGGCGATGGCGCCGATCTCGTGGCCGACGTGGTTCTGGAGCTCTTTGGCGAGCTCGGGGCCGTGGACGGCGTGCTCTTTGAGGGTGACGAAGGCGACGACGGCCTGGCCTTTGATCTCGTGGGGGCGTCCGACGACGGCGGCTTCGGCGACGGCGGGGTGGGAAACGAGGGCGCTCTCGACCTCGGCGGTGCCGAGACGGTGGCCGGAGACATTGAGGACGTCGTCGAGTCGGCCGACGATCCAGTAATAGCCGTGATCATCGGTGCGGGCGCCGTCGCCGGCTAGGTAGATGCCCTCGTATTCGCTCCAATAGGTGTCCTTGTAGCGCTGCGGATCCTTGTAAATCGTGCGCAGCATGCTGGGCCAGGGTTTGCGGATGACGAGTTTGCCGCCCTCGTTGGGACCGCAGGGATTGCCCGACTCATCGAGGATGGCGGCGTCGATGCCGAAGAAGGGCCGGGTGGCGGTGCCGGGCACGATGGGGGTGGCACCGGGCAGGGGAGAGATCATGATGGCGCCGGTCTCGGTCTGCCACCAGGTGTCGACGATGGGGCAGCGGCTGCCGCCGATCTTCTGGTAATACCACATCCAGGCTTCGGGATTGATAGGCTCGCCGACGGAGCCGAGGAGGCGGAGGGAGGAGAGGTCGTAGGGGTCGACAAACTCGTCGCCGGCTTTGATGAAGGCGCGAATGGCGGTGGGTGCGGTGTAGAAGATGCTGACCCGGTAGTCCTGAATGATCTTCCAGAAGCGGCCCCAGTCGGGGGCGTTGGGCGCGCCCTCGTACATGACCTGGGTGGCACCGCAGGCCATGGGGCCGTAGACGATGTAACTGTGGCCGGTGATCCAGCCGACGTCGGCGGTGCACCAGTAAACATCCCCGGGCTGGTAGTCGAAGATGTAGTGGAAGGTGGAGGAGGTGCCGGTCAGGTAGCCGCCGGTGGTGTGGAGGATGCCCTTGGGTTTTCCGGTGGAGCCGGAGGTGTAGAGGATGAAGAGGGGATGCTCGGCGTCGAAGGCCTCGGCGGGGCACTGGTCGGAGACGCCGGCGATGGCATCGTGCCACCAGAGGTCGCGGCCCTCGTGCATGGCGACGTCGTTGCCGGTGCGTTTCAGGACAAAGACGGTCTTGACCCCGCCGTAGGCGGCGAGGGCATCGTCGACGTTGGCTTTGAGAGGGACGATGGAGCCCCGGCGCCAGCCGCCGTCGGCGGTGATGATGGCGGTGGCCTCGGAATCCTCGAGGCGGTCTTTGATGGAGGTGGCGGAGAATCCGCCGAAGACGACGGAGTGGACGGCGCCGATGCGGGCGCAGGCAAGCATGGCGACGGCGGCCTCGGGCACCATGGGCATGTAGATGAGGACGCGGTCGCCGGGCTGGATGCCCTGGGCTTTGAGGGCGTTGGCGAAGCGGCAGGTGTCGGCGAGGAGCTGGGCGTAGGTGAGGTCGCGGGTGTCGCCGGGCTCGCCGACCCAGTGGATGGCGACCTGGTCACCCTTGCCGGCGGCGACGTGGCGGTCGAGGCAGTTTTCAGCGGCGTTGATCTTGCCGCCGGTGAACCATTTGGCGAAGGGGGCGTCGCTCCAGTCGAGCACCTGATCCCAGGGCCGCTGCCATTGGAGGGTGGCGGCGCGCTCGGCCCACCAGCCCTCGGGATCGTCGATGGAGCGGCGGTAGAGGGCCTCGTATTCCTCCATGGAGCCGACGTGGGACTTTGCGGAAAAGGCGGCGGAGGGCGGGAAGATGCGGTCTTCTTTCTGGAGCGATTCGATGTTCTGGCTCATGGGAGGGGTGGAAAAGGCGAGGGGCGACCCTAGCAAGGGCGCCGTCTTTTGAAAATGCAAAAATGGGCGCGACCTCGTATGCGGGCGGCGAGGCTCAGGCGAGGCTGGCGCGGAAGGCGGCGAGGCGGCGCAAGGCTCCCTCTTTGCCGATGAGGCGGATGATGGGGACGAGGTCGGCGCCGGAGGCGGCCCCGGTGATGGCGACGCGGCTGGGCAGCATGAGGGCGCCCATCTTGACGCCGAGGCCCTCGGCGGCGGCGGTGATGGCGGCTTTGATGGCGTCGTCGTGCCACGGCTCGACGGTGGCGAAGGCGGCGGAAAGGGCCTCAAGGGTGGCGGCGAGGTCGGCTTTGGCAGTGACCTTGGCGACGGCCTCGGGGTCGTAGGTGGCGGTGTCGGCGAAGACGGTGCCGATGATGCCGGGGATCTCGCCGAGGACCTGGACCCGCTCGCGGGCGAGCCCGAGGGCATCGGGCACGCGCGGATCGGCGGGGTCGATGCCGGCTTTGGCGAGGAAGGGCGCGGCGGCGGTGGCGAGGTCGGCGGGCCCGAGGCGCTTGAGGTGCTCGGCATTGACCCAGCGGCACTTCTCGTAGTCGAACTTCGAGTTCGAGCTGTTGATCCCGCTCAGGTCGAAGCGGCGAGTGAGTTCGTCGATGGTGAAGATCTCCTGGTCGTCCTTCGAGGACCAACCGAGCATGGCCATGTAGTTATTGACCCCGGCGGGGAGGAAGCCGTTTTCCTGATACTCGTGGATCAGGGCTCCCTGGTCGCGTTTGCTCATCTTGGTGCCGCTGGGGTTGAGGTTCAGCGGGATGTGGGCGAAAACGGGCGGCGTGGCCCCGAGGGCCTCGAAGAGGGCGAGGTGCTTCGGTGTGTTGGAGAGGTGGTCCTCGCCGCGGATGACGTGGGTGACGGCCATCTCGATGTCGTCGACGACGTTGACGAAATGGAAGATGTAACCGCCGTTCGGCCGGCGAATGACGATGTCGGGATTGGCCTCGACCTCGCGCTTTAGGTCGGCGTCGTAGCGGCGCGAGCCGGCCTCGCGCAGGTTTACGGAGACCTCGCCGCAAACGGCGTCGTGGACGGTGATGGTCCGGTCGGGCACACGGAAGCGGATGGCACCCTCGTCCTCGTAAACGGCCCCGGCATCCTGCAGCTTTTCCAAATAGCGGTCGTAGAGCTCGACGCGCTGGCTCTGGAAGTAGGGGCCGTGCGGGCCGCCGACGCCGGGGCCTTCGTCCCAATCGAGTCCGAGCCATTTCAGACCGTCGAGGATGACGCGAATGGAGTCCTCGGTGCTGCGCTCGGCATCGGTATCCTCGACGCGGAGGAGGAAGGTGCCGCCCTGGCTGCGGGCGAAAAGCCAATTGTAGAGAGCGGTGCGGGCGCCGCCGATGTGGAGGAAGCCGGTCGGGGAGGGGGCAAAACGGGTGCGGACGGTCATTCGCCGCCATAGTCACCCAAGGCCGCGCGAGGTCAAGCCGTCGCGAGGATCTCCTCGAGGACGCGGAGGAGGAGCTGGAGATTGACCGGCTTTGGCAGGACCATCTGCGAGCCAGCCTGGGCGACGGCGCCCTCGGAGAGCTCGGTGGAGTCGACCAAGGCGGTCAGCATGACGACGGGAATGCGGGCGAGGCCGGGATCGGCCTGGAGCTGGGCCTGGACATCGCCGCCATCCATGCCGGGCATGACGACATCGAGGAGGATGGCGTCGGGCCTGAACTCGCGGGCGGCCGCGATGGCCTGGGTGGAGTCGTTTTCGATCCGCACCTCGAAGGCGCCGCTGCGCTCGAGGTTCATTTTGAGGAGCTGGGTGAACCCGGCTTCGTCGTCGATCAGGAGGAGTTTGCGTGCCATGGCCTGGAAGGGGAGGGAAAAGGTGCGAACGACGGAATCAGGATGAGGGAGAACGGCCGTCGGCGTCAATCTTTTTCAAGGGCTCGGCGGCTTTTCCCGCGCTCGACGCGGTGGACACCTTGCCGGTCTCAAGCTTGGTCGGCAGGATGAGGCGGGCGACCGCGCCGGGTTCCTTGCCGCGGTTTCCGAGGGTCAGCTCGCCGCCATGGAGCTCGACGATGCGCCGCGCCACGGAGAGGCCGAGCCCGGTGCCCTTGCCGGTGGCCTTGGTGGTGAAGAAGGGGTCGAAGAGCCGTCCGGCATTCGCCGGCGCGATGCCCGAGCCGCTGTCGATCAGCTCGAGGATGACGACACGGTCGCCGCTGCGGAAGACCTCGCGCTTTCTGGCACCCTCGTTTTTCACGACATCTTCGAGCCGCTCGGCCCGCCCGCGGATCTTCAGTGTGCGGGTGCCGCAGTCGGCCATGGCGTGGACGGCGTTGATGATGAGATTGATGAGGACCTGTTCAAACTTGGCGAGGTCGAGGTAGACGTGGGGCAGGTCTTTCTCGATGCGCACGCTGACCTTCACATTGGCCCGGGTCAGCTCGTGTTTCACCAGCAGCAGCACCTCGTCGATGATGCGCTGGAGCTGCATGGGCTCGCGGGTGAGGGAACGCTGCGAGGAAAAATCGACCAACCCGCGCACGATACGGTCGGCCCGGTCGACGGCGTCGCGCATCTGTTTGAGGATGTCGGGCAGGTTCGGATCGTCCGGGTCGATGCCGGTGGAGAGGTAATCGACTCCCAGCAACAACAGGGCGAGGGGGTTTTTCACCTCGTGGGCGACTCCGGCGGCGAGGCGGCCGATGGACTCGAGCTTTTCGGCCTGGATCAGCTGCATTTGGGTCTGCTGCAGTTCCTCGTTCGCCTCGACGAGGTGGCGATTGAGCCGTTCGAGCTGCTCGCGCGATTTGACCTGCTCGGTGATGTCCTCGCTGATGCCGACGACGAGGAGCCGGCCGGTCTCGTGATCGTGCACGGGGATCTTGACGGTGCGGAGGTGCACCTCGCGGCCGTTCTTGGTCTCGATGATCTCCTCGGGCACCTTCATCAGGCTACCCCGCTTGATCACCGCCTTGTCGACGCTACGGAAATAATCCGCCGATTCCTGGGAAAAGAGATCGTAGTCGTTCTTACCCAGAGCCTTCTCGGCGCGCAGGGTGGTGACCTCTTCCTGCTTTTTGTTCCACAGCACGAAGCGGAACTGGTCGGTCGCGTCTTTCGCGAAGACGGCGACGGGCAGGTTGTCGAGGACGGATTCGACGATGCTGTGCTTCTCCATGGACCTGCCTTCCAGGTTCTTGATTACCAGAACCCGCGACGGATGGGAAGCAAAAGCGTCCGCCGGTCAGTAACGGAGGTCCTTGTGGGTGCTGAGGAGGCGGTCGGTGGCGTCGACGGTCGAGACCTTTTCAGGGGCCGAGTAGCCGGAGGAATCAAGTCCGCCCGACTGGGTCGAGGCACAGGAACTGAGCAGGGTGCCCGTGACAAGGAGACCGGCGAGGAAAACAAGGGTGCGATGCATGCGCGCATGAGAAATCTCCGGCCGCGAGGTCGCAAGGGAAAAATGCGGACCGAAGAGGGTTGTGTCCCCGACCCGACCCTGTTAGGTTCGGGCGACCCGACCCGAGCCTGCCTGTGAAAACCGTCGACCGCTGGAGCCAGATCCCTGAATTCGAGGATGAAAAGGAAGAGGCCGCCTTTTGGGCGGTCCACAGCCTCGACCCGCGCCTGATGAACGCGGCGATCCAACGTCAGACGGTGCGCGAATCGACCACCATCACCCTGCGTTTCGACCCGCAGATGCTGAACCGGATCAAGCGCCTCGCCCGGCACCGCTACCTGAACTACCAGAGCATGATCAAACAATGGCTGGCCGAGCGGCTGGAGGAGGAAGTGGCGAAGCAGGTCGAGCGCAACCACGATCGCAACGGAGACTGAGGCAAGCGGAGCTGTGAGGATGGACCCAGCCGATCCCCAGGCGGAAATCGCCCGGCTCATCGCGGAGATCGAGCGGCACAACCAGCTCTATTACAACGATGCGCAGCCGGAAATCACGGATGCGGAATATGATGCCCTCTACCGCCAACTGGAGGCGCTAGAGGCGGGTTACCCGCTCTTCGCCGATCCGAACAGCCCGACGCGCCGGGTCGGGGGCAAGCCGAGCGAGGGTTTCGAGCAGATCCGGCACCCGCTGCCGATGCTGAGCATCGACGACCTTTTCGAGATCCCCTCGGAAGAACTCGACAAGATCGAGGCCAAGACCGGAGTCCGCCCGCCGAAGGAGCAGGAGCTGGTCGATTTTTACCGACGTCTCCAGCGCGGCCTCGGGGTCGAGAAGATCCCGGTGATCGTGGAACCGAAGATCGACGGCGTGGCGGTCTCGCTGATGTATCGCGGTGGCAAGCTCGACTACGCGGCGACCCGGGGGGACGGCACGACCGGTGACGTGATCACTGCGAACGTCCGCACGATCCCTACGATCCCGCTGAACCTACCCGCGGTGGAGGGCCTGCCCGCGACGCTTGAGGTGCGGGGCGAGATCTTCATGCCGGGCGAGGCTTTCGCCAAGATGAACGAGGAGCGCGACGAGGCGGGGCTGCCGACCTTCGCAAATCCCCGCAACGCGACGGCCGGGACGCTGAAACTGCTCGATCCACGCGAGGTGGCGGCGAGGCCCCTGGATTTCATCGCGCATGGGTTCGGACTGGTGGAGGGCGGGGAGATCGGCTCGATCACGGAGTTTCACAAGCTGCTGGAGCGGCTCGGGATCCCTTTCAATCGTCCGGCGCAGGCCGCGACCCTGGAGGATCTCCTCCAGAAAGTGCGCGAGCTGGATGTGGCACGGCATGCGCTGCCCTACGGCACCGACGGGGCGGTAATCAAGGTCATCGACCGCGACGCCCAGCAGCAGCTCGGTTTCACGAGCCGCGCCCCGCGCTGGGCGGCAGCTTACAAGTATCCGCCGGAGCAGAAAGAGACGACCCTGCTCGACATCACGGTGCAGGTGGGGCGGACAGGCAAACTGACGCCAGTGGCAGAGCTGGAGCCCGTGCTGGTATCAGGGACGACGGTGCGGCGCGCGACGCTGCACAACGAGTCGTTCATCCAGGAAAAAGGCATCGCGAAGAGTGACCGGGTCCTGATCCAGAAAGCGGGTGAGATCATTCCGGAAGTGATCAAGGTGGTGGCGAAGTGCGGCGAGACGACGCCTTTTTCAATGCACGCCCATCTCGGCGGCGTCTGTCCGGTCTGCTCTGGACCGATCGAAAGGCGCGAGACCGAGTCAGGCTCCAAGGCGGAAAAGCGAGTCATCGCGACCCATTTCTGCGTCAATTTCGAGTGCCCGGCCCAGGTGGCGAGCCGGACGCGGCAGTTTGTGAGCCGAAAAGCGCTCGATATCGAGGGCATCGGCAGCACCGTCGCGGAAAAGCTAGTGGAACGAGGGCTGATCCAGTCGCCGTTGGACCTTTTCGAAATCGGGGAGGGCACCTTGGCGACGCTGAATCTCGGTACGGAAGAGAGTCCGCGGATCTTCGGCGAGAAGAATGCCGCGAAGATCGTGCAGGCCCGTGAGCGGGCGGCGAAGGAACTGCCGCTGTCGCGGTGGCTTTTCGCGATGGGCATTTCGCAGGTCGGCGAGTCGGCGGCGAGGGAGCTTTCCCGACTCCATCGCAGCTTCTCCGAACTGTCCGCCTCGCCCATCCTTGCGGAACTGCGCACGCTGAAGACGGGTGAAAGCAAGGAAAAGAACCAAGTCCTCGCTCCCTACGAAATCGCCTCCGAGGTCGGACCGGTGGTCGCGGCTAGCGTTCTCGACTTTTTCCAGTCGCCGGCCGGCGCGGCGGTGCTAAGTCGCCTCGCGGAGTTCGGAATCGACCCGCAATCCGACAACTACGCTCCCAAGCCCGATGAAGGCGGGGGAGGCGTAGGCAAGCCGCTCGCGGGGAAGACTTTTGTCATCACCGGCACGCTCTCGGCTCCCCGCGATGACATCGCCGCCCGAATCCTCGCTGCCGGGGGAAAGGTAAGCGGCTCGGTCAGCAAGAACACGAGCTACCTCCTCGCTGGCGAAGGTGGCGGGTCCAAATACGACAAGGCCACCACACTCGGTGTGGCGATCATCACTGAGTCGGATCTGACGGACCTCCTCGGCGGCGCCTCAGCGCCGGAAGATCCATGAGAACCACGAACGCTTTTCCACCTTTGAACGGAGTTCCCGCTGCTGGTTGAGGAGGAAGAGCGTGTGGTCGTCGGTCAGTGTCGCCGTCGAATGAAGATGGCGACGCTGGGGATTGGCCGGTGAGGGGAGGAACTTCTTTTCCCTCACCGAATGGTCGTTTTTAGAGAACATTTGTGCGGAAGGTTCACGGAACCAAGGGACAGGAAACACAGATCCTAGCCGGGCGCAAGGGCGGGATCGTCGTCGGGGAGGGGCAGCAAGGCCGCGGGAAGGCCGAAAAAGCGCCCGGCATTCTCCGAGGTGAGCGCCGCCGTTTCTTCCAACGAAAGGCCATGAATCTCCGCCAGCCCGCGCGCCGTCTCAACGACAAAGCCGGGCTCGCAGCGCTTCCCACGGTGCGGCACGGGGGCAAGGTAGGGTGCGTCGGTCTCGATCATGAGTCGGTCGAGAGGGGTGATTTTGGCGCTCTCCCGGACCTCGGGAGCCTTCGGATACGTCAAAACCCCGGTGTAGGAGAGCCAATGGCCGGCGGCGAGGGCAGTTTCGGCCTCCGTAGGCCCTCCGGTAAAGCAATGGAGCACGGCTCGCACCCTGGGAAACCCGGCGAGGACGTCCAGCACGTCGGGGCCGCATTCCCGCTGGTGGACGACAACTGGTTTTTCCAGGTCCTGGGCAAGCTGCAGGAGCGTTTCGAACACTTCCCGCTGGCGGGCCCGCCACACCTCCACCTCGCTGCCATCTGCGGGAGGATGGAAATAATCCAAGCCGATCTCACCGATGGCGACGATTTCCGGGCGCCCGGCCATTTCTCGGAGCAGGGAGAGCCAGTCTTCCGGGCCGATTTCGTGGACGTAACAGGGATGGACGCCTGCGGTGGCGGAAATTCCGGGGTGCGAGGCGGCGAGGGAGAGGTTGAACGCCGTGTCCTCGAGGTCACAGGAAATGCTGACCATCCGGCGTACCCCGGCCACGGCGGCCCGTCCGATCACGGACTCCAAGTCCTCGCGGAAGCGGGACGAGGCGAGGTGGGTGTGGGTATCGGTGAAAAAGGGGCTTGGCGCGGGCATGATTTCAGCTCAGGATCGGGGAGCCAAAGATTCGACCGGAATCCCCGTGGCCACAAATCGCAGGACACCGGGCCGAAAAAAATCTGAAAAAAGCGTTTTCAAGTCTTTTCGGCTGTGTTAAGCGAATACGATGTGGAGCGGTGTACCTGGACCGCGACTGATTGAACGTGATGAGAATCCTACGAATTTTGACCGGAATCGGCGCCGTGACGGCCGCTTCCTTTGGAGCCGTGGCGATGGCCCAGCAGACCGTGACCGACCAATACGGAACGGAGATCTTGGTTGATGTCCTCCCGACCCCGGTGCAATCGCAGGTCCAACAGACGCGTTCCGTCCTCGATGCCGGCGGTGGCGAAGGCCCTCTCCAAGTCGACCAGCTCGGTCGCTTCCACCTCCCCGAAGGTTCTGGCAAGAATGGTGTCGGCGGGTCGACCCAGGATGAATATCTCGTGAACCAACTCCTCGGCGTGGTGCTGCTGCCCCGCCCCGGTGACGTGCGTCCCGATGGCTGGCCGGGCGTGGAAGGCATCTGGCACGACTTTGAAAATTTCCCCAAGCCGGTTGGGTTGGTTCTCCAAAGCTACATCGGCAAGCCGGTCTCGCTGGCTTCGCTCGATCAGATGGTAAAGGACGTCATCATCGCCTACCGCGACGGCGACCGTCCGGTGGTCGACGTGCTCATCCCCGAGCAAGACATCACCTCCGGCGTGGTCCAGCTCGTCGTGATCGAATCCGAGCTCGCCCGGGTCCGGGTGGAGGGTGTGGATGCCGACACGGAGGAATTCATCCGTGGCCAGATGCGGGTGAAGAAGGGCGAAGTGATCCGCGCGTCTGAAGTGCTCCGCGACCTGTCCTGGATCAATCGCAGCCCCTACCGCAAGGTCGACATGGTCTATGCTCCCGGTTATGAGTTCGGCACGACCGACATCATCCTGAAGAGCTACCAGACCCGCGCCAACTGGTTCTACACCGGCTACGAAGACTCCGGCGTGGATTACCTCGGCGAAGACCGCTTTATCGTCGGTTTCAACATGGGAGACGCTTTCGGTCCGAACCGCAGCCTGAGCTATCAGTTCACCAGCGACTTCGACTTTGAACACGTGCGGGCGAACTCTCTCGTCTACACCCACGCCCTGCCGTGGCGTCACTCCTTCTCGGTACTGGCGTCCTACGTCGACATTGATTCCGATCCGATCCCGGTCGGCGGCGGCAACACCCTCGATTCGGATGGCGACAACATCCAGCTCAGCGGCCGCTACCAGATCCCGCTCGATGGTACTGCCAACCGCCAGCGGGACATGGACTTTGGGTTCGATTGGAAGTCGAACGGCAACAACCTCGAATTCGTGGACTTCACCAATGCCGGCAATGTCCAGCTCTTCGGTTCGCGGGTGGAGATCTTCCAGTTCAGCATCGGTTACAACGAGACCATCCAACACCAGCGCGGCGTTTCCCAGTTTGACATCCGCGGGGTCTGGTCTCCGGGAGACTTCAACAACCACAATTCGGACTTCACCTTCCAGCAATCGCGGGCGCTCTCCACCGCCGAATACTTCTACGCGATCGCGAGCTTCGAGCATCAGCGCCGTCTCATCGAAGATTGGTCGATGCGCTTCAAAGTGCAGGGGCAGGTGGCTGACAGCAATCTGCAGCCCTCCGAACAGCTCGGCGCAGGGGGCTACGACACGGTCCGTGGTTTCGATCAGCGCGTCGCCCGTGGGGACAATGGAGCATGGGGAACCTTTGAACTCTACACCCCGGAACTCGCCCTTTCCCGGATCTTCGATTGGGAGAACGAGACCGACAGCCTCCGCTTCCTCGGCTTCTTCGATGCCGCGACCCTCAGCAATGTGGACCTGCTGCCGGGCGAACCCAGCGAAACCCAACTGGGATCGGTCGGGGTTGGCCTCCGCTGGAACTACAGCGACTGGTTCAAGTTCCGCCTCGATTACGGCTACCCGGTCTTCACCGAGAATGTCGTGACCGACGAGTCCGGCCGCTTCCACATCGGCGCCACCGCGACCTTCTGATCGAAGTCAGCCTTGCCGACGGGCCGTGTCGGGTAGGCGCGACCCGAAATCCTGTGCTCCGGGACTTCGTTTCCTGCTTGAAGGATCGCGCCTGATTCGCTTTACTTCCCGTCCATCCCATTACCCGCATCGCAATACTGTCATGGCCAGAACCGTCACCCTCTTCACCGGCCAATGGGCCGATCTTCCTTTTGAAACCATCGTCGACAAGGCGAAAGCGATGGGCTACGACGGCGTGGAACTCGGATGCTGGGGCGATCACTTCGAGGTGGCCAAGGCGGACGCCGCCTACTGCAAGGCCAAGCGCGATCTGCTCGCGAAGAAGGAGATGAAGTGCCTGGCGATCTCAAGCCATCTCGTCGGCCAGGCGATCTGTGACAACATCGATGCCCGTCACAAGCAGATCCTGCCCGATTACGTTTGGGGGGACGGCGATCCCGAAGGTGTGCGCCAGCGTGCGGCGGCCGAGTTGAAGGCGACTGCCGTGGCTGCGAAGCAGTTCGGCGTGGGTGTGGTCAATGGATTCACGGGTTCGTCGATCTGGCATCTGATCTATTCGTTCCCGCCGGTCCTGCCGGGCCAAATCGATGCCGGATTCAAGGATTTCGCGGACCGATTCGGACCGATCATGGACACCTTTCAGGAGAATGGCATCAAGTTTGCCCTCGAGGTGCATCCTACCGAGATCGCCTTCGACATTGCCTCGGCCGAGCGCGCCCTGGCCGCGATCGACTATCACCCGGCTTTCGGTTTCAACTATGACCCCAGCCACTTCGGTTACCAAGGCGTCGATTATGTGGAGTTCATTTACCGTTTTTCCGACCGGATCAACCACGTCCACATGAAGGATGTGGCGTGGTCCGAATTCCCGATGGACGCGGGAGTTTTCGGTGGGCACGTTGACTTCCACAACCGCAAGCGTTACTGGGACTTCAAGTCGGTCGGCCGCGGCCGGATCAACTTCGAGCGCATCATCCGCGCCTTGAACGACATCGGCTATGATGGCCCGCTCTCGGTGGAATGGGAGGACGGAGGCATGGATCGCGAAGCCGGGGCCTCCGAATCGGCCGCCTTCGTGAAGAGGCTGGATTTCCCGCCGTCGAAGATCGTGTTCGACGCCCAATTCGACCGTTAATCGGAAGTTTTACCCATCACTTCGTCAGTTGCTCGAAGTGATGGAGAACGTAGGCCCAGTTCAGGGCCAGCAACAGCAGGATGAGGGAAACCGTCTGCGACGGGCTCAGACGCAGGCTTGCCCGTAGACCAAAGAGCAACCAGAGAGCGGCCCAGGAGACAAAGGTCACGGTCCCCAAGGTAACGAGCGGGTTGATTTCCAGTGCGTCGGCCCAGCGGCCGGAGACCATGGCGAAGCCTGTGCGCGTGCCGCCGCAAAGTGGGCAGGGAAGTCCGAAGGCAAGCCGGAAGGGGCAAAGGGTGATGCCGTATCCCTCACGTGTGAGAATGAAGGCTGCGGCGACAGCCAAGGCGTAGAACAAAACTCCGACGGCCCAAGCAACCGTGACACCGTCGAAGAAAGCGGATCGGGACACCCGCCGCAGCTCAAGCTTCACTGCGGGAACGTGGCTTGGGCCGCCCCGGCCGCGATGCCGATCGCAATCCCGATGCCAGCGACGATGACTCCGACGACCGTCAGGATCGTGGCAACGATCCCGCAGATTTTCCCGGCCTTGGTCTGCCCGAGCCCTTCGGGGTCCATCAGGCCGCTTTCCATCTTCTTGATATCGCCGTTGCCCATCACCCAGGCGACCATACCGCAGATGGGGCAGAGAACGAGACCAAGGATGCCAAGGACGAGGACGGTGGTGGCGCGGTGCGGTTGCATGAGCTGAAGGTGTCGATTTCGCTTTCCAATGTCAAAGCAATTCCTTGGCGATCCGGATCACAACGCGGTTCCCCGACCGATCGAATGGTATTCGAATCCATGGCGGCGCATCGTGGCCGGATCGAGGAGATTGCGGCCATCAAAGAGGAGCGGAGCGATCATCGACTCGCGAACCTTCTTGAAATTGACCCGGCTGAACTCAGGCCATTCCGTGGCGATCACGAGGGCTTCGCTGCCAGCCGCCGCCTCTTCGGGCGAGTCGGCGAAACGCAACTTGGCAGCGAAGGGCATCTTGCGGGCGCGCTCCATTCCCTTGGGGTCGTAGACGGAGACTTCGGCACCTTCGGCGATCAACTCTTCGACAAGACTGACCGCGACGGAGCTGCGAAGGTCGTCGGTGTTGGGTTTGAAGGAAAGTCCCCAGACCGCAATCTTCTTTTCTGAGAGCACCCAGAGCGACTGGCGGATTCGATCGATGAAGCGCTGGAGTTGACGGGCATTGATCTTCTGGACCTCCTTGAGCAGGTCGAATGGCACCCCGATCTGCTCGCTGATGGCGATGAAGGCGGCGATATCCTTGGGAAAGCAGGAGCCACCATAACCAAGGCCCGCGTTGAGAAAGGCGCGGCCGATCCGCGAGTCCATCCCGATTCCTTCGGCGACAAGTTCGACGTCGGCGCCGCTTGCCTCGCAGATCTCGGCGATGGCGTTGATGTAGGAGATTTTGAGGGCGAGGAAGGAGTTGGCGGCGTGCTTGATCAACTCGGCACTGTTGATGTCGGTGACCAGCAGGGGAGCGACGAAAGGCTCATAGACCTTTTTCATCATGGCCGAGGCGCGGTCGCTGTTCGAGCCGAAGACGATCCGGTCGGGTTCCATGAGGTCGGCCACGGCCGATCCCTCGCGGAGGAACTCGGGATTGGAGACGACGTCGAACTCGGCATTGGGAGCGTAGCGGGCGATCGTCTCGGCGACCTTTTCTCCCGTCTTCACCGGCACCGTCGATTTGTCGACGATGACCCGGTAGCTTTTGATGCAGGGGGCGATTTCGCGTGCCACTTTCTCGATGTATTTCAGATCCACCGACCCATCAGGGTTCGGTGGGGTCGGGACCGCGATGAAGACGACCTCTCCATGGGCGACGCCCTCTTCTGTGCTGGTCGTGAACTGGAGCCGACCCGCAGCGACGTTCTGGGTGACAAGGTCGGCAAGCCCGGGCTCGTAGATGGGGATTTCCCCACGCAGCAGGGTGGCGACCTTCTCAGCGTCGTTGTCGACACACATGACCTCATGGCCGACTTCCGCAAAACATGCTCCCGTCGTCAAACCAACGTAGCCGGAACCGATAATTGTTAATTTCATGAAACCTTCTCTTTAGCTGAATGGGGTGGCCCGGGCCAGTCAAGGGGTTGGGGCAAAAACGTCGGTTGACCGATGGCGCATCGTGCTCAGGATCGCAACGAGCTTCAAGCGGCACTCGCCGGACCGGGCAGGGTGGGAGTTCACTCTTCGGATTCAGCCCCAAGCGTGCCGGGTTGGAAATCGACCGGTAGGCTGACCTTGGGGAACGCTTTCAAGGTCAGGCCGAGAACCACCCCATACTCGTTTTCCTGGGATCGGTTGTCCCGGACAATCCCCCCCAGACTCATCGTCCAGCTCGCGAGGTCGCGATGAATGCTGTACTGCTGGTATTCAAGGGTGCCGTCATCCGACTCGAAGCGGTGGGCAGTACTGAAGCCCCAGTTGTCGCTCAGGCGGGTGTAGGTGGTGACGGTATAGAGGTCCGAATCCCTGAAGAAAGGGTGGTCGTTGATGAAGTAATGCCGCAACCCAAACTCGAACCAATCGGTCGGCATGAAGGTCAGGGCAGAGCTGAATTCGGTGAAGTCGAGGGTATCGTCGAAAAGCGGCACCTGGGCGGTGGTGGACGCCGTCAGCCAGGGCAGGGGACGCCACTCGACATCGGTGAAAAAGTTCGAGAAGTCGCGGTTGAACTCGGGATCCTCGATGTAGGTGTCGAAGTAGTTGTTGAGCGAGAGCCATTCGTAGGAGGCCCCGTTGCGCTTCGTATACCAGCGGTTTGAAACACCGGCTCTGAGGATTTGCCAATCGCGGATCTCGTCGATCGAGGTGAAGAGCGGCATGTCGATCGGGCGGAGCCGGGTCGAGGGGGTAAAGCGGTCGATCGGCGAGAAACGTCCGGTGAGATCGTTGGTGCTGACGACGGAGTAGTTCAGATAGGGCCGGACCACGTGCATGAGGCCATTGATGCCCAGAGCACGGTTGACGATGTCGGGGGATTTCTTCGAAAGCTTGAAGGAAACCTCCACCCCGGCGTGGGCCGTGGTGCGGTCGAGGGAGTCGAGACCGGGAATGTCAAAGCTGCTGTAGTTCGTGTAGCCGACTCCGGCGCGGGGGACCACGTCGAGGATCCCTCCGATCTGGGTGGGGAACAGAAACTCGTGATAGGAATGGAAACGATTGAAGCCGCTGGGATCGACCATCCCGGCGAGGATCGATTCCTCATCGAGTTCTTCGTCGATGATGCCGTAGGAAGTCAGCCCGTCGTAGAAGAAGCCGGTGTCGCCGATGGGGGTCCGGATGATATCGATGGCGAGTTCGGGGGCGCGTGTGTCGGTCTGGAAGAACTCGTTGAGCTGGAAGCGGCCCGTCAGCGAAATTTCACCCTGGGTGAAGAGCTTGTTGAGGTTCACGACATTGTCCGGATTCGGGTCGATCCGGAACTCGGCGGGGAAGAAGTCCTGATAGAAATAAGCGTCGCTGAGCTTGTTGATGTCAAAGTCGAGGTAGAAGGTCTCGTCGTCGCTGCCCGGCATGTAGACACGATGCTGGAAATTGATCCGATAGCGCTCTTCGGGAGTGTCGTCGCGCCGCTCGCGCCCGTTGAAGCTCAGCTGCGGGTTTTCATCCTGGGCGTAATAGAGGTTGAGCCGTCCGATGTTCTCGTTCTTGGAAAATTTGCGGTCGAAGAATTCGATCCCTCCGGCCACTCCCCGCTCGGAGCGGTAATCAAGGTGGGCCTGGGCGTGGTGGTTTTCCCCGACCATGAACCCGTAGCGGTTCAAGAGGAAGCCGCCCCAGGCCGAATTCCAACCGGGCGTGAAGTAGTAGCCGAGTTCCTCGTCCATGGGCTGGACGAAGTAAGGGAACCAGAAAAGCGGCACATTGCCTGCGTAGAAGCGGGCTCCATGCATCACGATCTTGTCGTCGGGATAAATCTCAAGCTTGGCGACCTTGACGTGGTAATTGGGATTGGCGGAATCGTGGGTCGTGAAAGTCGAATCGTGGAGGGTGATGGGACCCTCCTGTCCCTCTTCCGGGCGCGCCACGCTGTCCGAGGTGTAGTAGACCGGCTCCAAAGCGCTTTTCAGCTGGCTGGTGGTCATCTCACCCGTGTTGATGTTGTATATGATCTCCTCCGCATCGACGACTTGGCCGCCTTTGAAAATCCGGACGTTGTCGCGGGCGAAGATGTTGCCGGTGGACTGGTGAAATTCGATCTGGTCGGCGTGAATCGTGACGTCGCCGTATTTCACCACGACATCGCCATAGGCTTTGGCGATGCCAAGGTTTTGGTCGTAGTCGCTCGAGTCGGCTTGGATATCGAGATTGCCACCACCGGAAGCACTGGCGAATTCCTGACCCAAGGTCTGAGCGGGAAGGGGACGGGAGCCAAGACTGAAAATCAAAAGCGCGATACCACCCGCGAGGTGAAGAAAGCCACGCGAAAGAGAAGGGCAAATCGGCTTGGAGCTCTTGCGAATCAAGGGAAACAAAGACGGTTAAGAATGAACGACAATCCGCCGAACATGCCAAATTCCATTTACTCCCGAACGGAGAAAAGACCAACGAAAAATTCAGTATGAGGCACGTGAAGCTTAAGGTGAGTTAACTAATTAATCGAGGTCTCGCGTCCGGATGCAGAGACCTTTTTTAGAATTATCCCGGAGGAATTTATAAAATCCAGAGACTTGAGGGCTGAGCGAGCTTTCGTCGATCTCCTCCAGAATTTCTTTAAGGGTTTCCGAGCTGCGATAGACCTTGCGGTAAGCCTCCTTGATGCCTGCCCTTTGTTCGTGGGAAAAGCCGGCCCGTTTCAGCCCGACGGCGTTGATTCCTACGATCTCGTTGATGCGTGCTCCAATGAGGTACGGAGGCACGTCGAGGGAGAAACCGGAATTGCCCTGGGTCACAACGAGATCCCCGATCCGGACGAACTGATGGACGCCCGTACCTCCGCCGAGGAAACAACGATCCCC
The DNA here is from genome assembly GCA_041917795.1 of Verrucomicrobiales bacterium. Lineage (GTDB taxonomy): Bacteria > Verrucomicrobiota > Verrucomicrobiia > Verrucomicrobiales > DEV007 > Arctic95D-9. Next base: position 87,618 of record JAYRWX010000027.1, read on the forward strand.
GATCCGGGCGTGGCCACCGATCATCACCCCGTTGGCGAGGGTCGAGTCATTCCCCACCATACTGTCGTGCCCGAGATGGGCGTTCGCCATGAGGAAGTTTCCATTTCCAAGGCGGGTCTCCCCGCCTTCCTGCGCGCCGCGATGAATGGTGACGTACTCCCGGAGAACGTTGTTATCGCCAATGGTCACGCCCGATGGCAGCCCTGAATCGAATCCCTTCATCTGCGGATCGCCCCCGATGATGGTTCCGGACCCCACAAAGCAGCGCGCCCCAAGCTTGGATCCTCGCCGGATCTGGGCCGCGGCCTCGATCCGACATCCATCGCCGATCACGGTAGCCGCCTCGATGATGGCAAAGGGCCCGACGGATAGGTCTGCTCCGAGCAGGGCTTCAGGAGAAACGATGGCGGTGGGATGGATGGACATCGGGAGGAAGATCAGAGAAATCCGGCTTCACGGAAGCTGAAATAGGCCGATTCCCGCCCTGGTCCGGGGATACCGATGATCATGTGATCGGTGAACTCGATGCCGATGGCGGTGCAGGCGTTTTGGATGCGGCGGGTGGTGTCGTGATCGGCGCGACTGGGCGTGGGATCACCGGAAGGGTGGTTGTGGACCAGGATCATGGCATGCGCGGAGTGGCTGATGGCACGTCTGAGGATCTCGGAGGGATTGGCAAAGGATTCGTTGCCGGTCCCGCGGAAGACTTCCTCGGTATGGATGAGTTTCTTGCGATGGTTCAATAGGATGACCCTCACGGATTCCTGGGCAAGGCTCTGCATCTCCGCTCCGAGGAGGGCGAACACATCCTCCGGCGCGTTGATGGCCTGATCGGAGTAGGATTCACGGGCAAGGCGGCGGCCGAATTCAAAGGCTGCGGCAAGTTGCGCAGCCTTGGCCGGACCCACTCCGGGAATTTGGAGAAGGTCTCCGATCCCGGCGCGGGAAATTTGTCGCAAGCTGCCAAAACGCGAGATCATCTCGCGTCCCAGATCAATGGCGCTGACTCCGGCTCGGCCATTGCCGAAAAAGAGGGCGAGGATCTCGGCATCGCTGAGACTGGCGGCACCTTTTCCGAGGGCCTTTTCCCGCGGGCGTTCGTCTTCTGGAAGGTCTCGGATCAGCATGGCGCCAATGCCCGCGATCCTGCGCTTTGTTTTCGCGACCCGCAATCGTTTTTCCAGCTTGCGGGGCTTGCCGACGCTTGGAAGGTAGCGGCTCCCTGACCATGCGAGACACAACCATCGCCGCCATCGCCACCGCACCGGGCACGGGTGCCATCGCCCTGATCCGCATCAGTGGCGCCGAAGCGGTCTCCATCACGGCGCGAGGCTTCGCCGGGCTCCCGCCGGAGCGGTGGGTGCCTCGCCGTCAGCATTTCGGACGCTTCCGCGACGCCAGTGGTCAGGTGCTAGACGAGGTGCTCCTGACCCATTTCCCCGCACCGGCGAGCCACACCGGTGAAGATGTGGTGGAAATCGCCTGTCACGGCGGCGTCTTGCTGAGCCAGAGGATCCTGGGGGCTCTTTGCACGTTCGGGGCGGAACCGGCCCAGCCCGGCGAATTTTCCCAACGCGCTTTCCTCAACGGAAAACTCGACCTTACCCAGGCAGAAGCGGTGATGGATCTGATCTCCGCCCGCACCGACCTCGCCGTGAAGGCGGCGAACGAGCAACTGGAGGGCCGGATCGGGAAAGAGATCAACCGGATGCGACACGATTTGATCGCGGTCATCGCCCATGTCGAGGCTTTCATCGACTTCCCAGAGGAGGACATCGCCCCGGCGTCGCGGGACGAGCTGCTCGGTTCCATCGAAGCCCTGCTTGCCGGCATGGACAAGCTCCTCGCCACTGCTGAGCAGGGGCGCATCTTGCGCGAGGGGGTGCGCACTGTGATCTGCGGCCCTCCAAATGCCGGAAAATCGAGCCTCTTGAACGCCTTGCTCGGATACGACCGGGCCATCGTGAGCGAAGAAGCCGGCACGACCCGCGACACCATCGAAGAGCTGATCAATCTGAAGGGCATCCCCTTGCGGCTCATCGACACCGCGGGTATCCGCGAGACCCTGCAGCCGGTGGAACGCGAGGGCATCGACCGGACCCGGCGGCAGATCGAAAATGCCGAACTCATTCTCGTGGTGGCGGACCGGAGCCAGCCGCGTGCGGATCCATCCGAATTGCCTGCAGGACTCAAGGATCGAAGTGTCCTGGTATTGAACAAGGCCGATTTGCCGCTCCACCGGGACTGGGAAGGAGTTGACGGTTTTCCTCTGTCCTGTCTTTCCAATACATCGATTGAGTCCTTTCGCGATCATCTATTCGCCCGGATTACGACCCAGGCCTCGATGGCCCCGGAGCACCTCTGCTCGATCAATGCCCGGCATCAGCACTGGCTCCAGCGTGCCTCCGCGGACCTCGAAACGGCCCGCCGCCTTTTGGAGGGGGAGGAATCCCCCGAATTCATCGCCACCGAGCTGCGTTCCGCGCTTGAGTCACTCGGGGAAATCGTTGGAAAGACCGATATCGAGGAGATCCTCGGCGAGATCTTTTCCCGATTTTGCATCGGAAAATGAAAAAGGCGGCGACCCGCGAGGATCGCCGCCCGATTCTAATGCGTTGAAGTCTGATCGATCAGGCAAAGAGCGCCGTGACCGGCTGCCCCTTGTCGGCAAAGGTGAAGGGGCGCTGGGTCGGTGAGTAAACCGTCTCGTCGAGATTGAGGCCAAGCCCGTAACCGATCGTTGCGAGGAAGTCCTCGGGTTTGACCGGGTTGGCTTTGACCTTTTTGCCCATGCCATCGGTTTCGCCGTAAACGGTGCCGCCCTTGACCCCGCCACCCGCGAGGATGCAGGAGTAGGCGGCCGGATAGTGGTCGCGACCCGAATTCATGTTGATGTCCGGGGTACGTCCAAACTCCGTGCCCAAAGCGATCAACGTGGATTGCAGCAGGCCCCGAGAGTCGAGGTCCTTGATCAGGGTCGAAAGGGCCTGGTCCAGTTCGGGAATGCGATCCCCGGTGCCGCCGGCGATGTCCTGGTGCATGTCCCAGCCGCCCGCGACGACTTCAACGACGCGGACACCGTTCTCGACCAGCTTGCGAGCGAGCAGGCAACCCTTGCCGAGTCGGCTTTCGCCGTAGTCCGCGGCATTCGATTCGTTGGAGATGTCGAACGCGGACAACGAGTCGCTCTTGAGGAGGCGATTGGCCTGATTGTAGTATTCGGCATAGGACTTCGGCCCCGTGTACTTGAATTTGTCGACGAACTGCTGGCCGAGCTTCTGCGCCATCTGCATGCGACGGTCGAAGCGCTCGCCCTCGACGATCAACTGGGTATTCGGAACGCCACCGGCGGGGTCCGCGATCGGGAGCGGGCTTAGCGAGGGATCCATGAAACCGGCACTCGAGGTGCTCTGCCCAATGAGAACGCTGTCCGGGAGGATGTCGCCCCGTTTGCCGAGCAGCGTCTCTGCCCAAGGTCCCACTGTAGGGTGGACGATAGTGGCACGCTTCTCGTAACCGGTCCGCATGATGTATTCGCCCTGCTCGTGCGCTCCGTTGGTCGACATCATCGAGTTAATGACCGCGATCTTGTCGGCAACTTTGGAGAGTTCCTTCAAGTGCATGCCGAACTTCATATTGTCGACATTCGTATCGAGCACCTCCGTGGACCCCATCACCGACTTGTTCGTCTTCGGATCGAAGGTATCAAGGTGCGTCATCCCTCCGGAGAGGTAGATATAGATCAGGTTCTTGGCCTTTGCGGTCTCCTGCGCTTTGAATTCGCGGGGCAGGAAGGGAACGCTGAGGCTGAGGCCGAAGGAGAGCTTCGCCGACATTTCCATGAAATAACGGCGGCTGAATGGGTCTTTACCGGCAAGTTCGGCGATGTGCATGACTGGTGGGGGCGATGGGTTCGGAGGAAAGGGAGATCACTGGATGTAGAGGAATTCCGGGCTGTTCATCAAGGCCCAGGCGAGATCGCTGATGCCTTCGTCGCCGAAGTCTTCGAGCATGCCGATGCCAAGATCGAGCTCATCCTTGCTCGGGAAGCGGTTCAGAAGGGTGAAAAAGACTCCGCGGACCTTGTCATCGGGGCCGTCGAGAGACTCAAGGTCGGAAACGATTTTGGAGGCGGTGCCGGTAAGCTGTTGGGTCACCGTCCCGTTCATTAGGGCGAGCACCTGGGGAACCGAGCCGTCGTAGTTGTGCTGATCCGTGATGCGGCGATCGGATTGACCGAAGGTATCGAGCATCGAGGCATCGGCGGCAGGTTGGGACAGCTCCGAGGCACGCAGCTCGGTATCGGTGACCTTGACCGGGGTGTAATCATCCCCTTCGGAAACCATCGCCATGGAGGACGCGCCGCCGCGGAGGGTTTCCCACATTTCATAGTGACGCCAGACCTCGTCGTTTGAAGCCGTGTTGAAGTCGATGTTGAGGACCTTCTTGTAGAAGGAGCCATCGCCACCCTTCTTCGAGTCGATCTCCGCTCCGTGGGCCAATACCATCATTGAATCCCAAGCCTGTTCCGCGCGCATCCGGCGCAGGACGGGCCCTTGGAAATAATAGGCCTTCGTCAGGTCGGGCTCCTCGGCGGAAGCGATCGACTGGTAGGCCCGGGTGTTGTAAAGGATCCGCATGAACTCGCGGAGGTCATAATTGACCCGGCGCATTTCGCGGGTGAGATGCGCGAGCACTTCCGGCTGGGACACGCGCTTGATTTCCTCGTCGCTGAAATCATTGACGGGTTCCAGCATGGCCTGGCCGAAGGCGCGGCCCCACATCCGGTTTGCGATGACCAGCGCGAATCGCGGATTGGAGGGATCGGTGAGCCATTCCGCGATCGCTTCCCGGCGGGTTTTGCCGCCGACCTTGGCAGCATCGCCGATCAGGACACGGGGAGTGGCCACTTCACCGGGCTTGCCGCCTTCACCGCGGAAGTCGTGGGGCAGCACGGTCTCGAGCGCTTCGTTGTCGGCCACATTCCAGCCGAGCGCATTCACGAAGAAGCGGAACTGGTTACTGTTCTGGTCGCGGGGAACGATGCCCTTGTTGGCTTCGGCCCAAGACATGAAACCATCCTTCCATCCCGCGGGAGCGTTCGGCATCTCGATTTTGCCACCCGCCATCATCGAGTCGGCAGGACGATATCCGAGCGAACGCTGGGTGTTGCCGAAGAACGCGGCCATCTCGTAAAAATCTCCCTGGGTCCACTCGTCAAAGGGGTGGTCATGGCACTGGGCGCAGGAGATGTCGATTCCCAGCATGACCTGACCGAAGTTCGCGAAAGCATCGAACTCCATCCCGGTGTCGCGGAGCAGGAAACCGGCGGCGGGGTTTTGGCCCACATTTCCCTTGGCGGTGATCATTTCCTTCACGATCTCGTGATAGGGCTTGTTGGCCGCGAGTTGTTCGCGCCACCAGTGGATGTAGGGATCCATCCGAACGCCATTTTGGAAATCCGAGGCGTGCAGGCGGAACATGTCCGCGAAGTAGTTGAACATGTGGGATGAGAAGCCCGGGGAGAGCAGCAACTCGTCGATCAGCGCTTCGCGTTTGTCGGGGCGGGCGCTTTCCGCGAACCGGAGGAACTCTTCACGGGTAGGGATGCGGCCCGTGATGTCGAGATAGACCCGGCGGACGAAAAGATCGTCAGGGAGGGGTTCGTTGAAGGAATTGTAGCCGTTCTTCTTCAGGTTCGTGGCCAGGAGGATGTCGATCTGCCGGGCCGAAGCCTTGGTGTAGCTGTCGTCACCGATCTTGGCGAGACGTTCGGCGGCCTCTTGGTCGGCTTTGATGAACTTGTCCTTGGAAACGACGATCTGGTTGCCGTTCGGGAGCTTGAACTTGTAGTTGTCTCCCTCGATCCCAAGGAAGAGGGCCTGAAGCGGCTTGCCGTCAGTGCTGGTCCAAGTCCGGGCCGAAGCGGACCGGGGAGCCATCAGGAAGGCCGAGCAAAGGAGGGAGCCGAGTAAGAAATAGTTGGCACGGGGTTTCATGGAAAAAGGAAAGAGCACTCGACGATTTCATACCGGGATCCGGCGAAAACGTCACGATAAATTTTCGAAATCGACCGAATTGTTCGGAAAACGAAAGCAATTTCAACGGGCAAACCGGTAAATGGCGGTTCCGGAACGGATCACGAGGCTTCCGTCAAAGGCAAGGGGAGAAGCCATCAGAGTGCCGTCCAGTTGGTTACGCGCCATCACTTGGAAGGTTTTTCCAGGCTTTAGGACGGTGACCACGCCCTCCTGGCTGCAGAAATAGAGGTGTCCGTCGGCGAAGAGTGGCGAGGCCGAGTAGTTTCCGTCAACCCGCTCGGTCCAGTGAAGCGTGCCGGTGCGAGCATCGAAACAGCTTGCGATGCCTCCGTCGGCGATCACGTAGAGTTCGTCGCCGATCAGGATCGGGGAGGGGCGCGCCGGGATGCGCTTCGGCTCGCGCCAGACGATTTTGTCGGATCCGGTGATGTCCCCATGGCCGTCCGGACGCACCGCCAGCAGTTCGGGTTTCCCAAAGCCGGTGCTGAGATAAATCAGGTCGGTTTTGGGGCTGTAAACGGGGCGGGGAACTACTGAAAAGCCGTCCCCATGGTCCAATCGCCAGATTTCCTTGCCGGTCTCGGGCTCGTAACTTACCAGCCACTGCGCTCCCATGCAGATGAGTTGCTCCTTTTCATCGGCGCCCTTGATGACGATCGGGGTGTTGTAGGACTTCTTCTGGTCGCCTTTTGCCGCGCGCATCGCCGGGCGCTCCGTCGTCCAGACGGTTTTCCCGGTCTGGCAATCCAAGGCGGTCACGAATTGCCGGTCGACTCCGTCGCAAATCAGGATGAGCTGACCCCGGTGCACCAGCGGAGAACTGCCCGGGCCGACTCCGTGTTCCAGATCGATCTTGGAGTTCCAGAGAATCTTACCGTCGCCGACATTCACCGCGTAGGTCCCGAAGGCACCAAAATGGGCGTAGAGCACGCCTTCTTCGAGAAAGGGCGTGGGGGAGGCAAAGCTGTTCAGCGCGTGGATCGCTTGAGGATTCTCGACTGCCGTCAGGGGAACCGTCCGGACGATGGCCCCGCTCTCATAATCGACCCCGATCACGGAAAGTTCGATCCGCGTCGCGACTTGGCGTTGCGCGAAAGTCTTCTCTTCTTCTCCCGATTCCTTCAAGATGCGGGTTTTTTCCTCCTCGGTCGGGAAAACCTCTACTGCTGTGGTCATCCACAGTGTTTTGCCATCGAAGACCGGCGAGGACCAACCGCGGCCGGGCAGCTCGGTTTTCCAACGGAGCCCCTCATTCTCGGAGAATTGCACCGGCACCCCTTCCGCCGGGGCGATGCCGTCACCTGCCGGACCACGAAACTGCGGCCAAGGAGAGGCAGAGGCCGGTGCCGACAGGGCCAGCACGAGAGTCAACAGCGGGAGCGGGTGTTTCATGACATCGGAAAAAGATCAGTTTTGGAGGAATTGGACATGCCGGTCAACCTGGGAGCGGTCCGGGATCGGGTCCTGCGCACCTGCGCCAAGGGTCGCCAAGGCGCCCGCGCAGTTCGCGGCGAGCAAGGCGCTTTCGAGGCTTTCGCCACCGGCGAGGCGCGCGGCCAAGCAGCCGGCAAAGGCATCTCCAGCCCCGACCGTGTCGATCGGCAGCACCGGCAACACGGGGATCTCCCGGTGTCGACCGTCCGAAGTGAAGAGCAGGGTCGCTTCGCCGCCCCGTGTCACGATGAGATTCGCGACGCGGGTTTCATGGAGCCGTTCGCGGATGATTTCGGCCAAAGACACCGCTGCCGGGACGCTCAGAAACTCCGCCGCCTCGGTCTCGTTGGTAATCAGATAGTCTGTCTGGACCTCCTCCCAGGGGAAATCCGGCAGCCAAGGGGAAGGGTTGAGGATCAGTGGCACCCCGTGGCGATTCGCGAGATGCGCGGCCTCGATCACCGCCGGCAGGGGCACCTCGAACTGGCAGAGCACGGCCGATGCAGCCTTGATCGCCGCTTCGCCTTTCGCCAGATCCGAGCGGCGCAGCTCCGCATTCGCCCCTGCGGCGATCACGATCGTGTTCTCCGCCTCCCGATCCACCGTGATGAAGGCCGCCCCGGTGTCACCCGGGATCGTCCGGATCGCATCGGTGACGATGCCCTCCTCCGCGAGAGCCGCGAGATAGGCCTGTCCCTCCGCGTCGCCGCCGACAGCGCCGAAAAAATGGACCCGGCACCCCTGACGGGCGGCCGAGACGGCTTGGTTCGCGCCCTTTCCACCCCGGAACCGGCTCAATCGCAGGGCCGGGACGGTTTCGCCCGGCTTCGGCAAGGCCTCCACCCGGGTCACGTAGTCGAGATTGATCGATCCGACCACGACGATCTGCGGCGGATGGGCTGGAGCGCGTTTCCCTTTCATACGGGCGGCCGGAGCCTAGCAAATCCTCAGTCTTTGGGAAGCTCCAGTTTGCCGCCCGAGGCATCCACCCGCACGAGGGTCACCACATTGGAAAAAATCTCCTCCTCCTCGCGATACACCCTCACGCCGTAGCTGACCGAGGTGCGGCCGGTTTTCGTCTTCTCCGCGTGAAAACGCAGCACCGTCCCCACCGGCACGCCTTTTTTGAACGCGACCTCATCCATGCCCACCGTCACCAGCATGCAGCCCGGGTAATCCCGGTTTGCCGCCATCCACGCCAGTTCGTCGACCCAGGCCAGCAGATAACCCCCGAAAAGGAAGCCGTAATGATTCATGTGTCCCGGCAGGATCAGGCGGTGATTTTCCATGCCCGAGCAAAGCAGCCGCGACCGCTCCGGGCGAGACAAAATCGGCGAAGAGTGAACGAAGTCCTTGCGTTGCTTTCCAAAACCCCGCATTGCTAAGATTCCCGAAATGAACCGCATCCGCCCCCTGCTTTTCGCCCTCGCCTTGACCTTCACCCTCGGTGCCCGCGCCCAGGAAGAGACCAAAGAAGTTCCTCCCACCACGACCTCCTTCTCCGGAAAGTCGATCGATCAGATGACTGCCGACGAGGTCCTGAAACTCGTCCGGTTCAGCTACACCCTTTTTAACCGTGACTTCAAGGGGACACTACGCATGGGGATCACCAAGAAGGTCGACTTCCTCCTCAGCCTGAAACCCGACTCAATCCGTTTCATTTTCAACGAGCCCGCCCAAGTGATCTATCTCGACACCGCAAACCAGAAATTTGCGCTCTACGAAGGGATCGGCGGAGCCGAGATGAAGCCGGTGCCGCCCGCGAAGTACGGCGAAAACATCCGCGGCACCGACATCACCTACGACGATCTGTCGATGCGTTTCCTTTACTGGCCGAACGCCAAGATCGTCCGGCAAGAAAAGCTGAAAGGCCGCGACTGCATCCTCCTCTCCATCCGCAATCCCGACGGAGCCGGCCTCTACTCCAGCGTGGACGTCTGGATCGACAAGATGAGCGGTGGCATGCTGAAGATGATCGGCAACGACCGCGGTGGACGCCCCATCCGGCGTTTCGAAGTGCTCAGCGGCAAGAAGTTCGACGACATCTGGATGGTCGACGAGATGCGCATCGAAACCACTTCCGGCCTCAACGGCACCAACGTGACCTCGAGCACGCGGATGCAGATCAAGGAGTGATCTCCACGTCAACTCCACTTCGAAGGGTGGATTTTGCTTGGCCACGCCGACCATTCGCCTGCCCCAGGTGAGCGTGTCGAACGGCACCTGTCTGTCAAAAGCAACCTACGGCTTCAAGCGCATGGCCACGCGCATGATGGGATCCGCGCCATTCATGCCCACGACCACATCGACGTCTTTCGTGGATCTCGGGATGCCATACAAGCTCGTGGCAAAGGCTTCGGTGAGCATGTGTTCCACCTCTTCCGCTTCGCACGCCTCAATGACCGCCAACGCCAACTCCGCTATAGGCATGGAGCACCCCGGGGGCCTTGGAGAGAAAATCTGCCCTGATCATGCACGCGGCTGAGGGTCTTCAGGCGTCTTCTTACTTCGCGCCAACCTTCCTCCCTGTCCTGCGAGTCGATCTGCCACGTGGCACCATTCAGCATCCTTTCGAACACACTGTTGGTGATTCCAAAGGCGTCAGAGAGCCGCTGCTGCTCGGTGAGTCCGCGTGCTCGCAGGACCCGTCCCCGGAAAATCTCATCCTGCAGCGCTTTCAGCGCGTCGTGAGCATCGTGCGGGTCGTCCATTTCCGGGATCTTACCGCTGGAAGGCCGGTCCGCACGGAAAGCCAAGAGGGTCAATCCCCCGACCTAACCCTGTCCGCTCTGCGCCGCACGTAGCTCGGCCATCTCGCGGGCCTTGCGCTGGATTGCCTCGGGCGAGGGGAGGGAGGAGAGATCGAGTTCGGCGAGGACTTCGGCGGGGATGATGCCGGACTGCTGGAGCTGGGTGAGGCAGCGTTTCCGCTCCTCGAGGGCCTTGTCGGGGCTGCGCTCCTTCGAGAAGCGCGACTTGGCCTTTTCGCTGCGGTTGCGCAGGCTGGAATAGATGTCGCCGCCGAGCAGGCTGGAGATGTCGATCTTCATGCTCTCGCGGGCAATGTCCTCGGCCTTGACCGGCTCGCCATTGATGGGACCCGAGCCATACTTCGGGAACATGATGGCGACCTCGGGGCAGACGCGGGAGCAGGCGGGGCAGTTGGTCTTGCAGTTGTCGTTGTTCTGGACCTGGATGCGCTTTTCAGAGTCGACGCCGTAAACGTCGAAGAGGCAGAAGCTGAGGCACTGCATGCAGTTGGTGCAGCGGTCGTAGTCGATCACGGGGAACCAGGGCTTCCAGGACCCGGCCTGGCCGGGCTGGTTGAGCGGGGCGTCGAGTTCTCCACGGGCGGCGGCGATCTGGGCGATGATGCCGTCAGCGTCGAGTCCGGAGCTGTCGCGGGTGGCGATGCGCCGGGACCCGCTGGTATCGGCGATGTGAGGGACAGGCCCCTGAAAATGTCCGATGACGATGAGCGGGCAGTCGGGCGAGAGCCGCAGACCGACTTTGCCGGCATCGGCGGTGATGCGCAGCAGCGAGTAACCCTGATCGAGAACCTGGGTGGTGACCGCCATGCGGGTGGCTGCATCCAAGGGCTGGGCACCTTCGCCTTCGTAAAGGATGACCTGGATGGGCTGGTTCTCGTTTTTCATGGAGCTGGCGGGGGCGTCTCTTCGAGCAGATTGGAAAGAATGGCCTCGGCGGAGGTGTCGCGCATGTTGAGCACCTCGACCCCGGACTCGGGCAGCGGTGCGCCGGCCTGGTGGAAGAGCCACTTCACGGCCCGGGGGTAGCAGGCCACGATTTTGAGCGGGTCGTCCCCCTCGGCCAGGCTGGCGAGCCGGGGATCCCGCCGGGCGGCCATCTCGCAAAGATCGGCGACGGATTCGAAGCTGGCACCGGATTCGCAGAGACCGGAGAGGACCGCGTCTTTTACGGGCGCCGGAACGGCCTGGGCAAAGGCACAACGACAATAGAGAACTCTGGATTTTGGATCACTCACGCGCTGGAGAAGGAGCGTGGAATGTTCCCTGTCATCGGGCATGGATTCAATTCCCTTTTTTTCGCGGATTTGCGCAAACGGCGGGCTTGATCTCGCTTACCAAGGGAAGTTTTGAGTTTCCAAGCGTCTCAGAAACGTTACTCTTTTCAGATCGTGTTCCAAGTTCCCTCAGATTCTGGTTTTTACCGCCCCCTCTGGATGCTTGGAACCTGGCTCCTGCTGGTCGGACCGGTGGCCAAGGCCCAGGAACCGGCGCCGGCCTTGAGCGCTTTGCCGGAGCGCTTTTTCCAGGTCCAAGACAAGGCGGGATTCTTCTGGCAGGCGCTCGACAATGGTGCGCTGATCTCAGGCGAGACGCAATACTTGCAATCCGGCTTCAATCTGATCGTCGATGGAGAGCCTTTCACCCCCTCGCTCGGGGCGGCCCGGGAGCCTGGAACCGGGGATCGCATCGACGTGCGCCTGGAGGAAAAGCGGACCCTGCTGGCCATTTCGCGCGATCTCTGGTTCGACACGGATCGGTCGGGGGTGCGGGTGCTGGACACCTTCACGAACACCGGCAAGTCGGACCGGGTGATCGATGTGGTGCTGCGCACGACCTACCCGTTTGCCTGGCAGAGCTTGCACGGGACCGGAGGCCGGGTGCTGGGCGCCGAGCCCGGGAAAGATCTCCGGACCGAGGATCAAAGTCTGGGGGTACACTTCAGCCCGTCGGAAGGACGGCACGATACCTTTTTCCTGCTGGGTAGTGAAAAAGGAGGCCAACTGCCAGAAGTGAAGACCTCGGCAAATTCGCGGGAGCTGGTCTTTCATTACTCCATGCCCCTCGCTCCCGGGGCGACCCGGGTTTTGGTCCATTGGATCCTGCAACGGAATCTCTCGGATCTCGGCGACGATGCGGCGATGCTGGCTCCCTTCATCCAGCGGGGGCAGTGGATCGATCCCGGGGTGCCTGCGAGCCGCTTCAGCGAGGCGGCCAATCTGCCGGCGGCGGCCTTCATCACCGAGGCCAGAACCGGAACCGGCCTGAAGTCACTGGTCGGTCTGAATGAGTGGAGCGACCGCTCCGGTGTCTATCGGCGGAGCGAGGACCTGCTGGCGCTCGGTCCATCCAGCCAAGTCGGCGGAACCCTGGAACGAAAAGGGGAGTTGCGCGTGGAGGCGGCCTTCCGCGGCGATGTGACCTTCCCGGTGGAACTGCTCGCGGCGGTCGCTGGCGGCGGCAGCGAGGGCCGGGTGCCGCGCTGGTTCCTGCGCGATGGCCGGGTTTATGTCGGTCCGCTGCGAGGCGGCGAGTTGCGCTGGAAGGCGAGCGCGGTGGCGGAGGGCGAAGCGGAACTGCTCGACCCGACCCGGATCGAATGGCTGCTGGCGGCGACGGCGGCGAATGATGGCGGCACCCCGGCAAAGGCCACCCATTTCGCACAGATCATGGATGGGAGTGTGCTGGCCCTGGCACTCGATGGCAATGCCAAGGTCGCCTGGGGCACGCCCTGGGGGCGGATCGAGCTCGGCCTGGCTTCCATCACGGAAATGGTGCGCCTATCGGCCGAGCAAGCGGATTGGCGGATCCGGACCCGCGAGGGGGCCTGCCACGGGGCCCTGCCGCTCCAAGCCACTTGGTCGGGATCGACCCCGGACGGAGTCGCCGTGGAGTTGCCATCCTCCCTGATCGTGAGGATCTGGAGCGCTTCGACCGTGCCTGTGATCGGGCGCATTCCAGAGCCGGAATGGATCGAATTCGCCGAGGTCCCGCCGACTCTGGTGCCCGGGGATGGGATGCTCCTGCGCGGCAACCACATCCTTGCGGGTCGATTGACGGCAAGAGACGTGGCGGTGCGCGACGGCAACTCCGTCTTCACCATTGATGCGGCGAGGATCGAAGGATTCACCCGCCTCCTCGAGCCCGAGAAGCAAGGCCTGTTTTTGATCGGCCTGAACGGCGGGGAAAAGATCGAGGTGGCGCTGGTCGAGCCTTACCTTTCTTTGGAGACGTCACACGGCGCGTTCGAATTGCCAACGGAACAGATCCTCGCCTATCGATCCACCCCCAAACCCTGATGGTTTTCCGCCTCTCCAGCCCCGCGTCCCTGTTCCTCGGCACCTGCGTGATCGGCGGGATGTTGGCCCTCCAGGCACGGGCGGATGACCTGATCCCGGCGGCCTACGGCATCTGGACGGACCGCGCGGGCAGTTCCTGGAGCGTCGAACCCGATGGCAACATTGGGCGCATCGGGAGCTCCATGGTGAACAGCGGGCTGGCGCTGATGGTCAATGAGGAGAAGTTCACGGCCCATCAGCCCATGATGACACCCGACGCGAAGGAATTCGTGCTGCAGGGTGTGCCGTTGGACTCGCTGCCCGGCCTGCGCGTGCAGCGTCGCATCCGCTTGCTGGAGGAGCCGGGCGGGATCCGCTACGCCGAGCTGTTCCACAATGGTTCGGCGAGCCGATTGAGCGTGACGGTCGGTCTGGCGACGAATTTTTCGGGGAATTTCAAAACCTTCTTCTCCGACCGCGGGCGCTCCGAACCCCTCTTGCTGACCGGATCTGAGACCGGGGTGATCGTGCTGCCCGGCACCTCCCAATCCTCGCGTGCGTTTCTCTTCACCTTGACCGGCGGCGCCGCCGCGGCCACGCCGACGGTCTCCTCGCAGAACCGCTACGGTCTGCACTTCCGATACCGACTCGACCTTGAGCCGGGGGAGAGCCGGGTGATCGTGCATCACGTCGCCCAGGTGGTGATCCCACAGAGTTTCGACCGACGGACCCTGCTGGATCTCAGTGAACCCTATGCCCTCGAAGCGATCCGGGAAAAAGCCTTTGCCGCCGACTGGGCGGGCCATGTGATCAACGTCCCGAAGATCCAGTCACTCCCGCCGGGCGAGGAATCGCGCTCGCGCGGTCTTGCCGCTCTGGGTGTCGAGTCCGGCGTCAACGACGTGTTGGCACTCGGTCAGGGCAATCGACTCGGCGGCAAGGCCGAGGGCGGTCCGCTCGCGCTGGAATCCCCGTTCGGATCGGCCAACTTCGATCTCCCCGAACTCGCGGCCGTGGTCGGCGAGCAGGGGGGGCGGGGTGGATCTTCGACTCTTTACCTGCGTGACGGCCAGATTTTCAACGGGCGCGTGGCGGCACCCGGTCTGCGCTTCATTCCCTCCAGCGGGGCGGCGATCGACCTGGACCCGGTCCGGCTCGACCGGCTCCTCCTGGCCGGAGCGACACCCTTGGAGAAATGGCCCGAAGGCACCGCGGCCATGGTGGAGACGCGCGAGGGCGACCGGATCCGGGTTGCCGACGAAAATGTGGTCATTGAACTCGCGACCCCGTGGGGTGTCCTGCCCTTCGCCCTGCGGGATCTCGTCTGGATGGTGCCCGTGGAAGGCGGAGCCAAGGGGATGCTGGTCGTGCTGAAGAACGGAACCCGGCTGAGCGGCTACCTTGCCACCGGCGAGATCGCTTTCGGCGGCAGTGATCTCGGAGATCTCCTGCTACCCGTCCCCCGGCTCCGATCCATCATCACGGAGATCGGCTGGAGTCGCGCGGATGCGACCGGTCCGGCAACGACGGCACCATACCTGCGGCTCGGCGGAGAAGATCTCGTCGCCGCCACGGTCAGTGAAACCACCCTGCCGGTCAGTGTGGAAGGCACCGTGATCGACTTGAATTTTTCCGACCTCCGCCGCATCGAGCGAGAGGGCAATGGCGAAATGATCCGCTGCCAGCGGTGGGATGGCGGCACCCTCAGTGGCGTGCCGAGAGCGGAGCAGTTGACGGTGAGCGTCGCCGGGCGCACCTGGACCATTCCGGTTTCGGAGATCCGGGAGATGGAACTGGCTCCTCCCGCCCTGGATGACGCGAAGAAACAGCAGGTCCAGCAACTCATCAGCAACCTCGGGTCATCCGATTGGGCCACGCGCGAATCGGCCACGCGCGAGCTGATCACCTTCGGCTATCTTCTGCGTCCGGTGCTCCAGAGGGAACTTGCCCAGACGGCGGATCCGGAGGTGGGGAGGCGTCTCGAGCGGGTGCTTTCCAACCTGAATTGATGGCCCCCCGGCCATTCTTTTGGCCAGACCCGTGAACACCGAAACCCAGCTACCTCATTATCTTTCCCTCGCGAACACCGTGCGTGGTCGGATCGCCCGGATCCGCCTCGCCCGTGGGCTTCGCCACAGCCATCTGGCCGTCGGACTCGTGGTCTTGCTGGTTGTGCTCGGCGGACGTTGGCTGGGCGGCTGGCGGGAAGGGGAGTGGATGGTTGCGCTCGGGCTGCTGGGCGTGTGGGTCCTCGCGGCGGCAGCGATCGCATCGACCAGGTTGCCTGCCACCGCTGCGGCGCTGCGGCAGCTCGACCAAGCCGGCGGTTGGAAAGATCGCTTCGCCTCTGCCTGGGAGTTCCTCGGTCGCGGCGAGCCCTCGGCTGCCGAGCATCTGCACCTCGAGCGGAGCGGCCAACTCATCGATGAAGCCCGTGCCGCCGTGCCCGGTGTTTTCCCGGTCCCGAGCTTGCGTCGGGCCTGGATCCTGCCTCTGCTCGCCTTCGGATTTTCCCTGCTTCCATGGGGCCGTCAGATTCCCGACCCGCGCGACCTCGGTCTGACCGCGGCCATGCAGGAGGCCTCACGGGAGGAATCCGAAAACCTCCGCCGCGAGGCCGAGAGGGTCATGGAGCTTGAAGCCTTGAGCGAGGAGGAGCAGAAGGAGCTCGAATCGCTGCGCGCGGAGGTCGATTCAGTGGCCGAGGCCTTGGCCGATCCCGAGGGTCTCACCGCCGGAGAAATGCTGGAGGCATTGGATGAAAAGGCTCGCGCGGCCGAAAAGCTCGCCGAAAAGCTGGGCAGCGTGGCGGATGAGTGGGCTTCCGCCGAAATGCTCGCCGAGATGGCGAATCACGCGGACACGGCGGACCTGTCCCTCTTCATTGGCGAAAAGTCCGCCGAAGCCGCCTCCTCGGAGGCCGCCGAACTCGCCGCGACTCTGAAAGATCCGGGCCTGAGCACCGAGGTGCAGGAGCGCTACACTCGCGCCACCGACCGCATCAACGCCGCCGCCCGAGACGAGGATCACGTGCGTCCGGTGGGTGAGCGATTCGGGAATGCCGCCCGCAAATTGATCGACGGGCAGCCGCAGACCGCCTCGCGCGAATTTGAAGAGTTGTCGAAGTGGTTTCTCGACCTCGCCGGCCGGGAAAAAGCCAAAGACCAGCTCGAGAAACTGGCGGAATCGCTCCGTGAAGCAGGCGGCGAGATCGGGAACAGCGAGTTGAAAAAGATGGAACAAATGGCGAATGCCTCTTCCCAAGGAGGTCCTTCGCCTGAGGGCATGCAGGCGATCGACAGCGGTGCCGCGGCCTCGGCTCCTCAGGAACTGCCCGGCCCATCGATCGCGCAAACTGAAGGCACCCCATCTGAAAAGGCTCCCATCCCTGGTCAGGCACCCGCGCCAACTCCGGGCGAAGGGCAGACCCCAGCCCCGGAATCGATTCCCGGGAACCAGGAGGGGGGAGACGCGAAGAATCCCGGCGAACAGGCATTTTCGGCCCCGGTGCCCGGTGAGAAAGCGCCCGAGGGCAAGTCGGGAGCCGGTCTCGGCCAGAGCGACCAGAGCCGCGAGGGAAAAGGGAAAGGGGGCATGCTTTCCGCGCCGATTCCAGGGATGGACAACGGGGCTCCGGTGCCCGGAGCAGGTCTCGCCGGGGGAGATGGTCAATCCAAACAATCGGGCACGGGCGGCGATCAGGCGGGCACGGGAACCGCGGAAATGATCGCGAGCGAAGGAGAAAAACTGAAGGCTGGCGCGGATGCGAAGGTGGTCGCGCAAGCGGGGAAGGACGGCGATTCCTCCGTCCGGGCCGTCGAAGGAGAAGTGAAAGCCGAAAAAGCGGAACGTTCGCGTCAGGATGTCGTCGCAGACTTCATCGCCGTGGAGGAGCAGGCCCTCGACGAGGAATCGCTGCCCATGTCGCGCCGTCGGCACGTCCTGCGATACTTCACCGCGATCCGCAAGCAATTCGAACAGGTCGAAAACGCCCCGAAGGAAGGGGCACGGTGAACAGCCAACCGGAATTTTGAAGCTATGAGAGATGATGAAAAGTTTGGCCAGGATCTGGAACGGTTCCGGACCCGTTTCCATGCCCTGAAAAGCGAGATTCAAAAGGCGATCGTCGGCTACGATGAACTCTTGACCGACACCTTGGTCGCGGTCTTCGCGCGCGGTCACGTTTTGCTGGAGGGGGTACCGGGTTTGGGTAAAACCTTTCTCGTGCAGACCCTGTCCCGCGTGCTCGGACTGACCCCGGGACGCATCCAGTGCACGCCCGATCTGATGCCGGCCGACATCCTCGGAACCCACATCGTCAACGAAAACGAGTCGGGTCGGCGCGTCATGCACTTCGAGCGCGGGCCGGTCTTCGCCAACTTGATCCTCGTCGATGAGGTCAACCGGGCCACGCCGAAAACCCAGGCCGCCTTGCTCGAGGTGATGCAGGAGGGCGCAGTCACCGCTGGCGGCGAAACCATGCCGCTGCCGAAGCCCTTCTTCGTGATGGCCACCCAGAATCCCATGGAGATGGAGGGCACCTATCCTTTGCCCGAGGCCCAGGCCGACCGTTTCCTTTTCAAATTGCGGGTGCCTTTTCCGGATCGCGCCACGCTGATGGAAATCTCGCGCCGCACCTCGGCCTTTCACCTGCCCGATCTTGAGCAGGTGATGGGCGCGGATGAACTGCTGGAGTTCCAAAAGGTCGTTGCCGAAGTGCCGGTCGCGGATCACGTCAATGAATTCGCCGCCCGCATCGTCCTGGCGACCCACCCGGGAGACGAGGGCCAGACCGGACCGGTCTCGAAGTATGTCAGCTACGGTGCCAGCCCGCGGGGCATGCAGGCCCTGATCCGCGGGGCACGCATCCATTGTGCGCTGGACGGTCGCACCGCCGTCTCGACTGACGACGTCCGCCGGGTTGCCTTGCCTTCGCTGCGGCACCGGGTGATCCTCAACTTCCAGGGCGAGGCCGAGTCCCGCGACATCGACCTGATCGTGAAGGAAGTGATCGATTCGGTCTCTTCCGCCCTCGTCTGATCATGGAGCGACACGCAGGAGGCCGACTCCGCCCCGGGCAATCGCTCGGGCGCTGGCTGGCGCTGGCATGGGCCGGCGTCGGCTTGGCGTTGGCTGGCGCGCAGGACACGACCGAGGAAGAGAAGTTTGCCGCCGATTCGCTGCGCTATCGCACCGCCCTCCACCATGATCCGCTCCTCGACGCCCCGATGGAGTCCTTGGTGAAGCTCTACCTTTCCGCCGGTCGCACCGAGGAGCTGATCGGCCTCTATCGCAGTCACGTCGAGCAATATCCCAACGACGCCGGGGCAAAAACCGTCCTCTTCCGGATCTTGCGGCGGGTGGACCGGGCCGGAGCGGAGGAGCTGATCGCCGCCGCCGTGCCGCTGCATCCCGATTACGCCCCGCTACAATACATGCTCTTCCGTTTCCTCGAGGATCGCGGCGATCCCCGGGCCACCGAGGCGCTCTCGCGCGCCATCGAGATGGAGACCAACGAGACGAGGCGCTACGAATGGCTCGACCAATTGTTGAAGCTGTCCGAGGGAGAAGCCGAGCGCACCTTGGCCCAAGCGCATTTCGAGAAGTGGCTCAGCCCCGAGCAACTGCCGGTCGAGACTCTGCTCGGACTGGCGCGCCTGATGCAACGTTACCAGTTCTGGCCCTCCAGTGTGACCGCGCTCGAGCGCGCTCGGAAGGCCGCGACCGATCCCGAGACCGCCGTCGAGATCGAGATGATGTATGCGCTAGGCCTTGCCCGGACCGGCAAGACCGCCGAGGCCGGCAAGCTGCTCGACCAACTGCTCGCCAAACTCGCCGTCTCCCACTGGCGTCGTCGCGAGATTCTCAGCCTGCGGCTCACCGTGGTCGCAAATCCCGAGGAGAGGGCCGCCCTTTTGGCCGCCTACCGTAAGGCCTACATCGCCCAGCCCGATCGCGAATCGGCCGCCCTCGATCTCGCCGAGGTCCTCATCGCCGCCGAACAGCAGGACGAGGCCGAAAAGGTGATCCTCGAGTCCTCCGCCCGCCTTCCCGGCTCGGTTGCCTTGGAAAAGCGCGCGCTTGAGATGTTGGAAGACTCGGGCAACGCGCTGCGCTACGCCGGCTACCTCACCGACAAACTGGAGCGCGACCCCGCGCGGCTCGACCTGCGGTTTCGTCTTGTCAAAGCCGAGTACGCCATCGGTCAGGACGCGGCTGCGGAGCAAGATTTCAAGTCGGTCATGGCCGGTCTCGCTCCCGAGGAGGCGTCGGAGCGGATCCTCGAGCTCCAGCGTTACCTGCGCGGCATCGATCGCATCGACGCGGCAGCCTCTTACCTCGACCGCTACGTGCGCAATCATCCGGCGCGGCTCGACGTCGCCCGCGAGCTGGCGGAGATCTACCTCTCGCAAGGCAAGGGGGAAAACATCCCGGGCCTGGTGCGGACACTCCAGCCCTCGGCCGCCAGCGTCGAGGGAGTGCTCGACTTCACCACCTTTCTCCTTGAGCAGAATCAAGTCGGCGCCGCCCGCACGATCGTCGAGGCAAAAATGGCCGGCGAACCCCGGCATTTCGAGCTGGGCATGCAATGGATCGAGATCCTCGGCCGGGTCGGCGACGCCTCGGCTGCCCAAGCTGCGATCGCCCGCTTCCGCGAGCTGACCGATACCGCTCCGCGTTATTCGCAGTGGCTCGCTGCCGCCGCCGCCGCCCATCGCAGCCTCGAGAGCTTGCCGGGATTTTTCGAAAGCGAACTCGCCCGCTACAACTTCTCCGAGGGCAAATGGTCGGCCGATAAGGTGGACAAATTCCTGATCCTCTGCGAGACCGGCAAACAACAGCTCTTCAGCGAAAGCGTCGCCGAAGGGCTGCGCCAGCAACTGAAACAGGCCAACCTCGATCCCAACCTGCGACTGCGGCTCCGGCGCGCTCTCGTCGGGGTGCTCGAGCAGGATCCCGCCTCCGCCTCCGAAGTGGAGGAGCAGTTGGAGTCGCTCGCCGCCGAGGATCCGACCCGCCGCGCCGAATACGATTTGCGGCGTGCCCTCGTCTATCACCGGAGCCAGCGGATCGACCTCGCCCAGCAACTCGTCGAGCAGATCGAGCTCACCGACGTCGCCAACGTGCCGCTCCTCCGCGACGCCACCGATGTGCTTGTCGGCTACGGTTTCCTTCGCGAGGCCGAGACCGCCCTGGCCACGATCACAAGGCTCGAGCCCGGCGACCTCTTGAGCTGGGAGCGCCGGCTCTCGCTGCTCGCCGCATTGAGAAAGGAGGCGGACCTGCGTGCCCTGATCCGCAGCCTGCGCGGAGGCGAGACTGGCACCACCTTGCGTGATGCTTCCAATCGATCGCTCGACCAGCATCTCGATGCCTCCTATTGGCGATCCATCGCGCTGTTGCTGCGTGGTGGACCAGGTCGCGATGCCGAGGTGCTGCCCTTGCTCGCCTCGGTGGAGCGCGAATCGCGCCTGCCGGAGACACCCTTTTGGTCGGAGTGGACCCGGGCCTTCATCCTGAGCCGTCTCGGGCGGACCAAGGAGGCCGAGACCTCGCTGGAGCGACTCAAAGCCATCGCCAAGAGCCGTTCGATGGCGGAGATCCGTTTTCCCGACGGCCTCGAGCTCTCGCTGGACGGTGCGACCTCGTGGCTGCTCGCCCGGCAGGCAGCGGCCCAGGGTCCGGATGACACGCTCTCGGCGGATTTCCTGCTCGCCGGACCGGTGATGCGCTGGGCCTTCGAACTGCCCGACGATGCCCGCATCCTGCGGGTCGAAAAGACAGGGGAAGTGATTCTGGTGCTCGATGACCAGCACCAGATCTCTGCCCTCGACGCCGCCAGCGGAAAACTGCTTTGGCGGAAAGGTTTTGCTGGCCGGGGCGAAGCGCGCATCCTGCCACCGCCCGCCGCCTTCGCGAGTTTCGAAGACCCGGGTCGACTCGTTCAGCGCACCCCTCCATCCGCGGTCGCCTCGCGGCTCGCTCCGACCTTGGCGACGAACCGCGACCGCTTCCACCTGCTGCAAGGTCGCGACCTTTGTGCCTATTCGGCCCGCGATGGAGCGCTGCTCTGGGTCGCCGCGCTGGAACCTCCCGCTGCGGATGGCACCAGTCCCGAAGGCGGAGCGACCGCGACCCCGCGCTTCGACTTTGCGGGTGAAAACCTCATCCTTTTCGATCCCGTCCGGCGCGAGCTCCACTGCTTCGCTGCCGGAGACGGCAAGTTGGTCTGGAAAACCGATCTCGCCTCGGGTGACGGCGCTTCGAATCCCCCGGCTTTCGATCTCCAGAGCGGGCTCAGCCTGAGTGGCGGTTCCGCCTTCGTTTACGGGCAGGATTCGGCGATCGTCGACCTCGCCTCCGGCATGGTCATCTGGCGGCTCGAGGCTTCCGATCCGCCTTCGTTCCCCCTCGTCCTGCGGCCCCGGCGCGAGGGCGAAGAATGGGTTGCCGCAGCGGACCCAACAGGGTCAGGTCAGCCACCCAACCCTCTTCAGTCGCTGGAGTTCGTCGATTTCCAATCCGGCCTCGGCACCGCCCCGCTCGATGCCGAGACCTTCGGCGGACAGGGGCAGGCCGCGCTGCTGAGCCCGGCGCTCTATTGGACCCAAACCCGACGCCAAAGACCCGATGCGGCCCACGCGACGCTCTCGGGCGGAGCACTCTGGCTGATGCAGGCGGGACGAGTGCGCCGCGTTTCCAGCGATCTTCCGGTGGCCTCGGTGGAAATGGAGGCCAGCGGCACGCTGATCGGTCTGGCTGGCAATCACCTGTGGTTCCTCGACGGGACGACCCTGCGCCATCTCGATCCGACGAAACCAAGTGCCGCGCAGATCTC
Source organism: Verrucomicrobiales bacterium (assembly GCA_041917795.1). Classification (GTDB taxonomy): domain Bacteria; phylum Verrucomicrobiota; class Verrucomicrobiia; order Verrucomicrobiales; family DEV007; genus Arctic95D-9. The sequence continues at coordinate 109,978 of JAYRWX010000027.1, forward strand.
GCTGGAAGAGCTGGGTGCGGCCGGTGATCTACGCGCCACGCTCGTGGGGAACCAGATCCTGGTGCGTGGCAGCGGCTCCTTGCTGCTGATCAATGCCCTGACCGGCCTGCCGCTCGGTCGGGTCAGTTTCCCTGGAGCTCTCGCCGATTACCTGGCGGGATTTGCCAAAGCCGAAGAGGCCGCCAAAGTGGGCGAGGCGGTCTGGCAGGGACGTATCGTCCGAACGCCGACCGATCCCGCGGGCCGGTGCCTGCCCACCTCGGAATTGGTGGCCGCGGGTCTCTATGTGACGAGCTTCGACGATCGCCGGATCGTGGCGCTCGAAAGCCAGGCGGCTCCCGCCCAACCCTGATCATTTCCTTTATGGCCGCCTCTGAGTCCGCACCGCACGAAGATCTCTTCGACGCCGAGTTCCTCGACCGGTTGCGGGCTCTTTTCCTGCGACTACGCAAAAGGAAGCAATTGCGGCGCAAGGGGTTCCAGGCGACTCCGGCGACGGGTTTTACGAGGGAGTTCAAGGACTTTCGCCACTACACGCCGCGCGATGATTTCCGCTCGATTGACTGGCGGCTCTATGCGCGGCTCGACCGCCTCTTCATCCGGCTCTACGAGGAGATCCAGGAGTTCCACGTGCATATCGTGGTGGATACCAGCGCCTCGATGGCGGAGCCGTTTCCCGAAAAGCGGTTGATCGGACTGAAGCTGGCGGTGGCGCTAGCCTATATGGGACTGGTCAGCCATCACCGCGTCAGCCTGCACACCATGGGCAGCGAACTCGGGGCCCCGCCGCCGCCGATGAAAGGGCAGGGGAGTTTCCAACGGGTGCTCGATTTCGCCCGCGATTTGAAGTTCGGCGGGTTGACCCATCTGGAGCGTTGCTTCGAAGGTTTCCAACCCGGTCGACGCCGCTATGGAATCATCTTCGTGATTTCCGATCTTTTCGGTCGCGATCCGGATGAGGCGCGCGAGGCGATCCGCCACGCCTCGGCCTGGCCGGGGGAGGTCCACCTGATCCACGTCTTTCACCCGCAGGAGGAAAAGCCCGAGATCGAGGGCGAGATCGAACTGTTCGACGTCGAGACCCGCGAGCATAAGCGTCTCTGGTTCACACCGGGGGATCGCGAGCGCTACGAGCGGCGCTTCCAACAGTTCCTCCACGATATCGAAGCCGCCTGCCAGTCTCGCCAGATCGACTACCAGCGTTGGCGTTCCGATTCACCCTTTGACGAGCTCTTCCTCGATCTGCTGTCCCGCGGATCGGCCCTCGCCGGCAGCCATTGAGGGCGCCTGACCGTCATGCAATTCCTCCATCCGGCGTTTCTTTGGCTCTTGTTGCTCGGCATCATCCCGGTGGTGCTGTATCTGGTGCGCCGCCGGTCGAAAAAGGTACGGGTCTCGACCCTGGTCTTTTTCAAAACCCTCGCGCAGGAACACCAGGAGTCGGCTTGGCTGCGTCGTCTGAAGCGCTGGCTGTCCCTGGCGATGACTCTGCTGCTGCTCGCCCTGGCCATCTTCGTGCTGGCGCGACTGATCGTGCGTCCGGATCGGGAGGACGATTACCAAACCATCGTGATCCTGCTCGATCGCTCGGCCTCGATGGAGGTGCGCGATGCGGATGGAAAGTCCCGCCTCGATCTCGCCAAAGAGCGGCTGCGCGAGCGTCTCCTGCGTGTGCCGGAAGGGGTCGGGATCGCTCTGATTGCCTACGACCAGCGACCCGAGGTGCTGCTGCCGAGATCCCGGCAACGGCGCGAGCTGTTGTCCCGCCTCGAGGCGGTGGCAACCCGGCCGATCGCAGGCCGGACGGGACTGGCTTTCGAAACCGCGCGGATGATCGCGGGTCTGGAGCCGCCCTCGGCGATCTGGCACGTCAGCGACCAACTCTCCGTCGTGGAGGCAGGGGAGGCGAATGTCCGGCAGTTGAATGTCGCCCTGGAAGAAGTCGGCAACGCGGGCATCACTGCTGTGCAGGTGAGACCGGTGCCTCTCGAATATGCGCGTTTTGATGTGTTTGTCAGGATCGCGATGAATGCCGATGCTCCCGGACCCGTCAAGGCCTGGCTCGACGCAACCGTGGGTGGCATCCCGAACCAGCGGCGCGAAATTGAAATGCAGCCGGGGCAGGAGTCGGTGCTGACTTTCCGAATCAACGGTTCGCGCGACCAGGTGCTGACCCTGGCCCTCGAGGCGGATCGGGATGACTTCTCTCTCGACGACCGGGTCTCCGTGCCATTGCCGGCGATGCGCCCGCTGCTGGCCGCCTGGATCCGCCCGGATGAGAGCGAGGATCCCTACACCCGTCTGGCGCTCTCTTCGCTGCAGGAATCGGGCAGTTTCGAACTGCTCAAGGGATCTCCGGCGGCCTGGCCGCTGAAGGAGCCGGTGGACGTGGTGATTTTCGACGGTTGGCTGCCGGAAACCTGGCCGGAAGCAACGCCCGCGGTGGTGATCAACCCGCCGGACCGGCAGTCCCCCTTCGCGGTCAGGCGGCTGAAGGCACCGGTGCCCCATGACGGGGTGCGGGCGGGCAATGCCGACCATCCCTTGCTTTTCCGCGTCAGCAGCGGCCGGGTCGCGGTCACCCAGACCTCGCTCTACGACACCCGCGGCACCCTCGAGCCACTCTGGTATGCGGGCGAGGACGCCGTCCTGTCGGCGGGTGAGGTAAAAGGTAGCCGCGTCGTGCTGATGGGCTTTTCTCCGGGTTTGTCGGAGCGCCTGCCCCTGACCGCTTCGTTCCCGCTGCTGATGGGCAACGCTCTTTTCTGGTGCGTCGAGGGCTCCGGAAAGGAAAGCTCGGTGGCCTTGTCGCGAACCGGCGACCTGGTCTCGATTGCGGGTCCGTCGATCGTCTGGACCGAGTTCGGAGGCAAGGGCTCGCGCCAGTCGAGTCGCCCGATCGGGGCAGGGCCGGTGGAAATGGATCGCTCCGGTATCTGGCGATCTGAGGATGGCCGTCAAGGCGCGGCCTATCTGCTTTCGGCCGAGGAAAGTAACTTGAAAGCCCGGGCCGGCAGCGCCGGAGATGACGCCGCCTATTTTGCGGTTCGCGAACGCTTTGCTGGGATATTCAATCACGTCCTGCTGGCCGCCATCGTCCTGCTCCTGCTCGTGGAGAGTTGGCTCTTCCACCGCCACGCTGTTTACTGAACATGGATTGGCTGCACCCCGAAGTCCTGCTTTTGATCCTGCCGGCGCTGGCGCTGCTGCTCTGGTGGGATGCTCGCTCGACCCATCCCATGGGACCGCGCCGACGTCGTCTGCTGCTGATAGTGCGATCGCTGTTGGTGCTGACGGCTCTCCTGGTGATCGCTTCGCCGGCCCGGCTCATGACCGGTGGCAGCCAGGCTGTGCTCTTCCTGCTCGACCACAGCCGCAGCCTTGGCGAAACCGGCACGCAACGGGTTTACGAAAACGCTTCGACCCTCGCCGCGCGTTTGCCCGGATCGGCAACGGTGGGTTTCGTGGCCATCGGCGAAGACGCGCGCCTCCTCGGCCAGCCGGGCGATTCGCCGGAACTTCCTCAGATCGAGGAAACCCGGAAGTTGATGGGCGAAATCGGCGCGGCCTCGAACTTCGAGCGCGGCATCCAATTGGCCCGTGGACTTTTTCCGGCCGGGGCGGGGAGGCACCTCGTCCTGGTTAGCGATGGATTGGAGACGCGGGGCTCCCTCGTCGAAGCGGCCAAGGAGTTGGCTGTCTCGGGCATCCAACTCCATGCGCTCGGGGTGACGGGCACGATCCAGCCGGATGTGCGGGTGACGCGGCTTGTGCCCTCGCAATCACGCCTCAGCGAAGGGGCCAGCCTCGACCTGACCGCCACGGTCGAAGGCTCGCTCGCAGGCGCCGGGCGGCTCCGCCTTTTTGAAAACGGAGTCGAAGTCGATGCGGTCGATCTCCAACTCGGCGCCGGCAAGACCGTGTCGCACCGGTTCACCCGGGTGCCGGACAAGCGCAACATCTACAACTACCGCGCCGTGATCGAGGGCTTCGAGGGCCGCGATGCCTTGCCGGAAAACAACGAATCCCTCGCCATCGTCGATGTCCGTGGCAAGCCGCTCTTCCTTTACGTGGAGGGCGAGGAGGGCGAGTCTCGCTACCTTGCCCAGGCGATGGAAAAGGAAAGCATCCGTCTCGAGGTGCGGCCGCCCGAGGGGGTGCCCGAGTCCCTGCAGGAACTGGCGGGTTACGACGGGATCATCCTTTCCGACCTCCCGGCGCACCGGCTCGGCGAGGGACGCATGACGGCGATCCGCGACTATGTTGAGAAGCTGGGCGGGGGATTCGTGATGATCGGCGGCATGAATTCCTTCGGCGTCGGCGGCTATTACCGCACGCCGGTCGAGGAGGCGCTGCCGGTGAAATTGCGCGCTCCGGACCAGGAGGAGTTCCAATCCTCGGCCCTGGCCCTGGTGATCGACCGCTCCGGATCGATGGCGGGACAGAAAATCGAGATCTGCAAGACGGCGGCCGTGGCCAGCGCCGAACTGCTTTCGCCCAAGGACTCGATCGGCGTCTATGCCTTCGACTCACAGGTCCACGAGATCGTGCCGATGACGAAAGTCACCTCGATCAGCAACATCGCCAACCAGGTTGCGCAGATCGGGTCCGGAGGTGGCACCAATGCTTATCCGGGGATGGCCCGCGCCCGCGAGGAGCTCAACGCGGTGAAGTCGAAAATCAAACACATGATCGTCCTGACCGATGGCCAGACCTCGGGAGAGGGGTATCAGGCCCTGGCTTCGCAATGCCATGCCGAAGGCATCACGATCTCTACGGTAGCGGTGGGAGCGGGGGCGCAGGTCGGTCTGCTCCAGTCCATCGCCGCCGCGGGCGGCGGGCAGAGCTACGTGACGATGGATCCGGCTTCGATCGTGCGGATCTTCACCCAGGACACCCTGACCCATACCGGTCGGATGATCCGCGAGGAGGCCTTTGAACCGAAATTGGTCGAGCCTCACCCGATGCTGCGCGATTGGGAGGATGGTCTCGCTCCGCCCTTGCTGGGTTACGTGAAAACCAACCGCAAGGCCACCGCGCAGGTGCCGCTGGTGACCGACACTGGCGATCCGCTGCTCGCGCACTGGCGTTTCGGGTTGGGCAAAGTCACCGCTTTCACTTCGGACTGCAAATCCCGCTGGGCGGCGCTGTGGGTGTCTGATTGGGAGGGCTACAGCCGCCTCTGGTCGCAGATCCTGCGCGAGACGGCGAGGGCTCCCCAAGGTCTGCACATGGACCTGCGGCTCGAGCCGGCTGGTTCGGATGTCCGCATCTCCGTTGATCTGAACGAGGACGCGGGGACCCGTCGCGACGGGGCCGAGGTCGAGGCGGAAGTCTTCCACGTGCCCGCGAACGCCCTCGGGTCGGCGATGAAGTCGCTGGAAACCGTGCCCTTGCCCCAGGAGGGCCCCGGCCGCTACGAATCGCGTTTCCGCCCTGGCAATCCCGGCGTCTATCTGATCCGGGCGCGCTCCGGTTCACAGATGGTTTCCGCGGGTTACGTGCACAATCCCTCCACCGAGATCGCGACCGGCCAGATCGATGATGGCCTGATGCGCGAAGCCTGCCGGATCACGGGGGGCAGCTATCTGGAGAAGGCCGACGCCAATCTCGAACTGCGCGCCAGCAACGTGGCCCGCTACGAGGAGCTCTGGCCGCTCCTGATGCAGGTTTTCCTCGTGTTATTGCTCTTCGATCTGCTGATTCGCCGCTGGGAAAACGTCCTCGGCGTGATCGACCTCTTCCGACGTGCACCGGAGCCGTGAGCCTCACTCACGGCCGTCGCGCATGCGGCGATAGACCTCGTCGGTGAGGAACCAGCATCGGATCATGCCCATGCCGTCAGACCAAGCCATCCCGCCCGCCACCGGGTGGGAAAGGGGGATCAGGTTCAAAACGGCCCCGAAGACTGCGGCGACCGAAAAGGCCTGGACGGCAATGATGGCGGGTGCCTCCGAACCCGTCATCATTCGATCCGGGCCGATCCAAATCAGGCAGAGCCCGACGGCAAGCAGTTCGATGCCCGGTCCGGCCGCGTAGATCAGGAAATGTTTCAACCGCGGCGACCGGAGATCAACGGGGCGCGGAATCACGTGGCCGGAGAGGGGGATGGTGCGGAATTCGACCTCGACCTGACCCTGTTGAGTCCGCCACCTGACCCTCCCGGTTCCGATCGAGATGCGCTCGACCTTCCATCCCAGCCAGGCCGCCATCAGGGCGTGCCCGGCCTCGTGGAGCAGCAGCAGGGCGACCCACGAAATGAGGAAAAAGGGCACGCTCAACTTCGCCGTGGAGGCGTCGATGACGAGGTCGGCGACCAGAAAGAGCCCGAAGAAAAAACCGAGCACGACGAGGATGCCCCACTCGTTGGGCGTCTGCGGCGGGCGGTCCGGTGGATCGATGAGCATGAGGCGCTTCACTGGAGCCCCCGGACTCGAATCCGCAACGCGAAAAGCGGTCGGGCGCGTTGACACCCGTTCGCGACGGTTCCAGCATATCGGTCCATGGCGACACCCCCGACCTCCGCGCAGATCCTTGAAGCTTCCGGCCAAAAACAGACCAACCAAAGGGAACGGTTTGAGAAAGTCCGGACGCTGATCCAGCCGGACTCCGAGAGCGCCAGCGCCGCCCTCGCCGCCGAGGTCGCCGCTCTGATCCGCCAGCGGGAAGCCGAGGGCCGCGACACCGTCCTCGGACTGGCGACGGGGTCGACGCCGGTTCCTTTTTACCGCGAACTGATTCGCCTGCATCGCGAGGAGGGGCTCAGTTTCCGCCGGGTCACCACCTTCAACCTCGACGAATACTACGGTCTCGCCCGCGACCACCCGGAGAGCTACTACCGCTTCATGAGCGATCAGCTTTTCGACCACGTCGATCTGGATCCCTCGCGCATCCACCTGCCCGACGGCACCGTGCCGATGGAGGCGGTCTACGAGCATTGCCGCGACTATGAGCACCGCATCGCCGAGGCGGGCGGGCTGGATCTCCAGATCCTCGGAATCGGCCGGACCGGTCACATTGGCTTCAACGAGCCGGGCTCGGCGGCCGATTCCCGGACCCGGATGATCACCCTCGACCGGGTCACGCGGCACGATGCCGCCGCCGATTTCATGGGCATGGCCAATGTGCCCCGCTCGGCCATCACCATGGGGGTGGGCACCATTTTGGAAGCGAAGCGGCTGGTGCTGATGGCCTGGGGTGCCAACAAGGCCGAGATCGTCCGCGAAGCAGTCGAGGGCAAAGTGACCGACCAGGTCTCCGCGAGCTTCCTGCAAACCCATTCGAATGCTACTTTCCTGGTCGACGAGGCGGCCGCGGGTGGCCTGACCCGCCACCGCTTCCCCTGGCTGGTGGGTCCGGTCGAGTGGGACGCCCCCATGAAAAAGCGCGCGGTCATCTGGCTGGCCCGCAAGCTGGAAAAGCCGATCCTGAAACTGGTGGACGAGGATTACAACGAAAACGGAGCCGGGGGCCTGCTCGCCTCGACCTCGGAGGTGGCCTACCGGGTGAACATCGATGTTTTCAACCGGGTTCAGCGGACCATCACGGGCTGGCCGGGTGGGAAACCTGGCGTCGACGACAGCAGCCGGCCGGAGCGATCGGAACCGCACCCGAAACGCATCCTCGTGCTCAGTCCGGAGCCCTCCGACGTCATCAGCGGGATGGGGGGCACGCTCGCCCGGCTCCGGGAGCAGGGGCACGAAGTGCGGCTGGTGTTTCTCACTTCCGGGAATCTCCGCGTCGGCGACGCCGCCGCCCTGAACTTCGCCAGGGTCGTCCTGGAGATGGCGGGATCGGATCACGGACCCGATTGGGAAAGCCAGACGGCCTATGCCCGGTCCATCCTCGCATCGATCGAGGCGAAAGGAGAGTTCGGAGTCGACCCGGAATTGGTCCGAAAGCTGAAGGGGATGATTTTGCGCGGCGAAGCTCGGGATGCCGCCAGTGTTTGCGGGCTGCAAGAGTCTGAAAGTCAATTCCTTGACCTTCCCTTTTACGAACTCGGTCGATACCGACGTTTCCGTCTCGGAGTCGCCGATTCGGAGGCTGTGGGCACCATCTTGGCTGAATTCGAGCCGCACAGCATCTTCGCCACTGGCGACGCCGGTGACCCCAGCTCTCCCCAAGCGCTCGCGTTTCGCGCCTTTGCGAATGCCTGGCAGGGGTGGAAAAACTCGGAGGCCGCCCACCATTGCCGGGTCTGGCTCTACCGTGGACGCGACCGCCCCTTTGAGGCGCACGAGATCGACATGGCCGTCCCGATGAGTCCCGATCAGATCGAGGAGAAGATCGAAGCGATCCGGCGCTTCATGTCGACCAAGGACGAGGATCTCAGCGCGCCAACCCGAAATCGCGAAAATGCCGCAGCCTACGATGCCCTCGGGATGGCCGAATACGAGGGCATCGAGGCTTTCCGGCGGTGGATTCCCGCCTGACGCGGGATGAAACGGCTCGAAATCTCGGTGAAACCCAACGCCAAGGCGAGTTCGCTCGAGGAGCAGCCGGACGGCACCTGGATCGCGCGAATCGCCGCGCCTCCGGTCGACGGAAAAGCCAACGCGGCCCTGATCGAGCTGGTCGCCCGCCATTTCTCGCTGAGGAAAAACCAGGTCTCCATCAAGATCGGCCAAGGCAGTCGCCGCAAGCTCGTGGATCTGGATCTCGATTGAAATCACAGGCCGAGCATCGGCGCAGGAACGAGGAAGGCATGCTGCTCGAGGAGCCCGAGGGTGCCGTGCCAGGTCAGGTATTGGGTCAGCCAGACGATGAATACGTAAATCGCCGCCACCGGCACGAGGGCGAGCCGGGCCAACCAACGGGAGGCCCAGTGGCGCGGCTGCTGCTGGCGCTCCGCGCGGAAGTGACACCACCCGAGGAGGATCCGGCCGGGGAAGATCAGCACGACAAAAAACAGATTTGGCAGCCAGGCGATTTCGTCCGGAGTCAGCTCGATTTTCAGCAGGTAAAGGGGAATCGCGAAGAGCAAGGAGACGGCCAGAGCGAGCCAAAGTGCCAGAGGCGCGTGTCTCAAGGCTTCGCGAAGACTCTGCAGGTCGAAAAAGGCCCGGAATCGACCAGTAGCGGCGAACCGGGTTTGAAGCAGGGGCACCTTGAGTACCACGAGTCCAAGCAAAAGCCCCCCGAGGAGTGCGCCGATTGCTCCGATGCCGGTTTCGCGAACCTGGGCGGCCGCCATCATGATAAAGACCGGTGGAGCGAGCCAGATCGCCGCACCGACGAATCCAAGCGCCCCGAGTTTGAAAAAATGCCGGATCTGTAGCGTTGACCAGATCCGTTCCAGCCGGCCACAGAGATCAAATGACTCGCGTCGATCACGACCCGAGCCGATCCAGCGCAGGAAGCGAAGGGGAGCCGGCCAGACAAAATGGCTCCAACGGCCACCGCGTAGGAGAGCCCAGACCAGGTGGAATCCGACGAGCAGGATGGCGAGGACCAACACGAATTGCAATCGTCGGCCGGCGGCACCACCCGGAGCGATGAGTTCCGCGTCGACCCAGAAGCTGTGGAGCAATCTTAGTGGCAATATCCACAGCCAGATCGCCACTAGGCATCGTCCCAGCACGGCAAATTCACGCAAACCGATCCAGCCATCACGAAATCGGCCGCTCCGGGCGATCCGGCCCGAGGCCTCGAGAAAGTAGCCGAGGCTCAGCAGATTCAGGACGGGCAGGGCGGAAACGACCGCCAGCGTCGCAATCATGGTCAGCGCGCCCACCAGCATTTCACCCGCGCTGCGAGCCCGGGACGCGAAACCGCGAAGATGGATCGAAGGGACCCCGGCGGCTGTCGTGTCTTCCAGAGCTTGAAGCATCGGCGTAGAGACGCAAGGCGGCGGATATCCGTTACATCGGCCCGATTGCGAATCGATCGGGCGATGGAAAGATCCGGCGTCCGTCACCGGACCCATATCGTTCATTCTCAAACCATGATGCGTCGTTTCCTTCTGCTCGCCCTCGTCGGCCTCAACTCGTCCGCGCTTTTTGCGCAGACCGAAATCAACCGGGCCATGCTCGGTATGTTCCAGCCGCTCCTCGAAGTCGCCGAGAATCCGGCCAATCCCTTGACCGATGCGAAAGTGGACCTGGGGAGGATGCTCTATTATGACACCCGGCTATCCAAGGACCGCTCCGTATCCTGCAACAGCTGCCACGACCTCGCCAGCTTCGGGGACGACGGTCATTCCGTCTCCACCGGCATCAAACAGCAGAAGGGAGGCCGCTCGGCACCGACCGTGTTCAATGCCGCGATCCATATCGCCCAATTCTGGGACGGACGCGCCGCGGATGTCGAGGCCCAGGCGGTCGGCCCGGTCCTCAATCCCATCGAGATGGGCATGCCCGACGCCGACTATGTGTTGAGAGTTCTCAACTCCATCCCCGGATACGTCGAGGCCTTCTCAAAGGCTTTCCCCGGAGAGGAGAAACCGCTCACCTATGAGAATGTGGGACGGGCCATCGGAGCTTTCGAGCGGAAGCTGCTGACACCGGCACCTTTCGACGCCTTTTTGAAAGGGGATGACGGAGCGCTGACAGACGAGCAGAAAAGGGGGCTCAACTTGTTCGTGACCACCGGCTGTACGGTTTGCCACAACGGCATGGGCGTCGGAGGGCATCTTTATCAAAAACTCGGTCTGGTCAAAGAGTGGCCGACCCAGGATCTCGGCCGATACGAGGCCACCAAGGTCGAAACCGACAAGTATTTCTTCAAGGTGCCGAGCCTCCGGAACATCACGGAAACCGGCCCATATCTGCACGACGGCTCGGTCGAGTCTTTGGACGAGATGATCGCGAGAATGGCCGAACACCAGCTCGGCCGCAGCTTGCCGGAAGCGGAGGTGAAAGCCATCGCCAGCTTCCTGGGCTCGCTCAAGGGCAAAGTTGATGCGGCCTACATCGCCAAACCCGAGCTTCCCGCCGACGGCCCGGAGACGCCCAAGGGGGAGTGATTCCTTTCACCGCAGGATCACTGCAGCCACGGTTTACGGTGGGCGCGGCACCCAATCTTCCATTGGTAATGGGTCAGTCCTGTTATGGGAATTTCTGTAGGCGGAAATGGCTTTGCTTGACGCAAAGAATGCCCTCTGCTCCGTTTGCGGGATGGAGAAATTTTGGGACCGATACGGAGATTTGACTTTAAGTGACCTGAACCGGAAATCCGTCGATTACGAAATTGGCGAATGGCCAAATCAGATTGCTGGAATTGGAGAGCTGATCGCCCTCCGGAATCCAGAAGGACTCATTTGGCTGGAGGTCGCCATCGAATATCCAGACCCCCGCTCGGGTGACTTCGTGCAAGAGAGGTTTGGACCGACAGAGCTATTACGGTTCCGTCTTTCACGGCACGAGAATCCGGATGTGGCGGCTTTCCGTCTGTCGTCCTATACACCGTCACTGCGCGGCGGTATGACGGACACGACTCCGTAACAGAAAGGACTTGAACGTTGTCATTGGTTATCATCAACACATTGTAATTCATTGATGTGATGATAGCAAATTTGACCGATTTGTCGGCATGGTAGAGATTACGACCTAAATGATTTCCTTTTGGACAGGTCATCCGGTCGCGCCGAAATCACTGGGTTACTGGCCGCTTGATGGCGGCGTTCCGCGGGTTGGGGATGAAGTATTTGTGGATTCTGAATCCATAATTGACCCAGAATTGGCAAATCGCTTCTGGATTGTCGGCTCGGTGCAATGGATGTTCCGCACGGCAATAGACGGAACTCCGACAACCTCAGTGTCTGTGGGGCTCGATCCGTTCCCGGATCACGTAGAATCCGACGAAGTAGTTGGCGGAGTCGCCTCCGCCAACGAGACGTTCGGGAAGTTTCTCAAGAAGGCCGATCCCTAAACGCAGATCACTTTGGCTTTCGGACGATCTCCGTCTCGAATCCGAGATCGGTCATCTTGTATCGCCGATATTCCTTGTCTACGCGCTCCTCAAATTGCTCCCACGTGTCGCAGTAGCGCATGATCATTTTCAAGCCCTCCAAGTGGGCCATAAGCCGAGGGTGCCCGATCTCGCCGGTTAGCCACTGGTGATGCTTGCGCTTTCTCCGGCCTGAACTTTCGACCGGATTTCGGGACCGAAGTTCGTCCAAAACCCCGGGGGCGAGGCGCTCATAGACGAAATTATTCGTGTAGTGGCCGACGACTTGAGGCCAGCGGTATTGGCCATTCTCCTTCCGAATTTCCCAACCCTTGAGCCGGGCAATTTCCAGGTAGAATTCAAGAGGAAAAGTCACCGTCCATTTCCGGTAATCGTCGGCAATGAAATCCTCCAAAACCTTAGCAAGAGCGTTTGCAGCCCGGACATTCTGGTATCCGGTGGCTTCATCAACAAGCGCGGCGATCCCGACTCGGGCCAGACCGCGCATAATTACGTCCGCCGCCCTTGCAACTCCTGCCTGAGTGGCGTGAAGTTTCCCTTGGTCTCTCGCGTTCAAGTAGACCTCGCAGATCTCCGGGAGCAATTCAGCACGATAGCCGTAGGCCTTCCCCCCTGATTCTGGCCGGAAAACAATCGGTCTCGTCGACTCGCGCAACTCACTGGAAATAAACGGCTCAAGGTTGTTTGCGGCAAGAAAAGGGATAGATCCGTCGACGCTTGCCCCTTGCCCTCCTTTCGCGGTTCTCGACCTACCGAGGGCCAATAGAACGCCTTGCTGGGTTAAAAGGCGCGTGCCGTCCTCAAGCACGGCGCAACGGATCTCAGCCCCGTTCAACTGGATTGCCCCTTCGTGGCTGGCTATCGGGATATCCTTGTTCCATCGCGCCTGAGATGCGCGTGAGGCGATCTCTGCTCGTTGCTCTTTGGTGAGTTTAGCAGCGCGGGCCTTTCCGCCGAGCGACTGCACGCTTTCTTCTTCGGGTGGATTTTCTTCCATGCTTGCAACAAAGTCCTTGCAAGGAATGCTTGCAAGCGATATTTCTGCAAGCATGGAGAAACTCGGAACCGACAAACGCGCCGCCATCCTTCGATGCCTGATGGAGGGCAACTCGATCCTGAGCACGTCCCGGATTACTGGCGCGGCCAAGAACACGATTGTAAAGGCGCTGGCCGAAATCGGTGAAGCTTGCTCCGCTTATCAGGATCGCGAATTGCGGGACCTTCCGTGCAAGGTGATCCAACTGGACGAGCTTTGGTCCTTTGTCGGATGCCGGGAGAAATCAAAGGCCACAGCAAAAGGGGAGCACCCCGGAGACGTTTGGACATGGACCTCGCTTTGCGCTGACACGAAGCTGATTCCTAGCTGGCGCGTCGGGGATCGCTCCGGAAACACGGCTTTTGATTTCTGCGCCGACCTTTCCAAGCGGTTTCGCGGGACCGTCCAGATCACGTCTGACGGGCTCCACGCTTACCAGTTCGCCATCGGGGCCAATTTCGCGGAGGTCGATTACGCCCGTCTCGTCAAGATCTACGGCAAGGACGAATCCGGGAAGGACGTTGTGACGGGAATTCGCAAGGAGGCGGTTTTTGGAACCCCAGACATTGACCTTGTAAGCACGTCCTACGTGGAGCGGGCCAATCTGACGATCCGCATGACCAACCGCCGGTTCACGCGCCTGACGAACGGTTTCAGCAAGAAACTGGAAAATCACTGCCATATGCTGGCGGTCCAGTTCATGAATTACAATTTCTGCCGGAAGCACACGACGATCAAAACGGCTCCGGCGGTTGCGGCTGGCGTGACGGGCCGGATCTGGCGACTTGAAGAAGTCGTGGAAATGGCTGACGGGTATCTGGTCGAAAAGGCCAACGCGGAGTTTGAAGCGGCGTTTGAGCGTCTCAGCAAAAGCGCCCCGATCAAATCCTACGCGCCACAGACACCCAAGACTCCTTGGTATCTCGATCCCGAAAGCGGGGGACGGAACCCGGAGATTCGCAAGCCCGGGGTCAGCTACCCGGGAGAATCTGAATTCTCATAGAGCATCTGACCCACTACCCTTCCATTTTAGATTACATATATTGTCAGAAGTTATTTATCTGGGGCGCAGATCTCGCTAAGAAGGCTCAGAGGCCCTCCGTATCGGGTTGGACGGCTTGGCACATTCCTGCGGTGTTCCACATGGAATGTTCCGGGCTCTCGCATTTCCCGCGGTGCAAACATTCAAGATTCGTTCAAGGGCTGTGCGATGAGCCGAGCCCGGCAAGGACAATTGAGAATTTGAAGGCCCGGGTTTGCGATTGTAAGCTCAGGTTCCGCGAAATCCCCGACTGCTTTATGAAACGGCCTTCTCTTGTTGCCTTGATTCTCGCCACGACCGCGACCGGCCTGTGGACTCCTCCGGCCTCGGCGATTCTCGACAGCCTCCTCAAAAAATCCGGCGAAAAGAAGGTGCTTAGCGCCGAGGAACTCAATACGCAGGAAGGCCGGGCTGGAGCCGAACTGGCCAAGGCGAAGGGCTACGAAGCCAACGGCAAGAATCGCCAAGCCCGTGATGCCTACAAGACGATCAGCCGGAACTATTCCCGAACCGAGGCCGGTGCCGAGGCAAAATTCGGCTACGCACGGATGCTCGAGGCCGAAGGCGAAGGCCGCAAGGCGTTCGACCAGTATCAGGAACTGATCACGAACCACCGCAATTCGCCCAACTTCAATGAGGCGGTGAAACGTCAGTTCACGATTGCGGATGGACTCAAAGGCTCGAAGAAGAAAGGTTTTCTCGGCATCGGTGCGGCGGCCCAGCCCTCGCAGTTGGTCGAAATGTTCGAAAAAATCAGCGAGAGCGCCCCTTACACGGAATGGGCGCCCCGGGCCATGCTGAACATCGGCTATGTCAAAACCGAGACCGGCGAAATGGATCCCGCAATCGAATCGTTTCAGAAGGTCGTGAACAAGTACCCGGACACGGAATTCGCCAAGGAGGCGCAATATCAAATCTTCAAGCTCCGGGGAATCACGGCCGAAAAATCCAACAGCCCGGTCAAAGATCGCGCCCAGGTCGAGGCCGGGATCGATTTCGTGAATCAGAATCCGCAGGATCAGCGCGCCACCGAGGTTCGCACGGACATGCAGGCCATCGAGGAGCGATCCATGGAGAAGCTCTACAATACCGGGATGTTTTATGAGAAGAGCGGCAAGCCTGACTCCGCGCGGGTTTATTACCGCGAGGTGGTGAAGAATCCCAACACCACCTGGGCACCCAAGGCCCAAGAACGTCTCGCGGTCCTGGACGGCGCCGGCGCTGCCGAGGTCGAGAAAAAGTCCCCGGGATTCGGACCTCTGCCGCTGCCCCTGAAGAAAGACAAGGTGGAAATGCGATCCTCCGCCGACGAGGTGGTGCCCCTGCCCGCGCCGCAGACCCCTGCGCCCGCCCCCGCGGCACCAGCGCCACCGTCCGGGATCCCCTCGCCTCCGCCCAATTGAGCCTGACCGTTTCGCCACGGTATCCCGGGCTCTTCCGGCTTGTCTTTTTGGGAATTCCGGCTAGGATCGCAGGCAGGTCTCCGCGACTGCGGATTTCCTCGGCCGCGTCCCTCTGCAAAGGCAGCAAAGCGGCTCATCCGCTGGCGTTCCATCCATGAAGTCCCGATTTTTCCGCATGTGCCCCCTGCTGGCCCTGTTTTTCACCGGCTGTGCCGGTTACCAGTTGGGCGACGTCAAGCCGAGCATTTACGAAAACATCGATTCGCTGCACGTGCCGACCTTCACCAACCTGACCTTGGAGCCGAGGCTCGCCAGCCTCGTCACCAACGCAGTGATCACCGAGCTCCAATCCGACGGGACTTACAAGGTGGCGACGAAGGGCAACTGCGACGCCGTGCTCGTCGGTACGATCCGCGAGATCAAAAAGCGCCAGCTCCGGGCCGTCCGCACCGACACGCTCCGCTCTCAGGAACTGAGTTTGTTCCTCTACGTGGAGTTCCATTTGGAAAATCCGACGACTGGAGCCCGGATCGACGGCCAGACCGACGCCCGCAACCTACGCCGCCTCGGCCAGGTCGCGGACAAGGATACCGAGGGTTCGGAGCTGACCGGTGCCCGTCAGGGATTGGTGATCGGCGAAACGATTCAGTTCGTCGACCAAAGCTATCAGGTTGGCGAACGCAGCGCCTTGGCGGTCGCGGCAGAGGACGTGGCTGACAAAATGGTCGCCCAATTGGCCAACGGTTGGTGAATCCCGCTCCCCTTTCTTGAACGCGCCGGGGCATGGAGGTCTGATCCAGTTGGTCGCCACCCCGATCGGGAATTTGGGCGACCTGACGATCCGGGCTTTGGAAGCGATCCGAAGCGCCGATTGGATCGCCTGTGAAGACACCCGACATTCCCGTCGGCTTTTGGAGCACTTTGAGATTCGCGACAAAAGCCTGACTTCACTCCACGAACACAACGAGTTGCAGAAATCAGTCGAACTGGTGGCCCGGGTTCGGGACGAGGGAATCCGCTTGGTTTATCTTTCGGATGCCGGCATGCCTGGAATCTCTGATCCGGGTTACCGTTTGGTCAACGCCGCCTGGGAGGCAGGGGTGCGGGTCGAGGTTCTGCCGGGGGCTTGCGCCGTCGTGACCGCCTTGGCGGGGTCCGGATTGCCCAGCGACGCGTTCCATTTCGGTGGCTTTCTGTCGGTGAAGTCCGGACGGCGGACCCGTGAGCTGACCGAAGCCCTGGCGCGGCGCGAGACCTCAATCTACTACGAGTCTCCCCATCGCATCGCCGGGACCCTGGAGATGCTGGCTGCCCTCGAGCCCGGACGGGAAGTTTGCGTGGCGCGCGAGCTGACGAAGCGCTTCGAAACCTACCATCGGGGAAGCGCGGTGGATCTGGCCGGCCATTTTTCGGCCCAAGCGGCCAAAGGCGAAATCACCCTGTTGATCCGGGGGGCGGGAAAGGGCTGAGAGATTAAAAAGTTTGGGGCGGGGCCTCCCAGCCCCGCCCCTGCTTTTCATCTCTTCACCAATGTCCTTGCGGACAAAGCTCGGTATTCCAAATCTTCGCGGCCTTCAGCCGCGGCAGCACGCTTCAGAGATCGGCTTCGGACCGGGCACCGTCCCACGTTCGGGGAACTTGACGCCTCTCTGGCGCCGATGCTGGGGAGTCGGGGCGGGTGCGGGACGACGGCATTTGTCGTAGCGCTCCTGGAAGACGAAACTCCCGGGGGACCAGTTTCCGATTGCGATCGGTTGATTTTCCGAGAGGCTGCTCCGGACGAGGAAAAGCGCTTGTCCGGGATTCGATTGCGTGACCATCTGTTTGTCAGTCCGGGGCGTTTTCGACTCGATCGAAACCAATTTCCCTGCCTTGTTTCCGTTTCTCAAGCGGTGCAAGCAGGTTCCTCAAGCGGTTTCAGAAGAGTCGGATCAGCGATCCGTGTTTGTGTTGAGTGAATTTATTATAATTTCCATAGCAAAGCAAGACTTTTGATCCAGATGCTCAAAAATTTTTAAAATGAAATCGTTTTCCGGCCCTCCCCTGCTCCATCGACTCCGCGCTCCGGTCTCGGCGCTCACGGCTTATGACTATCCGATGGCCCGCTTATGTGACGAGGCCGGGGTCCAAATCGTCCTCGTGGGCGACTCACTGGGCATGGTCGTGGCGGGTCATCCCGACACCACCTCCGTGACCCTCGATCAGATGATTTATCACACCTCGATGGTGCGGCGAGGCGTTTCCAAGGCTCTGGTGGTCTCGGATCTGCCAATCCACAGCTATGATCATCCCGATCAAGCGGTCGCGAGCGCCCGGCGTCTCGTCGCAGCTGGTGCCGACGCAGTGAAGCTCGAGGGAGGACTGGACCAAATCGAATCGGTCCGGGCCATCACCGCCGCCGGGATCGACTTCTGCGGCCATCTCGGAATGCTGCCCCAGCAGGTCAGGGAAGAAGGCGGTTATAAAAAGAAAGGGAAGAGCTGCTCCGAAGCCGCCCGACTCGTCGAATCGGCCCGCGCGTTGGAGCAGGCCGGTGCTTTTGCCATCGTGCTGGAGAGCGTCGTGGCCGATGTGGCGGCAGACATCACGCGCTCGATCGCCATCCCAACGATCGGAATCGGCTCCGGTCTCGCATGCGACGGCCAGATCCGGGTGCTCCACGACGTGATCGGAGCCTTCCCATGGTTCGTGCCTCCCTTCGCGAAAGTGCATGGAAACGTCGCCGAAGTGGTTCAAGACTCCATCGCCGCCTACTTGAAGGAGATCGGCTCGTGATCTGCACGCGCGGGAAAAAAGACTTGCGCCGCCAGCGCTCCCGGGAGAGAGTCCCTAGTCCCTGAACGCACTCAGGATCGGGAGTCCGCGTCACTTTTCTCCCACTCTAGCCCGGCGCGACGGCCCCGACCCCAAACTGAGGGACTCTTCTCCAGAAGACCAGATCGGTCATTTGCGGGGATCGCTGAAACTACGGCGCGTTCAAGTTTCAGAAGCACGTCGCATTTCCACACTCAATCGTACTAGAAAAAACAGGAGCATTTTCCGGGCTTTCTCAAACGCCGCGGAAAAGGGCTCCGGATTCTGATCGCAGAATCTCATCCCCCCCTTCTTTGGAACCCCCTTTCTGAATCGAGACGGTTCAGAACGTCATCTCTGACATGAGCGAGACCGAGCCTCTAGCTGAAACCAGGCACGCTGAAACGCCCGCATCCGTTTCCCCGCAATCCGAAGCTCCCGCAGCCGCTTCGTCGCGTCCTGAAGCTGAGTCCGCCCCCGGTGCTCCGGGTGAGGCCGGTCCCAGGAAGTTCCGGGAAAAGCGTTCCGAGCATCCACAGGACAAGTCTTCGGAAGCGGGTGCGCCCGGCAGCGGCCGGAAACGCAATCGCAAGCGTCGCCGCAAGGGCCCCCGGGATCAGGACTCCCGTTCCGAAGGTGCGGAATCCGAGCGTGGCGATGACGCCGCTGACTTTCCCGAAGGCGATGATGAGGAAGGCGAATCGTTCTCCGGATCCGACGAATCGGGCGAAGGCGGCGATGGCAAGACTTTCAAGACCAGGAAACAGCGTTTTCTGGAGCGCCGTGAGAAGGAGCGGGCCCGTGAGCTTGCCGCCTTGGAGTCGTCCCCTGCCGTCGAATCCGAGGGCATCGTGGAGATCTCCCCAAAAGGCTTCGGATTCCTGCGCGAGAGGATCCGTGGATTTCAGCAATCGCCGAAGGATGTGTTCATCACGCCGGAGGTGGTGCGGATCTATGGATTGCGCGACGGCCTCATGGTCCGATGTGTTTCGAGGCAAGGGGTACGTGGCCCCCAACTCACCGAGGTGCTCGCGATCAATGATCGCCCACCGGAAGAGTCGACCCGGCTACCCTACTTCGAGGAATTGACCGCGATCAACCCGAACAAAAAACTGACCTTGGAGACCGAATCCACCCGGGTCACCACGCGGGTGATCGACCTCGTCGCTCCGATCGGACGCGGGCAACGCGGGCTCATCGTCGCTCCCCCTCGGACTGGCAAGACGACCTTCCTCCACCACATTGCGGAAGGGCTTTTGAAGAATTACGAGGACGAAATCCACCTGATGGTCCTGCTCGTCGATGAGCGGCCGGAAGAGGTGACGGACTTCGAGCGATCTTTTCCAGGAGTCGAGATCTTCTCGAGCTCCAACGACAGCGAGGCGAAGGACCACACCCGCATCGCCCTGCTCGCCGTGGAGCGCGCCAAGCGTCTCGTCGAGGGCGGCCGCCATGTCGTGATGTTGATGGACTCCATCACCCGACTCGCCCGTGCCTTCAACAGCCAGATGCGCGGCGGTGGCAAACGCGGTACCGCCAGCGGAGGCCTGATCGTCGGCGCACTTGAAGTGCCTCGGAGGATCTTCGCGGCGGCGCGCAATACCCGGGAAGCCGGATCCCTGACGATCATTGCGACCGCGCTCGTCCAGACCAACAGCAAGGCGGACGAAGCGATTTTCCAGGAGTTCAAGGGCACGGGGAACATGGAACTCGTCCTCGACCGCCAACTCGCCCAGAGTTACGTCTACCCGGCGGTCGACATCAACAAGTCCGGCACCCGCCGCGAGGAGTTGCTGCTGCCGCCCCACGTGCTCGAAAAGATCTACGTGATCCGCCGCGGTCTCAGCGGCTATCGCCCGGTCGACGCGATGGAGTGGCTACTGAAATGCATGCACCGCTACCCTTCGAACGCCCAGATGCTGATGGACATCAAGACCACGGCGCTGGCTTGATTTTTGGTTTTCCCCCTGCGCGGAATTCGGTTGCGGTCGGGCCGCAACTCTGATAACGGGCGGCATGAGTGATTATGTCGAGGTGACGCGGCAAGGTCTTGGCGGACGCGGCAAGGACTCCCTCGGTGGAGCCTTTTTCGGATTCATCCTCGTGCTGGCCGGAACGGTCCTTTTATTCTGGAACGAAGGCCGGGCCGTGAAACGCTACCTGGCGCTCAAGGAAGGGGCCGGAGCCGTGGTCTCCACCAGTGCGGATCCAATCAATCCATCGACCGAAGGCAAGCTGGTGCACCTCTCGGGAGAAACCAAGACCAACGAACCCATCGGCGATGCCGATTTCGGGATCTCGGCCTCGGGAATCAGGCTCGATCGCCACAGCGAGATGTACCAATGGATCGAGGAGGTTCGTAGCGAGACGAAGGAAAAAGTCGGAGGAGGCACCGAAACGGTGAAGCGCTACTCCTACACCCGGGCCTGGCGCGACCGGCCGGTTGATTCCAGCCAATTCAAGGTCCCCGGAGGGCACCAGAATCCGAAAACGATGCTCTTTGGCTCGGCGAGCGTGACCGCTGCCAAGGTAACTCTGGGAGCTTTCACCCTGCCCGATTTTCTCGTTTCGCGGATCGGTGGAGGCGGACCTCTGGCTGTGGAGAGCCTCGATCAGGCGTCCGCCGAGGTGAAGTCCCAAGGAAAACTTTCCGGCGGTGGCGTCTACTTCGGCAGCAATCCGGAAGCGCCTGAAGTCGGCGATCTGCGGGTCAAATTTTCCCTCGTCCCGACTGGCATCGTCAGCATCGTGGCCCAGCAGAGTGGGTCGACCTTCGTTCCCTACCAGGCGAAGTCCGGGGCCGTCGAATTGCTCGAACTCGGCTCGGTCAGCGCCTCCGACATGTTCCAGATGGCCCAGGACCGCAACAAGATGCTTACCTGGGCGCTGCGTATCGGCGGGTTCATTCTGCTGATGGTGGCCTTTTCCATGATCCTGCGCCCATTGGCCGTATTGGCGAGCGTCCTCCCTTTCCTCGGACGCTTGGCGCGGACCGGAATCGGGATTGTGTCTTTTTTACTCGCGGCCGTGGTCGCGACCTTCACCATTTCAGTCGCTTGGATTTTCTACCGGCCGATCCTCGGCATTACCATCCTCGCCTTGGGGATCATGGTCCTGGTAATGTTGGTGAAACGGTCCAAAAAGGCTCCGGCAGCGCTTGCTCCGCCGCTGCCCGGCACTCCTCCGCCCTTGACCTGATCGCGCATGCCCGAAGAGCCGTCCAAGGACCTCCCGGTGAACGCCGCAGGCGGAAACCTGCGGGATTTCCTCCATGAGAAAGCCCGGACGTCGAAAAAGATTTCGTGGCTGCTCGACGAATGCATTCGCATTCCGGGGACGAACCTCCGCTTTGGGCTCGATCCTCTGCTGGGGCTCCTCCCCTACGGTGGAGAAACCGTCGCGACCGTGTTCGGCACCGCCATCCTCGCACAGGCTGGCCGCAAGGGGGTTCCTTTCGCAACCCTTCTGAAGATGGGCGGCAACATGATCCTCAACGCCGCCATCGGGGTGGTCCCCTTCGCCGGCGACCTCTTCTCTTTCTGGTTCAAGTCCAACAGCCGGAACTACCAACTCCTCAACACCTACCTCGATAGCGACGATGGCGCGGAGGCGCGAGGCGGGTGGTGGCCGCTACTCCTCGTCGTGGGGGTCGTACTTGTCGTATTGGTGCTGAACATCCTCGCATGGATCCTCTTGACCGGCTTATTGGTGGGCCTCTGGAGCGAGGTCGGAAACCAGATCGGGGTGTGACCCCATGATCACTTGCGCCCCAGCTTGCGGAAAAGGCGCCAGCCGAGCGCGAGGAAGATCACGTTCGGGATCCAGACGAGGATGTGGGGATGAAACCGCGCCCCCTTGGTGACTTCGAGCAAGGTGTAGTAGGTCACCGCGATGGCCATCCCGAGAATGAATCCGGCGGAGCTCTCGCGCCGTTGCGCGGTGATGCCGAGAGGCACACCGATCAAGGCGAAGGCCAGGCAGGACACCGAGAAGGCAAAACGCTTGCTCAGTTCGATGCGATTGGCGGCCCGCACATCCTCCTCCAAAGACGGGTCGCCGAGCCGCTGGATCAGGGTGCCGAGCTGGGCATTGTCCGGCTTCATCGCCGACTTCTCGTTCCGGTCCTTGAACTCATCCAGCGAGACGGGAAACGGCGCGGTCTCCATGAACACGGGTTGCGTTTCCACCATGAAGTCACCATCCTCCCCGCGTGTCATGATGTTGACGTCCTTCATCTCCATCATCATCCGTGGCGTGGGAGACTCCAAGTCGACCGACACCTTCGCCTCGCGGGCCACCACGATGGCTTCGGGGGCGTAGTTGTCCATTTTGATGAGCTGCAGGCCCTTGAGAATGCCGTCTTCCTTCCGGGTGAAGACGAGGTGATCGGGCAGGTCATCCATGACCTGCTGATCCGGAAAGATCAGCATTGGTTCGCGCTTCATCTGGTTGAAGAGCGAGGCTTTCATCCCCTCCATCTGCGACTTTGCCCACGGTGTCACCGAGATGTTCACCAGCGCACAAATCGCGGTGAAGAAAACGGCGATCACCCCGATCGGCAGGCAGATGCGGGTCATGCTGAGCCCGGCCATGCGCATGGCGATGAACTCGCTGTCCGCCGAAAGCCGGCCGAAGGTCAGCAGGATCGAGACGAGGAAAGAGAAAGGGATCGCCAAGCTCAGCGAGATGGGGATGAACAGCAGGATGAACTTCAGCACGAACAGCAGGTTCACATCCGGACGCTTCGCCAACTCACGGAGGATCTCCTTGAAGACGTTCCCGAGCACGAGGATGATGATGATCACCGCCACCGAAAACATGGCGGAGACGAACACCTGGCGCGCGATGTAGCGGTCCAGCAACCTCATGATCTTTTCAAAACGTCCCGGCTCCGGCTTTCTTGGAGCAAAAGGGATTTTCGGCGATCCAAGAAGGTCGGCAAGCGTGAAATGTGCGCCCGGGAAAGTCTTGACGCCGCGGGACTTTCCGATCATCTTCCGACCGTTCAGACAGGGGAGCGCAGGTCGCTGAGATCGCCCTCGGGCGAGACCCTTCGAACCTGATGCAGGTAATGCTGCCGCAGGGAGTCACCGATGAATTTTCCCGAACCATCCCTTCTCTCCTCCGGCATTCAGTCCGGAGTCGCCTCGATCGGCCGAGGCTCGTCTTGAAGCCGCCTTTTGCTTTTCCTTTGCTCGCTCTGCCATGATCACCCCCAACGAACCCGATGCCGCCCGTGCCGCCTCCGCGATGGACGTCTTCCCGAACAGTCGCCGCATCTACATCGCGGGAGAGCGTCATCCCGATCTCCGTGTCCCCCTGCGCGAGGTCACCTTGGCCGAGACGAAACATCCCAATGGTCGGATCGAAGTGAACGAGCCGGTCCGCCTCTACGATACCAGCGGCCCATGGGGCGACCGCGATTTCCGCGGCGATGTCGAGCAGGGCCTGCCCGCTCTACGCCTGCCGTGGATCCTCGGTCGGGGCGATGTCGCCACCTACGAGGGCCGCAGCGTCCGCCCCGAGGACAATGGTTACCTCTCCGACGAGCATGCCAAACGGCACAACGAGAAGAAGTCTGCGCGCAATCGGCTCAAGGAATACCCGGGTCTGCGTCGCGAACCTCTCCGGGCCTCCGCCGGGCATCCCGTGACCCAGATGTGGTATGCGAAGCAGGGCATCATCACTCCCGAAATGGAGTTCATCGCGATCCGCGAAAACCTGGGGCGCGAAGCCGCCTTCCGCGCCGCCACCGACCGCGATGGTGCGCGCAACGTGCTGAATCATCAGCATCCCGGCAACCCCTTCGGCGCGAAAATCCCGGATTACATCACCCCCGAGTTCGTCCGCGACGAGGTCGCTCGCGGCCGGGCCATCATCCCCGCGAACATCAACCATCCGGAAAGCGAACCGATGATCATCGGCCGCAATTTCCTCGTCAAGATCAACGCCAACATCGGCAACTCCGCGGTGGCCTCGACCATCGACGAGGAGGTGGAGAAACTCCAATGGTCCACTCTCTGGGGCGCCGACACCGTGATGGACCTCTCCACCGGCAAAAACATTCATGCCACCCGCGAATGGATCCTGCGGAACTCGCCCGTGCCCATCGGCACCGTGCCCATCTACCAGGCCCTCGAAAAGGTCAACGGCCGCGTCGAGGATCTCTGCTGGGAAGTCTTCCGCGACACCCTCGTGGAGCAGGCCGAGCAGGGCGTCGACTATTTCACGATCCACGCCGGGGTGCTGCTGCGCTTCATCCCCCTCACCGCCCGGCGCATGACCGGCATCGTCTCCCGCGGCGGCTCCATCATGGCGAAATGGTGCCTCTACCATCACAAGGAGAACTTCCTCTACACCCATTGGACCGAGATCTGCGACCTGATGGCGCAATATGATGTCTCTTTCTCGATCGGAGACGGCCTGCGTCCCGGATCGATCGCCGACGCCAATGACGCCGCCCAATTCGGCGAACTGGAGGTCCAGGGCGACCTGACCACAGAAGCGTGGGCCCGCGGGGTCCAGGTGATGAACGAAGGCCCCGGCCACGTCCCCATGCACCTGATCCAGGAGAACATGGAGAAACAGCTCGAGTGGTGCCACGAGGCCCCCTTCTACACCCTCGGGCCACTCACCACCGACATCGCCCCCGGCTATGACCACATCACCAGCGGCATTGGGGCAGCCATGATCGGCTGGTATGGCTGCGCCATGCTCTGTTACGTCACGCCAAAGGAACACCTCGGCCTGCCCAATCGCGAGGACGTCCGCGACGGAGTCGTCACTTACAAGATTGCGGCCCACGCCGCCGACTTGGCCAAGGGCCATCCGGCCGCCCAGGTCCGGGACAACGCCCTCAGCAAAGCCCGCTTCGAATTCCGTTGGGAGGATCAGTTCAATCTCTCGCTCGACCCCACCAAGGCGCGTTCGTTCCACGACGAAACCCTGCCGCAGGAAGGAGCCAAGACCGCCCACTTTTGCTCGATGTGCGGACCGACCTTCTGCTCGATGAAGATCAGCGAAGAAGTGCGCGAGTATGCCGAGCAGCGGGGCATCGAGGACGAGGCCGCCCTGTCCGAAGGCATGGCCGAAAAGGCCCGCGAGTTCGCCGCCAAAGGATCCGAAATCTACTCCTGATCAGAGCGCCTCGGCGTTCTTCCGCTCGTAGAAGGTGATTTCATCCTCCGTCATCTCGCGGCTGAGGATGACCCGGTATCGCTTCCCGTCGGTCCAGAAGACGGAGAAGAGGTAGCGGTTGTTGATCGTCTTCCCCAGATTGAAGTAACGGGCATCTCCCGTGCTGTTCTCGTTCTCCGGCAGCAGCCGGATCGAAAAAGGGTCCTCAAAGACCTCCTCCACCTCGCGGGGAGTCACCTTTTTCAGGTCGAAATGACAGTCGAGCCAGTCGAAATCCATGAGAAGAAACCGCCCGGACCGCGCGGATGGTCCGCCGGGCGATGCAGAGACTAGAGGTTCCACCCGGGAAATCAATCAGGGAAACCCGCCGTCACCGCCTCGGCCGTCATTTCTACAATTTTCATAAGTTTCGGCTTTATTTATGATCGGAATCGGCGAAATAATCTGCCGGTGAGAGTGCGACTCCTGGTTCTAGGTTGCGGAATTGCGGCGGTGTCCTGCCAGACACGGTCTTATGCACCCCCGCCCCAGGCAGCTGCGGTCGAGAGTGTCGAGATCGAAGTGAAGGATTTCGCGGGACGTCCCGAGATCATCGCCCATGTCAAAGGCAACCTCTCCACCAGCGCCGCTCAGCTCATCGATGCCCGACAATCCAGGGTCGAGCGAACCCTCATCGTCGAAGTGCTGGAGCAGACTCCACGTGGAGCCGACCGGATCGCTGGCCTGACTCCGGCCCCGCCCTTTCAAACCTCAATTCCCGTCGAGGTCCTCGGGCTCGACCCTGGCCCCTGCCTGCTCTACGTGAATGGGATCGAGATGCCTTTCGAGATCCCCCGGATCCAGGCGAGTCCTGCCTCTTATCCCGACCTCGCTTCCGCTCCGATCTCGCCCATTACCTTGGTCGACGAGTTCATCCCCATCGAGGACACCGTGCCCCTCTCCTCTGGCATCCGCGCGGTCGCACCCGGGGCCGAGATCCACACCGCCCCTCTGGTCCTCTCACCCGCCGTCCCGGTTTCCCAGTGATTTCGGCTTAGCCTTTTCGAGCGGAATCGTATAAAAAGTGGTCCACCACCATCGCCATGCATCGCTCTTTCGCCGTCCTCGCTCTTGTCGCAACCCTAAGCGCCGTCCGCGCCGAAACCGTGCTCGAACTCGCCACCGGTTTTGATCGGCAGAAGATCGCGGCCATCGAAGCTTACCTCAAGGACCATCCCGATGCTCCCGATCGCGACGAGGCCTACGCCATCCTCATCGGCGCCCGCTCGGGCATCGGGGAGTTCGAACCGGTGCCCGACCTCGTCCTCCAGCGCTACGAATCTTTCCCCAAAGGAGCCGAGGCGGATCTGCAGAAGCTTTTCACGCAGATCGTCCAGCCGATGATGGAGTCCAGCGTCGTTACCAACCAACGCGACAAGGCCAAGGCGCTGATCACAAAAATCAAAACCGACTTCACCGACCATCCCCAGGGCGCCCAGATCGCCCAAGCCCTCGATCAGGTCGGTGGCGAACTTTATCTGCCGGGAGTCGGAGATGAAATGAAGATCGCCTTCACCGACATCAAGGGCCAGGAGGTCGACCTCGCGAAGATGAAGGACAAGGTCATCCTCGTCGACTTCTGGGCGACTTGGTGCGGCCCGTGTGTCGCCGAGATGCCCAATGTCATTGCCGCCTACGAGACTTATCACGCCAAGGGTTTCGAAGTGGTTGGCATCTCGCTGGATCAGGACAAGGCGGCCCTCGAGAAATTCGTCGAGGAAAAGAAGATGCCTTGGTCCCAATACTTCGACGGCAAGGGCTGGGAGAACGAACTCGCCCAGCACTTCGGGATCCGCGGCATCCCCGCGACCTTCCTCGTCGGCAAGGGCGGCAAGATTGTTGCCTCGAACCTGCGCGGACCGGATCTCGAAGCCGCGATCGAGAAGGCGCTGGCGGAGTGATTCGCCGCCGCCGGTCAACGGGCAGGTGTCGTTGTTTCCACTTTCCCGTCCCGGTTTTCCGCCGATAATGGCCGCTCCCTGACCCAGAATCAGGGAGCCAGGAACGCCTCATGACCTCCAACCGCATCGATCAACGTTTCACCCAGCTCAAGACTGCCGGGAAATCAGCCTTCGTCGCCTACGTTTGCGCCGGCGATCCCGACATGGACCGTTGCCTGGAAATCCTCTTCGCCCTGGAGCGGGCCGGGGCCGATGTGATCGAGCTGGGAGTGCCCTTTTCCGATCCGATGGCCGATGGCGTCGTCAATCAGATGGCTGCCCACCGTGCCCTCGAGGCCGGGGCCAGCGTGCCGAAAGTCCTCGATCTGATCCGGACCTTCCGTGAAAAATCAGGGACCCCGCTGGTGCTCTTCACCTACCTGAACCCCATCTACGCCTACGGATTTTCCCGCTTCCACGAGGATGCCGCTGCGGCCGGGGCCGACGGCGTGCTGCTGCTCGACCTGCCTCCCGATGAAGCGATCAAAAACAGCGAACTCACCGAGAGCGGCCAGCTTCGTCACATCCGTTTGATCGCGCCGACCACTCCCGCCGCGCGCATGCCCGAGCTCGCCGCCGCGGCTGAGGGTTTCATCTACTACGTCTCCCGCGAGGGCGTCACGGGTGCCCAGACCTCGCTCGCCGAGGGCATCGCCGAAAACGTCGCCGCGATCCAGGCCCACAGCCAGGTGCCGGTCGTGGTCGGATTCGGCATCTCAACTCCCGACCAGGCCGCCACGGTGGCCCGCTCCGCAGACGGCGTTGTCGTTGGCAGCGCCATCGTCCGCGAGATCGAGAAGCATGGGGCGTCGTCCGACGTCGCCGCCCGGGTCGAGGCCTTCGTCAAACCGCTTGTGGACGCCACCAAGTCGGTCTAACCTCCCCTCCCTCGCAAAACACCCTCCCACGATGCTTTCCTTCTGGAAAATGAACGGCGCGGGGAACGATTTCGTCGTCCTCGACAACCGCGAACTCACCCTCGACCTCACTCCCGAGACGGTCGCCCGCCTCTGCCAACGCCAGCGTGGGATCGGCGCTGATGGTCTCCTCGCGGTCGAACCAGCCCAGAATGGCGCCGACTACCGGATGCGGTATTACAATGCCGACGGCGGCGAGGCCGAAATGTGCGGCAACGGAGCCCGCTGCTTCGCCCGCTTCGTCAACCAGCTCGAAGGCAACCGCCTCGCTTCGACCACGTTTGAGACGATGGCGGGCGTGATCGAAGCCGAGTTCCAGGGCGACCAAGTCCGCATCCAGCTCAGCACCCCGCACCATTTGCGGCTCAACGACGTGCTCGATCTCGCCGGCGAATCGCACACCGTCCACTCGGTCAACACTGGCGTGCCCCATGCCGTGGTCTTCGTCGATGATCTCGATGCTGTCGAAATCCGACGCCTCGGAGCCGCGACCCGCTATCACGAACATTTCGCCCCGAAGGGCACCAACGCGAATTTCGTCCGCGAGATCGCGCCCGGTCACATCCGCATCCGCACCTACGAACGCGGGGTCGAGGACGAAACACTCGCCTGCGGCACCGGCATGGTCGCCTGCGCCCTGATCCACCACGAGCTGACCCAGGCCCCCTCGCCGATCCGGGTGCTCGTCGCCGGTGGCGACACCCTCGAGGTGGCCTTTACCCGGAGTGAAGAGGGTCTATACTCCAACGTAACCCTCTTGGGTCCCGCCGATTTCACCTTCGCCGGAACCTTGGAGCGACTCTAACCGCCTGTTTTTGCCATGTTCGAAGGTGCCCACACCGCCCTAGTAACGCCTTTCAATGAGAAAGGCATGATCGACCCGGATGCCTTCCGGAAAATCATCGACCGCCAGTTCGAGGGCGGGATCAAGGGTGTCGTGCCCGTCGGCACCACCGGCGAATCCTCGACCCTTTCCATGGAGGAGCACCAGCTCGTCATCGAGATGGCGGTGAAGCAGTCGAAAGGCCGTGGATTGGTCATCGCCGGCACGGGATCGAACTCAACCCGCGAAGCCATCGAACTGACCCAGGCCGCCGAGGAAGCCGGTGCCAACGCCGCCCTGTTGGTGACGCCCTATTACAACAAGCCTTCGCAGGAGGGCCTCTTCCACCACTACAAGGCGATCGCGCTGTCGACCGATCTGCCCTTGATGCTCTATTCGATCCCGGGCCGTTGTCACATTCAGATCGAGGTGCCGACCTGCGTGCGGCTCGCCGAGGCCTGCCCGAACATCCGGGCGATCAAGGAGGCCGGCGGAGTCACCGAGCGGGTCCGCCAGCTACGGTCCGCCCTGCCCTCCGATTTCGAGATCCTCTCGGGTGATGATGCTCTCACCGTCGATTTCATGAAGGAAGGCGCTGTCGGGGTTGTCTCGGTCGCCGGAAATCTCATCCCCGGACCGATGGCCAGCCTCGTCCGCGCGATGCTGGAAGGTCGGATCGGCGACGCCGAGGCGATCAACAACCAGTATGCTCCGCTTTTCAACGCCCTCCTGAAACTGGACACCAATCCCGTCCCGATCAAAGCAGCACTCGGCATCACCGGTGCCTGTCGTTCCAAACTCCGCCTGCCCATGATCGAGATGGCGGATGAAAAGGTCGAGGAGCTTCGCGGCATCCTCGCGCAACTCGGCATCTCCTGACGCCACCCCTTCTCCTTCCTCCTGCCATGCTCAACGTTCTCGTCACCGGATTCCGCGGCCGCATGGGCCAGTCCGTCGCCACCGCCATCAGCGAAGACGCAGAAGTGCGGGTCGCCGCGGGCATCGACCTTGGCGACTCGCTCGAGGAGGCACTGTCCAAAAGTGAGATCGTGATCGATTTCACCCTGCCGACCTTCACCGATGAACTGATCGAGGAATGCGTCTCGAAAGAGGTGCCCGTAGTCATGGGTACGACCGGCCACGACGACCGCCAACTCGACCTGATCCGTCGGGCTTCCGAAGTGATCCCCATCGTGCACGCCCCGAACTTTTCGGTCGGGGTCAATACCCTTTTCTGGCTGACCCGTCGCACCGCCGAGATCCTTGGCGAGGACTTCGACCTCGAGGTCGTGGAGATGCATCACCGCGCCAAGCGTGATTCGCCCAGCGGCACGGCCCGCCGTCTCGCCGAAATCCTCGCCGAAGTCCGCGAGCTTTCCTACGACCATGACTGCCGCCACGGTCGCTTTGGTGATGTCGGAGCCCGCACCCCCACGGAAATCGGCGTGCATGCCATCCGCGGTGGTGACGTCGTCGGCGACCACACCGTGATCTACGCGGGCAACGGCGAGCGCGTCGAGCTGACCCACAAGGCCTCGAGCCGACTCACCTTCGCGAAGGGAGCGGTCCGCGCCGCCAAGTGGATCCAGGCGAAAGAGCTCAAGAAGGGGCTCTTCGACATGCAGGACGTCCTCGGCCTGAAGTGAGTCGCCCGCTCATGGCACGGGTGGGACTCAGCCTCGGATCGAATCTCGGAGACCGGCTCGCCCACCTCCGCACCGCCCTGGTGGAATTGCGTGCGGTCCAATCCGATGCAGATCTGCTGGTCTCCGCCGTCTACGAAACTGAACCGGTCGATTGCCCCGATGGATCGGGTGCATTTTACAACGCGGTTGTCGAGATCGGCTGCAATCTCTCCCCACGCGACTTGATGTTGTTTTGTCAGGAGATCGAAAAGCGGATGGGCCGCCCCGAAGTCCGCGATCGCAACGCCCCGCGGACGATCGATCTCGACCTGCTCTATCACGGCGCCATCGTGGTCGAGGATCCGGACCTGATCCTGCCTCACCCCCGGATGTTCGAGCGTCCTTTCGTGCTGATCCCGCTGGCGGACATCCGGCCCGAACGAATCCCGGCCTCGGCCGCCCCGCTCCTTGCGGAGCCCGGGATCCGCCGGGTGGTCCGGGATTGGTTCAGGCAATGAGATCCTGGATCACCGTGCCCCCGAACTGGCTGAGCTGCTTGAAACGCCCGGCGTGATAGTAGGTCAGCTTGTTGTCATCGAGCCCGAGCAGACGCAGCAGGGTGACGTGGAAGTCGCGGACATGGGCTTTGCCCTCGGCCACCTCCATGCCGAGTTCATCGGTCGCACCGATGGTGTGGCCGGCTTTGCATCCACCACCGGCGAGCCAGATCGTCATGGCGTGCGGATTGTGGTCGCGTCCGTAGGCCGTACCGCCGCGGACGCCATTGTCAGGCGTGCGCCCGAACTCGCCGCACCAGACGATCAGGGTCGATTCGAGCAGACCCCGCTCCTTCAAATCGGCGATGAGGGCGGCGATGGGCTGATCCACTCCCGCGACAAGATTGCCATGGGCGCGCTCGATGTAGTCGTGGCTGTCCCACGAGCCATGGTAGAGCTGCACAAAGCGCACCCCCTTCTCCACCAGCTTGCGGGCGAGCAGGCATTTCCGGCCGAAGGCGTCAGTCGTGTCCTTGCCGATGCCGTAGGCCTCCTTGGTTTTCTCGTTTTCCTTCGAAAGATCGAGGGTCTCGGGCACCTG
Source organism: Verrucomicrobiales bacterium (assembly GCA_041917795.1). Lineage (GTDB taxonomy): Bacteria > Verrucomicrobiota > Verrucomicrobiia > Verrucomicrobiales > DEV007 > Arctic95D-9. The sequence continues at coordinate 141,741 of JAYRWX010000027.1, forward strand.
CAACTGCATGCGGAAGGCGAGCTCGTAGCTGTCCATCCGGGCGCTGAGCTCGGCGTGGTCGGGATGCCGGGCGGCGTGTTCCCCGTTCAACTTCGCGAGCAAGTCGAGGTTCTTGCGCTGCATTTTCCGAGTGACACCCTCGGGAGGGGCAAGGTCGAGGATGGGAGAACCCTTCGGACGCAGCGGCGTGCCCTGGTAGTGCGCCGGCAGGTAACCGTTGCTCCAGTTCGCGGCGCCGCCCTGGGGGTAGCTGACCTCGGGAAGCACGATGAAACCGGGCAGATCCTGGTTCACGGAGCCCAGCCCGTAGTTGACCCACGAGCCGATTCCCGGATCGCCGCCGAAGCGGTTCCCGCAGTTCATCTGGTACATCGCGGTGGGATGATTGACGCTGTCGACCGTGCAACCGCGAAAGAAACAGATCTCATCGGCGACCTTGGCGAGGTAGCTCCAGTTTTCCGCCATGTCCGCCCCGCTTTGCCCCGCCTTGATGAACTGGAAAGGACTTTGCACGTAGTAGCGCTTCCCGCTCTCCATCGCCGACTTCTGCTTGCCTTCGCGGACGAATTCCTTGAGGTGCATCTTCGCCAGCATCGGCTTCGGATCGAAGGTGTCGATGTGCGAGGGGCCGCCCTCCATCATCAGAAAGATCACCTGCTTCGCCTTCGCTCCGGGGAAGTGGCCTGCTTTGGGCGCGAGGGGCGAGGGCTTCTTTTCCTCGGCGAGGAGCGCGCTGAAAGCGACGCTGCCGAGCGAGGCGCCGAGCCCGTAGACGAAATCGCGACGGGTGGGCGCATGCAAGGCACGGGCTCCGGCACAGGGGAAATAGGGACGTTTCATGGGCAAGCTTCAGTAAACGTAGGCAAATTCATTCGAGTTCAGCAGCACGAGGCACAGGTCCGCGAAGGCCCGGGTCCGCGCGTCGACATCGCCGGGCTCGAGATCGGGGACAAAGTCGGCATAGGCGTGGAGTTCCTCGTCGAAGGTGAATTTTTCCCCGGTGTTTTCCTCAACCGCCTCGCGCCGCACGGTCAGGGGCGGCTCGAAACGGACGTGTTCCGCCTGCTCCTGTAGGGGAAGCAGGGCGCGCCAGTGGTCAAGACAAGCGGCGATCTCGTCATCTCCCGGTTCGCGTCCTGACACGAGCAGAAACGCCCGGCGGACCGCGGAAGGATCATCATTGGACTCGTCGAGCACCCGCTTCGCCAAGGCGAGGGCACGGGTCTGGCTGGCGCGGCTGTTGAAGAGCGCGAAAACCTGCGGAGTCACCGTGCTCAGTTCGCGACGCTCGCAGGAGAAGTCCGGGCCGGGCGCGTTGAAGACCTCTATCATCGGATCGGACTGGCCGCGGAGCTTCAGCGCGTAAATCGAGCGACGATGGCGCTGCTCCGGTTTCGGATTCGGCACCCAGGCCGCCGCGAAGGTGCCCATGACCTGCCGTGGCTGCATCGCCGCCTCCAGATTGATCTCGGGCCGGTTCGGGATGCCGCCGAGAGTGCGGTTCAGCTCACCCGTGGCCGCGAGCATGGCATCGCGCAATTCCTCGGCGCTGAGGCGGCGGGGCTTGAAGACAGCGTAGGTCTGCTCCAGTTGTTCCCGGCTCAATTTGGGATCGGAAGCCTCGATCCGGGAACTCCGCTGGTAAGCCGCGCTCGTCATGATGAGCCGGTGGAGTTCCTTGAAGCTCCAACCCGACGCGACAAACCTCGCCGCGAGCCAGTCGAGCAGCTCGGGGTGGGTCGGTCGTTTCCCAGTGCTACCGAAGTTGTTGGGATTGCCCGCGAGCGGCTCGCCGAAATGCCACATCCAGACGCGGTTGACGATGGCGCGCGTCGTGAGCGGATTATCAGGGTGCGCGACCCAGTCGGCAAAGGCCTTTCTCCGCCCCTGCGGAGATTCCGGGATTGCAACATCGAGACTCGGGATCAGCGACGGCAGGACCGAGAGAACCCCGGGTTTCACTTTCGCCCCTTCGGAAAAAGGATCCCCGCCCGTGAGGATGCTGGTCTGCTCCAACAGCCCCGCGGCCATGGGATCTTTCGGCAGGCGCAGCGGCGCAAAAACGGCGCGCATTTCCTGAGTGCCGCCATTGTAGACAGCAAGGGAGTAGGGCTCGTAACGTTCCATCTCCCAGCGGAGCCGCTCCAGCCCCTTGCGCGCGACCCGCTCCCGCCCGAACTGCTCGGGGGTGAAGCCCACCAGTTTAGGCGGAAACTCGTTCTCGGCCACGCCCTCCTTCGTCAACAATGCGCGGGCGCTGCTGAAGACTTCGTCGAAATTCCTTCGTCCGGTTTTCTCTCCGGTGCGGGCTTTTTCCACGGCGGCATCCCACCGTGCCGGATCCTTGCCCTGCTCCCGGAACCAACCCTGTGCATTCTCCAACAAGACCCTGTCGAGTTCGGCCAGGGTGGCCAGATAGCCGGCGCGCTTTTTCTCGAGATAGGCCCGCTCCTCGAATCCCGTGGTGTTTTCGTCAGGGAGAAAGGCCGCCTCCCGCTCGACGAGCTGGGTCGTCGCGAAGACCGCCTGGATCGAATAATAATCCAGGGTCGGAACCGGATCGAACTTGTGATCGTGGCAGCGCGCGCATTGCAGGGAATGGGCGAGGAAGGTCTCTCCGACGCTGTTGGTGACGTCGTCGAGGAAACGTTGCCGGGCGATCTTGGCGACTTCCATGCCGGTGAGTTCCCACGGTCCCATCCGGAGAAAGCCGGTCGCGACGAGCATCTCCGGATTGGCTGGATCGATCTCGTCACCGGCGATCTGTTCCTTGATGAACTGATCGTAGGGTTTGTCGCGATTGAAGGACCGCACCACATAGTCGCGGTAGCGCCAGGCATTGCCGCGCTCGTAGTCGTTGGCGAAGCCGCTGCTGTCCGCATACCGCACCACATCGAGCCAATGCTGCGCCATGCGCTCGCCGTAGTGGGGCGAGGCGAGGAGGCGGTCGAGCAAATGGCGGATGGCGGATGACGGATTCTGGTTTGAGTCGGCTTCGAAGGCGGAGATTTCCTCGGGCGTCGGGGGCAAGCCGGTGAGGTCAAAGGTGGCGCGGCGGATGAAGGTGCGGGGTTCGGCAGCGAGCGCCGGTGTGAGACCTTCGGGAAAACGTTTCCCGATCAGTGAATCGACCGATTCGGATTGGGCTGAAGCCGAAACCACTCTTTGGTAGGCCCACAGCCCCTCGGGTTGGTAACGCCGGTTCGACCACTCCGGGGACAGTCCGCCCGCGGTTTTCACCACGATGCCATCCTCCGCTTCCCATGCTTGGGCGTGGGCGGCGGCGATGGTTTTTGTTTTCGCCTCGTCAGGCCACGGGGCTCCGGCGGCGATCCAGTCTTTGATCCACTTGAGTTGCTCGTCGTAGAGTTGGTCCGCTTCCTTCGGCGGCATCGCCTCCCAGTCCTCGTGGTCGCGGGTCGAGGCGAGGTAAAGCGGACTCTCCTCCGGCTTTCCGGGGACGATGCCGGGCAATTCGCTTTCGCCGCCCTTCAGCGCCGCCGCGAGTGTGCGCAGATCGAAGCCGCCCTTGATCTTCGCCTCGTCCTTTCCGTGGCAGGAGAGGCACTTCTCGTGAAAGAGCGGCAAGATGCGGCGGACGAAGAGCTGCTCGGCGGGCGTGCCTTCGGCTTTCAGGAACGTTCCACCACCCCCGAGAACCATCCCGGATAGAATCCAAGCGAGAGTTGATTGCGAAGGTTTCATCGAGACTGCCTGACGGAATGCCAATTTCATTTGCGGGGACGACCCCGGTCGTGGAGTTCACGGATTTGTTCCGGAGTCAAAGCGTCCCCGAAGATCACAAACTCGTCGATCGCTCCATTCAGATTTCGAATCGGGAACTGGTGACCTTCCGTAGGCAGTCCCCAGTTGCCAATCTCACATGGGCCGAAAACGATCTCCCGACCAGGCACATGGAGGCTTGAGACTTCGCGCCCGGCGACCGCGCCATCGAAATACTGCACCACTTCCCCGCTCGCGGCATCATAAGTCACCGCGAGATGATGCCAGCGGCCGAGGCTTTCGGGGGTGAAGACCGGCCGGGAAAAGTAGATCTGGTTCCACTTGCCGTTCCGCTCCGCTCCCTCGGGCCGGTAGATGATGGAAAACATCAGACTGCCATCCTCATGGATCTGCCAGTGCGGCTCTCCGTTTTCATAGCCATCCGTTAGAAGGAGCGAATTGTATTTCTTGTCGACGCTGTCGATCTTCACCCAACAAGCGAAACTGATGGCGCGGTAGCTGCCGTCGAGATTCAGCCGGACACGGTCACCGGGGCGTTTGAACTCCAGCGCGCTTTTCTGCGGCCAGCGTCCCGTGGTCCAACGGGCTCCGACCGCGCCACCCACCCGCGACGGCACGCGCGGCTCGACCGCGTTGCGCACGAGGCGGTCCCAGCGCTCATCAGCCGAGCGCTGCATCGGATAGTAGGCGATCAATCGTGGATCGGAGCCCAGTGCACGCGACCATTCCCGCCAATCCGCGAAACGGCCCGCGGCCTCGGCCAGACGCGCATCGGTGAGGTCGCCCTCGGGGAGAAACTGCCCGGGCTCCGCCTTCGCGCCACTGCGGGAAAACGACATGCCTTCGGTGAGGTTTTCCCGGGCCTGGTCACCGGTGTGGGCGATCACTTCGCCCTCGAAGACGTGGACGTCGGAGACTCCCCCTTTCACGTTCAGGGCGAACTCCGTGCCGAGATCCTCCAGCTTGAGGTCGGGGGCGTGCACAAGGAAGCCCTTCGCAGCCGGCGGCACCCGCACGCGGATCCTGCCAGACACACAACGTACCTCCCAGGCCGAGATCACCTCCAATTCGGCATCCCCTTCGGCGATCAGGGTCGCCCCGCTGAAGAATTCGATCTGGGCGAGCCCGGAGGACAGTTTCAAGGTCCCGGGAGCGAGGGCGTCTCCGGGGCGGAGAGCCGTACCGACGAAGGCCGCCTCCATCGTCTCGCCGATGACCGCTACTCCTGATGAAAGCGTCTCGGCCTTGGAGGCGGGGCGCTTGAAAAGGAGCCCGCCTGACAAAAGCACCACGGCCACGGCGGCAACCGCGGCGATGGTCAGCCAACGATGGCGAGCGGAACTCTTGATGTTAACGGCAGACGCCATCCGCCCGGTTGCGAGCGAGGGTTCGCGGAGGAGCCGGGCATGGAGATCGGCGAGTTCCAAATAGAGTCGCCGCGCCTGCCAGTCCTCACGCAGGATCGCCTCGAGTTGTTGCTGCTCCCCGGGAGAAATTTCTCCCTCGAGCCGGGCATGAATGAGCGATTCGAGATTCATGCGATTCCCTCCGCTTCCAGTTGCCGGGTGACACATTCGTGAAGGCGACGGCGCAAGCCCTCGAGGTTGCGGAATAGGGTCCGTCGGCTCAACGAAAAACGTTCCATCATTGCCTCGGCGCTCTCCCGACGCGCATAGCGGCTGGTGAGGAGTGCGCGATCTTCAGTCCCCAGTTTCTCGAGGCAACGATCGAGGAGGCGGAGCCGCTCCTCGAGGGCCGGTTCGTGCCGGTCACGCTCCGAGGCGAGGAGATCCATGACATCTTCGCTGAAAAACAGAGGCGCCCGCGAGGCCTTTTCGCGGTGTTTCTGCACCTGAAGGTAGGCGAAACGATAGGCCCAGGGCAGAAAAGGACGCGACTCGTCGTATTGGTCGAATTTCCGGAAGAGCGCCACGCTTGTCTCCTGCAGGATGTCCTTCGCGTCAGCCTCGAGGGGAACGAGGCTGAAGATGTAGCGAAAAAGCCGCTCCTGATGCTCGGTGAGGAGCATGATCAGCACTTCGCCAGTGGGCTTGGGTCCGTCGGACGGCATTTCAGGAAGTTTCCCGCCGGAGAGCTCTGCTGTGCCAGACTTTTTTCAGGCGACTTGGCGGGATTTAGTAACTTTTCTTGACTTTCTAGCTTTTCAAAGGTTAAAGAACGGACTCCCTCCTCCATGATCGCCTGCTGCCACCGGCGTCCCGAAAGGGATCGCCCCTCCCCTTTTCTCGTTGCGCTCTGCTTGTTTCCCTTCATCCTGCTGACAGGCTGTGTCTCGATTCCAGCCAGTCATGTCCAACCCGAGGCCACGCTCGAGTCAGAGCGCGAGGTCGCCCCGCCCGAGTCGCGCTTCGTGAGACTGAGCATCCCGGTAGCTAGCGCCACCGGCTCGTTTCCCACTTGGCGGACCCGATCCCCCGGACGCCCGGTGTTGTTGCTCCACGCAATCAATGGTCTCACCCCCGCCTTGCTCCACCTCGCCCTCGAGATGGAGTCCTGGGGCTACCGGGTCTATCTGCCGAGCCTTTACGGCGATCCGATCGAGGGAGAGCCGGCCTATGGCTTCAACAAAACGGTCAGCATGATCAAGGTTCTCAAGCAGGACGGTCGCTGGAATCCCATCTCCACAACCGACCTTGGGCCGATCGTGGATGAGACCGCCATGATCGCACGCTGGATCAGCCGGAACGAAGGAGGTCAACGACTCATCGTAATGGGCAACAGCCTGACTGGCGCTTTCCCGCTCAGCCTGCTCGATGAGCCCTGCGTGCAGGTCGCCGTGATCGCCCAGCCTGCAACCCCGGTCCCGCGGATGCACGAGATTCTGACCCGTTCGCCGCGGTCGGTTGCGGAACGGTCCTCCCTTTCCCTTGACGAGGTCGGCTGGGCACGTCTCATTCGGGCGCTGCGCTCCGACCCGGGCAAGCGGATCATTGGGTTCAATTACCACGATGACCCGATCGGCACGATCGAACGGCTTGACCAACTCCACGAGCGGCTCGCCAAGGCGGGACTCGCCTCCCGGTTCCGGGCCTATGTGCTCTCGCAGGAGACGTCCGACTTTGCGGAAGGCCGGTCCTGGGTCCGCGGAGGCTACACCCTGGAGAAACCGCGAATGCTGCCTCCGCACTCGACCTTCATCGAGCCGGAGAATCTTACGGATCGCGATTGGTTCCGCGACCGGCTCCGGGAGTCCTTGAGGCGTCCCTAAGCTCCGTTCGCCGGTTCGCCCACGAAACCGGGAGATTTTCCGCCTTGCGCGATTATTAAAAACATGGAAATTATATTTATCATAATTTTCGGTGTTTTTGATGAAAGCCTTTGCTTCACCTTTGCTCTCTCTCACCTGTTCGATGGTTGCCTCTCTGGCAGCGGCCCCGGCGCAGGCTTGGCCTTTCCAGGAACGAACTGACGGGCCGCTTCCCTCTCCGCAGCCGATCCAGACGATTCCGATGGAGGAAGAGAATCCCTACCTCAGTCCCCTCGCCTTCCGTTCCGCCCAGGCTCCTCAGCCTCTTGCCGAAACCGTGGTCTACTCGCAGCCGGCTCCAGCCTACGCCTTACCTTATCAAGGCTACCAATACCAACGTCGCGGACCAGTCCGGCGCGGACTTTTCGGCTCCAGCAAGCCCTCCGACGAGATGCTGCAACTGCTCGGCGTGATCCGCGAGAGGGCCGAGGCGATCTCCCGCTTTGGGCTTCCCTACAAATTCGGCGGCGATCACCCTTCGGAGGGTGGTCTCGACTGCTCCGGAACCATGAAGTTCCTGCTCTCGGACATCGGATTCAAGGACATCCCCCGCACCAGCTACGAGCAGTTTGCCTGGCTCAAGCAATCCCGGACCCTGCGCCTCTCGAAGACCATTCCCAGCCAGATGGGCGGAAAAAAGGGCATCAAGCCGGGTGATTTGATTTTCTGGGGCGGCACCTACGACTCCGGCCACAAGGTCTCGCACGTGATGATTTATCTTGGCCAAGCCGGAAATGGGACCCACTACATGTTCGGTGCCCGCGGCAAAAACAAGACGGGGCTCCACGGCAGCGGGGTCGATGTTTTCCCCCTTGAGTCCGGCAAACAAAAGGGCTTGGTCGGCTACGGTTCCCTTCCGGGAGTGTTTTGAGTCTCACCTTCTCCCGGTTGCAAGGTAGCGGATCGCTTCGCGCGCGGCCCAGTAGCCGCACATGCCGTGAACCCCGGCTCCCGGTGGCGTCGAGGCCGAAGCCAGGAAAATGCGCGGAATCGGAGTGGTGTGCGGCCGCAGGCGGGCAACTGGGCGGGTCAACAGCTGCCGCCAATCGCTCATGCCCCCGATGATATCCCCGCCGATCAGGTTCGGGTTGTGACGCTCGAAATCCCGGCAGTTCATCCGATGCCGGGCGATCACGAGATCGCGAAAACCCGGTGCAAAACGTTCGATCTGGCGCTCGATCGCTTCGGTGCGGTCCACCTCGGATCCAGCGGGCACATGGCAATACGCCCAGAAGGTCTGTTTCCCCTCGGGTGCCCGGGTTGGGTCAAACTGGCTCGGCTGGGCGGCCAGGACAAAGGGTTGCTCGGGATGCCTCCCCTCGGCGACCTCGCGCTCGGCGCGCACGATCTCGTCGAGACTGCCACCGAGGTGCACGGTCCCGGCCCGGGAGCAATCCGGATTCGTCCATGGGATCGGACCGGAAAGCGCGAAATCGATTTTAAAGACCCCCGCGCCGTGACGGTATCGTCGCAAACGCCTTCGGAAATCCCCGGGCAAGTGATCCTCCGCGATCTCGGCGAGGTGGCCCGGCGCCGTGTCGAAAAGAACCACCTTTGCAGGCGGTAACTCCCTGAATTGCCGGACGTGAAATCCAGTTTCCACACTTCCACCCGCTTGTCTGAAAACCTGCACCAGCACCTCCGTGAGCCGTCTCGATCCGCCTTTGATGAAGGGCCAGCCAACCCGATGGCCGGCGAGCATCAGCATCAGGCCTACCGCGTTGGTCGCAAGCGGGGCGTCGAGTGGGAGCACGGCATGGGCGGCATTTCCGGCGAGCAGGGCGCGGGCTTTTTCATCACTGAACCAGGCCCTTGCGGCAGCCAGCGAGGAGGGCAAGGCACGCAGGCCGAAACGCACTGCCGCGAGTGGATGCTTCGGCAGCTTGGGTGGAGCGAGGAGGTCGCCGAGCAGTCCCTCGAAATCCGGCAACAAGGGACCGAAGAGCCGCCGGTAGGCACGCCCCGTCGAGCGGTCGAATTGCGCGGCAGTCTCCTCCACCGACCGACTTAAGATCGCCGCCTCACCGCCATCAAGCGGGTGCGCCACCGCCAGGGGTGGTTCGACCCACTCCAGGCCGTGCTTTTCGAGCTCCAGCGAACGGAAGAATGGCGACGCCGCGCCCATCGGATGCACCGACGAACAGATGTCGTGAACGAAACCCGGCTCCGTCAGCTCCGCACTACGGGCGCCGCCGCCCGGCTCGGGCGCGGCCTCGAGGACCTTCACGGAATAGCCGCTACGGGCCAGCTCGATGGCGGCGGCAAGACCGTTCGGTCCCGAACCGACCACCACCGCATCGAGTTGCCCGCCCATGGGGCGATCAAAGCTGTCCGCAATCGGCGACCCTGATCTCTTTCGAGGTCCGGCCGCTGCGGCTGCCGAGTTTCTCGAGCTCGCGGACCACCTCCATGCCCTCGACGACCTTGCCGAAGACGACGTGGGCTCCGTCGAGCCAGTCGGTCACCGCGGTGGTGATGAAAAACTGCGAGCCGTTCGTGTTCCGGCCGGCATTGGCCATGCTGAGCAGGCCCGGTTCGGTGTGCTTGAGCTGGAAATTCTCGTCATCGAAGCGGCGTCCGTAGATCGACTGGCCGCCGGTGCCGTCGCCGCGGGTGATGTCGCCGCCCTGGCACATGAAGTCGGGAATGACGCGGTGAAAGGGGCTGCCCTTGTAGCTGACCCCCTTCTCGCCCGTACAGAGAGCGCGGAAGTTTTCGGCAGTTTTGGGAACGATATCGCTGCGCAGTTCCATGACGATGCGGCCGGCGGGCTGGCCGTCACAGGTCATGTCGAAGAAAACGCGCGGAAGGGCTGGGGTGGTATCACTCATGGTTCAAAAAAGGTTTTCAGGGATGGGTCAGGATCAGATCATTCGGTCACGACCGTAGCCGACTCGATCACGACGTTTTCAGTCGGCACGTCGTCCATCGGTGCCTCGCGCAGGGCTTCGCCGTCGCGGGCCTTCAGCGTCTTGGTGCCCGTGGCGGACTTGGCGATCTTGTCGACCACCTCCATGCCAGCGACGACCTTGCCGAAGACGGCGTATCCCCAACCGTCGAAAGAGGGGAAATCGAGGCTGGCATTGTCCTCGACGTTGATGAAGAACTGCGAGGTAGCGCTGTGGGGCTGGTTGGTCCGGGCCATCGCCACGGTGTATTTTTCGTTCTTCAATCCATTCTTGGCCTCGTTCTGGATGGGCTCTTTCGTCTCCTTCTGCTCGATGGATCCATCCTCTTTCAGCGCGAATCCCCCGCCCTGGACCATGAATCCATCAATGACCCGGTGGAAGACGGTGTTGTTGTAGTAACCCTCGCCGGCATAGGCGAGGAAGTTCTTGACCGAGTCGGGAGCCTTTTCGGCATCGAGTTCGATCGTGATCTCGCCTTGGTTGGTTTTCAGGACCACCTTGGGACCCGCCAGGAGCGGCAGGATGGAGGTGGCGAGGAAGGCGAAGGTGCCGACGGCGGTGCGGGAGATTTTCATGGGGAATGGGGATTTCCTGCAATACGATTCCCTGCAGGCAAGGGGCCGCAAAAGTCCGCGAGAGGGCCCGTGAAGTCAACCGCGAGCCTTCCCCCGGGCAAACCCTAGCGCGGTCGGTAATCGATCCAGATCGGCGAGGACCAGGCCAGGTTGCCATCGGCTTGCTCGACGCGGAGGTAATATCGGTTCTCCCCGGGCCGGGGATCGGGATCGGTCCAGTTGCCCTCAAAACCTGATCTGTCCCCCACTTCGTTGCGGAGGTCCTCTTCATTGCGCACGATCGTGATGCGCTGGATCGGAGCCGTGCCCTGCACCCGGTAGGTCAAGATCGGCTTCTCGCTGGTTGCGAAGGCCTCACCCATCGCGTGCGCTCCGCAGGAAAATTCGATGAAAATCTTGTCGGTCGCCGCACAGGTGCGACGGGCCTTGAATCCGGCGATGATGCCCTCGCGGGTGAAGTCCTCCACATAGACCCCGCCAAAAGAGGTGTGCGCTGCGATGTGGTCGCTCGAGGCGAAGACCCCGAGGCGGTGCCCCTCCGCAAGCGCCTTGCGGTAGACGCCATTGTTCAGCGGACTCTTCACGTTCGGCGCGGCCTCGAAATCCGTGATGGCCGCGGGCGGCATTGGGAAGTTCTTGCCATCGCGGATCGAGGGCGTGTAGGGCTCCTCCTTCCGCAGTCCGACGGTCGGCTGGGGCGTTCCAAGGCCCTCGTAGCTGACGCGCGCGCCTTGGAAGATCTCAACCGTGTTTTCGTAGGTATTGTCGATGCCGTTTTCGTAGCGGGTCCAGTCCGTGCCCATCCCGGTCGCTCCGGTGTGGCTGATCACCGCGCAGGGAAGATCGATGCGCTTCAGCAGGTCCCAGAGCTCATCGGGCTGGATGGGATCGAGCCCCGCCCGAACCGGCCAAATCGCCTGCCACGGTGACTCCCGATAGGTGCTGCGGTTGTTGTAGATCACCGGAGCCCCGCGCTTGGCGAAGGCAAGGTTCCGGTGTCCCCAGGGAAAGGCTTGCTCGCGCTCGTAGGTGTAGAGCGGGGCGAAACTCCCCGGGGCGAAAAAAGCATCAACGTGCCGCTGGGTGTGCCACCACTCGTAAGGGTGGTAGAACTTCACCGCATCGGTGTGGTCGGAGGTGCCGAGGAAGTCGAGACCGGCGATGTCGCAGGCGTAGCGGTAGGCATCAAGCACCGAACCATCGAAGCCGGTCCGACAATTCGAGATATCGGTGTGGCGATGGAGGTCACCCCAGACGAGCCGGTAGGTCTTGCCTCCGACGGCCCATTCGTGGTGTTCGGTCAGGGGGCGCGCAGGAGTCGGGGCCTTGAAGTAGGGCTCGGGTTCGGGCGAACGGAACACCTCCTTTTCCGCCACCATGGTCTGCCACGCGGCCTGAGTGTCGATGCGGGCGAGGTGAACCGAGGCAAACCCCGGCGCCTTCGTGCGGCGATGATCGCTTGGCCAGTTGATCCAAAGCTCGCCGGCCTCTGTTATCATCAACTCCTGATGGCGGTCCTGCCCCATCGTGCTGTCGGCGAAGGCACCGGGCTCCAACCAGAGCCGCGAGACCGGATCGTAGGCGGTCAGCGCAACGCGCCAGTAGAGGTTCGAAAAGTAGCGGTAACTGACCCAGATGCGACCGTCGCTGGTCACCTTCACCGAGGGCACATTGACTGCAAAGCCGGGGCTCGGATCGGGCGCGGGAGTGGGACGTCCCTTCGCCGGCACCGGCACCTCTTCGACTGATCCATCGGCCGGATCAAAGCGCACGAGCAGGAAGCGTTTCCCTGCGTTGAATCCCATTTCGTTCTCGTGGCCACGGGAGTCGAGCCCCCATTGCCGACGCCCCCGCTCCGCGGTGATCCAAAGTTTGCCGTCGGCGTCTGCGGCGATGGAAGCGCGGGCTTCGTACTCGGGGGTAGTGAGGAGGGTCTGGTCGACGACCTGATCCTCTCCAGTCACCGAGGCGAGCCGCAGGTTGAATTCGCCCTCTTCGGAGGAATCGTAAGCCACCCAGGCGGTGCCATCGGGGGTGAACGTGATCCGCGGTTCCCAGTGACCGCCGCCGCGCTCCGAAAGCACGATCGGATTGCTCCAAGATTTCGTTTCGGGAGACCAATGCCGGGCCCGAACCCGCGAGGCGCCCGGGCGGACCTCCTGCCAGACCACCCAGACCCTTCCCGATGGATCGGTCGCGGCGTCCGCGAAGCTGTTCCCAGCGCTAGGCGAGGCCGCGAGGGTCACTTCCTCTCCGAGTTCACCTTCGAAACAACGGCGCGCCCGCAGGCTCATCACCTCGTTGCTGCCCACCTGTCCCCAGAAGACCCAAGCCCCGCCTGATCCATCCACCGTGATCGCCGGCTGATGGAGGATTCCGGGTTGGGAGATCGTCCGTGTCTCCAGGATGGACTCTCCCCGGACCCGGGAGAGTTGCAGCGTGTCCTCCTTCCCGTCGTGGGAAAGGTAGGCGACCCAGAGCGATCCACCCTCGGCCTCGGCAAGGTCCGGAAAGTCGAGCTGTCGTCCCTCGGCTCCGATGAGGTTTTTGCCGGCCAAGGGCGCGAGAAAATCAGGCTCCACCGCGACGGCTTTTGCTTTGCCTTTCCCCTTGCCTTTGCCCTTGCCTTGCGGTGCCGCCTCCTCGGCGGTCACGGCCGAGGCGCAAGCGAAGACCAGAAAAAGAGCGAGGGTTCTCAGGATCGCGTCCTTCATCCAAAGCAAGCTGGTGCGGTTGTTGTTTTCTTCCTCGACGAGGACCTTTTCAATCGGCTTGCCCGAGACCTCGTGCACCGGTCCGCGGGAGGGATGGGCATCGATCCAGGCGAGCATGCGGTCGAGGTGGGTCGATCGCCGTTCGGGAAAAGTGGCGAAGTAGACCTCGCGACGACAGGGCACAAGCAAGGGATCGCGCGTCGCCATTTCGAGATTGAAGACCAATTCCGGATTCGCCGCGGTGAGTCGGGCGACGAGCATTTTCAGATCCAGCACGCCCGATCCGAGCGGCACCTCGCTGAGTCGGAATCCGGAATCATCGCGAGACAGGGCCATGTCCTTCAAATGCACGCTGACGACATAGGGCGCGAGGGCGTCGATCGTTTCCTCGGGCGTCTCCAGCAGGGCGAGATTGTTCCCGGTGTCCACCAGCACGCCGATCCACTCGCTCGACAGGCCTTTCAGCAAGGCCGACAACTCCGGAGCGGTATGATCCTTGTGGTTCTCGACCGCGAGGCGCAGACGATGCCGCGCGAGGATCGGCTCGGCCAGTTCGAGCGAGTATTTTGCCCTCGCAGTGAAGCTCTCGAACTCGGCGCGTGTCTTGAAAACTTCGTAGCGCCGACCGCCGCTGCACACCACCCGCGCCACGCTCGCGCCGGCCTCGCGGGCTGCCCGCACCGATCGTTCGAAGGTCGCAAGATCGGTCTCCGATCCCGGTAAACGGAGATCGGCCTCGAAAAGCGCTCCCGCATCGACCAGCGCCCGGATCTCTCCGACCTGGTCGCGTCCGGCCGGACGGAATCCGCATTGCACGCCCTCGAAGCCGAGTTCGCGGGCATAGTGAAGGAATCCGAGGGTGTCGGAAAACCGGGCCGCGCCATTCCCCTGCTCCACCGCACGCCAATGTTGGTGGCAGGAAAACGCGCAGACGCTGAGGCGGGGCCTCGGCGCCACTGCACCGAAAAGGCTGCGGGCGGTTCCCAGTGCCGAAACCGCCGCCAACCAATCCCGCCGCTTCATGCAGAGGGCCGATCGCCTCCGCAGCAACAGGGTTCATCCCCGCTCTCGACCGTGCGGATGGTCAAATAGGTCATGCTCGGACTCAGGTAGGTGATCTCGGCATGACGCACGCCCGAGGGGATGAAGACGGTTTCACCAGGGCCCGCGGTCACCGTCGTGCCACCGAAACGGTATTCGGCCTTGCCCTCGAGGATGTAAAAAACCTCCTCGGCGAGGTGTTCGTGCTGGTAGGGCGGATGCGACGCCGTGTTCGGGATCACCGTGCGATGGATATGGAGGCGTCGGGCACCCTGCGGATGCCCGACGAGGGATTCGTAGTGGAGGCTCATGGAGTCGGTTTTAGCAAACTCAGGGTGACCTGTCGATCTCTCCTCCACAGGACCAGCAAACTTCGAAATTGCCGGGATTCAGTTCTTCGCATGCGGGACACGGGCGCTCCTCCTCGGATTTGGCGGCGTCGGCCGCAAAGTGCTCGCGCAAGATCTCGAGGGCACGGGTGTGGTCGGAATCGTTGACGACGCAGAGGGCCGGGAAAAAATCGGGAATAGGAAACTCGGTGAGGCCAGTGAGAGATTCGTTCCGGATCGTCGTCGCGATGCCTTGGGCCTCGAGGACGGACTGGCAGAAGCCGACGCGGGAAAAGTCACGCTCGCGGAAGAGTTCTTTCATGCCGGGAGGTTAGCTCCTCCACCTCTCCGGCGGAAAGCGAAATCGCGAGGGGCGGGGACTTCACTTCTTCTCCTTCTTCCCCTTTTTCTTCGCCTTGCGATCGGGATCACCGTTCCAACGTTGATCCTCCCAGCGCGGCGGCATCATTTGCGCGTTCCAGGCATCCCATTTGGCTTGGAGGGCGGCGAACTTCTCCGGTTCGGTTTTCGACAGATCGGTCTGCTCGCCCCGGTCGGTGGCGAGATTGACGAGCATGGGCGCCATCTCTTTCGAGGCTTTGACGAGCTTCCAATCGCCTTCACGGACGGCGTATTGGACACCAAAGCGCCAGTAGAGTGTGTCGCGATCGAGGTGGGAGACCTCGCCTTTCAGGAGCGGTAGCAAATTCACCCCGTCGATTTGCCACTCAGCTTTCACCTCGCCTCCAGCGGCGGCGAGCGCGGTTGGTAGCACATCGAGTTGGATGACGGGCTCGTCGATGACTTTCCCGGCCGGGATTTGCGCCGGCCACTGCACGAGCCACGACTCGCGGATGCCGCCTTCCCAGAGAAACCATTTGCTGCCTCGCAGTCCGTCGCTGTTGGCATTGGGCGAAGAGCCTCCATTATCGCTGATGCAGAAGACCAGGGTGTTTTCCTCCAGGCCAAGTTCGCGCAGTTTTCCCATGACGGTTCCGATGGCGTCGTCGGCCTCGGACAGGCTGGCGGCGTAGCCTTGGACGTGACGATTCAGACCGGAAAAGCGAGCCAGGACCTCATCGCTGGCGACATTGGGATTGTGGACGGCATTGAAAGCGAGGTAGAGGAGAAAGGGTGACTTTTTGCTGTCCTCGATGAAACCACAGGCTTCTTTCGCATAGATCGGCGAGGTGACCGGTGCACCCGGCAAAGTCTCGAGCAACTCGGTGCCACGATAAAAACCCTCCTCACCCAGATTGCTGGCACTGCCGAGTGAAAAGTCGAAGCCGCGGGCGGCGGGCAGGTATTCGGGACCGGTGCCAAGGTGCCATTTGCCGACGATCCCGGTGGTGTAGCCGAGCGCTTTGATTCGTTGGGCAATGGTCGTCTCGCTCAGCAGGAACTCGGTGCCGGGACGCTTCGCTCCATTCGAGTCGTTGCCAGTGCGCGCCTGGTAGCGTCCCGTGAGCAGACCGACCCGGCTGGGATTACAGACACAGGCGGAGACATACCCCTGGGTGAAGCGGACTCCCTTGGCCGCGATCGCATCGATGTTGGGTGTCGGTGTCAGTTTGCCGCCGTAGCATGCGGGATCGCCGTAAGCCATGTCATCGAGGTAAAAGATCACGACATTCGGCTGAGCGCCGCGCAGAGACACAGCGGCGGCGAGCAGGAACAAGTAGCAGGCGAGGTATTTCATGAACCCTCACCCAAACCCCATCCGCGCCGAGAGGTTCCGAAACTTAACGATCGCCATAGACGGGCGCTTTCCAATCGGGCGGCAGCTTGCCCTGTGGTTTGACCGCGTAGGCGTCGGCAGGGATGGGACGATCCCGAGCCTCCAGGAGAGGCAAATCGTCCGGCAGGTGGCGGATTTTGAAATCCTTGTATTGGATCTCCATCGCCGGACCGACGTGAACCTGCACGGCGAGCACACCCTCGAGGGCGCGGCCCTGTGGATCGAGATCGATGAGATCGGCGGTCGGATGCCCGTCGATCCAGTGCCGATGGTGGTTGCCCTCGACGAGCACCCGGAACTCGTGCCATTCTCCGGGTGCGAAGGCTTTTTTCTCCATCTGACCCACCACCCAAGGTTGTCCTTTGGGATCAATGATCACCTTTTCCCCCGTGTGCGAGAGGATGCGACGGCCGCGCTCCTCGTAGAGCATGCCGTTGTAATCAGGATTGTCCGCGACCACATCGCACTGGTAGCCGGACACGCAGTCGAGCCCCACCTCTGGCCGCATCTGGCCGCGATACTGCAACCCGCTATTGCCGCCGGAGGTGACCTTGACCTGCACCTTGAGTTCGAAGTTCCGGATCGTCGATCCGGTCCAGGTGAGAAAGTGGTTCCGCTTCAGGCTGCCGTCGGTGACCCCGGTGATGGCACCGTCCTTGACCGACCAATACCTTGGGTCGCCATCCCAGCCTTTGAGAGACTTGCCATCAAAAACCCGGACAAAACCATCGGGCCCCGGCTTCGTGCCAACCGCAGCGGACGCGACCGGATGCGCCTCGGTGGAGGCTTTGAACCCGCCAGCCAAAGGAGGCAGCTTCCCGCCGTAGCCGGCGACGAGCTCATCCGTCTGCTTCCGCATTTCTTCGAGGGTCGCGGCGTGGGCGGGATCGGTGGCGAGATTGACCAACTCGTCCGGGTCGGCCTGGAGGTCATGGAGGAACTCGTAATCGTGATCGAAATAGCGGGCATACTTGTAGCGTTCGGTCCGGACCCCTTCCCAGGCCGGAATGCGATCGCGCACGGCGAAATGTTCGTGAAAGGTCGCCTTTCTCCAATCCGCAGACTCACGATCCTCGAGGAGCGGACGAAGGCTGCGGCCCTCATAATCCGCGGGCACCGCCACACCCGCCCAGTCGAGAAACGTGGACGGCAGGTCGAGGTTCATCACCGGCTTTTCGCTGACTATTCCCCGAGCCAGCTCAGGTGACCGGGGATCGACGATAATCAAGGGCACCCGCAGCGACTCCTCGAAATGCGACCATTTTCCCGAAAGACCGCGATTGCCGAAGTGATAGCCGTTGTCTGCGGAGTAGACGAGGATGGTGTTGTCGGCGAGGCCCGCCTCCTCGAGGGCTTTCAGAAAACGGCCAATCTCCTGATCGATGCCGGTGACCATGCGGGCGTAGGCCCGGGCGTTGGTCTGGTACTTCTCCGGAGTGTTCAGCGCCCAGAAAAACCGCTCACGGGAAAGCGAGGTGCGGTAGAACTCCGGCAAGGCGTCGAAGATTTTCGGATCGTTCAGCTTCGGCGGGTACATCTCGACATCTTCGTAGAGACCATCGAGCGAACGCGGCCAGGGATAAAAACCGATCCCGGGACGGCGGTCGCTGTCCTCGCCGTGACAGGCGTTGAACCAAAGATTCAGCGCGAAGGGCCGGTCTTTCGGTTGATCCTTCAGGAACCCGATCCCGCGGTCGACGATCAACTCGGTTTCGTGCCGCAGGGTGCCGTCGGGAAGTTCGTGGTAGTAGGGATTGCGCTTGATGTCTTCGAAGACATCAAAGTGATCCTGCGGCTTGAAACCCTTCGGCATCTTCGCATGCCATTTGCCGTAAAAGCCGGTCCGATACCCGGCGGCCCGCAGCAGGTCGGGATAAAGCTGCTCAGCGATCTCGGCGCGGGTCTGCTCCGGATCGGCCGGGTCGCCGTAGCTTCGTCCGATCCGCCCGGTCAGGATCGTGGTGCGACTGACCCAACAGATCGCCTGCGAGACGTGCGCGTTGGCGAAACGGATGCCGCGGGCAGCCATCGCATCGAGATTCGGCGTCTGGATGATGGGGTTCCCGTAGCAGCCCAGTGAGCTGGAGGTCTGGTCGTCCGCGAAGAAGAAGACGATGTTTGGAGCATCGGCACGGAGCGCTCCCGGAAGGAAGAACACGGCGATCGCGGAGAGAAGAAGGCGACGGATCATGCGCGACCTTGGCGAAAACCCTCCGCTTTGGGAAGGGGCGCGGTCGTGGTTTCGTTCCACACCTCTCAAAATGGGCTGTTTTGAGGGCAAAAAGCGGTTTACTTTCGCCGCTTTGCCACCATATTCCGCGCCCTGGACGTTTTTCAACCTGCCGTCGGTCCTTGGCATTTCCCCACTCTGGGTGGCGAAAAGTCCCGTCCTGCCTCTGGGTAACCCGGCAATCTGAATCCATCAATGGCTAAAGCACTCGCTCCGTTTGAAATCCCGGATCGCCTCGTCAAAGACGAAGCGACCGCCACCGAAACCTACGCCAAGTTCGTCGCCGAGCCCTTCGAGGCCGGCTTCGGACACACCATCGGCAACAGCCTCCGTCGGGTCCTGCTCTCCTCGCTCGAGGGTGCCTCGATCACCTCGGTCCGCATCGCCGGCGCCCAGCATGAGTTCACCTCGCTGCCGGGTGTCGTCGAGGACGTCACGGAAATCATCCTCAACCTGAAGCAGATCCGCTTCAAGCACTTCGAGGATCGCGACCCCGCCACCCTTTCGATCACGATCGACAAGGCCGGTCCCGTCACCGCCGGTGACATCCAGGAGATCGCCCAATACGAGATCGTCAACAAGGACCAGCACATCTGCACGCTGGACCGCTCCACCAAATTCAGCCTCGAGATGGAAGTGCGCGTCGGCCGCGGCTTCAACACCTCGGAGGACAACAAGCATCCCGACATGCCGATCGGCGTGATCCCGATCGACTCGATCTTCTCCCCGGTCCGCCGCGTCAAGTACGCCGTGGAAAACACCCGGGTCGGCCAGCGCACCGACTACGACAAGCTCATCCTCGAGATCTGGACCGACGGCCGCATCGAGCCGCACGACGCGCTCCTCCAGGCCTCCGCGATCCTCCGCCACCACCTCGACGTCTTCGTGAACTACGACGACAGCGCCATCCTCATCGAGGACCGCCCCGAGACCCAGAGCGAGGAAAACGCCGAGCTCAAGAAGCTGCTCAACATGAGCGTCAACGAGATCGAGCTATCCGTCCGCGCGGCGAACTGCCTCAACAACGCGAACATCACCACCGTGGGCCAGCTCGCCATGAAGAGCGAAGCCGAGATGCTCAAGTACCGCAACTTCGGCAAGAAGTCGCTCAACGAGATCAAGGACAAGCTCCACGAACTCGGCCTCTCCCTCGGCATGCAGATCGATCCGAGCCTGCTCGAACAGTCCTTCACCTCCTCGCTGCTCGGCGGCGACCGCGGTCACGAAGGTCCGGGCCTGGCCGCGCTCATCGCCCAGAACCTCCACGATTGATCCTCCACCTCTCTTTCCGATGAGACATAGAAACAAGACCGTCAAACTCCAGCGCGACAAGGCGCACCGCGACTCGCTGATGCGCAATCTCGCCGCGAGTCTGATCGAGACCCGTCGCGTGACCACGACCCTCGCGAAGGCCAAGGCCCTGCGCCCCTTCGCCGAGTCGCTCGTCACCCTCGGCAAAAAGAACGACCTGCACTCCCGCCGCCGCGCCATCACCCTGCTCGGCAGCAACCAGCTCGCCCAGCGCAGCGCCAAGACCCTCTTCGAGGTGATCGCGCCTGCCAGTGCGACGCGCCAGGGGGGCTACTGCCGCATCATCAAGCTGGGCCAGCGCCGTTCCGACGCCGCCCCCATGGCGATGATCGAGTGGGTCGACGCTCTGGTCACCACCGAAGCCAAGGCGGAAGCCTGAGGCCCTCGGCCACGAATTCGAAAGAGCCGCGCCTGGAAACGGGCGCGGCTTTTTTGTTTTTGGGCCTCCCGGGCGAACGAAATCACTCCGCCAACGACTCCCGGAATTCCTCCAGTCGCAGGTAATCCAGCCCGGGCGGGCGGTGCTCCAGCAGCCAGTCGAGGTCTTCCTTGGCACCCTTGATCTTGTCGCTCTGCACCCGCAGGATCGCCCGCTGGAAGCGTTCGTAGGGCGCGTCGGGCTGGATCGCGAGCAGCAATTCGAGGTAATTCTCCGCCTTCTCTGGGGTCTGCCGGCGGTTCACCTCGATGTCGATCAGGTTGCGCAGCATGCGCACGGCGATGTCGCGGGGCTCGGCAGCCTTGAAATGCGCATCCTCGGGCGCGGTGCCGGTCTGTTCGTAAGTCTCCTCGATGATCTGGTCGCGCGAGCAGGTCTTGCCCCCCTCAAAAACATCAAAGAGCACCGGCTCGACCGAATCGCCCTCGGCCGGATTCCACCCGACCATGAACTTGCCGGGGAGCGCGGCGCCATACACGCCCGGGACACCGACGCGCCTGGCCAATTCCACGAAGACCACGCTCAGGGTGATCGGCAATCCCTCGCGGTCATCGAGCACGTGGTTCACGTAGCTGTTTGAATGGTGGTAATACTCGCCCCGGCTCCCGTGGAAACCGCTTTCCTTGAAGAGAAAATCGCGGAGCGCCTCGGCTTTCTCCCGCGGTCCGCCTTCGGGCGCGACTTTCCGGATATGGGCGTCGGCATCCTTGGCCATCTGGGAAAAAACCTCGCGGTAATGCTCGAGATCGAGCCCGGGATCATCGACCCGCGCGATCTGCAGGCCGACTTCGAAAAGATCAACCTCGCTCTCGGGGCGGTCGAGCGCCATGGTCAGCTCGCGGGCGATCAGCGTGCTGTTGACCGCGGTCCCGAGGGCGCGCAGGGACTCGATCCGAGCCTGTAGCCGCTCAATGGATTCGTCGATGTAGGTGCGGCTGGTGTCGCCGGCATGACTGAGGTCGTCGAGCAGGCCGGCACTGGTCCCTTCGCTCTCCTGACGGGTCAGGAGTTCGGAAAGACGCTTTTGCTCCGATTCATCGAGCGGTTTCTCGGCGAGATCCCTACCGACTTGGAAACTGCGAAACTCGGCCGCGGTCTGGCGGAATTTGCACAGGCCCGCTTTGCCGCCGCGCAGGCCGGCATCGGCGATCTCGGTGACCTTCGTTTCGTTGACCCAGGCGATGATCTTGTCCTTCTCCACCCGCACGCGGAGCCTGTTCCACTCGCCGGGTTGGTAGTCCGGCACATCGAGTTGTTCCAGGATGGTCCAACTGTAGACATCAGGGCCCTCGAAACGCGTCAGGCGCAGCTTGCCGTCGCTCGGGTAAAAGCCGTAGTGGACCTGATCGCCGTCGGATGCGAAGACCAGCCCGGCCGCGCCGGCCTCCTCGTCGAGCTTCACCCGCACGGCGACCTCGTAGGGTTCCTCGGGCACCGGGAGTCCGGAGAGGCAGAGCGTGCGCCCGCCGAAGCCATCTCCGGGGTGCCGGGCATTGATCACGCCGCCGCGTTGGCTCCACTCGCCGCCCATCACCGCGGTCCACTGCCGCGGGTCGAGCGTGCCGATCGTGCTCCATCGCGCCATCGGCACGGGGTTGGGCTTTTCGAGCAGGGTCTTGAGATCATTCGAAGGCACCGCAAAACCAAGATTCTCGGTGACGCGGTGGCGCAGGGTGACGATGCCGAGCACCTCGCCCTTCAGGTTCACCACGGGACCACCACTGTTTCCCTGCTCGATCGGCATGGCCAGTTGCAGCATGGGGAATTCCGGAGTTTCCCCCTCACCCGCGAAGCCGGGCTCGAGTTTGCGGATCGCCGAAATCGCGCCGGGCACCACGCTGAACCCGAGCCCTTGCGGGGCTCCGAACCCCAGCACCAGGTCGCCCTGCCTCGTCGCGGCGGAGTCACCGATCTTGAGAACATCCTTCACCTCTGCGCCCTTCTCCAGGCGCAGCACCGCGAGATCGTAACGCCGGTCCGAAGCATGCACCTCGACCACTTTCCTGGTCGCACCGTCCGCGAATTCGACCGCCACCGGCCGCCCCTCACCGATCACGTGCAGGTTCGTCACCACGAAGCCGCCCTCGATCACGAAACCGGAGCCGGTGCCGCGGCGGCCTCCATCGCGACCGATCTGCGTCACGGTCACGAGCGCGGGTTTGACCCGCTCCGTCAGCGAGGTCACCAGTTCCGGATCGAGAAATTGACGGGAGGGTTCCCCCTCCTTCGCGTCTAGCGCATCCAGCACCGCCTGCGCCTCCTCGGAGAAGGGATCGAAATCAGCGTCCGGGGCATCCTGGGATCGCAGGGGCAACATCAAGCAAACGAAAGCCAGGGCGGGGAGCACCCGGTTGCCGGTCCGCCGCTTGAGTGAAGAAGGAACGCACATGCTCGTGGATGTTAAAGGATCGCGACTCCGATGAAAAGCGCTCTCTTTCAGCCCCATCGCCCTCTTTGCGGGAGAAGCGGAAATCCTGCCATCCCGAAAATTTTGCGCGGTGCCGCGCAACCTCGCCGGAGCCCCCGGGTTCTTAAGGGCAGTTCCCCCGATCATGACGACGCTGTCCTCCTCGATGTTCCTGATCTTCATTGCGCTTGCGGTTCCGGCTCCAGCGCAGCAAATGATGGCTTCCGGCGGTGAGTCCGGCAGTCCGGAGCAGATCGAGTTTTTCGAGAAGACAATCCGCCCGGCGCTGGTCAAGCACTGTTACGAGTGCCACTCGAAGGAGAGCGGGAAGATCAAGGGCGGCCTTGTCCTCGACACCCGGGAATCGATTCGCCTCGGCGGTGACTCCGGCCCGGCGGTGGTGCCTTTCAAACCCGAAGAGAGCCTGCTGCTGACCGCAATCCACTACGAGGACTCCGACCTCGAGATGCCACCGAAATACCGCCTCGACGCCGATCTGGTCAGGGCCTTCGAAGAATGGATCATCAGCGGTGCCGCCGATCCGCGGGAGCGGGCCACCGGCGAACAGACCATCGAGAAATACACCAACACCATCGACATTGAAAAGGGCCGTGCCCACTGGGCCTATCAAAAGCCCAAAAAATCCGATCCACCCGCTGCCGCCGATGCCTCTTGGCCGCGCAACGCGATCGACCACCACATCGCCGCCCGTCATGTTGCCACCGGAGTTTCCCCCGCTCCCGACGCCACCCCGCGTTCTCTGATCCGACGGCTCACCTTCGACCTGACCGGCCTGCCGCCGACCCCCGAGGAGGCCACCGCCTTTGCCAGCGCCTTCGCCGAGAATCCCGATTCCGCGATTGAGACGACCGTTTCCCGGCTGCTCGCGTCCGAGCGCTTCGGCGAGCGATGGGGTCGCCACTGGCTCGACGTGGCCCGCTACGGCGAATCGACCGGCAAGGAAATCAACGCCACCTACCCCGACGCCTGGCGTTACCGCGACTATGTGATCGACGCCTTCAATGCCGACAAACCCTTCGACGAGTTCCTCACCGAACAGATTGCCGGAGATCTGCTGCCCGCCGCCACCGACGCCGAGCGAGCCGAGCACCTCGTCGCCACCGGCTTCCTCGCGATCGGAACCAAGGGGTTGAACGAGCAAAACTCGCGTCAGTTCCGCTTCGATCTCGTCGACGAGCAGATCGACACCACCACCCAGGCCTTTCTCGCCACCACCGTCGCCTGCGCCCGCTGCCACGACCACAAGTTCGACCCGGTGCCAATGTCCGACTATTACGCGCTCGCCGGTATCTTCCTGAGCAGCGAGACCCTCTTCGGCACGGCGAATGGCCAACAAAACCGGCGGGCCACCGAACTGATCCAACTGCCCCGGGGCACCCCCACCCTGCCCGGTCGTTCCCTCGCTGAGATGATCGAGTTGGAATACCAGCGCGATCTGGTCAACGAACGCATCGAAACGCTCCGCGCCGAAGCCGCCGAGGCGAGGCGCGAGGGAGGCGATGCCGCCGCCGACAACGCGCAGCGCGCCGTCATCCGCATCCTCGCCACCACGACTCAGCTCGGCATCATCGATGGCACCCTGGCCGCTTACGAAGACGACGGCCGCGCCCGCGCCCTCGCCCTCGGCATGCGCGACCGGCCCGAGCCCTTCGACTCGCAGGTGCTGATCCGGGGCGAGGAGGACCAGGCCACCGAGGCCCGGGTGCCGCGAGGTTTCCTCCAGGTGGTGAAGACGGGCGACGAGAAACCCATCCCGTCCGATCGTAGCGGCCGGCTTGAGCTCGCCCAATGGATGACTTCACCGGAGAATCCCCTCACCGCCCGGGTGCTCGCGAACCGCGTCTGGCTCTGGCTCTTTGGCGAAGGGCTTGTCTCGACCCCCGACAACTTCGGCAGCACCGGTGAAAAACCCTCGCATCCCGAGCTACTCGATCACCTCGCCGTCCGCCTCGTCGAGCTCGACTGGTCGGTGAAGGACCTGATCCGTGAGATCGTCTCGAGCCGCACCTACCGGATGGCGACCACCTTCGACGCCGCCGATTTCGAAAAAGACCCCGATAACCGCCTGCTCTGGCGGGTCAGCCCACGCCGCCTCGACGCCGAGTCGCTCCGCGACGCGACCCTCGCTGTGACCGGGCAACTGGACCTGGAGCGGCCTCTCGGTTCCGCCGTCGCCGAGGCCGGGGTAGGATTCGTCGGGCGAAACCTGCCGGAGTCCCGCTTCGAGATCGAATCGCGGCATCGCTCGGTCTACCTGCCGATCGTCCGTGGCGCGGTGCCCGAGTCGCTCGGACTTTTCGATTTCTCCGATCCTAGCCTCATCGCCGGCAGACGCGAAATCACCACGGTACCGTCCCAGGCGCTCTACCTGATGAATTCACCGTTCATTCAAACCGCCGCCGATCAGTTCGCGCGTCGGCTCATCGACGAGGGATTGCGCGGTCCCGAGCTCGCGCGCCAGGCCTTCGAGCTGGCCTACTCGCGTCCGCCCACCACCACCGAAGGCGAGGGAGCCAAAGCCTTCTTCGAGCGCTTCCTCGCTGCCGCCGAGGCCGAAGGGAAAAACCCGGAAGAAGCAAAGCGTCTCGCTTTCACCAGCTTTTGCCAATCCCTGCTCGCCAGCGCCGAATTCTCCTACCTCGATTAAACCCTCTTGAGTCATGGACCCAACCCTCTTCAGTCGTCGTGTCGCGCTCCAGTCGATCTCCAGCGGATTCGGTTACCTCGCCTTCTCCGCCTTGAGCACGATTGCCGCCGAGAAGGCCACGAATCCCCTCGCTCCGAAGCCGTCTCATTTCACTCCACGGGCCAAGCGAGTCATTTTCCTCGCGATGCAGGGTGCGCCCTCGCATGTCGATACCTTCGACTACAAGCCGCTCCTCAACCGCGACCACGGCAAAGCCT
This sequence comes from Verrucomicrobiales bacterium, assembly GCA_041917795.1. Classification (GTDB taxonomy): domain Bacteria; phylum Verrucomicrobiota; class Verrucomicrobiia; order Verrucomicrobiales; family DEV007; genus Arctic95D-9. The sequence goes on from JAYRWX010000027.1 coordinate 167,371, forward strand.
CGGGACGCGGGGTGGCCACTTTGTTAGGGTCGCCGTTTGATTTCAAGCAGCACGGCCAGAGCGGGCTGCCCATCTCGGAGCTCTTTCCCGAACTCGCCAAGCAAGCGGATGAGCTCTGCCTGATCAACAGCCTGCACACGGATGTGCCGAACCATCCCCAGGCCACGACGCAGATGCACACGGGGAATTTCCAGTTCGTGCGCCCCTCGCTCGGTGCCTGGACCCTCTACGGCCTCGGCACGGAGAACGACAGTCTGCCGGGCTTCGTCACTCTCGCACCACCGAATGGGGCTCAGAACTATGGCAGCGCCTTCCTTCCCGCGATTTTCCAAGGCACGCCGGTAGGTCGCGAGGTGCGGAATCGCTTCGCCCGCGAGACCGACGCCAGCCCGGTCTCGAACATCGCCAACGAACGGCTCAGCCCGGCGCTCCAGCGCGTCCAGCTCGACTTCGTGAACGAACTGAACCGGGCCAAGCTCGCCCGTGCTGCCCATCAGCCCGAGGTCGAAGGCATCATCGAGTCCTTCGAACTTGCCTTCCGGATGCAGGATGAGGTGCCCGGCGTGCTCGACCTCTCCGGCGAACCCGAGTCGGTGAAAAAGCTTTATGGGATCGACGACGCCACCAGCGGTGCCTTCGCGAAACAGTGCCTCAGCGCCCGCCGCCTCGCCGAGGCCGGGGTGCGCTTCATCCAAGTGAACCACGGCAACTGGGACCACCACCGCAATCTCAAGGAGGGTTTGACCCAGAACTGCGCGGAAATCGATCGCCCCATCGCCGGTCTCTTGGCCGACCTGAAACAGCGCGACATGCTGAAGGACACGCTTGTGATCTGGGCGGGAGAATTCGGCCGCACTCCACACGGGCAGACCAGCAACGGACGCGACCACAACAACAAGGGTTATTCGATCTGGATGGCCGGGGGCGGCGTGAAGGGCGGCCTGCGCTACGGCGCGACCGACGACTACGGCTACCAGGCCGTCGCGGACAAGATGCACATCCATGACTGGCATGCCACGATCCTACACTTGCTGGGCCTTGACCACGAGAAGCTGACCTATCGCTACGCGGGGCGCAATTTCCGCCTCACCGACGTCTCCGGCACGGTTGCGAAAGGAATCCTCGCCTGAGCGGTCCGGGAATTGAACAGCGAGGGCAGCGGGACCACGAAATCAGGGTCCCCTTCCCCGCATGATCGATCACCGACCGGATCACTTTCCGGCTCTCGAACCCCCCCCTCCGCGGGAACCGCGCCGCCGTTTGCCGCGGATACGCTTCTGGCACTTCCGCCTGCTCGCGTGCACCCTGCTGCTTGCCTTCTCCGCCCAGCCGGTGTGGCGTTTCGTGAAGTCTGACCCTGCGTGGGCCTTCGAGCCCGAGGCCCGGGCCACCCTGCTGGATGGCCGGGACCAAGCTTACCTGACCTGGCCGGAGCATGGCGACCGGCGACCGGTCCCTTTCGAAGAACTGCCGGGGGAAATGGTCCACGCGGCGCTCGCACGGGAGGATCAGCGCTTTTTCAGACATCCGGGCATCGATCCGATCGGCATGGCGCGGGCGGCACGGGCGGACTGGACGAGTCGCTCTCTCAAACAGGGCGGATCGACGATCACGATGCAGCTCGTCGAGCGGGTCTACCACCATCCCGGGGATTCGGCGCTCGATAAACTCCAGGCGAAGGTTTTCGAAGCATTGATGGCGCTGCGGATCGAGACTCACGCCGCGCTCAAGCATGGTTCGTGGCGGGCGGGCAAGGAGGCGGTGCTCGCTGCTTACCTGAGCCGCGTCGAATACGGGCACCAGACCGTGGGGCTGCGTGAAGCGGCCCATTTTTACTTCGGGAAAAAGCCGGCTCAATTGACCCTCGGCGAATGCGCCTATCTCGCGGGGGTGATCCGCGGCCCCTCCGTGAACAACGCCTATCGGAATCCCGGCAACGCCCGCGAAGCCCGGGACGCGGTGATCCGGAACATGGAGAAGCTCGGGTTCATCAACCCGCGGCGGGCTGATGAGGTCAGCTTCTTTGTCGCGGCCCAACCCTTCCGCAAGCAGCGCCAAGGTGACGGCTTCCTCTCCGCCGCGGTGCGACGAGAACTCGACGAACTCGCCGCGCGGGGCGTAATCCCGGCAGACGATGCCACCGCGGACCGGCTCCGCGTCCATCTTGCCCTCGATCCCGCCCTGCAGGCCGTCGCCGAGAGTTCCCTGAAATCGCAACTGCGCTCGATTGAATGCCGACGCGGCTTCCTTGGGAAGAAGGGGGAACTGCAGGGAGCAGTGGTGGCCATCGACCATGCCACCGGTGCAATCCTCGCCTCGGTCGGCGGACGCGATTTCGACCGGCTCTCCTACGACTGTGCCCAGCAAGCACGGCGGCCAGTCGCGAGCGCAGCGAAGCCCTTCCTCTACGCAGCGTATCTCGAAACCGGAGGCCGCTTGATCTCCGATCAGATCTCGAACGCACCGCTGACATCCGCGGAGTCGCTCCATCTCGCCGGCACCCTCGTGCCCCGGGAAACACCTGCGCTACCTCAGGGTTTGCATCCGCTCTGGAAAGGGCTCGCCCACAGCAGCAATCGCATGACCTTGCGAGTCGGCACAGCCACGCCGGAGGAGCGCTGGTGGCGCCTCCTTCGCGAGACCCGGCTGTGCGAGACGCCTCAACCTCGTAGCACCGCCGCCTGGCTGGGGGCCTGGAGCACCCGGCCGGTGGACCTCGCCGCGGCCTACGCGGTTTTCCCCCGTGGCGGCCATTTCACACCCGCCCATTTTGTAGAGCGGGTCGAGCTGGATGGGCGGACGATCTACCAGCGACGCCCGGAATCGGAGCAGGTGATGAGCCGCAACACGGCAGCGGAGGTCACGAAGGCGCTCCGCGAGGTGATTCGCAGCGGCACGGCCTCCGGACATGGCGGGGCGGAACTTGCGAGTCGTCTCCCCATCGCTGGAAAAACGGGCACTTCAGACGGAGTTGGCGATGCCTGGTTCGTCGGCTATGGCAGCTCGCTCACCCTCGCGGTCTGGATCGGATTCGGTGATGGCGTTCGCACCATTGCCGAGGGCGATACCGGTGGCAGCCTCGCTTTTCCGGTGTGGCGTCGAATCATGGAAGATGCGGCCTCGCGTCATCGATTTGAGCCTCTGCCCGATCTCCGGGATGCTGAAATGCTCACCCTGCGGAGCCGATGAGGCTCATTCCGCCGGTTTCATCAAGTAAGCAAAAAGATCACGCAAGTCTTTGTCGTTCATACCAGCAAGTAGCGCCGGAGGCATCAGGGAAATGGGCGAGGCCTCCAACGTTTCCATCTGACCGCGGTCGAGCAAGGAGACCTGCCCGGCGAGATCCTTCAGGGTGACGGTGCGGGGCGTTTGCTCCTGAATCAATCCGACCACCTTACGTCCGTCCTTCATCGTGGCGACATAGTTGAGGTAGCCCTCGCGCAATTCGAGGCTGGGATTGAGGATGGAGGGCAGCCAAAAGTCGAGATTCTGCCGCTCGTAGCCGGTCAGTTCCGGGCCGATCGCCATGCCTTCGCCGAAGAGCTGGTGGCAGACCGCACAACGGGCGGTGAAGGAGGCTTTCCCGGCGGCTGCGTCACCCTGTCCCCCAGCGAGAATGCCATGGATGCGGCGGCTCTCGGCAGCGAGATCGATGCCGCCCGCTCCCGCAGCGATCCCAGGCCAGTGTTTGGCGATGCGGGCGTCGAGCTCGGGAAGCTTGTGCTCCATCATCAACTGTACGATGTCCGGGCTGAGGTCGCGGGCCTTGATCACCGCTCGATCGACCTCGTCGAGCATTAGTTTCGCCCAAGCGGCCCGACCGGCAAGAACCCGTTCGGCGGTGGAGCGCACCCCCATCTCGGCCGGCAGGGTCGAGCCGTAACGCGAAATGATGCTCTTGGCGATGGCATCGTCCTCGTAGCGGGCCAGGGTCTGGAGCGCCACCCGTTTCAGAGCGTGCTCGTCGCTCAGCCCGAGGATTTTCTGGAGCGAATCGACCGCCCCCGCGTCACCCCGTTCGCCAAGCTGGCGAACGATCTCGGTGCGCACGCCGACCGGGAGTTTGCTGTCGAGCACGGCTTTGTTGGCTTCTTTCAAAGCCGACGGGTCTCCGCTGCGCAGTCGGAGCACCAGTCCGCCCTCTCCGAGTTTTTTGGAATAATCCTGCAAAGCCCGACTCAAGGAATCCGGCAGCGCTGGCATCGGCACCCCCTCGAAGGCGGCCTGGAGAGCCTCGAGCAAGAGCCCGCGGGCGGCTTCGTCTGGAGCACTCTGGAGCAGTTTGGCGGCGCTGGCGAGATTGGCCTCGCCACCAGCGATGGCGTAGCGCTTCATCAGACGCGCCAGCAGGACTTCGCGCACGAGTGGCTGCGACCAGGGCTCCCGCGATCCCAGCCAAGCCTCGACGAGTTCGCGACCATCCTCGGCATGGGCTTCAAGGGCCCACCAAATCATGAGCGGCTGGTGGGGATCTTTCAGGTCTTCATCGTGGCGGACGAGGCTCTGGACGATGGGCAAGGCGGCCGTCGCAGGGAGACGTTTCGCGGTCGCGGCGAGTTGCACCCTCACCTGCACATCGCTTTCGCTCAGGGCAAGGTCGGACAGGGCCGTCGCCAGCGCGGGATCGGCGCTGCGTCGATCGCCGGTGAGACGGACCACCCAGCGCCGCACTTCGGCGAGCGGATGGGCGAGCCAACGCATCGCCTTTTCATCGCTGATCTTTTCGAGCAGGTTCAAGGCCCAGAGCGCCTCAAGGCTGGCGGGCATCTCGGCGGTCTCGACGAGGCCTTCCAATTCGGGCACCACCGCGGTGTCGCCCCGCCAGCCCAGTTCCAGCATCGCCCGACGGCGGACGGTGCGGTTGGCATGCGAGAGCAAACCGACGAGGTCTTCGGAGGGGCGAGAGGCGAGGTCACCCTCTTTGTAGACCGGCTGTTGATCCTCCGGGGCGAGCCGGTAGATACGTCCGCTCGACTTGTGCCAGTCATCAACTGGGCGCACATGGCTGAGACGGCTGTCGTACCAGTCGGCCAGATAGATCGCCCCATCGGGAGCCAGACCGGCGTAAACCGGGCGGAACCAGCGGTCCGGCGACTCGACCGGATTGGCTTCATCCACGGTCCGGTAAGTTGACCCATCGCGCTCCCGTCGGCTCGCATAGACGAGATTGTGGAGCGCGTTCGGCGCGACGATCCGTCCTTCCAGACGATCCCCGAAAATACCGCCCTCGGCGATGGTGAAGGCCTGGGGGAAACGCCGCTCGTCACCCTCGTGTTTCATGTGTTCGAAATAGCCGAAGGCGTAGGGATTGGTAAGCGGACCGTGTTTGCCCCAAGACTTGACCCCGTAGCTTCCTTGTGGATAGAACATGCCGCGGGTCTTGCCCCCGTTGGTGCCGGAGAAAACCTGTCCGACCGCGTCGATATCGAGACTGAAGGTGTTCCCCCCGCCCTCGGCGAAGATTTCAAAGCGTTCGGTTTTCGGATGGAAACGCCAGATCATCTGGCCCTGCCACTCCACTTTCTTGCCGCTCGCCGGATCGGTGACGTTCCCGGTGGTGGTGCTGCCGTTGGCTCCGTAGAGCCAGCCATCCGGGCCCCAGGTCAGGTTGTTCATGACCGCGTGAGTGTCCTCGATTCCGAAACCGGCGAGTTTCACGACCGGTTCGGAATCGGGCATGTCGTCGCGGTCTGCATCCGGATAAAAAAGGAGGTAAGGCGGATTCGCGACCCAGATGCCCCCAGACCCGATCGCGACCGAGGTGGCGATGTTCAAGCCGGTGATGACATCCTTGTGCGAGTCGAGGGTCCCGTCGCCGTCGCTGTCCTCAAAGACCCGCACGATGTCGGCGCCGCGCTCGCCCAGCGGAGGTGGCGATGGGACCTTGTCGAAGCGTGCCCGGAGGTGGTTGTCGTATTCCACGATCTTCAGCCCGGCGGGGAATTGATATTGCCGGTAAAGCACCGCCCAGAGCCTCCCCTTGGCATCCCAGGCCAGCGAGAGCGGCTGCTCGACCTCCGGCTCGGCAAGGACGAGGTCGAAACGGAATCCGTCGCGGACCTTGAAGCCTTTGGCAGCTTCTCTGGCGTCGGTCGGTTGGGAACCATCCGCGAGGGCTCCACGACCCGGGAAACTGCGGATCACTTCAAGGGCCTGGTCGGAGCCGGCCACCTCGGTGGGACCGCCTTTTTCCTCTGCGTGGAGTGGCAGCAGCGCCAGCGCCGCCAGAATCGTAGCATAACCTTTCATACCGCGGAGACGATGGCGGAAGCCGCCGCAGCTGAACACAAAAAAACCCGGCGCGAACAAGGACGGCCGGGTTCTTCGTAAAGTCCTGGCGGGGCACTCAGAACGGGACGCGGATCCCGAAACGGACCAGCGTGAAATCGGGGAGGTCGTCGTTGACGAAGTTGTAGGAGAAATCGCCGAAGAGGCCCATGCAACCCCAGCTTTCGAACCGGAGATCGAGACCGCCACCGACGTTCCAGAGGAAGGAGCTTTCACCCGAGGAGACGACTCCGGGACCACCGAACACGTAGGGAGCGAGCGTGCTGCAGCACTCGCCGCCGAGGGGCATGCGGTAAACCGCGTTGAAGTGGCCGACTTGCTCGGCCTCGCCACCGCCGTGGACCATGTAACTGCCTTCGATCCCGAGGTTGTGTCCGAAGAAATAACCGAGGCCGACACCGCCGCCCATTTCGTTGTTGAGCGTTTCATCTTCGGGCCAGAAGCCGGAGCCAAACGCGCTGAACTCGAATCCAGTGTCGTAGCAGGCACTCGGGCTGGTGATGCGCTGTTCGACCATCGAAGACTTGGAGCTGGAATAGGAGTCCTTGTTCCATCCCCAACCTGCCTGGGAGGCGGTGCAGAGAAGAGCGGAAAGAGCAAAAGCGAGGGTAATTCCTTTCATAAGAGTGGGTCGGGAAACTTCGAAGCCGATGCTATACAAAGAAATTCCGGACCGACAAACCTTTTTTGCAGATTTTCGACTCATTCCTGGGTCGGCATTGCGGGTGCGGATGGCACCTCCCCGGTCGGATCCGAAGGCTTGGGTTCCGCGACAGGCTCCTCCTCGATCAGAAAAAGCCCGTCGGGAAAGAGCGGAGAACGCTTCAGCACTCCCGTCTCCGCCGGCAGGTCCGCCTCTTTGACAAAAAGGGTCGTACCCCAGTCGATCGGATCGTTCAAGGAAACCGGGCCCTTGGGTCGCCGATTGCCCAGGTTCAGTTGCTCGTCCAGCCAAGTCAGGGCCGAATCGAGGCGGTTGTGCTGAGCTTCCACGGCGGTGCGGAAGCCCTCGGGCTTGGTCGCGATGATCTCGTCGAGGATTGAGCGCGCCAGTTCCAGGGTGGTATGGGCATTGCGGAAGTCGCGGTCCCAGCGGAGCCGTTCCCCTTCCTTGAGGGATTCGATGAAGTCGAGGTACTTCATCATCACATCGTGCTCGTCGGTGGTCAGCAGGGTCTCGGCCTCCACGATCGCTTTCTCCAGCGCATCGCGGCGGTAGGCGACCACATCGGGCTCGAAATCGGGATGCTTGGCGACCAATTCCTCGATCTGGGTGCGAGCCTCGAGGTAACTGCCGAGGGCGAGCGGCCACTGGTCGGCCGCGGCGAGCCGTTCGCCGGTCTGGACCCAGGCATAGGCGCTCAGCCAGCGCTCCGCAGGACTGTCCTCCTCGCCGCGAATGGAACCGGCAAGGCAGGCCAGAAAAAGGGCGGCCATCGCCGTTGGCAGGCGATTCATCGGGAAGGGGTTCAAGGTTTCAAAGTCGCATTGGGAGAGGGAAGTTCAAGATCGCCGCTCCTCCCAGATCAGGTTACGTTCCGGGCTTTTTGCTCGCATGTCCGGCCGCCGTATCCGATAGTCGGAACGAACCGCCCATGCCGCGCCAACCCACGCCCCAGAAGCCCGCCTCAATCAAGGTCGGGGACTTTTATCAGCGCCATCACGAGAGCCTCTCGATGGAGCTCGTCGGCACGGACGCGGGTTTTTCCCGGGAGATCTTCGAGCCGACCATCAATCGTCCCGGGCTGGCTTTGTCGGGCTTTTACAAATACTTCGCCCTGCACCGCATCCAGGTGATCGGGCAGGCGGAGCGCTCCTATCTGCGCCACCTCAGCGATGCGAATGCCGAAAAGCGCTTCGCCGATCTTTGCCGCCAACGCATTCCCTGCATCGTGGTGAGCCGGGGCCAAAATCTGCCGGAGGGTCTCCTCAACATCGCCGCGGATGCGGGCATCTCGGTTTTCCAGACCTCGATGGTGACGATGAACTACATCAATGCCGCCACGGTGCGCCTCGATTGGGAGTTCGCTCCGACCATTGCGATGCACGCCTGCATGGTCGATGTGATGGGCATCGGGATCCTCTTGAAAGGCGACAGCGGCACCGGAAAAAGCGAGACGGTGCTCGGTCTGCTGCGGCGCGGGGCCAGCTTGGTCGCCGATGACATGGTGCGGATCCGAAACCTCGAGGACCGGGAGCTGATCGGCAGCGCCCCGGAGCTGGGCCGCAGCTACATGGAGGTGCGCGGCCTCGGCATCATCAATGTCGCCGCCCTCTTCGGAATCGGGAGTTTCCGAACCGAAAAGCGTCTCGACCTCGTCGTCACCCTGACCCACGAGGAAACCATGAACGAGATGGAGCGGGTCGGCATCGAGGGCCAGACCGCCGAGATCCTCGGCATCCAGATCCCGCACATCCAGCTGCCGGTGGCAGCCGGTCGCGACATGGCCCAACTGATCGAAGTCGCCGCCCTCGACCAGAAGCTGAAGGCCCTCGGGCACGACGCAGCTGTGGAATTCAACAAGAAACTCTTGAAAAGGATGCACGAGGAACGTAAATCCATGTTTTAGGCCCGGCAGCCCTTGCAACGAACCGCTTTCCGATGCCCGTTTGTGAACTCACCATCCCGAATGACGATGGTCTCCATGCGAGACCGGCGGCCAAGTTTGTGAAACTGGCCAGCCGCTTCGCGTGCGAAATCTGGGTGGAGAAGGACGACGAGGAGATCAACGGCAAGAGCATCATGGGTCTGATGATGTTGGCTGCGGCCCAGGGATCGGTGATCCGGGTCTCCGCCGAGGGTGCCGACGCCGAGCAGGCGCTCCAGCAGATCAGCGCCTTGGTCAACAGTGGCTTCGAAGCGGACTGTTGACCAACCCCGCATCCTTTGCTCCCTTCGCGCTCGGGGAAACCGGGTTTTCCCTTTAATATTTTGCCTTCCGGATCGTTCACACAGGGTCATTCATGAGTTCCACCGCTGCCGAGAATGCCGAAGTCCGACTGCAGGGCCTCGGCGTGTCCCCAGGGATCGCCCTGGGCCAGGCGGAGCGTGTCGGGAACTCGCTGGAGGAGCCCGACCGCACCCTGATCGAGCGCAGCGAGATCGAGGCCGAGCGCGAGCGTCTCTCCACCGCCATCGTCGCGACCCGTGAGCAAATTCTGAAGCTCCAGGAAGCGATCGCCCCGGTCGAAGGCGAGAGCCATTCCGCCATTTTCGACGCCCACCTCCTGATTCTGGAGGACTCCAGCATCCTCAACGAGGTGCTGCGGATCACGGAAACGGAGCGAAAGACGGTGGACTGGGCTTACTACACCGTCACCAAGCGCTACATCGACTCGCTCCGCAAGATCGCCGACCCCTATCTGCGCGAGCGGGCGGTAGACATCGAAGACGTCGCCAAGCGCCTGCTCCGCAACCTGCGTCTCGTCGATGGAGATGGCCAGAATGATGGTCTCCGTCCCACCCAGGCCGGCACTTCGATCCTGCTGGCCCACGACCTGACCCCTTCCGACACGGTGGGTCTCGATCGGAGCAAGATCAAGGGTTTCGCCACCGAGTTGGGCAGCCCGACCTCACACACGGCGATCATGGCTCGTTCGCTGAACATTCCGGCAGTGGTCGCCCTCCACGACCTGCCGGAGACTTTTCCCGCGGGGGGCATCGTGCTGGTGGACGGTTACCACGGTCTGGTCATCCTCAACCCCTCCCCGGAAACCATCGTCGAATACGAGGCGATCATGGCGCGGGAGCGCGACGTGCTCAGCGAACTGGAAGAGTTGCGGCACGAGGACACGGCCACCGCCGACGGACGCCGCATCATCCTCTCGGCGAACATCGAATTCATCGAGGAGCTCGACAGCATCCTTTCCAGCGGGGCCGAAGGAGTCGGTCTCTACCGCACCGAGTTTTTCTACCTGAGCCGCCAAGAGTTGCGCGACGAGGAGAATCAGTCCGCGAACTATCGCAAAGTGGCAGAGGCGACCCATCCGCACGGTGTCATCATCCGGACACTCGACGTGGGCGGGGACAAACTCTGCCCCGAGCTCTTTGAAACACCCGAGCCCAACCCCTTTCTGGGCTGGCGCGGCATCCGGCTCAGCCTCGACCACGGCGACGAGTTCCGGCGCCAGCTCCGCGCGATTTTGCGGGCCAGCGCCTTTGGCAAAATCCGGATCATGTTTCCATTCCTCACGAATCTGGAGGAACTCCGTGACGCCAAAGCACAGCTCGAGATCGCGAAGAACGAGCTGCGCGAGGAGGGCACGGCCTTTGACGAAAAGATCGAGGTGGGTGCCATGATCGAGATCCCCAGCGCGGTCCTCATCGCCGATCACCTCGCCAAGGAAGTCGACTTTTTCAGCATCGGATCGAACGATCTGATCCAGTACACCACCGCCGTCGACCGGGTCAATGACCGGGTTGCCCACCTCTACCAGCCCGCCCATCCCGCCGTGATCGGGATGATCCGGGCCACCGTCGAGGCGGCCCACCGCAACGGCATCTGGTGCGGCATCTGCGGTGAAGTTGCCAGCGACCTGCACCTCGCTCCGGTCTGGGTCGGGCTGGGCGTAGACGAGCTCTCCGTCGGCGCCGCGCAGGTCCTACGCACCCGGCGCGCCCTTTCCTGCCTCGATTCAGCCGTCTGCGAGCAGCTCACCGATCGCCTTCGAGCCTGCGGGACGTCTACCGAGGTGCTCGAACTTTGCACCGAAGTCGCCCGCGAGGCCTACCCTGACCTCCTCCTCTGAGGGTAGATCCCGGATTGACCGGGCGACGTTTTTCTCCACACTTTTCGCCCGCCCCATGCCTGGATACGAAGCAAGGAAACCGCACCGAGGACGAAGCCGTTCGTGCCTCCGCGGTCTCACCCGTGCCGGCCTGCTGGGGATGGTCGTTTTCACGACAGGCTCCCTGCCGGCCCCGGACCTGAAGTTCCTGCCGCTGCCCAAGTTCTTCGGCAAGCCGAACGACGAATTGCTTGAGACAGCGCAGGCTCCGGTAGGGCCGGGCGGCATGTGCTTGCTGCCCACCGGCGAATACATCGTCTCGGCCCATCCCTTCTTCCAGGCCGAGGGCCGGGTGATGCGGCGGGACCGCGACGGTCAGTGGCGGCCCTTTCCCAATGAGGCCATGAACACGCCGGGATCGGGCGATCCCCTGCTGCTCGATTCGGTGATCGGCATCGCCTGCGACGCCCGCGGCATCGTCTGGATGCTCGACAACGGTCGCCGCTCCGGCACGGGCGCGAAACTGGTGGCCTGGGACACGAAGCGCGACCAGCACCACCGCATCCTCGTGATCGACGACCGGGCCCTGACCCCGAATTCCTTCCTCACCAACATCGCCCTCGATCCCGTGGGACCCTATGTTTACATCTCGGATCCCGCGGACGGAGTCCATTCGGCCATCGTCGTGGTTGATACCGAGACAGGACTATCACGACGGGTCCTCCACGGCGACCGCTCGGTGCAAAAGGATCCCGCCGTAGACCTGGTCGTCGGGGGCGAGTCCGTGGTGGTGCGGAGGCCCGACGGGGAGATTGCCAGCCCCATGACCGGAGTCTCGCCCATCGCGATCGACCGGCGCGGCGAATGGCTTTATTTCGGTCCCCGGAACGGGACAAACCTTTACAAGATCAAAACCGAACTCCTCACGCGTCCCGACCTGGCCCCCCACGTGCTGAGCAGCCAGGTCACCGGCGTCTCGCCCAAGCCGATCTGCGAAAGCATGGTGATCGACGCCCGGGGACAGATCTATTTCGGCGACATCGGCAACGGACTGATCGACTACGTCGCCCCGGAGGAAAACTACCTGAATCTGCGCGAGTTCGTGAAGGACCCTCGCATTACCTGGCCCGGGGGCCTCACGATCGGTCCGGATGGCCAACTCCACTTCTTCAGCAGCCAGCTCCACCGCACGCCCTTTTTCAACAGCGGCAAGGATGTGACCGCTCCGCCCTTTTCCATCTTCAAGGCCCGCCTCCAGACTTCCCGGCCTTTCCGCCTTTGATCCGCGCAGAGGAGATGGCCACGATCCTCGACACCCTGAAAAAAGGGACCGAATACCTCCAGCGCCATGGCGTCGAGGAGGCTCGGCTAAACATGGAGCTGCTCATCGGCCATGTCTTGAAAGTCGAGAGGATGCGGATCTATCTCGATTTTGACCGCGCCTTGACGGAGGAACAGCTCGCCGCCCTGCGGGAGCTGACCAAAAGACGCGGTCAAGGCGAGCCGCTCCAACATCTCCTCGGCACCGTCGAGTTCTGCGACCGCGACTTCAAGGTGGATCACCGGGCCCTGATCCCGCGTCCCGAAACCGAAGAGCTCACCCATCTGCTCATCGCCCGTCCCTGGCCCGAGGTGCCCTCCATCCTCGACATGGGCTGCGGCTCGGGTGTGATCGGCCTGTCTTTGGCCATCCATCTGGACCGCCCCGGGAGGAGCATCACCCTCGCCGATGTTTCGGATGAGGCTCTCGAACTCACCCGCGAAAACGCCGAGGCGCTCGTTCCCGGTGAAGCGGCGATCCAAATCGTCCGGTCCGATCTCTTCGACGGTCTCGGCGACGCGACCTACGACCTGATCGTCGCCAATCTCCCCTACATCCCCGATTCCGCCCGGACCACGCTGAGCCGCGAGGTCAACCGCGATCCGGCCCTCGCTCTCTACGGCGGCGAGCACGGCACCGAAATCATGGAACGCTTCATTCCCGCCGCCCACGCCCGGCTGAACGAAGGAGGCTGCCTGGCGATGGAGTTCGGCATTGAGCAGGGTCCCGCCCTCGCCCGATGCGCCGAAACTGCGGGCTTCGATGCGGTGGAACTGCGCCGCGACCTCTCGGGGATCGAGCGCTTTCTTTTTGCTACCAAAAGCCCCCATCCCTGCTAGCGTCCCCGCTTCTCCCCCGAAAAATGGGGCTCCGCATCCGCGGCAATCTGCTTTCGAAATGGAAAAATTCATCATTCACGGCGGGGCTCCCCTCTCCGGCAGCGTCAACATCAGCGGCTCCAAGAACGCGTCCCTCCCTATCCTCGCGGCGACCCTCTTGACCAAGGAACAGTGCGTGATCCGCCGGGTGCCCGATGTCTCCGACACGAACTACATGCTGCAGATCCTGCAAAATCTCGGGGCCGAAGTCGAGAGGGCCAGCGGCAACGTCGTCATCCGCTGCGAGAAACTCCGCGGCCACGAGGCACCCTACGATCTCGTCCGCAAGATGCGCGCCTCCGTTTGCGTGATGGGTCCTCTGCTGGCCCGTCACAACCGCGCCGATGTCTCCATGCCGGGTGGATGCGTGATTGGCGACCGTCCCATCGACCTCCACCTCCGCGGGCTCGCCGGATTGGGTGCCGAAGCCAACGTGGAGGGCGGCAACGTCCGCCTCGAGGCCCGCTACGGACTGAAGGGCGACACCATCGACATGAGTGGCAAGCACGGTGCCACCGTTCTGGGCACGGACAACGTGATGATGGCCGCGGTGCTCGCCAAAGGCACCACCGTCATCACCGGAGCCGCCTGCGAACCCGAAGTCGTTGACCTCGCCAATTTCCTCAACGCGATGGGCGCGAAGATCACCGGGGCAGGGACGCCCCGCATTGAGATCGAGGGCGTCTCCGAACTCGGCGGGGTCGAACACACCGTGATCCCCGACCGGATCGAGGCCGGCACCTTCATGGTGGCCGGGGCGATCGCCGCGAAGGAATCGATCACGATCCAGCGGGTCGATCCCGAGCATCTCTCCGTCGTCACCGAAGTGCTGCGCCGCTGTGGTTGCAAGGTCGAAACCACACCGAACAGCGTCACCGTGCACCGGGCCACCAAGCCTGTCGGCGCCCAGATCACCACTGAACCCTTTCCGGGTTTCCCCACCGACATGCAGGCGCAGATGTGTGCGCTCTTTGCGACCACTCCCGGCACCAGCGTCGTCCGCGACACGATCTTCCCGCAGCGTTTCATGCACGCCTCCGAGATGAAGCGGATGGGCGCGAACATCGAGGTCTCCGATGGCACCGCGATCATCCATGGCGTACCACAACTCAGCGCCGCGCCGGTGATGGCCAGCGACTTGCGTGCCTCGGCCGCCCTCGTCCTTGCCGCGCTCAACGCCAAGGGCAACACCGAGATCTCACGGGTTTACCACATCGACCGCGGTTACGAGCACATCGATGAGAAGCTGATCAACCTCGGTGCCGAAATCGAGCGGCTCCCGGCGTGATTCCCCTTGGACCTGTCAGCGGGCCCGGTCCTGGCGAATCAGTTTGAGGACTTCCGGGTGCTCCAGTCGCACCGCGGTGGACTTCGGTTTCATCTTCACGATCACGCCAAGGCGCATGGTGCTGAGCACCCCGCAGAGCCGGCCACGTTGATCGATCAACGGCGAACCACTATCCCCCTTGATCATCGGCAAGGAGGTCACGACCTTCCGGTAGGACCCGGTCGCGTCGCCCTCCACGGGCTGATACTCGAGGAATTCACCGCCAGCCTTTTCGTGCATCCAGCCCCCTGCAAACAGGGTCTCGCCCGGTAGCAGGGCTTGCTCCCGGAACTTGAGGTAGCGCGGCGTCGCCATCTCCGCCTTCACGATGGCGAAGTCGGCGGCGTCATTCCGATAGACCACCCGGATTGGCGCGTGATCGATGTAGGTGCGCTTGTTGTTCGAGGTGGCGTAGAGCACGTAGCTGTCATCGTGCGCGAGCACGTGGGCAGCGGTGAGGAAATACCCATCGGACGTGACCGGGGCGCAGCTCCCGAATCCCGAGCCGCCCTTGGCGATCGGAACCGAAAAACCGAGTTCGAGGATGCCCTCCTGCGCGTCGCGACTCGTCGCCAGCTTGGCCTTGAAGTCTTCGTCGAGGTAACGTCCGCTCACGATCAGCCCGGAGTGGAGTGTGAGAAAGTCGGCCGCCGAGAAACCCTTGTCGGTCTGGTTCTTCAATTCGGGCAAGGTGACCGGCGCATCGATTCCGATCGAGTCATACTTCGCCAGGGAGCGCTTTTGGTCCCAATGCGTATTCGCCGGCATGATGATGCACGACGGGAGCAGCAGCGAAGCGCCCAGCGCGAGGGCCAAAGACGGAAGGAAACGGAACAACATCGGAGCGAAGCAGCGGAATCGGGCCTTTCGCCGGAGCAGGTCCCCCGGAAAGCGACTCGTCGTGAATCTTAAGCGAGGATCGACCATCCTTCACCTACCAATACGTGGAGGCTCCCGAAATTTTTCAAAATTTTCCCAGCTCCTCCCTCATCGCCGCAGTCCGAATCCGAAACCGATCAACGCGGCCGAAGCCGAGGGCAGATGGGTGTGCATCAGTTCGCGGAGGGCCGCGACATGGCCATTGATCCAAGTGCCGCCTGCCTTGGCAGTCTCGAGGTAGGTTGACCACCAATTCACATACCCCCGCGAATCGAGGAACCAAACGGCAAGACCTCCGATCAGGAGCAGCGTGATGCCCGTCTTGAGTGCGGCACGTAGTACCGAAGCCGCGATCATCGCGATCATGAAACTCAGTCCGACCCCGATCATCGCCTGGCTGAAACGATCACCTTTCCGAACGACGGTTCCGGCCACCGACGGACCCTGGGTCCAGTCCTTGCCCTTGACCGATGGTCCTTGGATGATCGGCACTCCGCCATTTTTGTAAAAACCGCTCGCGCCGTTCCAAGCCATCCCTCCGAGGACGATGATCCCCGCGAAAAGGAGCAGGCGTCCTTTCAAGCCGGAAAAACCCGCGATGATCTCGGCGAGTGCCATGGTAATCACGGAATTTACACCACACTCAGGTCTCGCGCCACCGCCGTCTCGCGATCCGAGGTCACCGCCAGGCGTAGATGACCGACCAACGCTGCGACTCCGCGATCGAGGGCTGTAGCGAGATCCGCAGGAAGTAAATCCCGGTTTCCTCGGGAGCGATCTCAAGCCCGACCACGTTGGCGGTTTCGAAGCGGCGTTCAGTGGTGGCAACGAGTTCGCCCTCACCGTTGTAAAGGTTCAAATTCACCGCCCCGCGCCGGTCGGGCACCGCGAACCAGAAGTGGTAGTGATTGCGCTTGAAGAGCTGCACCTGAACCAACCTGGCCTTGCCGGGATCGATCTCACCAGCCCAGGAGGACTCGCGCAGAATGAAGGAATCCACCCCCCGCAAACTTGGCAGAGCCGCCTGCTGGGCAATGAGCTTGGCCTCGTCGAGCCTCGGAGCCGTCTCCGTCGTTGGCTGATCCTGCCCCACCAATGCACCGGAGAGGACGATCCAGCCGACCACGAACCCCCACATCCCGCGTCGGGCGATCTCAAATCTCATAGATGGCCTCGACGAGGTTCTTGGTCGACAGGGAGATCTCGATGACCTTGCCCTTGCTGATCGCCCCGGAGGCATCGGCCCGCATCAGCGACTCGAGGTGGTTGAGAGTCTGGGAGATCTGCTCGAAGACCTTGCCGCGTTTCGCCCGCGCCGGAATCGTGTTGAAGTCGTTCTTGAGCTGGCGGACGAGATCGGGCTGATTCAACAGGTCGGATCCTTCGGTGGAATAGTTTTGCTTCAGCACCGCCGCGAGAGCCTCGGTGCCCCCGAGCCAGCCGCCCAGGCTGACGAGCCCGACGAGTTCGTCGTCGCGCAGTTCCGTCATTTTGTTCAGCACGGTCTGGCGGGTCTTGTCGAGCTCCTTGCGGACGACGGACCATTCGCTGCGTCCCGCCGCATTCACGATCGCGTTGGCGTGGGATTCGACCGAACTCGCGACCCCGAGCGAACCGGCGAGATTCAGGACTTCGCGTCCGATGCGGCGGACCGCCTCCTTGTCCTGAGCCTGCACGGCGATGAATCCATCCGAAACAACCAGCCCAAAGAGCATCGCAGTGCGAGAGCGATTGGCGTCGAGCTTCACTTCGCGGTTCGCAATCTGCTTCGACCAGTCCTGGGGACCGAGCTTGTCGAGCGAGCTGAAGATCTCGACCGGGATCGGGATCACCGACGAATCGACGACAAGCAGGTTCGGATCACTCAGGTCGATTTTGTTCGGAGCTTGGGCGGCCAAGGACCCGATGGATGCCGTCGCAAACAGGAGGGAGAACGAAAGGGCTTTCATGGGAATTAGTATGGAAATCTTAACTATTCTATCCTTTAAGAACGATTTGAAAAGCATTTTTAAAGGGCGCGGGCGAAGGCACCGCCATCGACCAACAGCATCTCGCCGGTGATGTAGCTGCCCGCCTCGCTCGCCAGCATCAAGGCAGGACCGGCCAGCTCGCGGGGTTGCCCCCATCGCTTCAGCGCGGTTCGGTTGGCGAACTCGTCCTTCTCCGGCTCGCTCAGCAGACTCATCGGCATGTCCGTCAGGAATGGTCCGGGCCCAATGCAGTTCACCGTGATGCCGAAGGGACCGAGATCCAGAGCGCTGGCCTTGGCGAGACCGATCAGGGCGGCCTTTGAGGCGGAATAGGCGTTGCGACCGGGCTTCGAGCCCACCCCGAGCACCGAGGAAATGTGAATGACCCGACCCCATTTCTGTGCCTTCATCGCCGGGACGAGGGCCCGGGTCAGGCGCATCACCGCGGTCACGTTGATTTCGATGACGCGGTCCCAGACCTCGTCGTCGATGATGTCGATGGCCTGGGGTGCGTTGACTCCCGCGTTGTTCACGAGGATGTCGACGGTGCCGAAAGCCTCCAGTGTCGCCGCTGCGAGCGTGTCCGTGCCCTCGCGGGACGACATGTCGGCGACGAGGTAACGGACATCCGCGCCCTCGATGCCGTCGGCGATCTCCCGTTGCGCCCCGATCAGTTCATCCTCGTGTCGGCTGCAGATCATCACCCGGGCGCCGGCTTCGACAAAACCCCGTGAAATCGCCTTGCCGAGGCCCTTGCTGCCGCCCGTGACGAGCGCGCTCCGGCCCTTGAGATCGAACAATTCGCATTGCATCGGCGAACGAAGCACCTTGACTCCCTTTCCGCAAGTGGTCCCCTTTCCCGCCCCATGAAGCCAGCCCTCGTCATCGATCCCGCCGACACCCTCGCCGTCGCCCTGCGTCCCCTCGCCGCCGGCGAAACGATCGATCTGCCCGGCGGCCCCATCACCCTCGTCGAGGCGATTCCGGCGAAACAAAAACTCGCCCTCATCGACTTTGCGATCGGCACCAGGGCGTCCATGTATGGCGTCACCGTCGGTGTCGCGACCCGCCCGATTCCGAAAGGTGGTCTCGTCAGCACGAAGAATCTCAAGCACGACGCCGACGGCTTCACCGGCAAACCACGGGGCGATTTCCAATGGACCGCGCCCACGGTCACCCGTTGGCGGGACCGGACCTTTGACGGCTACCACCGCGCCGACGGCTCGGTCGGCACGGCGAACCACTGGCTCGTCATCCCCATGGTGTTTTGCGAAACCCGCAACGTCAACGCGATCCGCGCGGCATTCGAGCGCTCGCTCGGCTACGAGAAAACCACCGGCTATCAGAAATTCGCCGACCGGCTCGCCGAGCGTTGGAAAGCCGGGGCCACACTCGAGGATCTCCGCGGCATCGAACTTGAGCCGGAAACTTCCGCCCCCTCGCGTTTGTTCCCGAATCTCGACGGCATTCAGTTCCTCACCCATCCGATGGGCTGCGGAGGCACCCGCGACGACGCCCGCACGCTCTGCGGCCTGCTCGCCGGCTACATCACCCACCCAAACGTCGCCGGCGCGACCGTGCTCAGCCTGGGTTGCGAGAATGCCCAACTCGAGTTGCTCGAGGAGGCCATCCGGGAGCGATCGCCGCACTTCGACAAACCCCTCCTGACCTACAAGCAACAGGGTTGGCCCGATGAGCAGACCCTGTTGACTGCCGCGATCCGCGATACCTTTTGTGCGCTGGTCGAGGCCAACCGCGCGGTCCGCCAGCCCGCGCCGCTCGATCATCTCTGCCTCGGCATGGAGTGCGGCGGCAGCGACGGCTTCTCCGGCATCTCGGCGAATCCCGTCCTCGGCGCCCTCGCCGACCGCACTGTCGCGCTCGGTGGCAAGGTGATTCTCTCCGAGTTCCCCGAACTCTGCGGGGTCGAGCAGGAGCTGGTCGATCGCTGCGTCTCCGAAGAGGTCGCGGCGCGCTTCACCGAGCTCACTTCCGCCTATGCGGCCCGCGCCCGCGCCGTCGGCAGCGATTTCTCCCAGAATCCCAGCCCCGGCAACATCCGCGATGGATTGATCACCGATGCGATCAAGTCCGCCGGGGCCGCGAAAAAAGGAGGCAGCTCGCCCATCGTCGAGGCGCTCGATTATCCGGAGAAGGTCACCAAAGCCGGCCTCAGCCTCCTCTGCACGCCGGGCGGAGATGTGGAATCGACCACCGCGATGGCCGGCGCCCACGCCAACGTGATCCTTTTCACCACCGGCCTCGGCACCCCCACCGGCAACCCCATCGCTCCGGTGATCAAAGTCAGTTCGAACAGCGAACTCGCCCAACGACTGCCCGATCTGATCGACTTCGACACCGGCTCCATCATCCGCGGAGAGACCGGCATCGATGAACTGGGAGAAGCTCTGCTCGATCTCGTGATCGAGGTCGCCTCGGGCCGTGTCGTCACGAAAGCCCAGATCCTCGGGCAGAATGATTTCCAGCCCTGGAAGCGCGGGGTCTCGCTCTGAGGCGCGCCCCTTCGCCGTTGCGGAGCGATGCAAATCGCCTACGATGCCGGTGATGAAACAACCGCCGCGCCTCGCCGCGCTGCTCACCGCCGTTCTCATGATCCCCGCGATTTCGCAGGGCCAACTCGGCCTGTTCCAGCGTGACGGCGGCGACCTCGCGAAGCGGGCCAAGCGCTACAATCTCGTCCTCGTCGAGACCGCCGTGCCCGGAGCTTTCATCGACATGCGTTACAAGGTGACTTCGGCCGCCGGCAAGCCGCTCTACCTGACGGACATGCCCTGCCTGATCCACAAAGCCACCGCCGACAAGCTGCGCAAGGTCACCAAAGTGCTCGCCGCCGAGGGTTACGCCCTGAAAATCTGGGATGCCTGGCGTCCGCCCGAGGCTCACCACGCGCTCTGGAACGCCGTCCGCGATCCGCGCTACGTCGTGCCGCCGAGCAAGGGCCTCTCCTGGCATTGCTACGGCATTTCGGTGGACCTGACCCTCGTCCGCCTCGACGGCAGCGAGGTCGCGATGCCCTCGAAATTCGACGAGTTCTCCACCCGGGCCGCCTCAAACTACACCGGCGGCGACCCTGACATCGCCAAAAGGGTCGCCCTGCTTCAGAGAGCGATGCGCGACGCGGGCTTCCGCACCATCGAATCGGAATGGTGGCATTTCGACGACATGCGGGCCGAGGGCGGCATCCGCAATGTCACCGCCGCCGATCTCGGCCTCCGCATGCCCTGAACCAGCCGATGAGAAAACAGGCCATCGAGATCGTCCGGATCCTCCGCGAAGCCGGTCACGAGGCCTGCTTCGCCGGGGGCTGCGTGCGTGATCTGCTGCGCGGGGTCGAGCCGAAGGACTACGACATCGCCACCAGCGCCCGCCCCCCGGAGATCAAAAAACTCTTCCCCCGCGCCGGAGAGGTCGGAGCCCATTTCGGGGTGATGCTGGTGAAACGCGGCGAGCATTTTTTCGAAATCGCCACCTTCCGCGAGGACGGGCCTTACCAGGACGGGCGCCGCCCCGAGTCGGTCACGTTTTCCACCGCCGAAGCCGATGCGAGGCGCCGCGACTTCACCATCAACGGGATGTTCTACGACCCGCTCGCCGATCAAGTCGCCGACTTCGTCGGCGGCCGGGCGGATCTGGAGGCGCGTCTCATCCGTGCCATCGGCGTCCCCGGCGACCGTTTCCGCGAGGACTACCTGCGCCTGCTCCGGGCGGTGCGCTTCTCAACCGTGCTCGATTTCGAAATCGAAGCAGGAACCGGGGCGGCGATTCGGGAAGTCGCTGAAAAGATCGACCAGATCAGTCCCGAACGCATCCGCGAGGAACTCGACAAGATCTGGCTCAGCCCGAACCGTGCCCGGGGATTCGACCGGCTCGTTGAGAGCGGCCTGATGCGGGCTATCCTGCCCGAGATCCTCGACCTTCAGGGCTGCGAGCAGCCGCCACAGTTCCACCCCGAGGGCGATGTGTTCGTCCACACCCGGCTGATGCTATCACTTTTGCCGCCCGATGCCAGCCTGACCCTGGTGCTGGCCGTGCTCTTTCACGATATCGCGAAACCGGCCACCCAGACCCGGGATCCGGACTGGCGGATCCGCTTCAACGGCCACGAAAAAGTCGGCGCGGAGATGACCCTCGCCATTTTGAAACGCCTTCGCTACTCCAACGCAGTGATCGACAAGGTCGTGAATTCCGTGCTCAACCACATGCGTTTCAAGGATGTATCGCAGATGCGGACCTCGACTTTGAAGCGCTTCATGGCGCGTGACAACTTCGACGAAGAGCTGGACCTCCATCGCATCGACTGTCTCGGCAGCAATGGCCTCCTCAGCAACCACGAGTTTGTTCTCCGGAAGCAGGAGGAATTTTCCCAGGCACCTCTCCTGCCCAAATGGTTTCTCAATGGCAACGACCTCGTCGCCAAGGGCTGGCCCTCCGGACCCGAGATCGGAATCGTCATCACCCAGGCCCACGATCTCCAGCTCGAGGGTGTCCTCACCAGCCGCGAGGAGGCGCTCGCTTGGCTGGAGCAGCAGGAGATGCCCGGCCATTTGCGCCGCTGAGTCCACGACACCGGCGTTGACGCCGCCAGTGATGCCGCGACATAGTTGCGGCTGATGCGCATTCCCCTTCCGAACTCGTTCCTCCGCTGCTTCCAAGCGGCGCTGACCCTTCCTCTGCTCCTCGCTCCGGCCCGATCCGAAGACGCCAAGGAAGCCACCGTGGTCTGGCACGACGTCGCCACCTGGGGCGTCGAGGGCCAGGGCTGGGCCGCCGCCGATCTCGCGGCTCGCTACGACCGTCTCCCGGCCAAGGCCGAAAAGATCGTCCGACCGCCGGTCTGGAGCCTTTCCCGCAACAGTGCCGGGCTGTGTTTCCGCTTCACCACCGATGCGACCACGATTCATCTGCGCCACACCGTGACCAGCGCGAACCTCGCACTGCCCCACATGCCCGCCACGGGAGTCAGCGGCATCGACCTCTACGCCTTCGACGGAGCCCGCTGGAAATGGGTCGAGGTCTCCCGGCCGAAATCGGTCGAAACCACTCACGTCGTCAATGGCCTCGATCCGGGACCGCGCACCTACCTCGCCTACCTGCCGCTTTATAACTCCACCGCCAAGGTCGAGGTCGGCGTGCCCGCGGGTGCGAAGTTCGAGCCGGTCGCCCCGCGGAAGGAAAAGCCCATCGTCTTCTATGGCACCTCGATCACCCACGGGGCCTCCGCCTCGCGGCCCGGGATGCCCCACCCCGCCATCCTCGGCCGAAGGCTCAATCGTCCCGTCATCAATCTAGGCTTCTCTGGCAATGGCAAGATGGAGCCCGAGGTCGGCGCCCTGCTCACCGAGATCGATGCCGCGGTCTACGTGCTCGACTGCCTGCCGAACATGGTCGAGGCCGAGGTCAGGGAACGGGCCGAGGCCCTCGTGCGCCAGATCCGCGAGGTCCGTCCCGACACACCCATCGTGATGGTCGAGGATCGCACCTACGGGAACACCTGGATCATGGGTTCGAAGCGCGAGCGCCACGCCGGCAGCCGCGCGGCTTTCGTCAAAGCCTACGACCAGCTCGTGTCCTCGGGGGTGAAGGGTCTCTCCTACGTCGAGGGCGAGGCCCTCCTCGGCGACGACAGCGAGGGCACCACCGATGGCTCGCATCCCAACGATCTCGGATTCATGCGTCAGGCGGATGTGCTCGAGCCGGTGCTGCGCAAAGCCCTGGGCATCGAGTGAACCCTCTTGGGTCCGGCCCCCAACCCTCTTCGGTCACTGGGGCAGGCGCGAGGAGGTCACCTGGCGGATCAGATCGCCGTAGGTAGCCCGGTCGAGAATGAAGACGTCGGGCGAGTTTGCGATTTGGCCGAAAAAGAGATCGTCGGAGAGCGGGGCGAGTTTCATCTGGTAGGTGGTCTCCCGCGGAGTGTTGGTGGCGCGGTCGAGCTCGCGGGTGACGATGCTGAACTGCACGCTCGGCGTTTCCAGTGCCTCGTAGGCATTGGGCAGGGACAGATACCAACTGTTCGCGGACAGCGATCCGAGCCGGTCGCGGAGGCGGCGGGCCGAGGCGATGTCCAGACTCGGGGTCACGTCGTTGCCATTGCGCGAGGCTTCCCATCGGTCCTCCTGATAGATGTAGGTGAGCTTTAGCAGTTCCTTTTCCGGCATCTCGCGGGTGATCGAGACGAGGTGCATGGGATTGAAGTTCAGCACCTGGAGCGATTTCCACTTCAGCGGATGGGTCTTGATGAGTTCGAGGAAACTTGGATCGAGCTCGTAGACATGAGGCTCGCCGCGGAAGTTCGCGTAGAGGTGAAAAGGTCCATCCTCCTTCCAGCCGAGGTTGAGGATGCGGGTGAGCTCGCGGGGCGGGCCCTGCTTGCCATCGGCCTGGACCTCGCCGGGAAACTTGAGTTGGAACATGAGGCTGCGCTGCGGCGGCACGAGCCCGTATTCCGCAAGCGAGATCGCGTTGTCGCTGACGAACTTCTGGATGCCCGCTTCGTTGATCGCATTGACGAGGTTCGTGACCTCGCTCTGGTTCGCGGGCAGGAGCTTCGCGCCCAGGGCGACCTTCCAGTTCACTCCGGTGGCGCCGCGCTCGGCCCGGAGATCGACGAGCGGATCAATCCGGCTCTGGATCTTGATCGACTCGAGTCGCTCGATCGGTACTCGGGCGAGGGTCCGGTCGCGGAGGTCATTCGCATCCTTCGGCAGCAGTTCAAGGAAATTGCTGGTGAGTTGGTAGACAGCGGGCCGGTCCGAGACGCGGGCCTCGAGCTGGGCCTGGCCGTTTTCGGCTTGGCCGGTCTTTTTGAGAAAGAGCGTGAGCGGTTTTTCGAATCCGTAGATCTGCGCCCGGATCACGACGGAATCCGCGGGCAGCGGGTTGGGGATCTCCGCCGCAGAGACGGCTTCGGGCAGGACCTGACCGATCTGGAGCCCGCCGATGGCGGTGAGGAGCTGGTCCATCGCCTCGCGGTTCGCCCAACTTGTGATGGGCACGACGAGCGCCCAATCCTGCAAAGGCGGGGTGATGCGCCGCTGCAGAGCGATCTCGCCGGAGGCCTGGCGAACGACGAGTTGCACCACCGACCCGACCGGAGCGCCCAGCAATTTGCGATCGCGCAGGGTTTGGAGCGGCTGCTCGACAAAGGGACGCGGATTCCCGTCGACGACAAAGACTCCCCTGCTGCCGCCCTCGCGGCGGGCGTAGAGCGATCCACTGCGCGGGGCTTCGATGCCGAGGGTGAGGCTTTCGGAGAAGGCCTCGTTCTGCTCGGATTTCGCCCCCGAGACGGTGATGCGGATGGCGTTTTCCCCGCTGAGGCCAATCGCTTGATCCTCGGGCGCGGTGCCGGGCGCGAGGGACTCCACGATGCCGAGGTGATTGAGCCGGTCGAGCAGGGCGAGGATCACGGTAGCATCGGCCCGGTCGGTCTCGGGCTCGTCGATGAACCAGGTGCCACCCTCGCGACGGGTCGCAGTGGTGCGGACCGGGCCGCGCTCGACGGTGATCTTATCCACGGCCTCGGGCGCAAAACGCACGAGTACCCGGGCGAGGTCCGCGGCTCGTTTGCCGGCGACGGGACGCTCGTCGACGCGATGGATCACGATCCCGAGCAGGATCGCGATGGCGGCGAGCGTGGCGGTCGTGGCAAGTCTCATTGGTGCGTTGGTCAGGATCAGGCACGACGTTTCCACCAGACCAAGCCGCCGGCGACGAGGGCGAGTCCGGGGATGAGAAGGATCACGAGGCTCTGGAGCAGGGCGATTTTTCCTGGGTCGCCCCCGAGAGTGAACACGGTGGGGCGACGCGGCGAGATGCCGACGAGGGCCTCGCGGTTCATCACCCAATTGATCGAAGCCATGGTGAAATCAGCGGCGACCTGCGAGGTTTGACCATCAGGCGAGATCAGGTTGGCGTTGCCAACCACCACGAGGCGCGAACTGCCCTGCGACAGTGCCGCATCTCCGGGCACGCCTTTCTCCACGGCGGCGGCGGTGAAAATGGGATCGGGCTGGCCGGCATCGGTGCCGGGGTTGTAGGACACGTCTTCGGCCTGGTATTCGGTCTCGCCCCAGAAGCCGGTCGCCGCGATCATCAGTGGGAGCGGACGGATGTTTTCCGACATCAGGAGATCATCACCCGCGAGGACCTCGATCGACTGGGTCTGCCCGACCAGCGTCAGGGAAAGTGCGGCGCGCTCCCGCGTCGGCCCAGCGCCCGGCATCAGCGAGACGGGCACATCGAGGCTCTTCTTGGCGGTCACTCCAGGAATACTGAGCACGCTGAGGACACGGTCGTTCCGCGGCGCGACCCCATGCTGTCGCAGCAGGGCGTGGAGGTTCGGCGTCTTCGCCGAGGGATCGAGGAAGATGACGAGGCCACCTTTCCGGTTCTCCCAATAATCACGGATCAACTCCAGTTCGCGCGAGGTCAGGTCCTCGCCCTGCCCGGCAAGAAAGAGCACGTCGGCATCCTCGGGGATGGATTCGCGCCCTTCCAGCACCAAGCCCTCGAGCCGGGCATTCTGCGCATTCGCAAGCGGCTCGATCTGTCCGGCGATGCTGATGAGTTCCTCGGCGCGGCGGTCGCCGGTGAGCAGGTAAATTTTCCTCTGGCGCTGCTCGGTGACTTCCAGCATTGCGGCGGTCAACGCTTCCTCGCCCTTGAATTCAATGACCAAGCCGGATGAAGGATCGCGGGTGACAAGCTCCTCGGCGGCAAGGGTGCGGACGCGGCCATTCTCCCCGATGATGACGACTTGGTCGCCGGCGAATTCGATGCCGTACTGGTCGCGCAGTTCCGAGAGCCGCGCCCTGCTGCGGCTGAGGTCGAGGTACTCCGCGGCGAGCCGGTCGCCGCCGAGGCGGTCGTATTCCTCGACGAGGCCGCGTACCTCATCGTTCAGTTCCGACGAGGGCAGGAAAGCCATCACGATCCGGACCTCGCTGCCGAGCCCGAGCAGCACGTTGCGCGTCGTCTCGGAGACGCTGAAGCGCCGGTTCGCCGAGAGATCCCAAGCATGGTGGCGGCGGCAGCTCAGGTAGTTGAGCTGGAAAAAGACGACGAGGATCAGCACGATCTGCACGGCCACCAGCAGCGCGGTGCGACTGCGTTCCAGCGAGGTCCGCGCCTGCGACCACGAGTCCGCTCCGGCGCGGCTGCTCTTTTTGGTGCTGGACTGCTCCTTGGCCATGATTCGTTCAGGCACGCCACTTGCGCGATTCAAGGACGTGGTGGGTCAAGGACAACAACAGCGCGCCAAAAGTGAGGTAATACACGATCGGCCGAGTATCCAGGTAACCCTCGCTAAGCCGGTCGACGTGTTGCATCGTCGAGAAATAGGAGAGCGCATCGGCCCAGACCGAGCCGGGCACCATCCCGAACTGCTGGAGGAAGCCCAGGAAATAATGCAGCATCCCCAGCACGAAGGTAATCATCGCGGCGATCAGCGCATTGGCCGTCAGTGAGGAAGCCAGCGTACCGATCGCGATGTGGAAGCCACCGATCAGCAGAAAACCCAGCGCGCTGCCCCAAACCGCTCCGGATTGAAAGGCCTCCGCTTCGCCCGTGATCCAACGGAAGAGCGGGAAGAACAGGAAGACCGGACCGAGGATCGCCGCGTAGGCCACCACCGCCGCCGCGTATTTGGAGAGCACCACCTCCGAGGTCCGCACCGGGGCGGTCAGCAGGCCCTCGATCGTGCCCATTTTCCGCTCCTCGGCGAACAGCCGCATCGTGATCAGAGGGAACAGGATCAGGAAACCCATCCAGAACCAACCGGAGGAAAACAGATTGTGCACCAAGCTGCGGGCGCTCGCCTGCGACTGCATCGCCCGGATCATGCTGACGAAAAGCCAGCCGTTCAGGAAGGCGAAGAGCGCCATCAGCACATAGGCCATCGGTGAGAGGAAAAAGGACCGCAGCTCCTTGAAAAACAATACCGTGAACGATCTCATGGTGATGCGGTCAGGCGGCACCCGGGGTTTCCTGCCGCAGCAGATCGACGAAGGCATCCTCCAGCGATGCGGATCGGCTCGACAGCTCGCGCAGCTTCCAACCCTCGCGGACGACGAGCCCGTGGACGGCTTCGCGGAGATCCTTTTCCGGGTCTGTCGTCAGGGAGAAACGCGCCCAGCCATCCTTCTCGCCTGACAAAACCACTTCGCTGACGCCTTCGATCGCCCCCAGCTTCTCGGCGGCCGTCACGCCGGCCTGGATCTCGAGCCGGATCGAGCCTGGCTGGCGGAGCCGGTGGATCAGGTTCTTCGGCGTATCCGAGGCGCGGATCTTGCCCCGGTCGATGATGATGACGCGCCCGCAGGTCATCTCGACCTCCGACAAAAGGTGCGTCGAGATCAGAATCGTGTGGGTTTCACCAAGCCGGCGGATCAGGTCGCGCGATTGCCGGATCTGGCCAGGATCGAGACCGTTGGTCGGCTCGTCGAGGATCAGCAGCTCGGGTTTGTGGACCAGCGCATCCGCCAGTCCCACCCGTTGCCGGTAGCCTTTCGACAGCGTCCCGATGATCTTGCGCTCCACCGCCGCGAGGCTGCAAGTTTCCATCGCCTCGGCGACCGCCTGCTTGACCTCCGTGGCCGGCACCCCTTTCAGCTTGGCGCGGAATCGCAGGTACTCGCCTACCCGCATGTCGTGATAGAGCGGCACATTTTCCGGCATGTAGCCGATGCGTCGCCGCACCTCCACCGAGTCCTCGTAGATGTCGTAGCCCGCCACCCGCGCCGTGCCCGAGCTGGCGGAAAGAAAACAGGTCAGCATCCGCAGCGTGGTGCTCTTGCCGGCCCCGTTCGGCCCGAGGAAACCGACGATTTCGCCCTTCCCGACTTCGAAAGAGATGCTGTCGACGGCGGTGCGTCCGGCATAACGTTTCGTCAGATTGCGGGCCTCGATCATCGTGCGGCGATCAGTCGAGGTGTTCCACTCTCAGTTGCGAGCGCGGGGCATCGGCCTCTGGATCGACCCGGTGCACCCAGACACTCTGGACCAGACCCAGCAGAAAAAGAATCACCACCGTGAAGGTGCCCCCGTAGCTGATCAGCGGCAGCGGGATCCCCGTGATCGGCATGATCAGCAGGTTCATCCCCACGTTCTGGTAGATGTGGGCGAAGAGCAGGCCCACGATCCCCGCCACCAGCAGCCTCCCCATCAGGTCGCGGCTGTAAAAGGCCACGTAGATGCACTGAAGCAGCAGCAGCAGGAAACCACCCAGCATCAGCAGGCTGCCGCGGAAGCCGTGCTCCTCCGCCAGGACCGGAAAGATGAAGTCGTTGATCGCCGTGTCGGGCGAGATGAAACCTTTGTTGTTGACCGTCTCGGGATTCTTGAAGCCCTTCCCGCTCCAACCGCCGCTCCCGATCGCCAGCAGGTTGTTGTAGGCACTGTAGGCCTCCGCGAGGATGTTCACCTTCTTGCCCTGCAGCATCTCGATCTGCGTCGTGATCCGCTTCTTCTGGTAGTCCTTGAGGCCGAAAAAGAAGGCGAAAGGCAGGAACATCGTCACCACCAGCACGATCACCACCAGATAGCGGATCGGGATGTTGCCCACCAGCACCATCGCCCCCACCACCGGCACCCACACGATCGCCGAGCCGAAGTCGCCCTGCTTCAAGACGAACAGGAAGGGAATCCCCGAGATGATCGCCGTGATGAAAAGTCGCACGAAAGGGCTGCGGAAGATCGGGTGGATCCGGTGCAGCGTGCTCAGCGCCAGCGCCAGGGTGATGATCCCCCCCGCGATCGCCAGCTGCGAGGGCTGCAGGCGGATGAAACCCAGGTCCAGCCAGGCCCGCGTTTCGTTGATCAGCGGACCGAAAAAGGTCGTGTAGACCACCAGCCCCAGCGCCCCGATGTAAAATGGGATGCCCAGGTAGCGGATCCAGCGGTAGTCCACCAGGCTCGTCACGAAGAAAAAAACCAACCCGATCAGCATGAAGTAGACCTGGTCGCGCCACTTCGTCGCCAAGCCCAGGTCATCACGAGTCCAACAAGCGCTGTAGATCGCAAAAATCCCGAAGATCGCCAGCGCGACGATGTTCGCGAACAGCATCCAGTTCAGACCCAGGAATTTTCGGAACAGAGGCGTCATTCAGATCCCATCAGGCCGCGCAGGCGACCAGCCGTTGAGTGTAATCATGACCCGGTCGCGCCAGCAAGTCCGGAGTCGACCCGCTTTCCACCAGCCGTCCCCGGTGGATGATCCCGATCCGGTCCGCCAAAGGTGCGGCCACCGCCAGATCGTCGGTCAGCAGCAGCAGTGACAGGGGGAACTCTTCCCGCACCCGGCGCAGGCGCAGAATCGCCTCCATCGTCTGCACCGCATCCATCCCCTCCGTCCACCCGCAGATCACCAGCAGGTCCGGCTCCACCAGCAGGCACCGGGCCAGAGCCGCCGCCTGCCGCTCCACCGCATCGAGCTCCATCGGGAAAAGATCCAGGATCGCCCCCGGTAGGCCGCAGGCCACCATCGCCCGGTCCAGCCGATCCGGGCCCGGCACTTCGGGCTCGCCCCGTTGGACCACGCGGAACGATTCGCGGATCGTCAAGTCCGGCGGCAATTGCCCGCATCGATCCGGAAACACAAAACGCACCTTGCGCCGGATCCGCCGCAGCCGCCTCGGATCATGCGACTCCAGCGGCACCCCCGCGATCACGATCGCCCCGCCGTCCACCGGGCCCTCTCCCGCCAGAGCCAGCGCCAGATCCAGCGATCCCGCCCGGTCCACGCAGACCAGCGCCAGGCTCTCGCGCCGCCCCACCCGGAAATCCAGATCCTCGAAGACCGGCTCGACCTCGACACGGCGATGCCACCAACCCCGCCGCGAACGGCGACGTTGCAGACCCAGACCGGAGACTTCGAGCAGATCCATGACCACGAAAAGACCCGCGATACTAACGCGGACGCCGCCCCGGAGCAATCGTTAAGAATCCCGAAGCATTCTCCCCGCCCCCGCTTCGAAACACTTGCGGACCACCCCGCCCGCGGGAACCGTTGGGACCCGACATGGAGGATCGCTACGGCCATCACATCAGCTACCTGCGCGTCTCGATCACCGATCGTTGCAACGAGCGCTGCCAGTACTGCATGCCCCACGAGGAGCAGGTCTGGCTGCCGCGCTCCGAAGTCCTCAGCTACGAGGAGATCCTCCGCGTCATCCGCGTCGGGGCCGGCCTCGGCGTCACCAAGATCCGCATCACCGGCGGCGAGCCCCTCACCCGTCGCGACGTCGTCTGGTTCTTCGAGCAGCTCGCCACCATCCCCGGCCTCACCGACATCGGCATCTCCACCAACGGCACTCTGCTCGCCCGCCCCCACGACAGCGGTCGCACCATTGCCCAGGCCCTGCGCGATGCCGGCGTCCGCACCGTCAACATCTCCCTCGACACCCTCGACCGCGACACCTACGCCAAAACCACCGGCCGCGACCTCTTTCCCGACGTCATCGCTGGCATCGACGCCGCCCGCGCCGCCGGCTTTGAAAAGATCAAGCTCAACACCGTGCTCATGCGCCACCGCAACGAGCACGCCCTCTGGGACCTCGCCGACTTCGCCCGCGAGCGCGGCCTGCTGCTGCGCTTCATCGAACTCATGCCCGTCAGCAGCACCGAAGTCCTCACCGAGCAGAACTTCCTCTCCGTCGGCGAAGCCAAAAAGCTGCTCGCCTTCCGCCTCGGCGAACTGAGCCCCCGCCCCGACATCCGCACCAACGGCCCCGCGAGCTATTACGAAGTCGCCGCCACCGGCCAGAATCTTGGATTCATCGGCGCCATGACCAACCTCCATTTCTGCGAGACCTGCAACAAGCTCCGCCTCACCTGCGAGGGCAAACTGCGCCCCTGCCTCGGCAGCCACCTCGAGTTCGACCTGCTCCCCGTCCTCCGCGACCCCGCCATGAGCGATGCCGCCATCGCCGGATTTATCAAGGACGTCGTCGCCCGCAAGCCTGAGCAACACGACTTCCGCGAGAACTACCAGCCCGGCCGGAAGATGATCGCCATCGGCGGGTGAAGGGGTTTAGGGACCGCTGATCGGCGCTGATGTAGGAGAGAGACGATCCGTAGCGAAAGTCGCCAGGCTTTCGACGCCCAGCGCGACAATGCCTCGAACTGAGACGGTTAAGTGACCGATTTGACCCCGTTGAACCCGCCTCCCCAGGGCTGGCGGACACGCCAAACGCCTCCCGTTTGGTGCTTCCGGAGCCTCGGGAGGACCAAAACGGTGGCTTTTTGAGCGATCCGAGACTGCCGGAGGTGCGAACACCCATCCTGAAAATCCTTGTCAGGACGCTAATCTTTCGAAATTCTGGCACCAAGCTGCTCACATGACGCTTGATGAGAAAGGATGACCTCATCTCCGAGATTGAAGACGCCTTCGGTCGCTTTCCTCCGAAGGGACTCCGAATTACCGTCGATTCCGACATGGGCGACTACCCTGATGTGCGGAATCATTTCCATCACCGGGACTGGTGGACCTGCGACACGAAATTTCTGAAACAGCAGGATGGAGCCTTCTCGTTCATGACCGACGAGGCGCGCCTCTACTTCACTCCTGCACTGATGATCGCGTGCCTCCGAGATCCTGCAGCCGCTGATACGGTGCCTGACAACTTCCTCTGGAATCTGGAGGAGACTCTTTTGAAGCAATACAGCCTTACTCAACTTCGATCCATCATCCACTTCATCGAGTTCCATTTGCCAGACGAGCCGTGGAAGAAACCGGGATGGCGCAAGAAGCTCGCTTTGGCCCAAAGCCTCGAACGAACCGCGGCTGACGAACCCGTCAATCAGCCCCGGTCGAAATGACTCCAATGATTTCAACCCTTCACGATGTTGCTGCTGTGGCAGGGCGCCGAATCTCGACGTTTACGGCGAAAAATCTCAGATTGGGCCGGTCCGATCAGCTAGCCACCCCATTTTTGATGGCCGCCATGGTTCTTTGCCAGTCGGCGTTCGGACAGTCAAACGATGCAGTCGCCGTCCCATTTGCCGATCCTCCGCCCGAGGTGAAGCGCATTTCAGAAGAGGATTCGGAGGCAAGGGCACCAAAGGGCTTCGCCACATCGGCGGAAATTGAGGTAGAACCTCAAGCCGGGCAGTTCCCGGAACGGCTTGCTGAGAGCGAGTATCCTCGGATTCCCGGTGCAACCGATTTCAATCGAATGTTCGAGAAGCCGGCGATGGTGTGGCGGGTCGATGCCGGATACTTCGCCACCTTTGACGCGGGCGAGTGGGGAGGCGGACTTTTCTTCGCATCAACGACCGCAAAAAAGTGGACCCGGATTCTTGATTCCCACATCCAGCATTTGGACGGATTCTCAGGCTCACGATTTCTGGCTGTGGGAGGGCTCGCCCATCTTTCCGCAAGGCAAGGGGGAGCTTACCTGATCTGGCAGGCAGAGGATGGGACCTGGCAGACACAGGAAGTGTTTCATTCACTAGCGGGAGTGCCCAAAACCGTGGGGCGAGCGAAACACGACCAGTTCCTGGATCCGAAAACGGCAAAAATGATCGTGATCACGCTTGAGTATCCCCTGCTCCCCGGGCAAGCGGTTTTTGGAATCGAGGCAAACGGGCGCGTCACCTATCTTGGGGAGCCGAAATAGAGAAATTCCTTCGGTGTTTTCGCCACGCTGCTCTGCAAACCTCCGCGTCCGCACCGCATCCGCCCACAAAAAAACCCGGCCTCCTCGCGGAGCACCGGGTTTTCGAAAATCAATGGGAGAGGATGGATCAGGCTTTCTCGGCCTTCACTTCTTCGCCCTTCTTGGTGTGCTTGTCGGTGGAGACGGTGACCTTCTTGCCGACGAGATCTTCGATCTTGGCGTCCTTGCCGTCGGCGCCGACGATCTTGGCGGAGGCGTCGAGGGTGATCTCCTGGCTACCGACCTTGAGCACCTTTTTCTCGGCGTCGTAGCTGGAGAGTTCGCCGGAAACGGGGACTTTGACGCCGCAACCAGCGTAAACGGATCCGGAAAGGGCAACGATGGAAAGGATGGCGAGCAGTTTCTTCATGGTGATGGGGTGTGGATGGGGTTGGATCAGATCGGAATACGGGTATTAAGAGCAAAAAGCGTCATCCCGGACAAGAAAAATCTTCCCTTCTCACGCGATGGCGCGGAATCATTGCGCCCGCCCCCACCCATGAAGTCCCTGCTGTCGCGTCTGCTCCTGCTGCTGTTCCTGACTTTTCCAGCCATCCTCGGTGCCCATCCCATGCCGGACATCGCGGTGCGCTCGCACTTCGACGCGGGGGGCTCGGCCGACCTCCGGGTGGAGATCGATCCGCGTTCCTTCGAAGCGGATCCGGAGGCTTTCGACTATTTTGAAAAGAAGACGGTGGAGGCCTACTCGCCCGAGGTGATGGCGGATCTGACCGCGAAGGCCAACGCCTTCGTCTCGAAACGGCTCCGGTTCCGTTTCGAGCCGCTCGGCGAGGTGAAGCCGGAGTTCGTCTGGAGCTTTCGCAAGCTGGGCGATACACCCCTGGAGGTGGAGACGGATCCGGCGGTGCTGGTGGGCTCTTGGAAAACGACGCTGCCGCAGGGACTTTCCGGCTACCGGCTGGAATCGCTGAAGCTGACCGAGGCGGGGGCGATCCCGATGAATGTGGTCTTCCTGAACCACCTCGATGGCAAGCAGGTGGAGCGATATGCGGTGCTCTTCCCGGGCGAAACGAGTTTTGTGCTCGACCTGACGGGCCGGGCGACCGGGGAGGCATCACCGACGCCGGGCGCGGTGGGGACGGAGGCGGGTTCGGGCGATCTTGCCGCGGTGTTTTTCAATGAGGTGAAGCGCGGCTTCCTCCACGTGCTGCCGCTCGGCTGGGACCATGTGCTCTTCGTGCTGGGGCTCTTCCTGATGAGCCGGAAACTGAAGCCGATCATCCTGCAGGTCAGCGCTTTCACCCTGGCCCACACGATTACGCTCTGGCTGGCGAGTGCGGGCATCGTGACCCTGCCTCCGCACATCGTCGAGCCGATCATCGCGGCGAGCATCGTCGCAGTGGCGCTGGAGAATCTGGTGCGGCAGGAATACAGCCACTGGCGGCTGCTGGTGGTCTTTGGTTTTGGCTTGATCCACGGGCTCGGATTCGCGGGGGTGATGGCGACACGCCTCGACTCGACCTCGTCGCTGGTGCTGGGCCTGCTCGGGATCAACATCGGAGTGGAGCTCGGCCAACTCGCGGTGATCCTGATCGCCTTCCTCGCGACCTGCTGGATCACGAAACGCGAGAATTACCGCAAGTTCGTCGTCATCCCGGGTTCCATCCTCATCGCCCTGGCCGGAATCTGGTGGGTGATCGAGCGAACCCTGTTATGAGTCGGAGCAGACCCTGTTGAGCGCGGCAGGGACCCAAAGAAATGGCGGCAATGACAAGGGTTCACAGGTCACCGTATCGCGCTTGGGCTTTAGCCAGCCTTTTGATGATCGTCATGAACGCAGCCGCCGACGAAGCTGATCTCCGTTTGCTCCAAGAGAAGGCTGGGACCGGCGATCCGGCCGCGCAGCTTTCGCTCGCGATCGCCTACCGGGACGGCAAGGGCGTCGAAAAGGATCCCGCCGCGGCCATGCTCTGGGGCCATCGAGCCGCCGACCAGGGCCACGCCGAGGCGCTCGACTTTGTCGGCTTTGCTTACCTCCGCGGCGCGATGGTGCAGCGCAACACGCCGCTCGCCCTAGCCTACTTCCAAGCCGCCGCGGACGAGTCGGCCCAAGCGGCCTTCAATCTCGGGCAGTGTTACTACGGGGCACAGGGGACGGAACAGGATTGCGTGAAGGGTCTGGAATGGTGGGAGGAAGCGGCGGCGATGGGGCACGGTCGCGCGGCAGCGGCGGCGGCGATGGCCTATCTCTCGGGAGAGGGCGTCCCGCGCGATCCGGCGAAAGCCCGCGAACTGGCCGAGCGGGCCGCTGCACTGGACAATGCCTCCGGACTGGTGGTGCTGGGAGAGATGCAGTTCCAGGCCGGGGACCTCGATGCGGCGAAGGCGAATTGGAAAAAGGCGTCCCTGCTCCAACCCACCGGCGAGACCGGCCATCCCGCGCAACCTGCGGACCACGCCTCCGCGCAACAGGGGGCTGATCTCCTGAAGCTCATCGACTACCGCCTGCGCAAGAGTGAACCGGGGAAGTTCGCCTTTGTCCCCATGCCGCACATCCACCAGGGCTACAACAACTGCGGGGCGACCGCCTGTGCCACGTTCGCGCGCTTTCAAGGCAGCGAGATCGGCGGCTGGGACTTCAAGAAGCTCTGTCCGAGTCCGCTCGGCACCGGGACCGACTGGTGGCATCTGCTCGAGGCCTCGGCCAAGATCGGACAGAGGTGGAAACTCGTCACCTACCCACCGGATGACGCGGGCTTCGAGGAAGCCACCGCGATG
Source organism: Verrucomicrobiales bacterium (assembly GCA_041917795.1). GTDB lineage: Bacteria > Verrucomicrobiota > Verrucomicrobiia > Verrucomicrobiales > DEV007 > Arctic95D-9. Next base: position 203,178 of record JAYRWX010000027.1, read on the forward strand.
CTGAAACGCGAACTCGACGCGGGTAGACCGGTCGTCGTCGATTTCAAATACATCGGCCCGCAATACGCGGGAGGTTTCGCCGGACACACCCTCAGCGTCTGCGGCTACCTCGAGGAGGAAGACCTCTACATCCTGTGCAATCCGGCCGTCGCCACGCCGGGGCTCCAGCTCATCACGGCTGCGGACCTGAAGGATTTCTGGCGCTCCGATTATTATGGGGCCAAAGCCAACGCCGTCCTCTCGCGACCGGCTTTTGTCATCGACGTGCCATGAAGCCACCGCCGGGAATTTCGCTCCTCGTGGGCCTTGCCTGTGCGGGCGGTTGGGCCCTGGCGCGGGCCGAACCTTCGAAACCCAACGTCCTCCTCATCCTCGCCGACGATCTCGGCTACGGAGACGTGGGCTGCTACAATGACCAGTCAAAGGTGCCCACGCCGAATCTCGACCGTCTCGCGGGCGAAGGGATGCGTTTCACCGATGCCCATAGTCCCGCGACGGTATGCACGCCCTCGCGCTACAGCCTGATGACCGGCCAGATGGCTTTTCGGGCGCCGAATGGCGGGACGGTCTTCACCGGCGTGGGCGGTCCTTCCCTCATTGAACCGGGTCGGCTCACCCTGCCCGCGATGTTGAGGCAACAAGGCTACGCGACCGCCGCGATCGGCAAATGGCATGTCGGGCTGACGGTTCGTGACGCGGAGGGAAATCCGATCCACAATGGCAGTCTCGAAGCGGTGAAACGCATCGACTATTCCCGCCGCATCGAAGGCGGACCGCTCGATCACGGCTTCGACCGTTTCTTTGGGACGGCGTGTTGTCCGACGACGGACTGGCTCTATGCCTTCATCGACGGCGACCGCATCCCGGTGCCGCCGGTCAAGCCGCTCGACCGCTCCACCCTGCCAAAACACCCCTATGCGAACGACTGTCGCGAAGGGCTCATCGCGCCGGATTTTCCAATGGAGGAGGTGGATTTGGTCTTTCTTGAAAAGTGCCGGGAGTTCCTTGCGCAACACGTCCGCGACTCGCCGGATCGCCCGTTTTTCCTCTATCACGCGACGCAGGCGGTTCACCTGCCGTCCTTTGCCGGAAAAGACTTCCGCGGGAAATCTCCGGCCGGACCGCACGGAGATTTCATCCACCAGTTCGACTGGATCGTCGGGGAGCTGACGCGTGAGCTCGAGAAGCACGGCCTCGCCGAAAACACCCTCGTCCTCGTCAGCAGCGACAACGGTCCCGAGGTTGCCAGCATCATTCACATGCGGGCCGATCACGATCACGACGGAGCGAGGCCCTGGCGCGGCATCAAGCGCGACTCGTGGGAGGGCGGTCACCGCGTGCCCCTGATCGTGCGCTGGCCGGGAAGGATCAAGCCTGGCACGACGAGCGATCAACTCGTCTGTCTGACCGATGTCATGGCCACGCTCGCCTCGATCACCGGTTTCGCGTTGCCACGCGATGCGGCAGAGGACAGCTTCGACCTGCTCCCGGTTTTGCAAGGCGAGACCACACCCCCGGTCCGCCCCTATCTGCTGACCCAGGCCTTTGCCGGGGCGAAAACGCTCTCGATCCGCCGGGGCGATTGGAAGTACCTCGACCACCGCGGCTCCGGCGGGAACCGCTACGATACCGGCGATTTGAAGCCCTTCGCCCTGCCCGAAAGCGATCCCGAGGCAACCGGCCAACTCTACGACCTTGCGAACGACCCTGGCGAAACCACCAATCGATTCTCCGAACATCCCGAACGCGTCCGGGAACTCCAAATGCTGCTCGAACAAGCAAAGGCCTCGGGCCGCAGCCGTCGAGAATCATGAAACGCATCTTCCCTTGTCTCGCCGCCTTCTCGCTCGCCTGCGGCCACGCCTCCGCCGCGCCGCTGAAGGTCTACATTCTCGCCGGCCAGTCGAACATGGAAGGCCACGCGAAGATCGAGACCTTCGACTACCTTGGTGACGACCCGGCCACCGCTCCGCTCCTCAAACAAATGCGGAGACCCGACGGCTCACCGGCAGTGGGTGACAAGGTCTGGATCTCCTTTCTCACCGGCCGCTACGACGGCAGCGCGAATGGCGAAGGTTTCGGTATACTCACCGCCGGCTACGGTGCTCGCGGCGATCGGCCGACGGAAGATGGCGGCAAGATCGGCCCGGAGTTCACCTTCGGCCTCACCCTCGATGCGGCGCTGGAGGAGCCGGTGCTCCTCATCAAAACGGCCTGGGGCGGCCGGAGTCTCCACACCGAATTCCGTCCCCCGAGCGCGGGACCCTACCAGCTCAACGACTACCAGAAAAAGCTCTACTACGGTCCCCCCGGCCATGGTGTGCCCAAGAATATGGACGAATGGCTCGCGGAGAAGCAACGGGAAACGGGACGCTTTTACCGCTACATGATCGAACATGTGAAACACGTTCTGGCCGATCCGAAACGCGTCTGCCCCGACTACGATCGCGCGGCGGGTTATGAGATCGCCGGTTTCGTGTGGCTCCAGGGCTTCAACGACATGGTCGACAGCCACACCTATCCCGACCGCGGCAAACCGGAACGTTTCGCCCTCTACAGCGACCTGCTCGCCCATTTCATCCGCGATGTGCGGAAGGATCTCGACGCGCCAAAGATGCCCTTCGTCATCGGCGTGATGGGCGTCGGAGGACGGAACGCGGGGCCGGACACCCTCGCCTTCCGCAAAGCCATGACAGCCCCGGCCTTGCTACCGGAATTCAAGGGCAACGTCTTCGCCGTGCCCACCGCGCCTTTCTGGCCGGAGGAACTCGCGGCCATCGACGAGAAACGCCAGCAAGTCCGCCAGATGGGGCATTTCCTCAATTCCAAACACAAGGATCACGCGAATGCCGATGGTCACATGACCGAGGAGGAAAAACGAGCCTACCTCAAGGACTACGAAGCCAAACTCATCAGCCCCGCGGACCTCGCCCTCTGGGAACGTGGTGCCTCGAATGCCGGCTACCACTACCTCGGCTGCGCCAAGACCTTCGCGCTGATGGGCAAGGCCTTCGCAGACACCCTCCTGAAATCTTCCGTTCCATGAAATCCGCTCATCTCTCGCCATCCTCCTGCTGACGGGCAGCGCGATCTTTGAAAAAAGATTTGGGATGGTGTCATATGATTCCCGTCGCCGTGTCACTCATGGACAATGGATGGAATCGGACCTCGTTCAGCGCCTCGAGCCACTGCACCGCGATGCCTACGCCTGGGCGCGGCATTGCTGTGGTGCGGCTCCGATCGATCCCGGCGACGTCTTGCAGATCGCCTATCTCAAGATCCTGTCCGGAAAAGCCCGTCCGCGCGACTCCGCTACGCTGAAATCCTGGTGGTTCGGCGTGATCCGATGGACCGCGCGGGAGGAAGCACGCCGCCTCCGCTTCCGCGAATCCCTGCCGATGCGAATGCTGCGGTTTGCTCCGGCGAAGGAAACCTTCGCCCTCGCTCCAGTCATCGAAGCGGACGAGTCGCTCCGCGCCCTCAAGGCCGCGCTGCTGAAGTTGCCGACCCGGCAGGCGGAGGTGCTGCATCTTGTCTTCCATCAGGATCTTTCCATCGCCGACGCCTCGCAGGTGATGGGCGTCTCCCTTGGTTCGGCCCGGACCCATTATGAGCGGGCCAAAAAGAAACTCCGCGAACTGCTCACACCATGACCCCCGACGACCTTGATCTCCGGCAACGTTTCCAGCGGCTCCGAGACACCGAACCCGAGGCGCCCGCTTTCGGGGTGGTCTTGGCCGCGGCGCGCCAACGCGAGCGCGAGGGCGGCAAATTTCGTCTCGTCTTGTTGCCAGCGCCCTTGGCCGCGGCCGCGGTCGTAGCTCTACTAGCCAGTGTTTGGATTTCTTCGACCAAAGATCCGGCCTCGCTCTCGAAATGGCCCGTGCTCCTGCCTCCGGCAAACCATGACACCGGACTCTTTTCCCCCCGCCTCGTCGTCGAAACCGCCCTGCCTTCGGATCGCCTGATGCCTCTCCACCTCCAATTCCGCCTCTGAATCCAAGATGAAAACGATCGCCCTCCTCTCCATCCTTCTCGTGCTGGTGCCCCCGGCACGCGCCCTCGAACTCGATCACCTTGTGACTCCGGAAACGCTGATGACGTTCCGTGAGACTCTCGGATTTTCCGCCGAACAGGAGGCGGAACTCGCCCGCATCTACGAAGGCGCGAAGTCCGAAGCCACCCAACTCGAAGAGGCGGTGAAGCGCGAGGAAGAACTGCTGAACGAGAAATTGCGCGCCGAGAAACTCGATCCCGGTGCCGCCGAGGCGAACTTCAGCCAACTGCTCGATGCCGAGACGAAGCTGAAACAGCTTCAGTTCAAAACCCTGCTTTCCCTGCGCGGAGTCCTGACGCCGGAGCAGGTCGCGAAAGCCGTCACCCTCGAGTCGAAAGTGCGCGTCGAGAACGGCCCCCTCAAGGCCAAAATCGAGCAGAAATCCGAGCGGCTGCGCCTCGCCTTCGAATCGCTCGGCATCCAACCGGCCCCGGAGTTGATCGCTGAAGGCGAACGCATCCGGATCCTGATCCGCACCGGCGATTTCGAAGAGGCCGACCAGGCCCTCGATGCCTTGGGGCAAAAGGTCGGGATCGACGAGCCGGTGGACGAGGCCTCCGTCGACTTCAGCCTGCCCACCCCGGGAGTCACCGAGTTGTCCGTGCTCGAAAGCCGCTATCGGGCGGTCGAAAATGCCGCGCAGCGGGTCATTCATCTGCCGACCCTGCGCAAGCTGATCCAAGCCCGGGATGCCATCGAGTCCGCCAAAACCGCCGAAGACGCCGAGGCGGTCGGACGCGTGCTGACCTGGGCCGAGGATGTCCTGGGACTCACCCCTGCCCAGTGACCGGATGAGATTCATCCTTTTGATGCTGCTGCTTGCCACTCCCGTATTGCCGGGACTCGATTACGAGACCGAAGCGCGGCTGAAGATGGCCCACCAGATCGCGCGGGAGCGCAACGACGCCGCGTTGGTGAAGCAAGTGACCGCCGCAGCAGCCGGGATCAACGAACTCGGACCCGCAGCGCGCGAGGCGCGGCTCCGCGAGGTCGAGTCTGCCGTTGGCATCGATCCCGGCGGCTGGTCCATGGCGGGTCAGCCGCTCTTCCACCCATCGCCGGAGCGCGAGGCGGCCATCCGCGCGATCGGGCCGCGTTTCAAGGAAGCCCTCGCCTTGGGCTCCGTGAAGGCAGTGAAAGCAGTGACCACCGACTGGCTCGCGGCCCTCGGGGATCAAGCCGGGCGTCCCGACGGGCGGCGTCCCGGGGCCCAACCGGGGACGCTCGCCATCGACGAAGGCACCGCGACCCGGCTCTTCCTCGACGCGATCGCAAGCGAGGAGAAGGCCGTGCGCGAATTGACCGCGGGGAAACCTTTGCCGGGCCAGATGCTGCGTTTTTACGGATACCTGCTCGAGGGCCTCGCCATGATCCGGCCCTTTGCCGAACGCCATGCTCCCGACGACCTCGACCAGGTCGATGCCCTCGCCTCCGGTGTCGCCGGCATCCTCATCCGGCTGCAACAACCCGCGGGACACTTTCCTTTCCCCGATCTGCGCGGCCGCAATCTTCGCTTCGGCGACATGATCGAAAAGGGTCTCGCAGCCGGAACGATCGAGGTGCGTGATGGCTGGATGATCAGCGTCGACCCCGACGGCGGCAGCCAGTTCGACAGCGGCATCTGCGGCATCGCCCTGCTCCGCGCCGGTGAGGTCTGGTCGAATCCCGAGTGGACTGCTGCCGGATTCCGCGCCGCCGACTGGGCCGTGGCGCAGCCCTGCTCCACGAATTTCAACTACAACGCCTTTTCCGTTTCGCTGCTTTGTCAGGCTCACGCCCGCGACCGTTCGCGCGGTTACCTCGATGCCGCCCTCGCCAAATTCCGGCTCGGCATTGCTCCGGGACAGGCGCCTAATGGCCGGTGGCTCGATTCGCACAATGCCCGGACCGTCTATCACCTCATCATCCTTCGATCCCTTGGCGACCTCATGAATGCCCTGCCGCCGGGCTCCGCCGATCATGCCGAGGTCAAAGCCATCGCCGATCCGGCCGTGACCGCAATGCTCGATGAGTTCGACGCGATGGGCATCACGGTGGAGTGCCTGCCGGAGCTGATCCCCTTGGTCGCGCAGCTTTCGGATCCCGGCCGGCTCCGCGGCGCACTCCACCGGGTCGCGGCGAGCTTGGTGGAAAAGTCGCGCGAAGGCACCCGGGTCCGCCTCGGGGCCCAACCACATCAGCTCGCCGCCGTGGCAGCGTGGGTGGCGGGTCAATGACCCACCTTGGCCCCCAGGGCGCTTTTCACCACTTCCGGAACGAAGCGGTCGATCTCACCGCCGAGCGTGGCCACCTCCTTCACGATCCGCGAGCTCAGGTAGATGTTTTCCTGGCTCGGGACGAGAAAGAGTGTCTCGCAACGCTCCTCGAGGCTGCGGTTCATCAGGGCCATCTGGAACTCGTATTCGAAGTCGGACACCGCGCGCAGTCCGCGGAGCACGGCATTGGCGCCGGTTTCGCGGACATAATCGACCAGCAACCCCTCGAAGGAATCGACCTCCACCCGAGGGATCTCCGCCGTGGCCGCGCGGATCAGTTCGACGCGTTCGGCGGTGGAAAAGAGGCCGGTCTTGGCGTGATTCACCGCCACGGCGACGATGACTCGCTCGCAGAGTTTCGACGCCCTCGCGATCACGTCGAGGTGCCCGTTATGAATCGGGTCGAAACTGCCCGGATAAATCGCCGTTTTCATGTGCTGGCGAATCGAAGGACCCGCATCGCGGATTTTGAGCGCAAGCGCCCAAATATTTCAAAGACTTTTGACGGGAATCCACTATTCTCCGAACCATGAAACGCTCCGGAATCCACTTCGTGATCCTTTCACTATTCGCCGGTCTCCTCGTCTCCTGCGCAGGGGGAGGCAGCAAACCAGGCTCGTCGGATACCGCTACCGGAGCCCCGGCCGGCAATACCGCCAACAGCGGACCGGGCTTCCTTGCCACAACCTATGCCCCGCTGTCCAAGTGGCTCGACGAGGCCTTTGACGTCGATTACAAGCACATGACGCCGCAGGTCGTCTTCAATCAGGTACCGCTGAACGACATCTACTACGAGACCTCAAACCTGCCGACGACGGCCGCGCCCTTCAATTTCGCCAGCCCAAGCATCACGCGCCGGGAACTGCTCCGCAAGATCGCCCAGCATTGGAACCTGAAGATGTCGCTCGTCAACGACGCCGCCGGGAACCCTCGCGCGGTCCGGGTCGAAGGCTAAGCCGGCTCAGCCGTAAACCTCGGCGATGACGCGACCGAGGATTTTGAAGCCCTCCGCCACCACCTCCTCCGGCTGGGTGAAGCTGACCCGGATGCACTGCTCCGCGTGGGGCCAATCGCTGGTGTCGAGGCCGAAGAAGAAGGCTTTGCCGGGCACCACTAGGAGTCCCGAGTCCTTGAGACGCCGGTAGAGCTCGCGACAAGGGACCGGGAGGTCCTCGAACCAGAACCAGAGGAAAAACGCCCCTTCGCTACGATGGATCCGCCAGGGCACGTCCGCCGGGAGGTGTTCATGGGCGAGAGCAAGAGCCCGCTCCGCGCGTTGGCAGTAGTAGGGGCGCACCACCTCCTCGGCGAGGGAGCGGATGCGGCCTGATTCGATCATCGGACGGGCGAGCGCCTGGCCCAGATTGTTATTGGCCAGTCCGACGATGGCCGTCATCGAACGAATGTCGGCGATGAGATCCTCGCGGGCCACGATGATGCCGGTGCGGGTGCCGGGCAGGCCCAGCTTGCTCAGACTCATCGTCAGGATCACGTTTTCATCCCAGACCGGCCGCGCCTCGGTAAAGATGACGCCGGGAAAAGGCTGGCCGTAGGCGTTGTCGATGATGAGCGGGATTCCCCGCTCCGCTGCAATCCGTCTGAGTCGCCCGATCTCGTCGTCGGTGAGAACGTTGCTGCTCGGATTGGTCGGACGCGAAACCGCGATCGCTCCATGGATCTCGTCCACGGCGAGGTTTTCAAAATCGATGTGGTACTTGAAGCTCCGCTCGCCGATCCACTCGATCTCGGGCCTGCGACTGTCGAAGAGCGCCGGAGCCGACACCCCTAGATCGCCGTAGCCGATGTATTCGGGCACCAGCGGCAGCAGGATGCGGCGCGTGCCGCCGTCCGCCATCGCTCCGGCGAATCGGTTCAGCAGGAAAAAGAAGGCGCTTTGGCCTCCATTGGTCACCGCGATGTTCGCCGGGCCGAGCTCCCAGCCATATTCACGACTCAGGAAATCCGCGACCGCGCGTCGAAAGGCCGGGCTGCCGGCCGGAGGATCGTAGTCCGCGAGGACGCGGTCGAACTCGCCCGAAGGATCCTCGATCAACTCGCGCATCCGTTCCCGCCAGATCGCCGCCATCGCCGGGATGTGGGCCGGATTGCCGCCGCCCATCATCCGGATCTTTCCGCGACCGAGCGTCAGCGCCTCGCCGAGATCGTCCATCAGCTCGGTGATTCCCGCCTCCTCGGTCAGGTTGCGGGCGAAGATGGATTTGGGCCAATGACTGGGGTGGGCCATGTCGTTATTTGCACCGGGTCCGGCTCTCTGGCAAGGTGGCCTCATGTCATATCCGCCAGTCGTCCTCACCATCGCCGGATCCGACTCGTCGGCGGGGGCCGGATTGCAGGCCGATTTGAAAACCTTCGCAGCCCACGGAGTCTATGGGGTCTGCGCGGTCACCGCTCTGGTGGCCGAGGTGCCGGGCGAAGTGGCGCGGATCTCCCCCGTTGACCTGACCCTCTTCGGTCTCCAAATCAACAGGGTCAGGTCTGCTTTTCCGCTTTCGGGGGTAAAAACCGGCATGCTGCACCGCGGGGAGATCGTCCGGGAAGTCGTCGCCTTTTGCCGGGAGCATCCGGGATTGCCGCTCATTGTCGATCCGGTGATCCGCTCGGGTAGTGGTTCGGCCCTGCTCGATGGGGAGGGGTTGGAAATCCTGAAACGCGATTTGCTCCCCCTCGCCCGACTCATCACTCCGAACCTGCCCGAGGCGGAAGCCTTGCTCGGCCACTCGATTTCAGCCGCTGACTTCTCCGACGCTCCGCGACAACTCCACGAGCGCTACGGCTGCGATGTGTTGCTGAAAGCCGGGCACCTCGCCTCGGAGGGAGCCCGGATCACCGACCTCGCCTGGATCGACGGCTCGCTGCAAGAGTTCAGCCGCGCGCGCCTCGCCGTGCCTGATGTCCACGGCACGGGTTGCACTCTTTCAGCGGCCATCCTCGCCCGGATCGCCCGGGGGGAATCGATGGATCAGGCGATCTCCGGCGCGGCCGCCTACCTCGCGGCAGCACTCGCTGGCCATCACGTCTGGAATCGCGACGGGAAGCAGGTTGAGGCATTGAACCATTTTCCCGATGCCGTAGACTGAGGGCCGTCATGACCCGAGGTCTATCCCTTTTTCTCTTCTGCGCGGGCGCGCTCCCTTTGGCAGCCGAGAGCACTCCTGCCCCCAAGGTTCCGGCTCCGGTGCCCACCGTGAGGTTGGAGAATCTCGTCGACACCCTCGACCAAGCCGCCCTGCAAGAGGCCTTTCGCCTATTAACCAGCGAATACATCCAGGAGAAGGACCTCGATCCGCTCGAAGTGAACCGCGCCGCACTGCAGGGCCTGCTCGAGCGCCTCGATTTCGGCGCGATGCTACTCACCGAAAAGACCCGGGCCGAGCGCGAGTCGCCTTATCCCTTTCACCATGCCAAGATCGGCGAAGCGATCGGATACGTGCGCTTCGGGCGCTACACCGAGGAGGAGATCGGGAAGTTTGATGCGGCACTGAAGGAGTTCCAAGCCGACAAGGACCGCACCCATCTGATCCTCGACTTGCGCTCGCCGCAAGCCCAGGCCGAATTCTCGATCGCGGCACGCCTCCTGAGCCGCTTCCGGCCGCCGAACGAATTGCTTTTCAAAATCCGCCGCCCCGGCAATGACCGGCCCACCCTTTTCATCTCCGACGCCGAAGCCGAAAGTTGCCGGATGGAGCCCGTCCTGCTGGTTGATCGCGAGACCGGCAACGTCGGGGAGATCATCGCCGCGGTGTTGAAGCGGGAACTGAACTGCCTCGTCATCGGCGAGCAGACCCCGGGTCTGGCGGTCGAGTATCGCGACGTGCCGCTGGGTGCCGACCGCATCCTCCGCTACGCGATCGCCGAGGTGGTGCTGGAGGACGACTCTTCCATCTTCCGCGAGGGCATCACTCCCGACCTGCGCACCCCGACGGCTTTGAAGGTGAAACATGAGGTTTTCGCATTTGTCGACGGTGGCAAGACGATCGAAGAGCTCGTTTTCCAAAAGCAACGCCCGCGGATGAACGAAGCCGCCCTCGTCGCCGGCACCGATCCCGAGCTGGATTACTACCTGCTGCTGAGCCAGGAGAGACCGACGCCCTGGGACCGCCCGCCGCTGCAGGATCGCGCGCTGCAACAAGCCGTCGACCTGCTCGGCACGACCCGGTTCCTGAAGCCCGGAACTCCCGAATCGCGCCCCTGATGCGGGATCCCGCCGAGGAGCTGGACGCCCTGGAGTCCGCAGGCCTGCGCCGCAGGCTGCGCCGGATCGATTCGCCCCAAGGCCGCCGCATTGTCAGCGAAGGCCGCGAGTTGATCAATTTTTCCTCGAACGATTACCTCGGTCTCGCCAACGATCCGGAGATCAAGGCGCTCTATCAAAACCACATCGGCACCCATGGTGCCGGATCGGGGGCCTCGCGCTTGGTCTGCGGCACCCTCGCACCGCATCTCGATCTGGAGGAACACCTCGCCGCGATGAAGGGTTCCGAAGCGGCGCTGACCTTCGGCTCGGGTTTCGCCACGGCGACCGGTGTGCTGCCCGCCCTCTGCGGCAAGGAAGACATCATCCTGCTCGACAAGCTCTGCCATGCCAGTCTGATCGATGGGGCCAAACTGAGCGGCTCGACTCTCCGGGTTTTTCCCCACAACGACCTCGACCGGCTCGCGAGCCACCTGCGCTGGTGTGATGAGAAACGAAGTCTGAAAAGCCGCGTGCTCGTCGTGACGGAATCGGTTTTCAGCATGGACGGCGACCACGCCCCGCTCGCGGAGATCTGCGCTCTCAAATCCCGGCACGACGCCCTGCTCCTCGTCGACGAGGCCCATGCCTTCGGGATCGTAGGCCCGCAGGGACGTGGCCTTGCCGCCGGACTGGGCCTGGAATCGCAGGTGGATCTCCAGATGGGCACCTTTAGCAAGGCGATCGGGCTTTCCGGCGGTTACCTCTGCGCCAGTCGCGCCATCGTCGACCTGCTGGTGAACCGGGCCCGCAGCTTCATCTATTCCACCGCGCCTTCGCCCGCGCTCGCGGCAACCATCCGCGATGCCCTCGACCTCGTTGCCGGCCCGCGTGGCGAGTCTCTCCGCGCGACTCTCTGGGACCGCATCCGGGCCTTCGAACCCGCGGCCGCCAGCGCCATCGTGCCCCGCATCCACGGCAGCAATGAAGCGGCTCTGACGGCGGCGCGCCGCCTGCACGAGCTCGGGTTTCTTGTGCCCGCGATCCGTTATCCCACCGTCCCTCGCGGCACCGCCCGGCTACGGTTCACACTCTCCGCCTCGCACTGGCCGGAGGATGTCGAGGCTCTGAGGGCGGCCCTTTGAGCGGGCGCGCCGCCAATCCGCACTTGATTCCCCGAAGGTCAGGTTATCCTAGCGCTAGATGAAAATGGCGCGTGGCCTGATCTTTCTTGCGCTGGGCTTGGTCCCGCTGCTGCGGGCGGAACCGGCCTCGCCTGAAGGGATTGCCTACTTCGAGACGCAGGTCCGGCCGGCCTTGATCGAGCATTGCTACGAATGCCACTCGGAGGAGGCGGGCGAGCGCAAGGGCGGGCTCTTGCTCGACCGCCAGTCCGGTTGGCTGGACGGGGGAGAACTCGGGCAGGCGGTGGTGCCCGGTGATGTGGAGGGCTCGATCTTCATCGAGGCGATCCGCTACGGAAACGAAGACCTCCAGATGCCGCCGAAACATCAACTCGACCCCGACCTCGTCGCCGTCTTCGAGAAATGGATCGCGATGGGCGCTCCCGGACCCAAGGAAGATCTCGGCGAGACCGGTTTTTCCGCGCTGGGCGATCAGGAAGCCATCTTCAAAAATGCGGCGGACCATTGGGCTTTCCAAGCGGTGCGCCGCGCCGAGCCTCCCGCCGTAGACGATCCGGAATGGAATCAGCATCCCGTTGATCGCTACATCTTCGCGAAGCTTGGCGAAAAGGGTCTCGCGCCCTCTCCGGCGGCGAGGCCACGGGTTCTCCAACGCCGGCTCGCCTACGATCTCACGGGCTTGCCGCCAGGGCCGCGGACACCGATCCAACCCGACCTCCAGATCGAAGCGCATTTGGACTCACCGGCCTTTGGCGAACATTTCGCCCGGCTCTGGCTCGATGTCGCCCGCTACGCGGATACCGCCAACGTCACGGTGCCGACGACGAAGATGGAGACCTACTATCCCTACGCCTACACCTACCGCGACTATGTGATCCGCTCCTTCAACGCCGACAAACCCTACGACCGCTTCATCAAGGAACAGCTCGCCGCGGACCTGCTGGGGATCTCCGGTCGCGATCCCGACCAGGCCGCCCTCGGTTTCATCGCGGTGACGCCTTTCCTGACCAATCCCCACGACTTCGCCGATGATGTCATCGACACCACGATGCGGGGATTCATGGGGCTGACGGTGGCCTGCGCCCGCTGCCATGACCACAAGTTCGAACCGATCCCGACGGCGGACTACTACGCGCTCCACGGTGTCTTTTCCTCCATCGAAAAACCCAGCCCGGAGGATTTCGAGGCCTTTCCCGAGATCGACGGATACCCCTTGATAGAGGCCGATCAGAGCAGCTTCGCGGAGAGCCGCGCAGCGATCGAGGTGAAGATCGCGGAGGCCAGGAAGAGCGGACGCCGGGTCGGGGCCAACCGCAAGCTCGACGAAGTGATTCAACAGAGCGAAATGGCCCAACTGGTCACTTACCACGATGGAGCGCCGTCCCGCGCCATTGTCGTGAAGGAAAAGAAACGGCCGATCGACTCGAAGATCTTCCTGCGCGGCGAACCCGATACCCGGGGTGACGTGGTGCCGCGCCGGTTTCTCAGACGACTCGATCCCGCTGGGACGCCTTTCCCCGACGACAACAGCGGCCGGCTCGCACTCGCCGAGCGCATCGCCAGCCCGGACAATCCTCTGACCGCCCGCGTCTTCGTGAACCGCGTCTGGGGACGCCTCATGGGCGCCTACCTCGTCGATACCCCCTCGGATTTCGGACTACAGGGAGCGAAACCTTCTCATCCCGAGTTGCTCGACTGGCTCGCCGCCGACTTCATGGATCACGGTTGGTCGGTAAAACACCTCGTCCGTACCATCGTCACCAGCCGGACCTACCAGCAGGCCAGTTTGGTCGATGCGGAAAAGACGAACCTCGATCCGACGAATCTCTGGTATCACCGTGCCCATTCCAAGCGCCTCGGCATCGAGCAACTGCGTGATAGTCTCCTCGCCCTCAGCGGCACCCTCGACGACACGCTGCTGGGCCATCCCAAAGACCTCTGGGACGTCGGAACCAACCGCCGCCGCAGCATCTACGGTCTCATCAACCGCATCAACAACGACCCGACCTTGCGCGCCTTCGACTTCCCCTCGCCCACCGCAAGCGCGGATCGGCGCACCGAGAACATCGCGCCGCAGCAGTCGCTCTTCGCCCTCAATTCTCCCTTCGTCGCGACCCTCGCCCAGGATTTGGTCACCCGTCTTTCGCTAAGCGAGAGCATGACTCCGGAGGACAAGGTGAACGCGCTCTACCAGCGGATCTACCGCCGCGACGCCAGCCCCGCCGAGCAGGGACGCATCGCCAGCTTCCGAGCGCTGATGGAGAAACGGAACACCGATCCCCTGCCGCTGCTCGCCCAATCCTTGCTGATCTCCAACGAATTCCTCTACCTCGACTGAACGGCGATGAAAAGCCCTTCCTTATCTCTCCACGAAGCGCTTCGCGCCGGGTCGACCCGCCGGGAATTCCTCCGCCGTGCCGGTTTCGGCATGGGCGCGCTCGCCGCCTCCGACTTCCTCCATGCCGCGGAACTGAATCCGCTGGCGCCGCGGGATCCGCATTTCACCGCCCGGGTCAAGCGGGTCATCCATCTCTTCATGAACGGCGGGCCTTCGCAGATCGACACCTTCGATCCGAAGCCGGGCCTCGCCAAGCTCGACGGCAAGCCCCTGCCCGACTCGATCAGGGAACGTCTCCAACCGGTCCAGAAGGCACGCGTCGGCAACATTTTCGCTTCGCCATTCCAGTTTGCGAAGCACGGGCAGTCAGGCCTGGAGATCAGCGAACTCTTTCCCAACGTCGCCCGGCACGCCGACAGCCTTTGCGTGATCCGCTCGATGAAGAGCGACATCGCCAACCACTCGCCCGGCCTCCTGATGATGAATTGCGGCCACACCGTACTGGAGCGCCCCAGCATCGGATCGTGGGTCCTCTACGGCCTCGGCTCCGAGAGCGCCGACCTGCCGGGTTACATCGTGCTGATGCCTTCGGGACTGCCCACCGCCCAGTCGAAAAACTGGACCAGCGCCTTTCTCCCCGGGCTTTACCAAGGCACCCACATCGAGACGGACGCCCGCGGCCAGCTCATCCCCGACCTGACCCGCAAGGATGTCTCCCCCGGCAATCAGCGAGCCCAACTGATGCTGACCAACTTTCTGAACCAGCGGCATCTCGTGAATCACCCGGGCGATGAGCGGCTCGAGTCGCGCATCCACTCGATGGAACTGGCTTTCCGCATGCAGACCGCCGCCACCGATGCCTTCGACCTCGGTGGCGAAAGCGAATCCACCCGTGCCGCCTACGGGGACACGGAGGTCGGGAACAACCTCCTCCTTGCTCGTCGGCTCGCCGAGCGCGGAGTGCGCTACATCCAATGTTATCACGGCACCGGCCAGCCTTGGGACAGTCACGGCAGCCTGGTAAAGAACCACCGCAAACTCTGCGAGGAGTCCGACCAGCCCATCGCCGCTCTCCTCGATGATTTGAAGGAACGGGGACTGTGGGAAGACACCCTCGTGATCTGGGGTGGAGAAATGGGGCGCACCTCGACCTACCAGGGCACCAGCGACAAACCCGCCGTGTTCGGGCGCGACCATCACGTCGATGGTTTCACCATCTGGCTCGCGGGTGGTGCGGTCAAAGGCGGTCACGTCCACGGTCTCACCGATGAGTTCGGCCTCGCCGTCGCCGCCGATCCGGTGCACGTGCACGACCTCCACGCCACCATCCTCCATCTTCTCGGGCTGGATCACAAAAAGCTGACCTACCGCTATTCGGGCCGCGACTTCCGTCTCACCGATGTCCACGGCAGCGTCATTGACGGGATTCTGGCGTGAATGCTGGAATCGAATTTCACCTTCCCCACTCTCCACCCCATCATGAAATCCCCCATCGTCACCCTTGCCCTTCTCGCCATGTCCGCCTCGATCCACGCCGCTCCCCTTGAACCCATCCCGCTCTGGCCCCAGGGAGTGCCCGGTGAAGCCGATCTGAAACTGCCCGACGAATCGATCGAACTGAAGGGCGATTACCAGATCCAGATCATGTCCAACGTGAGCCAGCCAACGCTCACCGTCTACCCTGCGGCCAATCCCAACGGTGCCGCCGTCATCGTCTGCCCGGGTGGGGGCTACAACATCCTCGCCTACTCCCACGAAGGCACCGAGATCTGCGAATGGTTGAACTCGCTCGGCGTCACCGCAGGTCTTCTCAAATACCGCGTGCCGCGCCGGGAAGGTCTCGAAAAGCATGCCGCCCCGCTCCAGGATGCGCAACGCGCCATTGGCTTGATGCGCAGCCGCGCCGCCGAATGGAAGGTGGACCCGGCTCGGGTCGGCATCCTCGGATTCTCCGCGGGCGGCCACCTCGCGACCATGGCGCTGACCTCGGACGGCACCCGCAGCTACGAGGCCGATCCTGCCATCGACGCGGCCAGCCCGGTGCCGGACTTTGCCATTCTCGTCTACGCGGCCTACCTGCTCGACGAAAAAAATCCCGATGTGCTCTCGCCCGAGGTCAAGGTGACCGCCCAAACCCCGCCCGCCTTTCTCGTGATCGCCCACGACGACAAAAAGTTTGTCGAAGGCAACGCCCGTTTCTACATCGAGATGCTCCGCCAAGACCGCGCCTGCGAACTCCACATCTTCGCCAAAGGCGGACATGGCTTTGGATTCAAAAACACTCCGGAGGAGATCCGCCAATGGCCCGCCTTGGCTGGAAAATGGATGGAGGCCCAGGGACTTTTCGGGGCAAAGTGACTTATCCCGCCACCATCGCGGCGAGAGCGGCGTCGAAGCGCTCGTGGAGGGCCTCGGGGCGCTCGCGGTAGACGATCGCGCCCCGCTCGAAGGCGGCGTCTTCGAGGGCGGCCCGGCGCTCCTTGCTGAGCCGGATGACGGTGTCAGCGGCCTTCGTCGGGATGCCGAGCTTGCCCGGTTCAGCAAGGGTGTCCTCGAGCACGGCGAGGTCATGGTGTTCGCCGAGCCAGGAGGCGAGTTCCTCCGCCAGCTTGGCCCGCTCGCCGATCTCGACGGGGTCGAGGTAGGTGAAAAGCAGGCAGTGGAAGGAAAGGTACTTGGCCCGCTTCCGCCATTCGTGGCAATGGTGAGGGTCTCGGGTGGTACGGGCCCGCTCGTATTCGCGGATGCCGAGCAGGTAGTTCGACACGGCGGCGCTGAAGGCGATCGCCGGGGTCAGCGCGTCCCAATTCCACGCCTCGACGATACGGGCAGCCTCACGGAAGTCCCCGGCGGCGGCTTCGGCCTGGGTGATGAGGGCGGGATCCGCGATGATCGCGGCGTGGGCGGCTTGGAGGGGCTCGCGGACGGCGGCGAAAGAGGCGGTGGCGCGTCGCTTTTCGAAATGGAGGGCGAGTTTGTCACAGGTTTCGACGCGGACGAAGGCATCCCGGGCCTCGGAGAGGCGCTTCGCGGCGTCGCGCACGAGACGGTTGGCGCGAGAGATCTCCCCACCATCCAGAACTGGACGAGCCAGCAGGAAGAGCCCGCGCATCCGCTTGTTGATCTTGCGCACCTCGTGCGTGGCGAGGTCGCGCTGGTCGGCAAAAGCCACCAGCCGTGCGACCGCAGCCTCACCCTCGGCGAGCAGGAGCGCGCGGCACTCCTCGCCGATGGCAGCCTTCCCCGAGAGTGCGTAATCCATTCCGCGGGGACGGTCCACGGTAGCGGCGGACTTGTCGAGGCGGGATTCGCCCCTCGACACAATCTTGGCGAAAGTCGCTCAGCCAAAGGCTTTCATGAAAGCCACGTCGAGCGCGAGGCTCTCGTTCACGTTCGTCCCGACGAGCTGGTCGCGCAGCGTTTCGACGGCTCCATAGCGGTCCGTCAAGGCCTCGACCGAATTTCGATCGGCCAAGGCGGCGGTAGCGGCGGCGTAGCCCGGGAGGTCGCGATGGGCGACCCCGTGCTTGTGCCGGAGGGCGTCGCCAAACCAGATGATCAGATACTCGAGCAGACGGCTACGCCGGTCCACGTACTCCGAGGCGGTGATGGCTTCCCAATACTTTTCCCGTTCCTTCAGGTAGGATTCGGCGTCGGTGGTTTTCTTGTAGCGCTCCCCTTCGGCTTTTTCAGCCTCCTTGTTGGCTTTCTCGATCGCCTCCTTTTCGGCCTTGAGCAGTTCCGAAAAATCCGCGGCCAACCCGAGGGCGCGCCCCAACCCGGACTTCTCGCCCAACTCGGCGAGTTTGCCGAGGAACTCGTCCATCCGGGCACCGGGATCGTCCGAGACTTCCTTCCCCGCGAGGGGGATGCGGATGCAGCGCGAGAGGATGGTCTCGAGCAGCATTTCGGGCCGCGCCGTCAGCAGGAGCAGTCGGCTGGCCGCGGGCGGCTCCTCGAGGGTCTTGAGGAAGGCGTTGCTCGCCTCCGCCGTCATCCGGTCCGCATCCTGGATCACCGCGAACTTCGTGACCCCCGCCGGGGCGGCCAATTGCAAGGTATGCTCGACCGCCCGGATCGCTTCGACCGTGATCTTTCGGGACTTCGACTCGGGGCTGATGATCGTGGTGGTGCCGCTCTCCCAACCATCAAGCTCATTCGGCGGTCGCGCCCCCGGATTGGAAAGGGCGATGATATGGCTGGCGAGTCGTTCCTTGCCGCTGCCGGGTGGCCCCATCAAGAGGTAGGCATGGGCAAGCCGGCCTTTCCCGGCAGCCTGCTCGATCAACTCGTGGGCGCGTTCGTAGCGGAAGCTCATGTCGCGGTGACGCCGATGCGATCGCTGAAGGCGGCGACCAATTGATCAAAAACCTCATCCACCGTGCGTGAAGCGTCGATCACGGCGATGCGATCCGGCTCCCGCGCGGCGAGGTCGAGGTAACCCCGTCGTACGCTTTCAAAAAAGGCAAGCGGCTGCGATTCCATCCGGTCGTGGGTGCCGGCGCTGGCGGCGACGGCTCGGGCGTGGCCGGTCGCGGCATCAAGGTCGAGGAGAAAGGTCAGGTCCGGGATCGCCGGCCCCACCGCAAAAGCATTGATGCGGCCCACCGCCTCGATATCGAGTCCCCGCCCGACGCCCTGGTAGACCGTGGTGGAGTCGTAGAAACGGTCCGCGACAATCCAGCGACCTTTTTCCAGGCTCGGGAGGATCAGCTCGCGAACGAGTTGGGCGCGGCTCGCGGCAAAGAGGAGCAACTCGCTCTCCGCCGTCATCCCCTCACCCTCGGGGTCGTGTTGGAGGAGGTGGCGGATTTTCTCGCCGAGCAAGCTGCCGCCCGGCTCGCGGGTTACGAGCACCTCGTGCCCCTGCTCGCGCAGCCAGGCCACGAAGCGGGCGATCTGCGTCGACTTGCCGCAGCCTTCCGAACCCTCGAATGTGATGAATCTTCCCCGTTGCATCAGCGGCCAAAGCAGAGAACCATGCCCGTTCCGCTCCTTGAAACATCCTTTCCATGTCCAGTTCAACTGAAATCACCTTCGGCTCGCGGGAGGACCGCTCCGCCCTCGAAAAAGGGCTCGTCTTTTCCCCGAAATTCGACGAAAACGGCCTCATCGTCGCCATTGCCCAAGACGATGCCACCGGAGAGATCCTGATGGTCGCCTACATGAACGAGGAATCGCTGCGCCGCACCCTCGAGATCGGCCAGGCCGTCTATTACTCCCGGAGCCGGGAGGAAATCTGGCACAAGGGCGCCACCTCGGGCCAGTATCAGGAGGTCCGCCGCATCCTCACCGACTGCGATCAGGACGCGCTCGTCCTCAAGGTTCACCAGCACGGTCCCGGCTGCTGCCACGCCGGATACCGATCCTGCTTTTACCGGAATATCCAGGAGCCCGGCGATCCGGTAGCCTTAGGCCGCGAAATCCCCGAGCAGTCCTACGTCCCCAAGTAGCCTCAGCCAACCCGTCCATGCAATCCCTCTGGTCCGACTCCGAAGCCCGCAAGTTCAAGTCTCCCCTTGAGAAGCGCGTCTACACCTCGCGCCTGCTCGGTGCCAACCCGGAGCTCGTTCTCCACGGCGGCGGCAACACTTCGGTGAAGGTGCGGGAGAAGGACTTTTTCGGCGACCCGGTCGAGGTCATCTACGTGAAAGGATCGGGCTGGGACCTCGGCACCATCGAGGCAGCCGGCTTCGCCCCGGTGCGGATGGACGCGCTGCTGAAAATGGCGAAGCTCGACCAGCTCAGCGACGCCGAGATGGTGAAACAACAGCGCGCCGCCATGCTCGACCCGGGCGCGCCGAATCCGAGCATCGAGGCCATCCTCCACGCCGTCATTCCGCAAACTTACGTCGACCATACCCACGCCAACGCCATCGTCGCCCTGACCAACCACAAGGACGGACGCAAGGTTATCGACGAGCTCTACGGCGACCGCGTCGTCGTGATCCCCTACGTGATGCCCGGCTTCGACCTTGCCAAGGCCGTCGCCAAAGCCCTCGCCAAGGTCGACGCCCGCAAACTCGAGGGCATCATCCTGATGAACCACGGCATCTTCACGATGCACGACGACGCGCGGCAGAGCTACGATCTCATGATCCGCCTCGTCACCGAGGCCGAGGATTACCTCGCCAAAAAGCTCGGCAAAAAGTTCGCCCTGCCCAAGACCAAGCCGAAAGAGGATCTGCTCGCCCTTTCCAGAATCCGCCAGGGTGTCTCCAAGCTGCGCGAGGTGCCCGTAATCGCCTCGCTCGATGCCTCCGACGAGGCCGCGGGTTTCTCGAACCGCAAGGACGTCGCCAAGCTAGCGACCCGCGGACCGCTCACCCCCGACCACACCATCCGCACCAAACGCATCCCGGCCTTGATCGGAGCGGATTCCGACAAGTCGCTCGCCAAGTTTGCCGAAGACTACCGCGCCTACTTCGAGGCCAACCAGAAAGGCGAGACCATGCTTCCGCCCGATCCGCGCTGGGCCGTCTGGCCCGGACACGGCGTGATCAGCTTCGGCGCGACCGAAAGTGAAGCCAGTGTCCTCCGCGACATTGTCACCCACACCTGGCGCACCATCCAGCTCACCGAGAGCGCCTTTGCCGGAGGCTGGAAAGCCCTCCCCGCCGCCAAACTGTTTGAGATCGAATATTGGGAACTCGAACAGGCCAAACTCAAAAAGGGCGGCAACACTCCGACCCATCAGGGTAAGGTCGCCATCGTGACAGGGTCTGCTGCCGGGATCGGCTTCGCCTGTGCCGAGGCCCTCGCCAAGCAGGGTGCCAAGGTAATCGGACTCGACCTCAGCCCCGAAATCGTTTCCCAGATGGAATCCATCGGCGGCATCGGCGTCGTCGTGAACCTCACCGACGAAGCCAAGGTCAAGGAGAGCGTCGAAGCCGTGGTGCGGCAGTTCGGCGGACTCGACGTCCTCGTCAGCAACGCCGGCATCTTCACGGCCGGAGCCTACCTGCAGGACCTCGAGCAGTCGAACTGGGACAAGTCCATGGCCGTGAACCTCACCAGCCACCAGGTGCTGTTGAAACACACCATCCCTTTCCTCAAGAACGGCATCGACCCCGCCATCGTGCTGGTCGGCTCGCGCAACGTCAACGCCCCCGGTGCCGGCGCCGCCAGCTATTCCTGCGCCAAGGCCGGCCTGACCCAGCTCTGCCGCGTCGCCGCCCTCGAACTCGCCCCCGTCGGCGTGCGCTGCAACATCATCCACCCCGATGCCGTCTTCGACACGAAACTCTGGACGCCGGAGAACCTCAAGCGTTCCGCCGAGCGATACGGCATGACCGTCGAGGATTACAAGACCCGCAACCTGCTCAAGACCGAGATCAAATCCCGCGACGTCGGCAACATGGTCGCCGCCATGGCCAGCCCGCTCTTCGGCAAGACCACCGGCGCGCAGATTCCGGTGGATGGCGGGAATGACCGGGTGATTTGAGGGACGGCCCCGGCTCACCGTCGGAATCGCCGCCCCTTCGGGCTCTCGCCGGACGCGATCATCGCCTCGATCAACTCCTTGGAAATGCTGTAGAACTGTTTCAGAACCTGCGCCATTTCCTCCCCTTCCCAGTCTTGCTCCTCCAAGTCGGCGTAGACCGCGATCGCATCGAGGAATTCGCCGTGGAAGCGACGCAGACGGCGCACGACCGTCGGCGTCATCCCCTCTCCGCCCCCGATCTCGGTCACCATCCACAGAGCAGGGAGCCCCATCAGGGTCCAGTTATCGTAGTTCAGCCGGGCGAACTCGAGCGCATCGTAGGGATCACCCAACGAATAGATCGACACCGGCCGCAGCAAGACGATCCTTGGGTCGAGGACGAAAGGAACCGCCCAGGGACAGGACTCCCAAGCCTGACGCAGTAACTTGCGGGCCTCCTCCGCCTTCGGCGAATTCAAGGCCGCAAAGGGGTGGTAAGAATCCATGTCCGGCGCGAAATCCGGCGATTCCTTCAGCGCATCAATTACGGCCAGCCAGGCGCGCCCGTAGAGCACTGAACAGGATTGCTGCAGCGGAGCTTGATCGAGCAGGGCCAGCGCCGTATCACTCTCCTCCTCGGGGAGCGCGTTGGCGATCAGCGCGGAGTGCACATCCCGCGGATCCTCGGGATCCAAGGCGAGGAGCTTTTCGTAGAGGCGCGTCGCCTCCTCCCGATCCCCGAGGAAATCGAGGTAATCGGCCAGGTCGTGCAAGGCTTCGCGATAAGGCAGATCGAGGGTTTCAAAAGCGGGATCATTGGGATCGAGGGCATCGTGCTTTCGAGCCCCTGCCGCCACCGCATCCCGGTAATGAGGCAGACGCTCCTCCATCTCGGGTGCCAGGAGGGCCAGCAGCAGGTGAGCGTCGACACAATCCGGATCGATCGCCAGCGCCTCTTCAATGCGGACGCGAATGGATTCCTCGGAGTCCCCTTCTTCGCGAGCCTCGAGATGGACCATTGCCCGAAAGTGCGGCGCGGGCTCCGGATCGTAGCGATCAAGGAACGCTTCGAACGTGAGACTTCTGACATCGAGCGAAAAGTCATCCGCCTCTTGCTCGGGACGACCGATCAGGCCGCGCAAGCGCCGCAACAGGGTGACGAGGTAGCGCTCGTGCTGAGCCCCTCCCCGGGACCGCATGATTTCCCGCAACTCATCGTCCTCGCCGTCCTGCGCGGCCGGCAAACGTCTCGCACCCGCCTTCCCGAACGCTCCGCCGCCCGAGGTCTTTCGTTTCCGTTTTGCCATGAAGTCAGATACCGGAACCCGCCGCGTTGACAAGGCTCAAACATAGATCGACCTCAACTCACCCGCCGATTCCTGCTCCGCAGGACCAGCAGAGCTCAAAGTTCCCCGGGTTCGGCTCACCACAGGCCGGACAGGCCACCTCGATCTGACTGCCGATCTCGTCAGCGGTGGACACCTCCCGCAGGATGGCCATGGCCGCATCGTGATCCTCTTCCCGGATGGCACAGAGCGCGGGCCAGTATTTGGGCAGATCGAAGCGGGAACTGCCGATCACATCAAACTCCCGCTCGTGGCGCACCAAGGTGTCGATCCCGCGGCTCTCGAGAATGGACCGAAGCAAACCCATCCTGACGGAATCCGGCTCGCGAAGGAGTTCTTTCATACGCCCACATTAATAGCCTCTCCCTCTCCCCGGGAAGCGAATTCCGGGAAGTGGCCCTTTCCCATGGCGGGAACTGGAAATTCAATTAAAGTTAACAATTTCCATGGCCCGCCGTAAAAACTCCTCTTCTCGGCGCCCGCGTTCGTCGGGTGGTCCCTTTTCTTCCCTCCCCGGCGGCAAAGCTCGTCCGCGGAAGCGGCGGCGGAAAGGCGGATCGCGTTGGCAGGCGCTGGGGCGGCTGCTCCGGACCGGGCTGATCGTCGGCGTCATCACCGCGGTGGCGGGCTCGGCCTACTACGGCTGGCGGGCAACGCAGTTCGACCTCGCCTTGGTAAAGGAGATCCCGGAGCGGACTCTCGTCTATGACCGGAACGGCATCCTCATGGGTCACGTCGCCGGACACGGCGAAAACCGGGTCTCGGTGCCGGCCTCGCAGGTCTCGGAGCATTTCATCAAGGCCCTCCTGGCGCGGGAGGATTCCCGCTTCTACGACCATCACGGCGTCGATCCGATCGGGGTGCTCCGCGCGCTGGTCACCAACCTCAAGTCGGGTGGCAAGTCCCAGGGCGCCTCGACGATCACGATGCAGCTGGCCCGCAATACCTATGGCATGCAGGAGATGTCGCTCCAGCGCAAGATCATGGAGGCGGCCCTCGCGGTCCGGCTGGAGCGCGAATACTCGAAGGAGGAGATCCTGACCTACTACATGAACCGGGTCTATTTCGGCTCGGGCCTTTACGGGGTCGAACGGGCAGCGCAGGGTTACTTCATGAAACCGGCGGCGGAGCTGACGCTCGCCGAGGGCGCCATGCTCGCCGGGGTGATCCGGGGTCCGAGCCTGCTGAATCCTTTCCGCAGCATGGAGAATGCGAAGGACATCCAGAGCGAAGTGCTGGCGCGCCTCGTCTCCGCGGATCTGGTCACACAGGCGGAGGCCGATTCCGCCAAGGGTCAGGCGATCACGTTGCGGCCGCCGGCGATGCGCTATGCGACGGGCAGTTATCCGCTCCAATCGGTCTTTGATTTGCTGGAGGATTACCTCGCCCCCCATTTGATCGAGACGGGCGGCCTGCGCATCCACACGACCATCGACGACCAGCTCCAGAAGGTGGCCCAGTCGGAGCTGAACCGTCACCTCACGACGATCGAGCAGCGTCCGGGGTACCCGCACGCCCCTCGCAGCTCGCACAAGGAGGGAACCGCCACGAAGTACTTGCAGGGTGCCGTGGTCAGCCTCGACAACAAAACCGGCGGCATCGTGACCCTCGTCGGCGGACGCGACTTCAGCGAGAGTTCCTTCAACCGAGCTTTCCAGGCCCGGCGCCAGGTGGGCTCGACCTTCAAACCTTTTGTTTATGCGGTGGCCTTCGACCGAGGGCGCTTGCAACCCGACACGCCGATCAGCGATGATCCAGTGAAGATAGGCAACTGGTCGCCGAAAAACAGCGATGATACCTACACGGGCATGCAACCCGCGGCGGTCGGCCTGATCCGCTCGCGCAACACGATGTCGGTCCGGGTCGGCGAGATCGCCGGCGTGCCCTACATCCGCGGCCTGGCCTACGAACTGAAGTTCGGCGACATCCCCCGCTCGCCGGTGATCGCGCTCGGTGCCTTCGAGTCGACCCCGGTGACCCTGACGAGCGCCTACTCGACCTTCGCCGCCGGCGGGGTGAATCTCTCGCCCTTCCTGATCTCGAAGATCGAACGTGCCGACGGAACCCTGCTTTACGAGCATCAGGCCGAGGGCAAATCACTCTTCCCGGCCCGCGTCGCCTGGACGGTCTCCAACATCCTCGGCGACGTGCTCGACCGTGGCACCGCGACGGAGGCCCGCAAGCTCGGCTACACCGCCCCCGCCTACGGAAAAACCGGGACGACCAACGACTATCACGATGCCTGGTTTCTCGGCTACACCGACAAGCTGACCACCGGAGTCTGGGTGGGTCTCGATCAACCCAAGACGATCATGCCCCGCGGCTACGGCAGCACGCTGGCCCTGCCGGTCTGGACGGAGGTGATGAAGGCGGCGGAGACCCGGCCGAACTTCATCGCGGCCCGCCTTCCCGGCACCCACAGCGGCAGCACCACGGGAGGCATGTTGGTCGCCACTCCGGTCGGCGGAGCCGGGGCTCCCGTCGACGAACCCGCTCGCGGGGGCTTTGGTAATGCGGTACGCGGTCTCGGCCGCATGCTTTTCGGCGGATCGAACCGTTGATTCCCGGACCGGGCCTTACTGTGTCCATTTTGGCAGACGGCGTTGGAATGTCTCAAGATCGCTCTCGACATTCGAGGATGGTTTTGTCACATTCCGCAACGATCCCCTGATGCGCCCCAAGCGAGATTCCTTTTTCAGCCTCGTGCCCGATGGTTCGCCCCACGAGGTCGAGGGCGAGCGCGAGGTGATGCTACCCGGCCTCTCGCTCGAGATCCTCGCGACCCGCAAAATTCGCCTGCAGCGTTGGAATCTGGACCAGCTGATCGATCCCTACTGGCGCCTCTACCTGCCGGTCGAGGGCGAAGCCGAGGTGACCTGTGAAGGGGTGAAAACGCGGCTGACTCCGGATCGTTTTTATCTCATCCCGCCGCGCACGGCCTTCAGCTCGCGGAACGTCGGGACCTTTGCGAAGTGGTATGTGCATTTCATCCTTTGCCGCACCGACTTGATCCCGGTACCGGGTATCTACGCGCTTCCTCTCGATGCGATCGGCAAAGGTTTCCTCGAGTCTTTGGAGCAAGGCAAGGGCGAGCCCTACAACTGGGAGTCCGCCTCGCTCGTGGTGCACGCGCTGGGTCGCCTGCCGGCTGCGGCGTGGACGGATCAAAAGCTCGATCCCCGCGTGATCCGGGCGATGGAGTTTTTTGAGAATCACCTCGCCGAGCGTCTCAGCGCGGGCGATGCGGCCCGGGCGGCCGGAGTGAGCGTGCGGAACCTCAACCACCTCTTCCGTTCCCAACTCCGCCTCGCCCCGATGACGGTGCTGCTGAACTACCGGCTCGACCGCGCCTGCCACCTGCTGCGCAACTCCGACCAGTCGATCGAGCAGGTGGCCGAGAGCGCCGGTTTCCCCAACCGCTACTATTTCAGCCGGATGTTGAAACAACATCGAGGCATCTCGCCCGCAGCCTACCGGAAAGGACAGCTCTACTGAGGCGCGGATGGAGACCTTTGTCCCCGGCTCCACGCTTCACCTCGTCTGCCTGGCCGTCTGCCTGGCGGCCACGGTGGTAACCGCGCTCGTCGCGCACCGGGTGAAAGATCAGCCGGTCGCGGCCACGGTGCGGCTCCTCATCGCGATCGGTTGCGTCGTCTCCTGGATTTTCAGCAACGGCTACGGGCTCCTTCCCGGGCGCTTCAACTGGTCTGAATCCCTGCCGCTCCAGTTCTGCAACCTCGCCAATCTACTCGGGGCTCATGCGCTCGCGACCCGTTCGCGGACGACCCAGGCGCTGATGTACTACTGGACTTTCGCCCTCTGTGTCTGGGCCTTTCTGACGCCCTCGCTCTATGTCGGCCCGGCGACACTCTGGTTCTGGCTGTTCTGGATCTACCATCTCTTCATCCCCATCGCGACGAGTTGGATCCTCGTGGCCGACGGTTTTCTCCCACACTGGGGCGATTGGCGGAAAAGCGTGCTGCTGACCCTGGGATTCATGGGCCTGCTGGCCGTGATCGACGCCTTCACCGGATGGAACTACGGCTTTGTGGGTCCGGCCGCTCCGAGCCAGAAAACCCCGATCGAGGTTCTCGGCCCGTACCCGCTGAGATTGCTCTCCATGGCGGCGGTGGGGTCCACGCTCTTCGCCCTGCTCACCTTGCCCGGTCGTTTCCGGAAACCCCGGACGTAACCGATTTCAATCGCCCGAAACCCGCGCCAATTGGTAACGCCGCGCCTTGGGTTGGGCGATCGCGTGGATGCGGTCCTCGTAGTCGGTGGCGAGGGCGTTGAGCTCGTCGATCTTGAGGAAGACGGGCTGGGATTCCCGCTCAAACGCCGCCGGATCGGTCTCGGACTTCTTCCGCAGCCCCTTGATCGCACCCCAGGCATCGCGAAGGGGCCGCACCGCGACATCGTTGCGCTCGCGGTTGAGCAAGGCCACATCGAGTGCCTGCCGGTATTGGGGGCTGGAGACCTGATCCTGCAAATCGACCCCACTCGCGAGACTGAGATGGCTGTAAACCGCGATTTTCTGGTCGTCGATCAGGAGTTGGTAATTGCCAGATGGCAGACCTGCGACGCGCAGTTTCTCCGACGCGAGGCGGCGCAGGGACGGCACCATTTTCACTCCCAGCGGAGCGGCGGGCTCGGCGTCCCATTTCACGTTCTCCACCCCGTAGGCGGCCTCGGGCACCACCCACGGGAGGGACTTGGCCGTGTGGGTGAAGGAAATCCGGTCGCAGGTCGGAGTCGCGGTGACGCCCTCGACCCGGTCGGCGCCTTTGGCGACCGAGAAGGTTCCGGGTTTCATCGTCAGATGGATGCTGGAGACGTCGCGATGCACGGGGCGCGATTGATTGATCAGCTCATATGCCATCAGGAACTGGCCCGCGGGAGCAGGATGGATCGCGTCCGGCACGAGGGTGAAATTTGGCTCGGTCCGGCGCCGCCAAAAAACACGCTGGCTCATCGTGCTGCCGAGATCCACGTAGGCGAGCGCCTCCTGACCGGCCCGTTCGCGAAGCCAGGAACCGTAATAGGCGAGCACCGCGTTGTAGCGGTCCGAGAAGGTGCGTTCGCGGAACCGATAATCCGGATTCATCATTTGGATCGCGAGTTGGTGGTGATCGAACATCGTCGGCGACATCAGCACCGGCCGGGCGCCGATCGCGGCGATCTTTTTCAAAAGTTCCTCCATGCCCCCGGCGTAGGTCCCGAAGGTCGCAGCGTCAAAATCCCCGTAGCCCGCATCGTTCATCCCCAGCAAGACCGTGACCAGCGCCGGTTTGAAGAAGGACACGTCTTTTTCGAAGCGAGCGAGGGCATCGGCGGCTTTGTCCCCGCTCACCCCGGCATTGTGGAACCGCAGTTTCAGCTCCGGGTAGCGGGTGTAAAAAAAGTCTTCAACATACTGGGTGTAAAGGCACTGATGAGTAATCGAGTCACCCAGAAAAAGCACCGCCTCGCCCGCTTTTAATTCGAAGCCGGCCGAGACCACCGGAGCCGGAGCCTCCGTTTGCGCCCGGGTTTCCTTCTCGCCCCAAGCCACCACCGCGAGGAACAGCCCAAACCTCACCACCTGCCTCGAATTCATGGACCTGATTTTGCAAAAGATCGTGAACTTTGCAATCCCGGTATGCTGTACTTTGCGTATCTCTTTGACCGTGACTTTTTTGACTCCATCGGGGAGCCGGAAAAGCTTTTGACAATCCGGGGTGGAAATCGAGCATCCCCGCGCTTAACGGAAAAGAGAACATGCTAAAGACGGTCATCATCGGAGCGGGCGGAGTCGGCAACGTCGTCGCCCACAAGTGCGCGCAGGACGCCGCGACCTTCGGGGAAATCTGGCTCGCGAGCCGCAGCCTCGACAAGTGCGAGGCCATCGCCGCCGACATCAAGGCCGCCACCGGCGTCACGATCCACACGCGAAAAATCGACGCCGACAACGTGCCCGAGGTCGTCGCGTTTCTGAAAGAAGTGCAGCCGCAGATCCTTCTCAATATCGCCCTGCCCTACCAGGACCTCACCCTGATGGATGCCTGCCTCGAGGCCGGAGTCCACTACGTCGACACCGCCAACTACGAGCCGCCGGACACCGCGAAGTTCGAATACAAGTGGCAGTGGGCTTATCAGGAGAAGTTCAAGGCCGCCGGACTCACCGCCCTGCTCGGCTCCGGCTTCGATCCCGGTGTCACGAATGTCTACTGCGCCTACGCGCTGAAGCATTGCTTCGACGAGATCGAGACCGTCGACATCCTCGACGCCAACGCCGGCGACCACGGCCTGCCTTTCGCCACCAACTTCAATCCCGAGATCAACCTCCGCGAGATCACCGCGAACGGGCGCTATTGGGAGAACGGCGAGTGGAAGGAAACGAAACCGCTCGAGATCGGGCTCGACTATCCCTTCCCCGACGACCAGGTCGGCTCGCGCAAGATCTACCTCCTCTATCACGAGGAACTCGAGAGCCTTGCGCAGAACCTGCCCGGGCTGAAGCGGATCCGCTTCTGGATGACCTTCTCCGACAACTACATCAAGCACCTCACCGTGCTCAAGAATGTCGGCATGACCTCGATCGAGCCGATCGATTACGAGGGACAGCAGATCATCCCGATCCAGTTCCTCAAGGCCATCCTTCCCGATCCCGCCTCGCTCGGTCCGCTCACGAAAGGCAAGACCTGCATCGGCTGCCTCGTCACCGGCAAGCTGAAAGGCACGGGCGAAACCGCAACGAAGTTCATTTACAACGTCTGCGATCACCAGGAGTGCTACGCCGAGGTCAAGAGCCAGGCGATCAGCTACACCGCCGGCGTCCCCGCGATGATCGGGGCGCGGCAGTTGCTCTCGGGCGTCTGGCTGAAACCAGGGGTCTGGAACCTCGAGCAGCTCGATCCCGACCCCTTCATGGCCGACTGCAACGTCTGGGGCTTGCCCTGGCAGGTGATCGATGCGGAGCCGCTGCAGGTGCCTTGAGATGTCTGTACCGACCTTCGGCGACAATCCCGAAACCGGCCTCTACCGGGGCGACGTCCCGCGCCTCCTCGCCGCCTTCGAGCGCAGCAGGCTCGACACACCCTGTTTTGTCCTCGACCAGACCCGGTTCCGTCACAACGGGGCCATCCTGAAGCGCGTCCAGGACGAGACGGGAGCGAAGATCCTCCTCGCCCAGAAGGCCTTCGCCTGTTTCGGTCTCTATCCCCTGCTCCGCGACTACCTCGTCGGCACGGCGGCGAGCGGACTGCACGAAGCCCGGCTCGGCCACGAGGAATTCGGCGGCGAAGTCCACGTCTTTTCGCCGGCCTACAAACCCGCCGAGATGACCGAGGTGCTGAAGATCGCGGATCACCTCGTCTTCAATTCGCTGAGCCAGTGGCACCGTTACCGTGACGAGGTGCTTGCCGCCGGACCACGCGTCTCCGCAGGACTCCGCATCAATCCGGAATACTCTGAAGCCGTCGCCGAGATCTACGATCCCTGCGCGCCCGGCTCACGCTTCGGAGTACTCGCCCGTCTCCTCGATGGCGCCGACCTCACGGGACTCGAAGGGCTTCACTTCCACACCCTCTGCGAACAGGGTGCCTCGGCTCTGGGCGGCACGCTACGGGCGGTGATGGAAAAATTCGACGCCCAGCTCCGGACGATGAAGTGGCTCAACTTCGGTGGCGGCCATCTCATCACTTCTCCGGGGTATGATGTCGAGTTGCTCATTTCGCTGATCCGCGAGGTGCAGTCCCGCTACCCGCATCTCCAGATCTATCTCGAGCCCGGTGAGGCCATCGCCGTGGGCACCGGCGTGCTGATGGGAACGGTCATCGACCTCGTCGAAAACGGCATGCCCATCGCCGTCCTCGATCTCTCCGCGACCACCCACATGCCCGATGTGCTTGAGATGCCTTACCGCCCCGTCATCGAAGGCGCGGGCGAGGCGGGCGAAAAGGCCCACACCTACCGGCTCGGCGGCCCCACCTGTTTGGCGGGTGACGTCATCGGCGATTACAGCTTTGATAAACCGCTGAGAATCGGCGACCGCATCCTCTTCCACGACATGTCGCACTACACGATGGTGAAGACGACCACCTTCAACGGCGTCCCCCTGCCCTCGATCGCCATTCTCGGGGAGGATGGAGAGATCGGGAGCGTGCGGCAGTTCGGGTATGAGGATTACCGGATGCGGTTGGGGTGAGGGTCGTGGATTGGGCTTGTTTCCCGCTCCGCTCCCGCTACCATCCCGCCCATGCGATCGACCTTGCTTGCTCTAAGCTCTCTCCTCGTTTTCACTCTTTCAGCAGCCGAAAAACGCACCTGGACCTCGGCAGACGGAGCCTCCGCCTTCGAGGGGGAATTGCTCGAATACAACGAGACCGAGGTGCGCATCAAACGTGCGGCCGACTTCAAGACCTTCGTCCTGCCGTTGGGCAAACTCTCCCCAGCCGATCAGGACCACGTCAAGGCGCTCCTCCGCGAGGACGCCCGCAGCGCCGGGGCCAAGGCCAGCCCCTACGCGGCGCTCGTGACTGGCGCCTTTGCCAAAGGCACCTCGCCCGAGGGGCTCAACTTCCAATTCTACGGCAATCCGAAGTGGAAGGGCGAGGAGCGTTATCCCCTCGTGATCTGGCTGCATGGCGCGGGCCAGAGCGGTTCGGACAACGAGGCCCAAATGGGCGGGGCGACCAAACCCTTCACCGAGGAGGCCAACCAGGAAGCGCGCCCCTGTTTTGTCCTCGCGCCCCAATGCCCCGATCGGGCGATCGGGTGGAAGGACCAGGTCGCCGCGAACCTGATGACGCTGGTGAAGAGCCTCTGCGACACCTTGCCGATCGACGAATCGCGTCTTTACCTGACCGGATCGTCGATGGGCGGCTCCGGATCCTGGCGGATCGGCACGGAGTATCCCGGAGTCTTCGCGGCGATCGTGCCGCTCTGTGGGGGTGGTGACCCGACGAAGGCCGAGGCCCTCTTGAAAACGCCGATCTGGGCCTTTCACGGAGACAAGGACGAGGACGTGCCGCTGGAGCGCTCGACCTCGATGATCGAGGCGATCAAGGCGGCACGCGGTGACCTCGCCCAATTGACCATCCTCGAAGGCGAGGGCCATCTCATCGCGACCGGGGTTTATGCCAGAACCGAGTTGCACGAGTGGATCTTCCAACAACGGCTCGGAGCCAAAAACCCATGAAAACTCCCGCCCTCCTTCTCACGCTCGTCTTTGCCACCAGCGCACTGCGCGCCGACGACGACCTGCCCGATCCGGTGGCTGTCGCCGCGGCCCTGCGAAAGGCGAACGACTATTTCGTTTCGAAGCTCGCGTCGCATGGCGGCTACGCGATGGGATGGGATAAAGACCGCAGCATGGCCTATGTCGAGGGCAAGGAAAGCCCGACGATCATCAGCATCCAGCCGCATGGCACCACCACCGTCGGCCTGACGATGCTGAAGGCGTGGCAGGCGACCGGGGACGAGGCTTTCCTCAAGGGAGCGAAAGGGGCCGCCACGGCGCTGATTGATTGCCAGCTCGAATCGGGCGGCTGGCCGGCGGATTTTGATTTTGGGGGGAAAGATCCGGAAAAATGGTGGCTTCGTCGGGAGGTGCTCGCTGGTCAGAAGGAGCAAGGCAAACAAAGCAACACCTCGACGCTGGATGACAACAAAACCCAGTCGGCACTGCTGCTGTTGCTTGAACTCGCTCACGATCCCGCCGGGAAGGACGATGCCGATTTGCAATCGGCGCTCGCCTACGGCCTCGATCACCTCCTCGCCGCGCAGTCCAAGATCGGCTCGTGGCCGCAACAGTTCAGCGAAGCGGCTCCCGCCGATGGCGTTGTCAAAAAAGCGACGATGCCGGCGGAATGGCCGCGGATTTGGCCGAAGGAAAAATACACCGGCTTCCACACTCTGAACGATGGCAACCTCGAAAAGCTGGTCGAGCTGACGCTTCGGGCCCACGCGCTCACCGGCGAGGCCCGGTATCTCGAAGCGGCGAAGCGCTGCGGAGACTTCCTGCTGCTCGCCCAATTCGAGGGCGGACAGCCCGCCTGGGCGCAGCAATACAGCGAGGAGATGATCCCGGTCTGGGCGCGCAAGTTCGAGCCACCAGCGGTGAGTTCGATGGAGTCCTTCAGCGCCTGCCTGACTCTCTTCGAGATCTGGCTTGCTACCGGCGATGAAAAGTACCGCGCCACCATCCCGATGGCACTCGATTGGCTCGAGAAAAGTCGCCTGCCCGATGGCCAATGGTCGCGCTTCTACGAGCTGAACACGAATCGTCCACTCTATTGCGTCGCCGAGACCTACGATCTGACCTACGAGGACTCGAATCTGCCCACTCACTACGGATTCAAGATCGAAAGCGGCCTCCACGACAAGATCGAGCGTCTCCGCACCGATCTCGGCCGCGACCGGACCGAGTTGCTCGCCGCCCGGAAAAAGCCGGAAACCCCGGAGCGCTGGCTCAAATCCGCCCGTGGCGTCCGCAGCAAGGTCAAGAACGCACTTTCCAGCCAGGATACCGAGGGTTATTGGATCGATGACGGGAAAATCGACTCCGGACTTTTTGTGAAGCACGGCAACGCCATGGCAATCTATCTCGAAGGGATGCGCCACGCCGCGGCCAAGTGATTACTTCGGCTTCGGTACCTTCAGCTTCACCCGGGTCAATCCGGAAGCGACCCGGTCATCAAAGGCGACCGCGCGCACGGTCACTGGAGTGGTCTTGCGCTTCAACTTCGTGAGGTTGGCCGACCAGGTCGACGTGCCCCGGGCATTTTTGAATCCGCCTTGTCCCGTCACCTTGTATTGCACACGCACGGCACCGGAGGAGCGGCCGCGAATGGTTGCGGTGGGCCGCTTGGTCGTCACGCTCGCCGGGGTGCTCAGGGTGACCGGATCGGACCAGCGTTTCACCGAACCGTCGTCGAGGAACTCACCCACGAAGAGGCTGCCCTCGCGGCCGAACGCGATCTGGCTGGGGCTGTTCACCGAGGTCGGAGAAAAAGGATTGGCGCCGCCGGTGATAAAGTCGGCCTGTCCGAGCAGCAGATCCGCGGCCGCCCCGTTCGTTTTCCCCAGAGCATTGACGAAGCCGAGGAGACGCTGATTGATGTAGTCGGCCACCCAGAGCACCCCATCGGATGAAACCGCCACCGTGTAAGGGAAGTTGAAACTGGCGGCGGTCGGGGGACTCGGGTCGTCGCGCGTGACAAACCCCGGTTGACCCAGAACGAGGTCGGCGGCGGCTCCACTCGCTTTCGAGGCGGGATCCAGATGGCACAGAACCCGGTTGTTCGAGGTGTCGGCCACCCAGAGATTGCCGGCAGCATCGACCGCCAAACCATAGACTGAGGCACCGAGGGATGAAGCCGTGACCGGGACGCTGTCAAAGGTGTCGGGATCGCTGTCAAAATCACCATTTCTTGCGCCGAAATATCCGTCGGCCGGGACATCACCGGACAGGGTCGCCGCGTCGTCGAAGCGCAGGATCCGCGAGATCGAGGCATCGCTGACCCAGAGCCGCCCGTCACCATCCACGGCGATGCCTGTCGGGCTCATGAAACCACTGTCGGCAACATCGTTGGTCGCGAGGTCCGCGGACGTGAAGTCAGGCTGACCGATCACACCATCCGCCGTCGCCGTGCCCGAGGGTTTCGAGGAGGCGCCGTCGAAGCGGAGCACCCGCGCGTTGTTGTAGTCGGCCACCCAGAGCCGACCATTCGCATCGACACAGATGCTGGAGGGAGAATCGAAAGAGTCGGCGGAGGGATCCGAGAGCCCGCTCATGTCGGCATCAGGATTCCCCCGGTTCGGCGAAGAGGAGACAAAATCGGGCTGTCCGAACACCGCCTCGGCGGTCGCTCCGGTCTGATAAGCGGCCGTCGACGAAAACCGGAGGACCCGGTGGTTCCCCGACTCCGACACAAAAAGTTTGCCCGTGGTCGGATCGATCGCGACGCCTTCGACGCCGCGGAGCGAGGAGGCCGTCGGCGGGGTCGACTCGACATAGCTGGTCATGCTCGTCTGTCCCAGGATGCTGACGGCGGGAGCATTGATGGCGGGGGCGGCGGCCAGGGAGGAAGTCAGCCCGAGGCAGAGAAGAAGAAAATAGGTGCGCATGGAGGGTTGAAGAATCTTGTCGGGAAAAACCCCGGCTGTGACGCACAGGAGCGTCGCCACCGCGAGGTCCCCACGGCAGGGAGCGGCGATCATCGCCCAAGAGCCTCGCCGCGCAAGCAAGGCCTTGCGACAGATCCGACTCTCCCGGCCTTGCTCCGGGGCATTCCCGGCCTACCTTCGCGACCCGCTTCTTTTTCCATGCCCCCCTCCCCGATCCAGAACGACGCCATCCTCTCCGCGTCCGAGCTTACCCTCTCTTTCGGCCGCCACGCCATCCTCGACGGCGCCTCGCTCGCGATCTATCCGGGGGAAAAGGTCGGTCTCGTCGGCCGCAACGGCAGCGGCAAATCCAGTTTCCTCCGCATCCTCGCCGGGGCCGAGCAGCCCGACGCAGGCACCCTCTCGCGGAAGCAGGGACTCGTGGTCGGTTACCTGCCCCAGGATTTCCAGCTCGACGACGCGGCCAGCGTCGATACCAACATCCGGGCCGGAGCCGCCGAACTGATCGAGGCCCTGCGGCGCTACGAGCACGCCGACGAACTTTCCGACGCCGAGTCGCACCGCCTCCTCGCCCTGATCGAACATGCCGACGGGTGGAACCTCGAGACCCGCATCGAGACGCTCCGTCGCGAACTTTCCGCACCGCCCGGCGACCGCATCGTCGGCCAACTCTCCGGCGGTGAAAAACGCCGCGTCGGTCTCTGTCGTGCCCTCCTCGCCCAGCCCGATCTGTTGATCCTCGACGAACCGACCAACCACCTCGACGCCGCAGCCATCGCCTGGCTCGAGGGCTGGCTCGCCGACTCGCAGGGCGCCTGTCTTTTCGTCACCCACGACCGCTACTTCCTCGACCGCATCGCCACCCGCATCGTCGAGCTCTCCGACGGCCGCTTTTTCTCGCACGAGGGCAACTACAGCGACTACCTCATCGCGAAGGAAGAGCGGCAGGAGCGCGATCAGAATGCCGAACACAAACGCCAGCGCTTCCTCAGCCGTGAGATCGAATGGGTCCGTGCCGGTGTGAAAGCCCGCGGCACCAAGCAGCGCAGCCGACTCGACAACTTCTACGCGGTCAAAGCCCAGAAAGCTCCCGAGAAAGAGCTCGACATGGAGCTCGTCATCCCGCCCCCGCCCCCGCTCGCCAATGTCGTGGTCGATCTGGAGGAGGTCGGGCATTTCTACGACCGCGATCCCCTCTTCCTCGGACTCGATCTTGAGTTCAAGGCCGGCGAAACCATCGGCGTCGTCGGCCCGAATGGCGTGGGGAAGACCACCTTGCTCAAAATCATCCTCGGCCAGCTCTCACCCACCACCGGCACCGTCCGCATCGGGAAAAGAACCGAGTTCAACTACGTCGACCAAACCCGCCTCGAACTGAACGACGACCACAGCGTGCTGGAAGAGGTCGCCCAGGGGAAAGACAGCGTCCGCTTCGGCGACGAGACCATTTCGGTCCGCTCCTACCTGCAGCGATTTCTCTTTGGCAACGAGCGCATCAACGACCGCATCGGAAACCTTTCCGGTGGCGAGAAAAACCGCGTGCTGCTCGCCAAGATCCTGCGCCGCGGGGGCAACTTCCTCGTGCTCGACGAACCCACCAACGACCTCGACCTGCAGACCCTGCGCGTGCTGGAGGAGGCGCTGGTGAACTTCGGCGGCACCGCCCTCGTCGTCAGCCACGACCGCTGGTTCCTCGACCGCGTCTGCGACCGCGTCATCGTCTTCGAAGGCCGCGGGCAGGTCGGCGTCCACGTCGGCAACTATTCCTACTACCTCGAAAAACGCCGCGCCGCGGAGGCTGTTGCCGCCGCAGCGAAGTCCAAACCCGCCAAGACCGCGAAACCCTCCGGAACCGCCGACGAAAAGCCGCGCAAACTCAAGTGGAAGGAAGAGCGCGAACTCGAAGCCATGGAGGAAACCATCCTGGCCGCCGAGTCCGAAGTCGCCGAGCTCGAAACCAAGCTCAACGACCCCGCCTTTTACATCGAGAATGCCGCCGAAGCGCCGGCCATGATCACCGATCTGGAACAGAAAAAGGCCGCCGTCGCCTCGCTCTACACGCGATGGGAAGAGTTGGAGGCAATCCGGGCTGCAGCCGAGGCCTGAGGTTCGCGACTGCTCAGGAGCGACCGTTGTTCGGGGTCGGGAACGCACCGCGAGGAGGTCCGCCGCTGGGTCGGGTGGCGCTTTTCCTCACCAAAACACTCGTCGCGACCGCCGAGACATTTCCATTCACATCGTAGGCTCGCACGAGCACGCGGTTGGATCCCGGACGAACTCTGGCATTGAAGCGCCAGTCGGTCGTGCCCGTCGCGACCCGGAACACCCCGGGACCGACCCGGACTTCGACCCGGTCGATGCCTCGTGAGTCCGACGCCACCCCGCGGACCACGAAGGTCGGCCGCGCGACTTTTTGACGCTGACTGCGGGGACGAAGGATCGTCACGCTCGGACGGGTCAGGTCGGGATTCGTGGCGATGGCGAGTCCACCGACCGGCGCCGCAGCGGCGGCGAAAGCCCCGACTGAAGTTCCGGCGCTGCCCGTGATGAGATCGACAAGGTAGAGATTGATCATGCCCGAGGTGTCCTGAAGCAGGGCGAAGCCGATGTTGCGACCATCCACGATGAAGATGTCGAATCCGGCGACCGCGACGACGTCGATCCCGAGCGGTCCGACCGGGGTGAACTGTCCGCCGTTGGGATTGGTTTCCAGGGTCACGAGACTGTCGTTGGCCGCATCGATGTAGAAGAGCTGGGTGCCCGGTGCGGTCGCTCCGGTGCGGACCACGTCACTGTTCGTGTAGGCCGCCGCGACCACCGTCGAGAGCGCCGGCATTCCACCGGAGTAGGCCAGCATGGCATCGACGGCACCGATCTCGCCAGTAGCGGAATTGAGGCGCAGTGAATTGCCTGCGGAGTCCACCAGCCGGATCCGCGCGCTCCCGTCCATCTGCAGGGTGGTGGGATTGAAATCAAACCCGTAGCTGGAATTCGGAGAGATCGTGTAGGCCGCGGGCATCGTGCCTGTGGTCGGGAAACCATCACCCACCGCACTGCGCCCCCCGGTCTCGGGATCGACGATGGTGAGTTGCGCGGTGGTGGTGTTCACGTCGATGGAAAAGAGGCTGGTCGTGCCGGGCAGAAAATCGAGCCCCTTCACATCGCCACCCACCGGAGCACCGATCGCCCGGCTCGTCACCGGATCGGAACCGTTCTCGAGCGGGAACGCGATGAGCTGACCCTCCGCCGTGTAGGAATAGCCCTCGGTGCCTGCCGGGACCGCCGGATCGGCCGCGGCCGAGATCGTGAATCCGCCGACGGGTTCGAATCCCGCGGGAAACTGGCCGATCGCAGGCCCCGCCGCGCCGGTCGTCAGATTGATGATGTGCAGCGTGTAGACCGAGGCCGAGGCGAGCTTCACCGCCGCATAGGCCTTGTTCAGACCGTTGCCGGTGAAGATGTCAAAACCCGCGACCGAGTCGATGTCCACCCCCAGGCCCGTGCCGACCACGTCGAAGGTGCCGCCGTTCGGGTTTCCCGATAGCACGAGATTGTCATTTTGGGTATCGAGGTAATAGAGCGCCGTCGACGGAGGCGTCGCGCCGGCCCGTGAGGTGTCGCTGTTCGTGTAGGCCGCCGCGGCGATCGCACTGCTCACCGGCATGCCCATGGAGTAAGCGAGGTTCCC
This sequence comes from Verrucomicrobiales bacterium, assembly GCA_041917795.1. Lineage (GTDB taxonomy): Bacteria > Verrucomicrobiota > Verrucomicrobiia > Verrucomicrobiales > DEV007 > Arctic95D-9. Next base: position 241,730 of record JAYRWX010000027.1, read on the forward strand.
GTCGACGGCGGCGATGCCGCCCGTGTCCGAGTTCAAACGCAAGTTGTCACCGTCGGAACTCACGAAGCGAATCCGCACGCTGCCGTCCATCTGCAGGGTCGTGGGATTGAAATCGAGGCCGAAAGACGCCCCGGAGGTGAGGCTGTAGGCGGCAGGCATCGTCCCCGTCAGCGGAAAGCCCGCCCCGATCGCGGAGCGAACACCCGTAGCAGCGTCGACCGAGTAGAGCCGCACCAGCGACGAGGTGACGTCGACGGCGTAGATCGTGGGAGTGCCCGGACGCACGTCGATGGCTTTCACTGCCGCTCCGGCGGGGGCGCCGATCGGCTTGACCGAGGAGGGCCGCAACAGATCGAAGGAGAAGAGTTGTCCTTCGGCGTTGTAGGCGTAGCCGATCGTACCGGCGAGAGCCGGCAGAGCCGAGGATCCGGCCGCAAAAGCGGCGGTGAGGAGGAGGTGTCGCAAGGTCATGGTTTGATGGGTGGCTGGGGTTGTTGTTGAGCGGAGATCCGCTCCAGATCGGAGGGGCTCCGGGGAGGGGTTCGTCCTCTTCCCGAAAATCGATCAAACTTTTTTCCCGATGTTCGGCGACCACCCACGCCGGGCGACCGGACAGGGTCGGGTCCCGCACCCAAGAGGGTCTGGTCCACCCGGTCCGGGCAGGCCTACGGAAACGAATCTGAAAAAAGTTTGATCGAATTCCATCGGCCCGGCGAATCACCGCTCGACGACCGATGCGCCTGCCCCTCTGCTTGATTCTTTTTGCCTGCCTGCCCGCCGCCTGTGAACGGGGTCAGGCTCCGACGCCGGTCAGCGCCTTGGATCTTGTGCTGGTGCCCCACGAGGGCGACGCCGCGACCGATCACGCGATCCGCCGTGCTCAGGAACGGGTCGCCGCCGGACCTCTTCGCAACGCAAATCTCGAAGCTCTCGGCTGGGCCTACATCGCCAAGGCCAGGACGAGCCGCGACGAGGGATTTTATCACCTCGCCGAAGCCTGTGCCCGCGCCATCGAAACAACCGCCGAGGGGATCACGCCCGAGGCGCTGCTCCTGCGCGGCCACGTCGCCTCGACCTTTCACCACTTTGCCGAAGCGGAATCGCTCGCCCTGGAACTGGTCACGCGTCGAGGTTTGCCCTACGACCATCTGCTGCTCGGCGACGCCCGGATGGAGCAAGGCAAGATCGAAGAAGCAATCGCCTCCTACCAGACCGGCGTCGATCTCAAGCCCGGTCTCCAGTCCTACGCCCGCGTCGGATGGATGCGTTGGCTGATCGGCGACCTGCCCGGTGCGATCGAGGCGACCGAGCTCGCTGCGAGCGCCGCCTCACCGCGCGATCCGGAGTCTCTCGCCTGGGTCCGGACGCGTCTCGGCCACTTCCGCTTGCTCAGTGGTGATCCCGCCGGAGCCGGCCGCGAGCTTGGCGCTGCCCTCGGGGCCTTGCCCGATTATCCGCCCGCACTGCTCCTCCAAGGCCGCCTCGCTTTGGCTGAAGGCAAGGCGGACATGGCCGTCGCCGCGCTGCAACGTGCCGTCGAGATCGAGCCCCTCCCTGATCTGCTCTGGACCTACGCCGAGGCTCTCCGCGAGACAGGCCAAGCGGAAAAGGCGGACGCGGTCGAAACCCAAATCGCCGTTGCGGGCCCTCGCGATGATCCGCGGACTTGTGCACTCTTTCTTGCGACCCGGGGTCGCGACGTGGCGGTGGCCCTGACTCTCGCGGAGGCTGAATTGAAAAACCGCGCCGACTACTTCACCCACGATGCGCTCGCCTGGGCGCTCCACGCGAACGGTCGATCCGAGGAGGCGCTCGCCGAGATCGACCTCGCCCTCGCCGGGGACACCGTCGACGCCCGCCTTTTCCTCCATGCCGCGGTGATCTCGAAAGCCGTCGGCGAGCTGGACGAGTCCGCCGATTGGCGCGCCCTGGCCCGTGCCCACTGGCACATCCTGCTCCCCTCGGAACGGAGGCTCCTCGCTTCACTCGACAAGAATCTCCCGGCATCCGCCGGATTGCCAACCCAACCAGTCACGGAAACCACACCATGAAAATCAAACGAAAATCCGGAGCCTCGCGCTCCCTCCTCGCCCTCTCGGCAGCTCTGGCCATGAGCGGGAGCATCTCCGCGTCCAGTCACATGGACGCGCCGCTCATCACCCTCGATCCGGCCGCCAACACGACCGACGTCTATGCCTTCGTGGCCGACTACGAAGGGCAAAAGTCCCTCGTCGTCGCGCTCGGGGTCTACCCCCATCAAGAGCCCGGTATCGGGCCGAACAAATACAACTTCGACGACAAGGTCCGCTACGCGATCCACCTTTCGCTCGGACCGGACCGGGCCGAGGGACGGGCCACCTACAGCTACGAGTTCGATTTCACCACCACCTACAAAAACGAGGGCACCATCCTGCAATCCTACCTCGGCGTGGTCAATGCGGTCAACGACGCGAACCAAAACCTGACCCAGACCTACACGGTCACGAAGGTGACGGCCGCCACCGGGGCTCGGGTCGAACTTGGCAGCGGGATGGTACCACCAAACAACCAAGGCATCGCCACCCCGCTCTACAACCAGGGCAACAACGGAGAAAACCCCGCCAAACCGGGTGTCGACGATGCGATGGAGCTCGACCCCTACACCGCCGCGGCGATCACCGACCTCGGCGATGGTTATGTCTCCTTCGCCGGCCAGCGGGACGATGGCTTCTACGGCGACATCCAGTCGATCTTCGATCTGCTCCAGCTCCGTGATCCGGGCAGGGATTCGCAGGGCGGCTTCAACATCCATCTGATGTCGCTGGTGATTCCGCTCTCCGACATCGGCGGCGGACTCCAGATCGCCGGCGTCTACGCCACGACGAGCCGGCCCACGGTGAATCTCGTGAACGCCCAGACCCGCAAAGTCAGCCGCGACGTCCGCTTTCTCCGGGCCCGGAATCTGCGCGAGGTCAACACCGTCCGCACCATCACCAACTCGGTGCGTCAGGTCCCTGCCATGGTCCAGGTCGGCCGCCAAGGCAACCCGCTCTTCTGCGAGGCGCTCGTCGCGATCGAGGACAAGGACAGCTACAACCGGACTTCTCCGACGCAGGACAGCGCGCTCTTCCGCAAATATGCCGAGACACCGGAACTCGCCGCCTTGATCAATGCAATCGTCTTCTCCGGCAGCGGACCCGCCATCGAGACCGGGCGCTCCGACATCGCCGGCATCTTCATCCCTGACCTCATCAAGGTCGATCTCTCCACCCCGGCCGCGCGCCTCGCGGGAGCCGGAGCAATGGACCCGAACAACCCCGATGACCCGGGCTTTTCGAGCCAGAGCATCTTCGGCGGCGACACCCTGCTCAGCCAGATCCAGGACCCCTTCGCCAACGGCGGCAACATCCCCGGCGGCTGGCCGAACGGACGCCGCTTCGGCGACGACGTGATCGACATCGCGGTGACCGCGTTGATCAGCGACCTGCGCACCAATCCGGTCACGATCAACTCCGCCGCCGGCATCGACGGGGTCGATGCAAACGATGCCAGCTACAACAAAGTCTTCCCCTACGAGTCGACCCCTCGGAACGGTCGCAACCACGTTCACCCCTGAGGCCTAACCGGGCCCTCCCATGAGACCCTGCCTCGTTCTCCCCACCCTCGCCCTGTTCCTCTTCATCCGCCCCGCGGACGGACACGACCCGGGCTTCAGCACCGCCGTCGTCACGGTCGGAGCGAGGGAGATCGAGGCGGTGGTCACCTATTCAACCCGCGAAGTCGCCGATCGCACCGGCCCACCCCCGCCGCCCGCCTTTCTGATCAACGGCAGCATGCCCGGCGCGCCGAAACGAGAGCACGACGGCGGGGACGACAACTCCATCTTTCACCTGAAGACGCGCCGCCCGGCTAATGGCGCGGTGACGCTCTCCGCCCCCCTGCTTGACAGCCTGGCTCCCGGTCATCGCCAGCATCTCCTGATCCGCGACGAGGAAAAAGCCGTGCTAATGAACTGCTTCCTGCATCGTGGCGCACCGATGGCCACCCTCACCCTGCGGCCCTTGCCTGTCCTTTGGCACGGCACCAGCGGCCTGCTGCACCTGATCGAAGCCGTCGCCCTCGCCATCATCGCCCTCTTTTTTTACGCCTTTCGCCGCCCCGCTCGGTTCCGAAGCCGCTACCCCCGGCAGCCATGAACCAGGGCGGGGCGTCGATCCATCTTGCCCTTCCCCCGCGTCACGATAAGCTTACGGCGTCCGCGTTTGTCATGTCCCTCGTCTCGCACACCACTTCCAGCAGCGAATCGGGACGTCCAGGCAGTGATGAGACCGACCTCATCGTCCGCCTCGACTCGCAGGATCCCGCCGACTTGGCGGCACTCTACGATCGCTACGGCCGGGTTCTTTTCTCCCTCGCCGCCCGCGTCCTCCAGGACCTGCGCGAATGCGAAGAGGTGGTGCAGGATGTCTTCGTCTCGCTCTGGCGGAATCCCTCGGTCTATTGTCCCGAGGTGTCCTCGCCGCTGACCTTTCTCACCGCGATCACCCGCAACAAATGCATCGACCGCATGCGCAAGGCAGGCCGGCGCCTGCCTCCAGGCCACGAAGCCCCCGACTTTTTTGAAATCGCCGCGGAAGACCGCGCCTCCGATCCCTACCGCATGGCCGAACTCGACGACCTCTCCCGGCAGGTGCGCGATTGTCTCGGCCACCTGCCCGACCCCCAGCGGATCACCATCGAATCGGCTTACTTTGAAAACCTTGGCATCGAAGAAATCGCCCACCGCTCCCAACTGCCCCCCGCCACCGTGAAGTCGCGTCTGCGACTCGCCCTCGACAAACTGCGACGCTGCCTGCGCCACAACATCGCCGAATGAACGACGAGCACCGAGTCGACGCCGTCCTCTATGCCCTCGGCCAACTCGGGGCATCCGAGGCGCATGCCCTGATCGAAGCCGCCGATCAGGATCCCGAACTCGCCGCCCTCATCACCGAATACCACGCCACTCTCGGAGTCTTTGCCCTCTCGGCCGAGCCGATCGAGCCACCGGCACGACTCCGCGATTCCATCCTCGCGATCGCCGCCCCACCGAGTCAGGCCCTTCCGGAAACGCCCATCGACCCGCCCGCTAGGATCGTTCCTCCGGCACCCGTCCTACTGCCGACACCGACCAAGCCTGAGCCATTCTTGCTGCGCGAGGTACTTCCCTGGTGCCTTGCCGCCTCCCTCGCGATCGGGTGCGCCGTGCTCGCCTCCATCGTCGCCACCCTGCACCGCGAAAACCAGGTCTTGCTGGCCTCCCGCGACGATTGGTCGTCCTGGCAACTCGCCATCCTCGCCCCTTCCGATCCTGCTCAATCGCAAGCTTCGGGCCGGGCCATCTGGAACCAGCAGATGAACGCGGGAGTCTTTGAATCGGATTCCCTGCCCGCCCTGACCGTCGCGCAGGTCTACCAACTCTGGGTCTTTGAGAAGGACAATCCCGCCCCCATCCCGGCCGGATTCTTCGATCCCGCGGAAGGCCGGCGCGCCGAGTTGAAACCCACCCGCGCCGTCGGCACCATCAGCGCCGTCGCCGTCAGCATCGAAACCCCGGGCGGGCGCCTACAACCGAAAGGTCCAGTCGTCCTCGTCGGCGCGGTGGGTAAGGCGGGGTGAAGGTGGGGGCGGTCCTGCCAAGCGAACTGCAAGCGGGTCAAAATCGCCCGCCCCCATTGACATCCCCTCTCCCGATTCTCTAAGCTCGCCTTCCCCCGTCCATGGCCGCGAAAATCCTCCACAACCTCGTCATCGAACTGCCCGGCTGTCCGCCGCGGCATTACCAACTGCTCGCCGGGTCGATCCGGATCGGTCGGGTGGCGGGCAATGCCATCGTCGTCGAGGAGGATGCAGTCTCCGCGCGGCATTGCGAACTGCAGCGCGTGCCGACCGGCTACGCCCTCGTCGACCTGGGCTCGACCAACGGGACCCGGGTCAACGGCGAAGCCATCGGCCCCGAGCCGCACGACCTGCGCGAGGGCGATGTGATCCTGCTTGGCCTGACCGCGAAGGCACGTTTCGTTCGGGTGACCGAGATCCGCGATCGGGTCGAGGAACAGCCCGCGGTCTCAGGTGCGGCGACGATGCGCCTGGAGCGCCCCGAGATCAATCCCGTCGCCGCCGCGATGGCCCGCGCCGCGAAGGACCGCGTTAAGTCGGCGTGAGCCGTTCTTCCTAATCTTAATCTTACTCCTAATCCGAGCCGGACGCGCCGTACCGATTAGGAGTAAGATTAAGATTAGGATTAGGAGTAAGATCAGGGACTGAGACCCAAAACACGCGGAATCGGATATTGACCCTCCCTTCCATAGGCAGGAAGCTCTCGGCTCATCAACCCGGATACCTTATGGCAGACCTAGACGACATCAGAGACGGAGACAATTTTGGTCTCAACACCCCCGCTGACACCAGCGCCTTTTACCTGAAAGGCCTCAACAACACGGATTGGGGCATCAAGAACCGCATGGCGCGGATCTTCAACCGGAAGTCCGGTCGCACCGTGATGCTGGCCTTCGACCATGGCTTCCTGATGGGCCCGACCTCGGGACTGGAGCGCATCGACCTGAACATCGCCCCCCTTGCCGAGCACGCCGACTGCCTCATGGGCACCCGCGGCATGATCCGCTCCAGCATCCCGGCCGACAACACCAAGCCGATCTGTCTCCGTACTGACACCGGGACGACGATCCTGACGGAAATGAACCACAACGTGCTCATCTCCGAAGAAGACGCGATCTCGATGAATGCCAGCGCCATGGCCGCGATGCTCGCCATCGGAGACGCCGCCACCGAGGCCTCTACGGTGGCGAATTTCAGTCTTCTCGTGGACATCGGGAACAAATACAGCATCCCGGTGATGGGCGTGACGGCGGTCGGCAAAGACATGGCCCGCGATGCCCGCTACTTCGGGCTCGCTTCTCGCGTCTGCGCCGAGAACGGTGCCAGCATCGTGAAGACCTATTACACCGAAGGTTTTGAAAAGGTCGTCGCGGCCTGCCCCGTCCCGGTCGTCATCGCCGGGGGCAAAAAGCTCCCCGAGCTCGAGGCGCTCGAACTCGCCTACAACGCGATTCAATGCGGCGCCGCGGGCGTCGACATGGGCCGCAACGTGTTCCAATCGGAAGCGCCGCTGGCCATGATCAAAGCGGTCGCCGGAGTCGTCCACGACGGTCTGAAGCCCAAGGAAGCCTTCGAGCTTTTCAACACGCTCAAGGCCGATAGCAAATGAGCTCCCTGACCTGACAGGGTCAACTCTCTCATCAAACCCTCTTTGGTCCCCGACCGGAGAGGGTTTTTTGTTAGTCGACGGGGTAGCCGAAACGCTCGAGGGCGGCGCGCTCGAGGCGCAGGGCACGCTCGCGAACGGCGGGGTCCCACTCGGGTTTGGTTTTGGCGTCGCGACTGTGGTTGATGCGCTCCTTTCCGCGAATAGCGGCGGGGTCGAAGGCGCAGCCGGTGCGCTCGAGCACGGTGATGAGGTCTTCGCGGAGGTTTTCCTGTTTTCCGACGAAGTCGACGGGACGGAAGGTGTAGTGGCTGTAAAGGGCGGTGACGTAGCCGGGGTAGCGGTCCATCACGGCGCTGACGAAGCCGTTGAAGTCGCGTCCCTCCCCGAGACCGTTCAAGACGGCGTTGGGATGCCAACGGTGGAAGTTTTCCAGGTCGCCGTCGCGTTCCCAATTCAGCGAAGGCTGATTTTTGTAGAGGTAGAAGGACTCGTACCAATCAAGCGGGTGCCGCACGAAGCAAAAGGTGAAAGATCGGGGATGGAGCCGGACCCGGGGGCGCTTGAGGAGGTATTCGATCCGGCGGCCGAGGCCCTGCCAACCAGGCGCGAGCAGATGGTCGAGGTTGGCGTGACGATGGCCGATGGAGCAGCGCATCAGCCCGGCGTCGCGGAGAACCTGGGTGACCCAGGTGCCGCCGGTCTTGGGGATGTGCAGGAAGAGGGCTCCGTTCTGAAGGATCACCGCCATAGGCGATAGCGGTGCCTCCCCTCGCGGGCCTTGTCAATCCTTTCAGGAAATGAGCGCGGCCATGGCGGGCCGGGTGTCGCGGTGGCTGAAGTCGGCGAGGCGCCAGAGCTGCCGCGGCGAGGTTTCGAGATCCTCCTCCTCATCCCGGACGGGCACGACGGGCAGCACGATGACGAGGGCGTTGCGCCCATCGGCGGTGCGCTCGGCCCGAATGGTGCCACCGTGGTGGAAGACAGTGAGGTAGCAGGCCATGAGGTTGGTTCCAAGCTCCTCTGGCCGGCTGGGCCGCACGTAAAAGGGGTCGAAGAGGCGGGCGAGGTCCTCCTGAGGGACGGGTTCCCCGTTGTCGATGAAGGCGATCTCAATGGCGGCACCGTCGTCGAGGGTTTCCATGCGGACTTCGACCTCGGATCCGGCGGTGAGGGTGGTGCGGGTCTCTTCGAAGAGGAAACGACCCAGTTGCGAGAGTTTTTCGCGGTCGCCGGTGACGAGCGGCAGCGAATCGGGGATGTGGTAGGCCACCTTGACGCCGCTGTCGGCGAGCACGAGATCGCCGGCGGCGCGGATGGCGGCACCGATGTCGATGCCCTCACTGAGGCTGAGCCCGCTGATGCGGGTGCCCTCGGATAGATTGGTCAGGATCGCGGTCATGCGGTCGATCTGGCCACCGACTTCGTCGTAGAACTCGCCCCAGAAAGCGGAATCCTTGGGCGGCCCGACGATTTCATCCTCGAGCTGATACGGGAGCAGGTCGTAAAAGGTGCGCAGCACGGTGAGGGCGTTGCGGAGGTGGTGGTTCAGCCCGGCGGAGAGGATCCCGATGCTGGCCGCCTTGTCGGACATGAGGAGATGCTGGAAGGCCTCGGCCTTTTCGCGAATGAGCCGTTCGCGCTCGCGCTCGAGGCGGAAGTGATGGAGCGCTCGCATGAGCCGGTTCTCGAGGTCTTCGGGGTCCCAGGGTTTGGTGAGATAGGCGTAGAGCAACCCGTCGTTGAGACCGGCGACGGCGGCATCGAGGTCGGAGAAGGCCGTCACGAGAAAGCGGAGCGGTTTGGGATCGACGTCGCGGATGCGGCCGAGCAGTTCGACGCCCGACTCTCCGGGCATCTTTTTGTCGCTGACGACGATGCCGATGTGCGCATGGTGCTCGCAGAACAGCGCGTAACCTTCGTCCGGGCTGTTGGCGAGGTAGATCGGGGCGATCGACTCAAAGATGGCCTCGAAGTACTTCAGGGCCTTCACCTCGTCATCGACATAGAGGATGCCGTAGTCGCGATTCTGGTTTTTCATGCGGTTTGGAGGGCGGCGGACTCGCTGACGGACGCTGTGGCGGGACCTTCAGCGGGAAGATGGTGCCCGGGACGGGAAAAGGTCGGGGCCGAACACCCTGCCGGCAGGGTGATCTGGAACTCGGTGTAGGTGGCCCCGTCTGATTCGACCTGAATGGTGCCACGGTGGGACTCGATGATGCGGAAACAAATGCTGAGGCCGAGGCCGGTGCCGACACCGGCCTCCTTGGTGGTGAAGAAGGGGTCGAAGATCTTCGCAATCATCTCGGCAGGGATGCCGGGACCGTTGTCGCGGACCGAGAGGACGACGCGGTCATCCTCGTGGCGGGCGGTCACGTCGATACGCGGGTCCCGGCCCGTCCCCGCTCCAGCCATGGCTTGGACAGCGTTGTGAATGAGGTTGATGAAGACCTGGGAGAGCGGGTTTTTGATCCCCTTCACCACCACGTCCGGAGAAACGTCGATCTTCAGGGCGACGGCACGGTCCTCGATCTCCTTTCCAAGGATGCGGACGGCCGCGTCGATCGATTCGTAAACGGGGAAGTCGACGGGCACCTCGCGCTGCTTGTGGGAGAACTCGCGCAGGTCGTGCACGATCTCCTTCATGCGCTCGATGCTGTCCTGGATGTCGGTCATGGTGTCATTGACGACGACATCCTCGGGGAACTGACGGAGGCGGCGGCGGAGGATGAAGAGGGCCTGGTTCGCGTGGTTCAGCGGATTTCCGATCTCGTGGATGACGCCGGCGCTGAGCTGGCCGAGCGACGCCATCTTGCCGGACTGGACGAGCTGCGCTTCGGTCTCCTCGAGTTCGTCCAGAGTGTTGCGGAGCGAGCGGGCGGTGGCGCGCAGCACGATGCGTTTCTCGCGCAGGCGCTCGCGATGCTCATACTCACCGACTCGGCGCCGGAAATTCGTGTGGCTGGCAAGGACGACGACGAGGCCCGTCGCAACCAGGAAGACCAAGTTGCTGAAAAGACCGGAGCCGCTCTCGAAGGTCAGTCCATCGCGAATGGCCGGTGCACAGGCAACGAGATAGGCGAGAAGCACCAGCCCCGCCACGGCAAACGCCTCACGGTGGGACCAATGGAAGAGGTAACCCGAGGCGGCGATACAAAGCGAGAGACCCGCGTAATAGATCGAGGCGGGATCGTGGCTGACAAAAATCGTCATTGCGACGAAATAGGCCGGTACCAGGGGCACCACGATCGTGAAAAGACGGAAATAGCGTTTCCCGAGCCGCGAGCGGATCATCAGGAGCAGCATCATGACGATCCCTACGCAGACCCAGCGGAATCCGGCGAAGAGTTTGGTAAAATCAGGGTAGATGAATTGATCGAGGAGGGCGAAAAAGGACACCATGCCCGCAGCCAGCGCCGCGATCAGGTTCAGGTTCTGCATCGCGAAGCGCCGGTCCTCCGCCTGCATCATCTTCCATCCGAATTCAGACAGGTTCCCCGGCTTTGCTGAGGAAACGGCGCATTGGTGGTCGGAACTCGACTCGATCATGGGTTCCAAAATGAACCCCGATCTTCAAAATTTGCAATAATTATTATAATTATTAGAATGCGCACCTCCTTGCCTTCCGGGGGACTTGGCATCCCGAGAAACCGGAAAGGTTGGAACCTCAGCGCGGTGCTGCCAGGGACCGGGCCTGGGTGGCACTGGCCTCGGAGAGCGAACTCAAGGGGACATCGTAGGTCTTCCCGCTCCGCAGGATCAGTTTGGCAACGTCGCCGCTCACCCCGGCGAGGCGGGCCTCGATGCTGCGACCTTCGCGGTTGGTCCAGGTCAAGAACTCTTCCTTGGCGGTCGCCGCCGGAGCGACCGCAGGGGCCGCGCCCATTTCCTGGGACCGTTTCGTCTCCTCCTCGGTCATCTTTTTGGCGTCGACGATCGCCCCCGCGAGGATCCATTTCTCGATGGCTTCGATCTCGCTCGCCGGAAGGGCGCTGCCCTTGCGCGGCATGAAATCGGCGTGATCCTCCGGGAGCTTGAGCCTCTCGATGAAGCCGCTTTCGGCAGGGTTGCCGGGGCGGATGATGTTGTAAGTGCCGATCTGGTCGTAAAGGGTCTCGGGATCGAGGGCGAGGTTCCCCTTCACCTCGGTGTCGGCACTGTGGCAGTCCCAGCAATGCTTTTTCATCATGGGCAGGACGTCCTTGACGTAGTCGTCGGCCATGGCCGCACGAGGGATCAGCAGGAGAACGAGGGCTGGCAGGAGGCGTTTCATCGCTCGGGAATACCGCATCACTCCGATTCCGTTACGGCAGCGAGCAAGTCTTCGTCGGGATCGATGGTCTCGAGCGCCTCCCGGGCCCAGTCCTCCCGGGCGCTCTGCCGTCTCAGCAGGCGGATGGAAAGGATCTGCACGAGCGCATTGCCGCTCCAGGCTTGCTCGGCGAGGAAGCGCCAGTGCGGACCGGGCCGAAAGGCACGCACCTCGCCTGCCTGCGTTGCGCAATCGCCGCACAGCATCAGGCAACGATCGAAATCAGGCTCTTTCGGCACGGGCGGCACCTCGAAGATGCCGAGGCTCTCCCCGCCCCGCTCGCAGAGTTCGCACCGGGAGCGCGCCCGCCGGGCGAGATCTTTTCCGAAGGACTGCAGCGCGGCTTGACGCGCCTCGTGAACCTCTTTTCCTTTGGCCATGACAATCGTGAGCCGCATCCTAAGGTCGGGCCGGTCGCCCGCAAGCGATTCCCTGCTCGTCGCGATCCTCCTGTGCCTGCCAGCGAACGCTCGGGCGGATTCGCCCGCGGCTCCGAATGTCGGGACGTTTTCGATTGTCGCCGTGGACCTCGACACGGGCGAAATCGGCGTGGCGGTGCAGTCGCGCATCGTCGCCGTCGGTAACATCGTCCCCTACGCCAAAGCCGGCGTCGGCGCGGTGGCCACCCAGGCCTTCGCCAACGTCGCCTATGGTCCGATCGCCTTGGAGGCAATGAGCCAGGGACTCGGTCCCCGCGAATGTGTCGAAGGATTGGTCGATTCCGATCCCCTGCGCGCGAAACGCCAGACCGGGATCATCTCGGCAGAGGGAGAAGCCGCCACCTACACGGGCTCGGATTGTCTGAGCTGGGCGGGCTGCCTCACGGGTCGCGGTTATTGCGTGCAGGGCAACATCCTCGCCGGGCGCGAGGTGATCGAGTCGATGGCCCGGGCCTACGAGGAAACGGAAGGCGAACTCTCCGAGCGCCTCCTCGCTGCCCTTGAAGCCGGGCAAAGAGCCGGCGGCGACAAGCGCGGCATGCAATCGGCCGCCCTGCTCGTGGTTCGCGAAGGCTGGGGCTACGGCGGGCTCAACGACCGCTTCCGCGACCTTCGCGTCGACGAGCATTCCGATCCCATCGCCGAACTCCGCCGGATTTACGGCAAGCACTGCGAACTTTTCCCCCGGCCGGAGTAAGGTGCCTTTCCTAAAGATCTCTTAACTATCGTTGGAAAGCGGCGTGGTTTCCAGTATCCTTCGCGGCATGAGGATCGTCTCGCGTCGCACCTGCCTGGCATGGGCTGGATTCGCCTTGGCAACCCGTGGCGGGGCGGAAGAAGAAGCGGCGGCAGCCAAACGGCTTCTGCCGATGAAGACGATCTTCAAGGGCGAGGAGCGCTTCAACCGCATCGTGCAGAAGGCGATCGACGAAAAATGGGGCACGCTGAAGATCGGAGACCGGATCATCAAGGTCGCGAAGGAACTGGAAGGCCTCCCCTACGAGAACTTCACCCTCGAGATCGACGACCACATCGAATCTCCCTCGGCGAACCTGAACGCCCTCGATTGCTGGACCTTCTTCGAGCAATGCCTTGGCTTCGCCCGCATGCTCGGGATCGCGAAGGAGAGCTACACGGCCGACGACCTGCTGCGCCAGATCGAGTTCACGCGCTACCGGGGCGGGCGCTGCACCGGGGACTACCTGGAACGCATCCACTACCTCGCCGAATGGTTTTTTGACAATGATGCCCGCGGGACGTGCCGCTACCTCGCCCCCACCCTGCCCGGCGCCGAGCGCATCCTCAACCGCAAGGTCAGCGAGATGACAACGCTCTGGAAGAGCTACCGTTATCTCCGCAACAATCCCGAACTGCGGCCACCCATGAAAGAAACCGAGGAGCGCGTCGAAAAGCTGCCCGTTTTCCACGTTCCCAAAGCGAAGGTCGCCGCGATCGAACCACTCCTCCAGGACGGCGACGTCATCGGCATCGCGACGAAATACGATGGTGCCTTTTGCTCCCATGTGGGCCTGATCCATCGGACCGATGACGGGGTGGCCCGCTTCATGCACGCCTCGCGCAACTACAAGAAGGTCGTCGTCGACAAGTCGGTCTCCGGTTACCTCGACGACTTCAGCGCCCACGCCGGCATCCTCGTGGGACGGCCTTTGGAGTTGTCCGAAACCGTGCTCGACGAGGCGGTCTACCAGTCGAACTTGAAAAAGCTGCTCGGGGACGCATGAAACTGATCGAACCCGAACTCGCGGCGAAGATCACGATCTGGTCCGGATGGTTATTCGTCTTTCTCGGTGCTTTCAAGGTCGGGCTCTACCTGCTCGGCGAGCTCGCTCCGCGGGTCTACTCCGGGATCCGCTCCCCCGGCATCCGTCGCTTCCTCACCGGCACCGGCAACCGGCTCCTCTTCGGTCTGGGCGGTGCCATCACCATCCTCCTCGGGGGGATCTTCGTGTTTCTCGGCTACCTGGTCCGCTGGCTGGCCATCCGCGCCGGGCTCTGACTCGCGCAGCCGCTGCTCCTCCGCGGCGAGCAAGGCGGCGACCTCGCGCTGCACCTTTTCGACCTCGTCGAGCCGCAGGTGTGGATCCGCGACGATGAAGACTTCTCCGTTCCCGGAATGCTCGTAAAACATCAGGGTATGATCGCCGGCGTCCTTGGTGTCGGCGTGGACGAGGATCTTCTTCCGCTCCAGCATCAAGGCGAGGATGTAGCGTGCATTCTCGGTGACCGGATCGTCGTCGGCGATGAAGCGCCGCAGCATCGCCTCGACCGAGGCATCTTCGCCCTGGGCCGGAGCCTTGTCCGGCACGGGAGCCTTGTAGGTCGACTTCCAGAAGGAATACGGCTGCGGGTCGAGCTTTTTCCTCACCTCCTTCCAGGCGGGGGCGGAATAGTCGCGCCGGATGAAGCCGTCGGACTCACGATCCTCGAAGATGCAGGTGAAGAAAGGCTCGCCGTCCTGAAAAAGTTCGCCGGAGACTTCGCAGCGAGCCTGCGTCGCGCGGATTTTCCAATCCTGGATGATGGCCATGGGGGTTAACGGAGACCTCAGCCCGCGGTCGGTGCGGAGACGCGGCGGCGGGGTTTGGCGAAAAGGGATTTCAGGGTAGGCAGATCGCGGTTCTTGGCCCGGTACCAGAGCAAAATCAACCCGATTCCGGCGACCACGAAATTCGTGGTCCAGGCGGCCAGGAAGGGCGGCAGCGCCCCCGTGTGGCCCATCGCGATGAAGGTGCCATTGAGGACATACATCAGTGCGAATATGCAAATCGCGGCGGTGATCCCCCCCATCGCCCCGCGGCGGGAATACACGATCCCCAGCGGTGCCGCCACCAGGATCATCGCGATGCAGGCCATCGGCTCGGCGAAGATGTTCCACCAATTCGTCCGGAAAGGCGCGAGCGACTGCTTGTCGAGATTTCCGTTGGCGCGGAGGTACATCGTCAGGCCCGGGATGCCGAGGAATTCCGGCTTCTGCGAGGAGCTCAGCACCTTCCAGGGGGTTTCGGTCCAATCCATCAGTTCGAGCCGGGCCATCGTCTGGATCGTGGGGATCCGCTGGGCGTCGTAGGTGTAAATGCGCACGCCCTGGAGGATCCATTTGGGCGGGTCGGAGTTCCAGACCCATTTCGCCCGGCGGGCGATCCACATTTTGACCGGCTGATCCTGATCGTCGAGCTGCGTCACGATGACATCCGCCATTTCATCGCTCAGCTTCAGGGGCACCCGCCCCACGAACCAGGTGCGGCGCTCGGCGCGATCCACGTGCATCCACCCCCGCTTCGACCAGAGTTCGTCCCGCACCTCGTGCCCCTGGCGTTTCACCCACTGCTCGCGCTTGGCGCCCTCGAGGATGGCCTCCTTGTAGCCGACGGAAGCGGGCGCCCACTGGTATTTGAAAGCAAGCCCGACGAGGGCGACATAAACGCCGGCGATGAAGAGCGGTGCGAGGATGCGCGGCACGCTGCGCCCGGCTCCGATCATGCTGATGAACTCGTTCGACTTCGACATCTTGCCGAGCGAATACAGCCCGGAGAGCATCACCGCGATGGGCATGACGAAGAGCACCACGAAGGGCACCTGCACCACGTAAAAGCTCAAGACCCGGCCCGCCGACAGGCCGGCGAAGTTGTTTCCGTTGTTCGACAGGTCCCCGAGAATCCAGATCGCCATGAAGGAGAGGAGACAAAAGAAAAAGGGCAGCATGAAACTCTGCAGGACGTAGCGGTCCATCAGATCGAGCCGGAAATAGACGAGCGCCACGACCGGCACGCTCAGGATCAGCATCGAGACCAGCAGCAACATGCCGATGTAGGCCGGGATCGAGGGCGTCTCTCCGGCCGGCGCATTCCCGAGGATGGCGGCCCGGGTCGCGATCACGTCAGAGGGCAGCCAGGCAGCCAGTCCCGCGAGCGAGGCGAGGCCGAGCGAAAGCACGATCAGGCTGCGCTTCCGGTCCATCCCGGTCTCGTCATTGACCCAAAAGACGATCACGAAGGCCGCCAGCGCCAGAAAGAGCGCCAGCCCCTGGAACACGATCGGGACCACGCTGGGGAGGGTCGAGAGCGCCTCCTCACCAGAGGCACCCGGGGTGCTGCGGTCGCCGTAATCCCCGATCGTCCCGACAAAGACAACTCCGATCCCCACGAAGAACGCTCCCATGAAGATCTTCAGGGCCATGCCGCCCTTCCCGTGGCGGCTCTTCCACTCGCGCGCCATCGCGATCCCCCGTTGGACGAGATCCACCCCGGCTCGAGCCATGGGGATTCTTGTCAGGGCATTGATCATGAGGAATACTGGGCGGACGCGGATGGATCGGTGATCTTGAAATTCCGCCCTTCCGAACCGCGGAAGTTCGTGTTATCCAATGGAACGGTCAAGGAACAGCTTTCTTGGGTGGGATGAAGCCGCCGAAGACCTCGCCGCACCCGCAAACAGACCCTCCGGAGAGTCCTTCCAAGCGCTCGCAACCCGGGTTCTTTTTTCCCCCACTTTGGAGGAAAAACTGCGCCCGATTCCTTTGGGCGAGGATTCCGGAGCATCGCACTGTTCCGACAACTGGAACGGCTTCCGCCCGGAGCGTCCGGAGGGGCTCGCTTTCGCCGCTTCGTCGGAAAAGCGTCCTCCTTTTCCGTCCCGTCCGGGCTTGGTCGATGACAGGAGCCGGGGCGTGCTGCTCCATTTTTTTGCCAACCATGAGTTGCTCGCCGCCGAACTGATGGCGCTGGCCCTCCTCAAGTTCCCTGACGCGCCGAGCGAATTCCGGCGCGGGCTCGCCGCCACCTTGCGCGAGGAGCAGCGCCACACCCGTTGGTACCTCAAGCGGATGCGGGAATGCGGGGTCGCCTTCGGCGAGCATCCGCTCAGCCCTTATTTCTGGGAGGTGGTCTCGCCCATGGAGAGTCCGCTCGACTACGTCTCGCGTCTCAGCCTCACCTTCGAACAGGCCAATCTCGACTACGCCCGCCACTACAGCACGATCCTCGCCGAGGCCGGGGACGATCGCAGCGCCGCGATCCTACGACGCATCTACGAGGACGAGATCGGGCACGTCGGCTACGGACTGCACTGGTTCCGACACTGGAAAGACCCGCACGAGAGCGATTGGGACGCCCTGCGCAAAGTCCTCCACTTTCCCCTCTCCCCGAGCCGGGCCAAGGGCAACGGAACCAGATTCAACTCCGACGGTCGCCGGGCGGCGGGCTTCGACGAGGATTACATCGCCCGGCTCTCCCTCTTCGAACGCTCCAAAGGCCGCACCCCGAATGTCTTCCATTTCAATCCCGAGGCCGAGCACCGGATCGCCCGCTGGCCCGCGCCCTACCATCCCGACAAAAACCGCGCCGCCATCGTCCGCGACCTCGAGGTCCTGATCGGATACCTCGCTCGCAAGGACGACGTCATCCTGCTGAGACGCCCACCCTCCGAGAGCCACCTCGCCAAACTGGCCGCCTGCGGTCTGGCCCTGCCGGAGATCGAAACCCTCGGGCCCGACGGGCTCTCCGCCGATCAACTGATCGCGAGCCGGAAAATCAACCAGTTCCGACCCTGGTCGATCGCGCCGGACCTGCACGGGGCCTTTGGCCGGCTTCAATCGACCCGACCCGATCCGATGCTGACTCCGTGGCAAACCGGTTGGCGCGATTTGTTCTCCAAGGTCTCCCAAGTCCGCCAACTCGGGCGGTGGATGGAGCCGTCCGTCGTCCTCGATGCCGAAACCGACTTTGCCACCGGCCTCGACCGTCTGCGCCGATCCGGCCACGAGGAGTTCCTGCTGAAGCGGGCCTTTTCCACCGCTGGTTCCGGTCTGCAGCTCCTCAACGAGGCAGCGATCAAACGCGTTTCACGGGCCCCCTTGAATGAGGAAATCCTCGCCGATGATGGCATTCTGCTCGAGCCGCGGCACCGGCGCGTCTTCGACTTTTCCGTGCAATACCTGGTCGAAGGCGGATCGATCCGGCTCCTCGGATTCGTCGAGCAGATCATCAACGCCAGCGGCGGCTATCGTGGCAGCATCTGCCGCACGAAGTTCTGCAAAAACCTCGATCCGGAACTCGCCCGATTCCTGATGGAGGACGCCCTGCCACTCTACCATCCCGACACGGCGCTCCCCGCCGATCTCCTGGCTTGGACCCGACAGCACGGCTACGAGGGACCGCTCGGAGTCGATGCCTACGTGCACCGCGAGTCCGGAGGCAACCTGCGACTGCGCCCCATCTGCGAGGTCAATCCCCGCCACACCATGGGACGGGTCGCCCTGGAACTGAGGCGCCGCATCTCGCCGGGTCGCGACCTCGCCTTCCATCTTTTCAGGGCCGGAGATGAAAAGTCCGGCGACGACACCCATCGACTCGATGATTCGGGCCGCCTCGTCGCCGGCTCCGTGATCCTGACCGAGCGGCACGACGACAGCCTCTTCCAGGCCCGCTGCGAGGTCCTCGAGGTTCAGGCATTTTCCTGACGCAGGTAATCCTCGAGATCGAACTGCGCCCGGACCCGTCTGCCTTTTTTACCGGGTCGGTACTCGTTGGTCAGGTTGCGGTCGAGGATGCGGGCCTTGGTGTTGTCGTTCCACTGGATGTCGAAATACCGCACCAACTGATCCCGGAGATCCGGGTCGTAGACCGGGAAGATCGTCTCGACGCGCGTGTCGAAGTTCCGCGGCATGAAGTCCGCCGAGGCCAGGAACACCTCGCGCTCGCCGCCGTTCTCGAAGATCAGCATCCGCGAGTGCTCGAGGTACTTGTCCACAAGGCTGATCGCCTCGATCGGACTGTCCTTTTCCACCACAAGGGAAAACATGCTGCGGACGATCAGGCGCACCGGCACCCCGGCATCGGCCGCCTGGTGGATCAGGTCGTTCGTCTCGGTGTCGGAGAAATTGTTCATCTTCGCCGAAATGCCCGCGGGAAGACCGGCGCGATGATTGGCGATCTCGCGCTCAATCCGCTCACGGACGAAGCGACGCAGGTCGAAGGGCGCGATGCGGAGGTGTTTCAGGGTCGGCTTCAGATAGGACTGCCGGAAGAAACGGAAGATCTCGCCCGCGTCGGCCCCGATCTCCTGATCATAGGTGAAGAGCAGGTGGTCGGCGAAAATCTGGGCGGTGTCCTCGTTGAAGTTTCCGGTGCCCAGAACGGTGTAGCAGCGGTCGCGGCCGAGCTCGCGGCGGACGATGTGGACCAGCTTCGAGTGAACCTTCAGGCCCTGCACGCCGAGCTGCACCTGCACGCCGGCATCGCGGTAGCGGCCCGCCCACTTGATGTTCGCCTCCTCGTCAAAGCGGGCCTGCGGTTCGACCAGCACGAAGACCTTCTTGCCATTGCGTGCCGCGGCCTGGAGCGCCTTGGCGATGCACGAGCCTTTCGCCAGCCGGTACTGGGTCATCGAGATGCTCTGCACCAGCGGATCGATCGAGGCCTCCTGGAGCAGGGTGATGAGGTGGCGGAAGGTCTGGTAGGGCACGTGCACCAGCACGTCCCGCTTCCGGATCGCGGCGAACATCCCCGCCGCCTTTTTCGCGAAAGCCGGGACCGGGATGATTTCGGACTTCTCGTACTTCAGCCCCGGATGATTGAAGTCGGGGAACTGCATCAGGTCGCGCCGGTTGTGGTAACGCGCGCCGGGATAAAGCGAATCCCCGTTGTCGAGGTCGAGCTTGCGCAGGATCAGGTTCAGGAAAGCCTTCGGAAAGGTCTCGTCGAAGTTCGCCCGCACCGGCAGCCCTTCCTCGCGTGCCTTGAGGCTATCCTCGAGCTTCTCGTAGAAGCTTTCGGTGAAGTCGTCGTCGAGCTCGAGCTCCGAATCGCGGGTGAACTTGATCGCATAGGACTCGAAGTGGTCGTAGGGAAAAGTCGCGAAGACCTCGGGCAAACCAAAGCGGATGATGTCGTCGATGTACATCACGAGCTGTTTATCCCTCTCCCCGCGCTTCGGCAGCGGGATGAAGCGCGGCAAGTTCTGGGGGATCTCGATCAGCGCGTGCATCGGACGCCCGCCTCCCTTGGCTTTGGTCGCCTTCACCGCCAGATACATCGGCAGGTCCTTCAGCTTCGGCAGCTTCGCCGTCGCCTTCAGGATCACTGGGAACACATGCGGGCTGACGACCCGCCGGAAATAGTCGCGCAGCCAATCCTGCATTGACGCGGGCACCTCGGTCTCGCGGATGATGCGGATGCCGTTTTTCTCCAAGTCGGCCCGCACCGCCTCATAGGCGCGGTTGAACTCCTCGCCCTGCTTCGAGACGAGAAAACGCACCGTGCGCAGCGTCACGTTCGGATCGGGCACGCCGAGCAGCTTCCACCCCTCGCCCAGGGAGGCGAGCCGCTTCAAAGTCGCGACCCGGACGCGGAAGAACTCGTCGAGGTTCGAGCTGTAGATGCTGAGGAACTTGATTCGCTCGTAAAGGGGCACCGAGGGATCGGCCGCCTCCTGCAATACCCGGGCGTTGAAGGACAGCCAGCTCGTCTCCTTGCTCCGGAACTCGGTTTCCATGAAAATGTCGGGAAAACTAGACGGCGGCCCGGGGATTGCGAGCCGATCTTTGTGATATTTCGTTAGGGCGAAGCTTCCATGATCTCCAGTTGGCCTGCGAACTCCGGGCTCAGGCGCACCCGGTAGGTGCCGCGCTCCTTTGCCGCCCCTCCGGCCCCCTCGCGCCGCACCCGTGGATCGTCGAGCGGATCGATATCGAGTGCCTTTCCGCCCGTGACGATCCGGACCTTGCCCCCGCCCGGCCCCAGCTCGATCAGACTACGGCCCGCCGTTTCCGGCAGCACGATCGAGACCTCCGCCTCGCCCGTGTCGAGTCGCAGCCGTTGCAATTGGGTCCAGGGCAGGCCGACCCGCAGCTCGGCATTCAGTTCGGTGAACCATCCACTGATCCGCTCGGTGTAAGTCACGCTGACGCCACCGTCCTCCTCATCAGGCACCTCCAGGTAATTCCGCGCGATTTTCGAGGTCGGCAGTCCGTGACCGCTCGAGTTCGAGTCGATTTGCAGACTCTCACCGGGCTGGATCGCGACGTTGCCCCGCACCAATTCGAGCCGGAGCCGCAGCGGAGCGCCGTCCTCCATCGGTGCGCTCAGCGTGTAGGTCCGCTTTTCGCCGTGTGGCGTGGCCAGCAGCACCGCTCCGAGCATCCCCACCCCCAGCACGGGCAGGGCGACTTTCAGCCAGCGCGGCATCTTTTGATGACCCTCCTCGCCCGCGGTCCCTTCGCGATAAAGACCCAAGGGAAAGGCCAGCAGCAGCGGGGTGTACCAGCAGACCACCGCCGCCCAGATCATGTCGGAGAAGAAATGGGCCCCCTGCGTCATCCGGGCGATGCCCATCAGACCACCTGCCGCCAGCGCCGCGAAGACCGCCGCCTGGGCGAGCCCGGGGCGTCTCTGGCGCAGCAGAAAATAGAAGGCCAGGAAAAAGAACCCCATCGTGGCGTGTCCGCAGGGGAAGGACATGCCGTGGCTCTCCGCATGATAGCTCAGGACGGGTTCGAACTCGTGCCGCCCGCCGAACTCAATCACCTCGCGAGGTCGGGGACGCCCCCAATGCTCTTTCAGGATGCCGTTGGCAATCAAGCCCGGACCGATCACCGCGGAGAGCACCAGGAACAAACCCGCGCGCCGCCAGCGGCGCAGCCGGGGCATGGCCCAGGAAAACGCGAAGACTCCCAGCGCGGCGAAGACGACGAGGGACGCCGGCAGGGTGCCGCCGGCGTAGAGGAGCTTCCAGAAGGGATGGTCGCCCAGCGACCAGTTCCCGCCGCCGATCTTGTAAATCCAACGCTGCGCCCCGAGGTCGAAGTCCGAAGCCCGGACCGCCAGGGTGATCAAAGCCGTGGCCAGAGCCGGCCACAGCCACTCGGCCAGCCGGAGGCGACGCGACCGGGTCAGATCCGTCATGGCCGCAGACCTGAGAGGGTCGGGTCGACGACCCAAACCTCTTCAGTGCCTCTCACAGACCGACGATGGGATACAGGTTCTCCTTGCACCAGGTGCCGTTCTGCATCGTGACGCCATCGGGATCATCGACCGCGACGTGGGCCTCGTCTTCGCAGACGATCCAGCCCGAATAATCGCGGGCGACGAGCCATTCGGTGATGCGGTGGAAGTCGAGCTTGCCGGTGCCCATCTGCGCCCAGGGCTCGGGACCGTTGCCGGAGTAATCCTTGTAATGGATGTGGTTGACGAGGTGCTGCCACTTGTTCAGCGTGGCGATCACGTCCATGCCGCCGCGGATGATGTGGCCGACGTCGGGCGTCCAGCCGGTCACCGAGGGATCGAGGCTGCTGAGGACGACGTCGTAGTCCTCCTGCGTGCGGACCAGCGAGGCCGGCGGGCTGTTCGGGTGGTAGGAGCAGACCAGCCCGGCATCGGCGCCGCGCTTGGAGACGGCGTTGACGTTGCGGGCGATGTTGAGACGGCGGCGCTGGAGGTCATGGTTGCGACCGCTCGGCAGGGTCACGGTGCCGAGCATGGCCCCGGGGAAATGTTTGAGGAAGTCGATCGTGAAATCGGCGGCGGCGCGCTCGGCAGGGGTCTCCTCTTCGCCGTCCCACGCGCAGACGAGGGCGAGACCGCAGAGGCTCATGCCGTGCGCGGCGAGGGCGTCCTTGAGTCGGGCGGGATCACAGAAATCACCCAGCCAATATTTGCCGCAGCCCAGCGCGCTCTCGGAGATCTCGAGCACCATGGGCTCGATGCCGGTGAAGCCCGCCTGCGAGGCGACCTTGATCATGTGGTCGAGCTTGTTGTCGTAGCCCTTGCCGGTGCCCTGCATGAACCAGGTGTAGACCTGGGAACCAAATCGGATGTTGCTCATAATGGTGGATTGGAAAGGATCAAGCTCGGCTCAATGGGCGCGCAGCCATTCGCGGACGCGGGGGTTGAAGTCGTCCATCTTCTCCCAGTGGAAGGCGTGTCCGGCGCCGTCGTAAAAGTGGGTGTCGCAGTTCGGGATGCCTTGGGCGACCTCTTCGCCCATCCAGAGCGGGGTGAAGATGTCGTCCTTGCCACCGATGACGAGGCAGGGCTGGGTGATCTGGCTGAGTCGGTCGAGGACGTTGTGCTCGACACAGGCGGCAGCCTGGCCGCGCAGGCCGTGGAGCGGCTGGGGGCGCGGGTTGGTGTCGAAATCCTGGCGGCCGGTGATGAGACCCTCGTAGGCCTCGTCGTTGTCCCAAAAAGGCTTGGTGAAGATGAGCAACTGGATCCACTCGAGGAACTGCTGGTTGTCGAGGTGGGCTTTGCAGACCTTCATGTGGTCGAAGATGCCGCGGGCGTAGCGGTCGACCCGGGCCCAGGGGCACATGAGGACGGCGCTTTTCACTTTCTGCGGGTGCCGCAGGCAGAGCTGCTGGGCGATGATGGAGCCCATCGAGACGCCGACGATGCGGGCCTGGGAGATGCCGAGGGCATCCATCATCCCGGCGTAGTCGTCGGCCATCATCGCGCTGGAGTAGTCGCCGGCGGGTTTGTCGGTCTGGCCGACGCCGCGGTTGTCGGCCATGATGCAGCGGAACTCCTCGCTCCAGTAATCGGAGTGCGCCTGCCAGACGTCTCCGGTGGCGGTGATGCCCATGATGAGGATGACAGGGTCGCCGCTGCCTTTTTCCTCGTAATACATCTGGATTCCGTTGGTGCTGACGTGTGGCATGACGGGGATTTTTCGGGGGGTTCGATGGTGGAAAACTCGGGCCGGAAGATTGCGCCGCGCCCCCGCCGGTGTCCAGAACAAAGCGTGTCGCATCTGCGGGGTCCGGAAAACGGGATAGCCGGGTGCCCCTCGCGACGGTTGTTTTCACCCCTCCCGGTTGCGGAAGGGCCTCCGCGAGCCATATTCGGGACGCTCCGTCAGGCTCGGCTTGACTTCGCCACGATTTCCGTGTCTTTGACCGAACTTCATATGAAGCGCTGTCAATTTCACCAATCCGCTCTCTCAAAAACCCGTGAAGATGAAATCGCCGGACAGCCCTCAACTCCCCCACCAGGCCTCCTGCGCGGTGCGGCTGAAAGCCCTCGCGGACGAGACGCGGCTGGCGGTGGTGAAACACCTGATGCAGGGGCCCTGCCACGTGGGCGACATCCAGGAGGCCCTCGGCATCGAGCAGAGTCTGCTTTCCCATCATCTGCGCAGCCTGCGCCAGGCGGGGATCGTCCTCGCGACCCGCGACGGCAAGGCGGTGCGCTACCAGCTCTCGCCCACCCTGAAACGGACGCGCCACGGCATCGTCGATCTGGGTTGCTGCCAGATTTCCTTCGCGCCGGAGGAGTGATCGCCGCCTCGGCGGGTTTGCTGGCCTTGGTCTCTTGCGCGAAACCGGAGACGGAGACGGTGATGATCACCGGATCCAGCACGATCGCCCCGGTCGTGGCCGATGCGGCGGAGCGCTACATGGCGGAACATCCCGGAGTGCGGATCGAGGTGCAATCGGGAGGATCTTCGCGCGGCGTCAGCGATGCGATCAGCGGTGTGGCCGATCTCGGCATGGTCTCGCGGGCGCTGAAGGACGACGAGGGCACAAAGCTCACCGCCCACCAGTTGGCCGCCGACGGAGTCTGCGTGATCGTCCATCGGGACAACCCGGTCCGGACCCTGGAGAAACCGCAACTCATCGACATTTACACCAAGAAGGTCACCAACTGGAAGGACCTCGGCGGCAAAGACGCGACCATCGTCGTGGCCAACAAGGCGGAAGGCCGCTCCACCCTGGAGATTTTTCTTCACTTTCTCGGGCTCGATAACGCGGATGTGAAAGCCGATCTCGTCGTCGGCGAGAATCTCCATGTGATCAACTCGGTGGTCGGCAATCCGAACACGGTCGGATACGTCTCGATCGGCACCGCTTCGGCCGAGGCAAAAGCCGGAACGCCAATTCAACTCGTCGTCACCGGTGGGATCGAGCCGACGATGGAGTCGGTGAAGGACGGTTCCTTTCCGATCACACGCCCGCTGAACATCGTAACCGCCGCCGAACCCTCCCCCGCCGCCCGCGCTTTCCTCGATTACCTGATGTCGCCAGCGATCCATGACCTTGTCGAGAAACACTACTTTGTCCCGATCCGTTGACCGGGTCACCGGCGGCATCCTCGGGCTGCTGGCTCTGGTCGCGGGCGGCATGGTGCTGGTGATCCTCTGGCACCTGCTCGAGGGCGCATGGCCGGCGATCGCGGAGGGCCGGCTGGTGTCCTTTTTCACCGATGCGAAGTGGCAACCCGGATCCGAGCGCGATCCCCAGTTCGGCGTGGTCACGATGCTGGTGGGTTCCGCTCTCGTGACGGCTCTGGCCGTGGCCCTGGCCCTACCGGTCGGTCTCGGCTCGGCGATTTTTCACCGCTTCTATGCTCCGCCGATCCTCGACCGATGGAACCGTCGCATCATGGAACTGCTGATCGGCGTGCCAGCCGTGGTTTTCGGTTTCTGGGGACTGATGGTGGTGGTGCCGGCGATCGTCCGGTTCGCTCCGGAGTCGCCAGGGCAAAGCCTGCTCGCCGGTGGGATCGTGCTCGGTCTGATGATCCTGCCCCTGATCGCCCTGACGAGCCAGGCCGCCCTCGATGCGGTGCCGGCGGGCCAGCTCCAGGCCGCGGCGGGTCTCGGACTGGGACGGTTCCGCACGATCGGTTCGGTGGCGCTGCCCGCCGCCCGCGGAGGCATCGTATCCGGAGTGCTCCTCGCCCTCGCCCGGGCGATCGGCGAGACCATGGCCGTCGTCCTCGTCTGTGGAAACATCCCGCAGATTCCGCGAGGCCTGCTCGATCCCATCCGCCCCGTCACCTCGACGATCGCGCTGGAAATGGGTTACGCCACCGCCTCCCACAAGGCCCTCCTTTTTTCCGCTGCACTGGCCCTGGTCCTCGTCACCGGACTCCTCGTCGGCTGGATCTCTTTCCGGAAACGCGATGTCTGACAAAACCACCCACCTCGTGCGATGCGGTGGTTCCCGCACCGCCGATCGTCTGCTCGGTCTCACCGGAGCCGTCGCCGCCGCCGTCGGCATCGGACTCTTCGGATGGATCGTCTGGGACCTGGTGCAGCTCGGCCTCCCCGGTCTCTCGTGGGATTTCCTGACCGGCCGGGTCGAGGACGCCGGTCGCAGCGGTGGAATCGCCCCCCTGCTCCTTTCCACCCTCTGGATACTTGCCTGCTGCCTCGCGCTGGCCGTGCCCCTCGGCGTGGGTTGCGCCCTCTGGCTCTCCGAATTCGTCCGCCGTGGCAGCACCGTGGCGCGCCTCGTCACCGGAGGAGTCGATCTGCTCGCCAGTGTCCCCTCGATCATCTTCGGGCTCTTCGGCATGGTCTTTTTCTGCCAGACTCTCGGCCTCGGTTTCTCGATTCTCTCCGGCGGACTCACCCTCGCCTGCATGATCGTGCCCATCCTTGTGCGCACCACCCTCGCCGCGCTCGATGCCCTGCCCGATGACTTGCGCCCCGCCTCCGCCGCGCTCGGACTTTCCAAGACCACCACCACGTTCCGCCTGCTCCTGCCGGCCGCGCTTCCCGGCATCGTCGTCGGCATCACCCTCGGTATCGGCCGCGCCCTCTCCGAGACGGCGGCGCTGCTTTTCACCAGCGGATACGCCACCCGGCCACCGGAATCGATCTGGGACTCCGGCCGGGCGCTCTCGGTCCACATCTACGATCTCGCCCTCAACGTCGCCAACGGGGCGCCGATGGCCTCGTCCAGCGCCTTGGTCTTGCTCGCCATCATCCTCGTCATCAATTCCGCAGCCGTCGCGCTCTCGGAGCGTTGGCTGCGACGCCGTGCCTCATGACCGCCACCACCTCGATCTCCGTGTCCCGGCTCTCCGTCTTTTATGGAAAGCTCTGCGCCCTGCGCGAGGTCGATCTCGAAATCCCAGGCGGCGGCATCACCGCGCTGGTGGGGCCGTCCGGTTGTGGCAAGAGCTCCTTTCTCCACAGTCTCAACCGGCTCACCGACCTCGTCGCCAGCTGCCGGGTCGAGGGATCGATCCGGCTCTCCGATGGGACCGACATCACCGATCCACACGCGGATGTGCTGGCCCTGCGCCGCCGCATCGGCATCGTCTTCCAAAGACCGAATCCCTTTCCCCAATCCATCCTCCGGAACTTCGAGATCCCCCTGCGCGAACATGGCTGGGCCAGGGCTGACATCCCCGACCGCACCGAATCGGCCCTGCGCGAGGTCGGACTCTGGGAAGAAGTGTGCGACCGGCTTCACCAAAGCGCCCTCGCCCTTTCCGGCGGGCAACAGCAGCGGCTCTGCATCGCCCGGGCGCTCGCGCTCTCACCCGAGGTGATCCTTTTTGATGAGCCCTGCAGCGCCCTCGATCCCCTCGCGTCTGGCGTGGTTGAGGACCTGATCCTTTCCCTCAGGGGACGATACACCGTCGCCATCGTCACCCACAACCTCGCTCAGGCCCGCCGCATCGCG
Organism: Verrucomicrobiales bacterium; assembly: GCA_041917795.1. GTDB lineage: Bacteria > Verrucomicrobiota > Verrucomicrobiia > Verrucomicrobiales > DEV007 > Arctic95D-9. Next base: position 269,158 of record JAYRWX010000027.1, read on the forward strand.
GATCACGTGGGTGTGTTCTGGGTACGCGATGGCGCAGGGACACTTGTTGAACGCGGCAACACACCCGATGTCTTCAATTCGGCTCTCGACCCTGATGCCGCGCTTTATCTCAGCGGGCAGCGGGGTTGAGGCTCCGAACCATCGCTCAATGACTGCCCCCATCGCATTCTTCTGCACTTTCCTCTTTTCCACATTTCTGGTTACCTTCCCCTTCCATTCCTGGGCGGACGATTCCGCCAAGTCGATCCTCGACGACAAATCCCCGATCAACGTCGTCTCCACTTGCGACCTTTTCGACCGGGCGGTTCTTTACGAAAACAAGGAAACCCCGCTCCTTCAAAAATTCGCGCTATCAGGGCGGTTCCAGGCCGATGCCGCGTTTTTTGAAGCGGACCAAGGCGAATACGACAGCCTCGAATGGCGCCGGGTGCGCCAAGGCTTCAAGACCACACATTTCGACACTTTCGGCCTCCACGTCGAGGCCGATCTGGACCTGAACGACTCTGATCCGGTCTACCGCAGGCTGACGGACGCGTATGTGAAATGGTCGCCTTCGGACGAACTGGAGATCAAGATCGGGAAGCAGCCGGCACAGTTCACCCTCGACGGCGCCACCTCCTCCACCAAACTGATCCGCATGGAGCGCAGCCTCCTTTCGACCAATCTTTGGTTTACCGAGCGTTTCTTCAGCGGGGCCACGGTGGGAGGCGATGTCGGTCCGTGGAGCTATCAGGCGGGAATCTTTTCCTCCGACGGCGGACCGGAGTTCGGAGATTTCGAAGCAGGGACCTTCGGCCTCCTGTCGCTCGGATATGATTTCGCGGAACCGCTCGGGACCGACCGCGCCTCCGTTCGCTTCGACTACGTTCATAACTCCCCTAGCGGCGAAGGACTTCTCAACACCCGCAGTCTCTCCGATGTCGTCTCCCTCAACGCCACCATCGAGAAGGGAAAATGGGGATTGAGCACCGACCTCGCCGCCGCGCGAGGCTGGGATACCCAGAGCGACCTCGCCGCCATCTCGGTGATGCCTCATTATTCGATCAACGAGCGCTGGCAAATCGTGACCAGCTACAACTACGTCAGCAGCGCGGATCCAAACGGGGTGCGCCTGGATCGATATGAAAACCGGATCGAATCAGGCCGGGCGGATGAGGCGCACGAGTTCTACGCGGGAGTGACCCATTACCTTTGCGGGCACAACCTCAAATGGCAGGCCGGCGTGGACTACACCACGGCGAGCGATTCTGCCAACGACGGCGGGGCCTACGACGGATGGGGCGTCAGCACCGGGATCCGGGTGAGTTGGTGAGCGAGATCACCACACTCCGTCAAGCATGGCGTTGGCCGGGAAGGGAGCGTTCGAGTCCGGTCCAAAGAACATCCGGAAGCCTGCCCAGACCGTGAGGGTATCCTCGCCGCCCATTTCAGCATACTCGATGCCCGTCATGATTTTGGCGCGGTGGCCGATGAGATAGTAGTTCAAGCCGAGATAGAGCGCTTGGTAGAAGTCATCCGCGGGCAGCCCCGCCGGCCTTTCGTATCGCCGCTGGCTCACCAAGCCGGCATCGTCGTTCGACATCGCCACCTGGTAGCGGCCGACCAGTTGCAGTTTGTCGGTCAGGAACACCCCGGGCTGGAAATTCAGCGCCACCCCGTCGCCGTTGTCGCTACCGAGCCCAGCGGTCACTTCCGTAACCCACGAGGTCGAGCCCTCCGTGAGGATCAACGCGGCGGAGAGACCGTCGTCGTAGCGATTGAGATTCGTCGCGTTTCCGTTGGCATCGCTGTGAAGATAACTCGCGGTGAAATCCGCGGTGTCGGTGGAAAAATGTTCCTTCACGTTCCAGGTCCCGGCGAAAAGGAAGGAAGATCCCGAGTCGAGGTCCGTGAAGGCCTTGCCCATGTCGGTGCCCGTGGCGTTGGAGAACACCCCGGTGTAGTAGCTGAAATCACCCGACTTGCCGGACAGCGTCACGGCCGGGGTGTAATCGAGGCCGAACATGTTGGTGAACATCGAACGCTCCATGTAGTTGATGTAGCGGCTCGAGACGTTCCGGTCATGGGTGAAGCGGTGTTTCTGCTGACCAACCGACAGGCTCAGCAGGTCGGTAAACTTCCAACGCACCCAAAGTTCGGTGAACCCGTTGTAAACCGGCTCGAAGTCGGACCCACTGACGGCCTGCGCGTGGATCGTGAGATGGTCCAGCATCTCGGCTTGGAAACCAAAGCGGGCCCGGCGGTGCTCCCAGCCGGAATCATTGTCGGCGCTGCCGTCGGTGTTGTGATGCTGGATGTGGTAGCGACCCAGAAACCAGAGATCCTGGAGCAGAGGATTCTCCCCATCCTCGATCACGTGGCCGAAGTTCTCCCATTGCTCGGCGATCGATTCTTCGGAGACGATCGCCTTGTCATCAATCTCAAGGGAGCCGGCCATCAGCCTGCCCGGAACGGCAGCCAGCAATAGAAAGGAAGCGTGGAAGATGAAGATTCGGCTTGGATAAGAAATCATGGGATGCGAAGCTAGCGTGGAAATGCGGCATTTCTGTCACGCAAAGAGAGCCCGCACAAGCCGCAAGACCGCGCAAACTGCCGGTTTTATGTGACAAGATTGTCACATTGGCTTCCCAAGCGGAAGCGTCCGGGAACAAGAACCGGAAATTCCGCCCTCCCCTCAGGTCCGAAGGGAAGGCGGAATCGGAGAGATTGCGGGATCGAAAGCGGTGGCCGGTTTTCCGCTTTCTGCCCGGGCACGTCACTTCGTGAAGGGCAGCGAGGAGTGATGGAGCACGATGCGCAGCTTGCCCTGATCGTCCCTCTTAAATCCCCAGGTCTTGTCCACCTCGGTCACTTCGCCCTTGTCGTTGGTCAGGCGCACCTTGCCCATGGTGAGGGCGAGATCAGCGGTGATGTGCATCGCAGCATTCTCGAACTCATACTTGCTCCAACCTTTGAGAGCGAAGCCCGAATCGTCGGGGAACGCTTCATTACCGCCCACGAAATAGGCGAGGGCCCCCTCCTTGGTCGGGCGGAAGGTTTGCGGAGCCACCGTTAGAGTGGGCTTGAAGAGCACCGGTCCGAGATTGTAGCCGTAGGCGGCATCGAGGACTTGGTCCGCGGTCGCCTTGGCTTTGTCGAACCCACCCTCCTTGAAGTCCGTGGAGATTTGGATCAGGGCGGCTCCCCAGGCTTTCTGGGCCGCCTCCACATCAGCCTCGGTGATGTTGGTGTTCAGCAGGGGCACTTCCTTCGCTTGAAGGTTTGCGGAGACGAAGGCCAAGGTGACGATCGCCAGTACGGATTTCATCAATGCTTTAGTCATCTTCTGATGGACGGATTGGATTAGGTTGTCGATCGAGGACGAATCACCCACCCGGGGACCCGCCCACGATGCCGGGACTTACCGCCGCCGGCGCTCCATGAGACAACCGGGCCCGGATTCCGTTAGACGATTTTTTGCGCATCTTTCCGCAATGACCGATGGCGGACTGAATCTGCTCTACGCAATGGCGCGATCCTGAGCAGATTTCCGGAATTTCCCGTGGCGACGGCGCGGTTCCTTTCAATAGTGGCGGATTGTCCCGGTGTGTCGCCATACCGCGGACAACGAGTGCCCAGCGACCGGACCACCGGAGTTCCACTCGATCCCATGAAACCGAATCATCTCTCCCTTGGTCTCGCGCTTTCTCTGGTCGCAGGATCGAGCCTCCACGCCCAGACGCCGCCACCTCCCCCGCCGCCGATTCCGATCGTGCTCGCGCCTTGGGAGAAAACGGTGACCCTTCCCGCCGAGGCCGCGCCTTACTTCCGCATCACCCTCGGCACGCCCGTGACCGGCTGGGTCGACACGGTGAAGGCCGACATCGGATCGGAGCTGAAAAAAGGCGATCTCCTCGCCGAAGTCCGCGCGCCCGAACTCGTCGCGGCCCGTGATGCCCGCGCCGAGGAAGCGCGTGCCGCCGAACAGGGTGTCACCGGAGCCATGGCGCTGCTGGAATCCGCCAAAGCCGGAGCGGCCGCCGCGGAGTCGGAATTCACCCGCCTGCGCCAGCTCTCCAGCGCCGGCACCGTCACGACGAAGGTCAGTGACGAATCCGAAGCCCGCTTCGCCGCAGCCAAAGCCAAGGTCGCCGAAGCCGAAGCCAGAGTCGCCTCGGCCAAGGCCGAAGCCCTCGCCGCCGCCGCCCGCGCCACCGAGGCCGCCGTGATGCTCGAATACACCCGCATCATCGCCCCCTACGATGGGCGCGTCGTCGCCCGCCAGGCCGAGCTCGGGGATTTTCTCGCGACTTCGTCGGAAGGAGCCTCGCTCTTCACCTTCGAACAGACCGATCCCCTCCGCGTCCGTCTGCATGTCCCCGAACACGCCGCCGCCCTCACCCAGGCCGGCCAGGCCGTGACCCTGAAACTCGGTGGCCGCGAGTTCAAGGCGGAACTCGCCCGTGTCTCCGGCTCCCTCGATCCGGTGACCCGCACCGTCACCGCCGAGGTGGATTTGTCAGGGTCCGGCTTGCTGCCCGGCACCTTCGGCACCGCCACGATGACCCTCGCCAAACTCGAATCCGCCGTCCTTCTCCCGCTCAGCGCCGTGAAGACCGAAGCCGACGGTTCCCGCTACGTCCTCGTCACCGCCGAGACCGGTGAGAAAAAAGTACCCGTCACCCTCCACACCGTCGAAGGCCTCAAAGCCGTCCTCACCGGCGACCTCGTGGCCGGGCAGATGGTCTTGCCCTAAACGCGATCACACCTCGCCTTCGTCGGAAGTTTCCAATACTCCAACACTCCCTCACTCCAATACTCCCAAGCGGCGGGACGCCGCTTCTACCTTAACCGCGGCTCCGGGCCGCGCATCTCATGTCCCTCCTCACCCTAGCCTTGCGCCGCCCCCTCACGATCGTCGTGTTGGCCGTGGCCGTCGTGCTCGGGGCGCTCGTCGCGATCCAGCGGATGCCGCGCGACATCTTCCCGCCGCTCGGCATTCCCACGATCTACGTGGCTCAGCCCTATGGTGGCATGGACCCGTTGCAGATGGAGGGCTACCTCACCTACCGCTACGAGTATCACTTCCTCTACATCGCCGGCATTTCCCACGTCGAGTCGAAGTCGATCCAGGGAGCCTCGATCATGAAGCTCCAGTTTCACCCGGGCACGGACATGTCCGCCGCGATGTCCGAGACCGTCGCCCAGGTGAACCGCTCGCGGGCCTTCATGCCGCCGGGCACCGTCGCTCCTTTCATCATGCGTTTCGACGCGGGCAGCGTCGCGGTCGGACACCTCGTCTTCTCGACCGACCGTCCTGACATTACCCTCAACATGATGCAGGACCAGGCGCTCAACAAGGTGCGCCCCTCCTTCGCGACCCTGCCGGGCGTTTCGGCTCCCCCTCCCTTCGGCGGATCGTCGCGGGCCATCGTCGTGAACGTCGATCCCGAAAAGATGCGCGCCGCCGGACTCTCGCCCGACGAGATCGTGCAATCGCTCGCCAAGGGCAACGTCATCAGCCCGTCCGGCAACATCAACCTCAATGGCAAATACCCCATCGTGCCCACCAACGCGATCGTGAAGGACGTGAAGGAACTCGAGGGGGTTGCCTTGAAGACCGAACAGGGTCGGGCCATCTTCGTCCGTGACATCGCGACGGTCAGCGATGGAGCCGACGTCACCACCGCCTACGCGCTGGCGAACGGCAAACGCACCGTCTACCTGCCCGTCACGAAACGCGCCGATGCGTCGACCCTCGAGGTCGTGAAACTCGTCCGCGAAAACATCCCCGAGTTCCAGAAACTCCTCCCCGAGGGCATCAGCGTCTCTTATGAATTCGACCAGTCGCCCGTGGTCGAGCGTTCGATCCGCGATCTGCTAAAGGAAGGAGCCCTCGGCGCGGTCCTCACCGGACTGATGGTGCTGCTTTTCCTGCGCGACTGGCGGACCGCCTTCATCGTCGTCGTCAACATCCCCCTCGCCCTCCTCGCCTCGTGTCTCGCCTTGTGGATTTCGGGGCAAAGCATCCATCTCATGACCCTCGGCGGCCTTGCCCTCGCCGTCGGCATCCTCGTCGATGAGGCGACCGTGGCCGTGGAGAACATCCACTCGCATCTCGCCCGCGGCGCCACCCTCGCCGAGGCCGCGGCCATCGGCACCCGCGAGACGACCCTGCCGCGTTTCCTCGCGATGGTCTGTATTCTCGCCGTCTTCGTGCCGGCCTTCTTCATGGTCGGCGCGGCCAAGGCGCTCTTCGTTCCCCTCGCCCTCGCCGTGGGGTTCGCGATGATCGCCTCCTTTTTTCTCTCGAGCACGCTTGTGCCCATCCTCTCGGTCTGGCTTTTGCGCTCGAAACACCGACCGGGGCGTGAGGAAAAGAGCGCCCTCCGCTCGCTCCTCTCGCCTTTCGCCAAGGCCGCCGTCGCGGCACGATGGGTCGTCGTGCCAGCCTACCTCGCGGGAACGGCTGCCGTGCTCCTCCTCATCGGTCCTTTCGTGGGACGCGAGATTTTCCCGCAGACCGATTCAGGACAGTTCGCCCTGCGTTTCCGCGCGCCCTCGGGCACCCAGGTCGCCACTACTGAAAAACTTGCCACCCGCATCCTCGAGACGATCGCCCGCGAGGTCGGCGGCCCTGACAAAGTCGCCTTTTCCATCGGCATGGTCGGGGTGCACAATTCCTCCTTCCCCGTGAACCTCGTCCATCTCTGGAACGGCGGCCCCGGCGAAGGTTTCCTCGCGATCCAGCTCGCCGATGGGGCGGATGTCAGGATCAGCGAGCTGAAGGAACGGCTCCGCGAAATCCTCGGCCAGGAAATGCCCGAGGTGAAGCTATCCTTCGAGCCGCAGGACATCGTCTCGCGCGTCATGAGTTTTGGATCGGCCACGCCCCTCGAGATCGCAGTCAACACCGGGGGCGACCTCAACGCGAGCAAGGCCCACGCCCTGAAGCTGCTCGAGGCGTTTAAAAAAATCCCCACGCTCCGTGATGTGCAGATCGCGCAGGACCTCGAGTTCCCCACCGTGAACGTGCAGATCGACCGCGAGCGCGCCGGACTCCTCGGTGTCGAGGTCGAGGACATCGCCCGTTCCCTCGTCGCCGCGACGACTTCCTCGCGTTTCACCGTGCCGAACTTCTGGGCCGATCCGAAGACGGGCATTTCCTTCAACATTCAGGTGCAGATCCCCGAGGAGCGCACCCAGTCGCTCGAGGACCTGCGCAACACGCCGATCCAGTCGAAATTCGGCCAACCCGTCCTCCTCGGCAATCTCGTGAACCTCACCGAGACCACCTCGGTCGGCACCTACGAACGTTACAACCTCGCCCGCGTCGTCAGCATCACCGCGAACCTGCACGACACCGATTTCGGCAGCGCCATCCAGGCCGTGGAAAAGGCGATGAAGGAAGTCGGACCGCCCGCGGATCCGAAGACCAAGGTCGATCTCCGCGGCCAGGTTGTGCCGTACCGACAGCTCGCCGATGGATTCGGCGCGGGACTCCTCATCGCCATGGTCGCGATCTTCCTCCTCCTCTGCGCGAATTTCCAATCCGTGCGCCTCGCCCTCGTCGTCGTCGCGACCCTGCCCGCGGTGCTCGCCGGCATCGTCCTCTCGCTCTGGATCACCGGCACGACGCTGAACATCCAGTCCGGCATCGGGGCAATCATGGCCGTGGGCGTGGCCGTGGCGAACGCGATCCTCCTCGTCACCTTCTCCGAATCGATCCGTCGGAAGAACGCCCGCGGCGATCAGGCCGATCCCGCCGCGGCTGCGGTCGAGGGAGCGAAGTCGCGCGTCCGCGCGGTCGTCATGACGAGCTGCGCGATGATCGCGGGCATGATGCCGCTCGCCCTCGGACTCGGCGAAGGCGGCGACCAGACCGCGCCGCTCGGACGCGCCGTCGTCGGCGGACTGATCTCCGCCACGCTCGCGACCCTGCTCATTCTCCCCGCGTTTTTTGCGCTTCTGTCAGGGAAGCGGGTCAAGTCCGTCTCGATCGATCCCGACGATCCGGAGAGCCGGTATTTCAGTGAGGAGTCACGGGGCATGGGACATGGGTCACGGGTCACCGGTCAAGAGTCATGAGGAAAACACACGCCATTTTCACTCTTGGGATTTTGGGAGGAGTTCTTTCCTCCTGCACCTCCGTGGCAGTGAAGGACATTCCCTCCGCCGCCGCGACCCCGGCGATTTCGCTTGAGGAGATCGGTGACGACGACCGTATCGCCGCCGATCCCGCCGGCAGCTACCGCATCGACCTGCCCGCGACCCTGCGCCTCGCCGCGGGACGAAATCTCGAGCTCGCCCGCGCCGTCGAAAAGGTGAACCTCGCCGCTGCGAAATCCGACCAGGCCCAGCTCTCCATCGTCCCCGATCTTGCCGCGGGCGCTTCCTTCGCGAGGCAGAACGGACTGCTCCAGGAAATCGGCGGCGCTCCCATCGAGACCGAGCGCGTCAACCGCTCCGCCGGTCTCGGCACCAGCACTCCGGTGCCCGGTGTCGGCATCGACCTGAATCTCAGCAAGGCGATCTTCGACCCGCTCGCCGCGAAGCAGGATAAAAAGGCCGCCACCGCGGCCTCGCAGGCGCAGGAGCACCAGGTCATGGCCGAAGCCGCGATCGCCTACTTCGAACTGGTTCGCGCCCACGGCCATCTCAACCTCGCCCGCGAGATCGAGGAGGCCTCGCGCAAGCTCGCCGATTCCACCCAGGCTTTCGCGAAGGCCGGTGAGGGACTCGACGCCGACGCCGAGCGCGCCATGGCCACCTACCTCCTCCGCCAAGGAGACAGCGCCGACGCGAAGGCCGATCTGCAGGTGCGCTCCGCCGCCCTCGCCCGACTCCTCCATCTGCCCGCGTCCCTCACCTTGATCCCAAACGATCGCAGCGTCGCCGCGATCCACCTCGTCACTCCCGACGAACCCGCCGCCCGCATGGTTGCGACCGCGCTGCGTTATCGCCCCGAAGCCGCGGCGATGCAGGCCGAAGTCGCCGCCGCCGCGCACCGCTTCACCGGACAGAAAATCCAGCCCTTCCTCCCCAATGTCGCAGCGGGCTATTCGAACTACGAGTTCGCCGCCGGCCGCGGCACCGGCACCGACCGCACCGATCCGCGCGACGAGGTCTCGGCCCTGATCTATTGGAAACTCGACGGACTCGGCTTTGGCAACGAGGCCGCGACCCGCGAGAAACGGTCCGAACTCGCCCTCGTGAAGCTGGAGGAAGAGCGCGTCATCGACGACATCTCCTTCGACGTCACCACCGCCCGCGCCGAGGTCATCGCCCGCCGTTCCCGGCTCCCCATCGGTGGTCAGGCCGCCGCGCACGCCCGCCGCGCCTACGAGCTCACCACCGCGCGCCTCCAGCAATCCCAGGGGCTCCCCATCGAGGCCCTCGCCTCCATCCAGACCCTCGCCGAGGCCCGCCGCGCCGAGATCGACGCCGTGCTCGATTACAACATCGCCCAGCAGCGGCTCCTCGCCGCGCTCGGGCATCCGGGATCGAAGTGAGGATCCGGTTTTGAACGACGCTGACGTGACCACGCTCAAAGCGGAGATTGACGGGGCCGAGCGATCCTGTCAAAATCGCCAAATGTCCGAAATCGAATCCCCCTCGTCCACGACCCGCCGGTCCGCCATCAAGACTGTCGCGGGTGCTTCGGTGCTGGCTGGTTTCTCCATCCCGCACGTCCATGCCCAGGAAAACAACGAACTGAAGCTCGCCCTCGTCGGTTGCGGCGGCCGCGGCACTGGGGCCGTGAAGAACGCCCTCAACGTCTCCGGTTCGCTCGGGCCCCTGAAACTCCATGCCATGGCCGATGTCTTCGAGGAGAACCTCAAGCGCAGCCACGAGACCCTTTCCAAGGATCCCCAGATCGGTGACAAGATCGATGTCAGCCCAGAGCGCCAGTTCATCGGGTTCGACGGTTACAAGAATGCGATGGATTCGATGAAGGCGGGCGACATCGTCATCCTGACCACCCCCGTGGCCTTCCGTTGGCCCATGTATCAATATGCGGTTGAGAAAGGTCTCAACGTCTTCATGGAGAAGCCCGTCACCACCGACGGATTCACCGCCCGGAAACTCCTCGAGATCAACAAGAAGGCGGTCGAGAAGAACCTCAAGGTGGGCGTCGGCTTGATGTGCCGCCACTGCAAGGCCCGCAACGAACTGAAAAAACGCATCGACGACGGAGCCATCGGCGACATCACCTTCCTCCGCAGCTACCGCATGCAAGGGCCGGTCGCGACCTGCTTCACCCCGAAGAACGAGACTGACATGAGCGAGCTCATGTATCAGATCAAGAATTTCCACAGCTTCCTGTGGCTCAGCGGCGGATCCTTCAGTGACTTTTTCATCCACGGCATCGACGAGATGTGCATGATCAAGGGCGACTTCCCCATCGAAGCCAAGGCCGTCGGGGGACGCCACTACAAGACGATGGAGCGGAATGGCAAGGTCCTCGTCGCCGTCGACCAGAATTTCGACAGCTACGGTGTCGAATACACGTTCAAGGACGGCACCAAGGCAATCTATGAAGGCCGCAACATGACGGGCTGCCACCAGGAATTCGCCGCATACGCCCACGGAACCAAAGGCTCCGCCGTCATCTCATCCGCCAGTCACACTCCGGCGAAGTCCCGTCTCTACAAGGATCACAATATCAGCATGAGCGCCCGCGGCAATCCGGCGAACCTGCTCTGGGCTTTCCCAACCGGAGATCGCGGCGCCAATCTGGAAGGCAACCCCTACGACATCGAGTGGGAGGAGCTCATCACGGCCATCCGCGAAAACAAACCCTACAACGAAGTCGAGCGCGGAGTCGCGGCGAGCAATGTTACCTCGATGGGCCGCATGGCCGCCCACACCGGCCAGGTCATCACCTACGATCAGATGCTGAACAGCGAATTCGTCATGGCCCCGAACGTGGCCGAATTGACGATGAATTCCGACTCGCCCCTCATGCCTGACGCCGAAGGCAAATACCCCGTGCCTGAACCGGGCATCAAGAAAGACCGCGAATACTGATCGGCCCGCCTGTCTCCGCCATGAAACGCTCCCTCATTCTCCTGTCGCTTTGTTTTTCCCTCTCGCTGCACGCGCAGGACGAGAAGAAACCCGCAGCGGCGGCGGATGCGGCGAAGCCGGCAGTGGCGGAGAAGCCGGCACCTGCCGAGCCCAAGGAAGAAGGCAAAGCCAAGGGCAAAGGAAAAGGGAAAGGCAAGGGCAGCCCCGAAGCGAGAGAGCGTCGCGCCAAGAGGATGCAGCTCGCCGATGAGCTAGAAAAGCAGGAAGACTTCGCCGGCGCCGCCCAGATCCTCGAAGAGTTCTCGAAGCGCCAGCCCAACAACACCGGGCTGCACCAGCGACTCGGCCTGCTCTGGCTGAAGGAGAAGCGTTTCACCGAGGCGGTTCCCCATGTCGAGCGCTACCTCGAGATCTCCAAGGCGGAGGGAGCGGAGTATGCCGCCTTCGGTCAACTCCTCCTCGAAGCCGAGCAAACTGAGATCGCTCTCGGGTTCCTGGAGCGCGCCGCGGAGCGTTTCCCCGAACTCCCGGAGATGCCCTACCTGTTGACCTTCCCGCTCTCGAAACTCGAGCGTTGGCCGGAAGCGGTGGATCAATTCAACAAGGCGCTCGAGCTGGCGACCGGTGACAAGGCGGATTTCGTCGACGAGAACTTCCACTTTCGCCACGCCGCCGCCCTCGACCGGGCCGGCAAGCGCGAGGAAGCCATCGCGATGCTCCGCGGTTGCATCGAGCGCATCTCCAAGAATCGCGGGGAAATTCCGCGCGAATTCGAGGCCATGGTGAACAACCACCTTGCCTACCTTTGGATCGAGAAGGGTGAAAATCTCGAGGAGGCCGGCGACCTGGCCAAGCGCGCCGCCGCCCTGGATCCCGAGAGCGGCGCCATCGCCGACACGGTGGGCTGGTATCACTTCCAGACCGGCAACTACCCCCGCGCCCTCGCCGACCTGAAGCGGGCCGAAATGACGATCGAGAGTCCCGATCCGGTGGTCTTCGACCACATCGGCCAGACCCTCGTGAAGTTGAACGAAAAGGAAATCGCCGCCGAATACTTCCAACGCGCCCTCGAGCTCGATCCCGACAATGCCGAGGTCAAGAAGCGCCTTGAAGAAGCGAAGCGCTGAGCGCGCCCGCCGCTCCGCCATTGCCAGCCCGACCCAAGAGGGTTAAGTGTCCGACCCGACCCTCTTGGGTCGGGGGAACGCTGCGATGGCCATCATTTCCCCGGAAACCGTCCAGGAGATCCTCGATGCGAATGACATCGTCGAGGTGATCCAGGGCTATTTCCCGCTGAAGCGCGCCGGTTCGAATTTCCAGTCGGTCTGCCCTTTCCACAACGAAAAGACGCCGAGCTTCAACGTCAATCCGCACCGGCAGATTTTCCACTGCTTCGGCTGCCATGTCGGGGGCGATGCGATCAAGTTCGTGATGCTTTATGACAACCTCGCTTTCCCCGAGGCGGCGAAAAAGCTGGCGGAGCGCGCCGGCATCACCGTGCGCGAGGAGGTACTCGATGCCAAGGAAGAGGCGCGCCAGCGCGGCAAGAGCGATCTGATGCGACTGCAAAAAGCGGCGGCGGCATTCTTCCACCGGCTCCTTTTCAAAAGTCCGGCCGCGCAGCCGGCGCGCGACTATCTGAAATCGCGCGGCCTCTCGATGGAGGTCTCGCGCCGCTGGCGCTTCGGCTATGCGCCCGCCGAGCAGCGGGTCTTCATGGACTGGGCGCGCGGCGAGGGCTTTTCCGTGCCCCAGCTTGTCGAGGGTGGTCTGGCGAAGTGGCGCGACGAAAATCGTCCCGGCGGCGGGGCCTACGGATTCTTCCGCCATCGCCTGATGTTCCCGGTGAACAACGACTTCGGGGATCCGATCGCCTTCAGTGGCCGCGTCCTTTCGGCGGACCAGGGCGGGGGCAAGTATGTGAACTCGCCGGAGACGCCGCTTTTCAACAAGAGCCGGACCTTCTTCGGGCTGGACAAAAGCAAGCGGGCGATCCTGCGCGAAAAGCGGGCAATCATCTGCGAGGGGCAGCTCGATCTGATCGCCGCCTTCGAGGCCGGCATCGAGAATGTGGTGGCCCCGCTCGGGACCGCCTTCACCCCGGATCATGCCCGGATCCTACGCCGTCACACGGAGGAGGTGGTGCTCTGTTTCGACTCCGACAATGCCGGCCTGAACGCCGCATCGAAGGCTTTCCGCATCCTCGCGCCCTCGGGCATGCTGGTGCGCCTCGCCCTGCTGCCCGAGGGAGAGGACCCCGATTCCTTGATCCGGAAACAAGGACCGGACGCCTTGCGGGAGATCCTCGCCGCAGCTCCTGAGTTCTTCGACTTTCAAATTGATCGCCGGGGCGGAAAGCTCAATCACGGTAGTCTGCGCGAACGGCTCGCCTTTGCCCGCGAACTGTCCGGCGACATCGCGCTGATCGAGGACAAGATGATGCAGGACTCGCTGATCAGCCGGATCACGATCCGCCTTGGGGTCGGCGAGGAGGAGATCCGCAAGCTGGTCCGCGACGCCATCGCCGCAAAAGCGCGGGCGGAAAAGGTGGTGGCGAAGCGGGAACGGATCATCGAGCAACGCCAGGGCTCACGACCCGCCGAATCGACCTCGGAGACTCGGGCGGATGAGATGCCCATGCCCGAAATCCAGAACCGGTCCGTGCGACTGCTGTGTCGCGGCTTGCTGACCGAGGCCGCGGTGCGCGAGGAGGTGTCGACCGGTCCGGTGCCCGACTTTTTCCGCAAGCTCGCCGAGACCGAGTTGCTCACCAAGTTGTGGGAGGCCCGGCTCGATGTGTCCAGCCCTTCCAGCGTCAACGCGTGGATGAGCCGCCTACCCGAAGGCGAGCGCCAAGCCCTCCACAAGATGCTGGCAGAGGACTCGGCCGCCGTGACGGTCGAACTGGCGCGCGACTGTCTTGCAGCGCTGCGGCGCCAGAGCGTGCAACGGGAGATTTCGGCGACGAAAGCCCAGCTCGGAGCCCCGGGACTGCCGGATCATGAGGTGACGCGGCTGACCAAAGTCCTCCTTGACCTGCGAGGGCTGCTAAACGAATGTTAGAGGCTTCCGGCGAAACGGAAGCACTTCATCGTCCCCTCCGTTTTCAGACCGGAATATGGCAAAACCTCCCGCCAACGGATCCGAGCATAGTCGATCGACCGGAAAAAAGGCAAGCACTCCTTCGAAGGAAATTCTCGGAACCGCGATCATGGAATCCGTGGAACCCGTGGAAAGCTTGTCCGCTCTCGACGCCCCCGAGTTCCGCCCCATCATCCGCGACCTCATCCGCCTCGCCAAGGAGCAGGGTTACCTGACCTTTGACGACATCAACGAGGCGATTCCGGACACGGAAACGGACATCGAGCTTTTCGAGGATCTCATCGAGCGCCTCCGCACGATGAAATTCCGCATCATCGACTCGGCCGAGGTGGACCATGTGAAGACCACCGAGCCGGTCGACAGCGATGACAACGCCGAAGACGTCGAGGGCGAGGAAAAATCAAGTGGCGAGCGCGAAGGTCGCCTCGACATCCTCGATGACCCGGTCCGGATGTATTTGAAGCAGATGGGACAGGTCCCGCTGCTCAACCGCGAGCAGGAGGTCGCCATTTCCAAGCGCATCGAACAGGCCGAGGTGGAGGTGCGTCGCATCCTCGCCCGCTTCGGTTTCATCCCCGATGTCTACCTCGACCTCGCGAAGCGCCTGGAGTTGGGCGACGAGCGCTTCGACCGCCTCATCCTCGACAAGAAGATCGAGAGCCGGACGCGTTACCTGAAGAACCTCGAGAAGCTCCGCGAACAGGTTGCGGGCCTGCGGGACCGCCTCGCCGCCAGTTACGCGGAAGACCAGACCACGGGATCGGAAGCCTGGGAGAAGGCCATCACCGATCTCGCCAAGTGCTACGGGAAATTCTATTTCAAGCAACGGGTCACCGAGGACCTCGTCGGACACGCCGAGACCTTCGTGCTGCGGTCGAAAGCGCTGAAAGCCCAGTGCGTCGCGGCCACGGATCGCAAGGAGAAGTCCGAGTGGTCGAAATCCCGCAGCGCCTTCGAAAAAGAAGTCTGGATGAGCCAGGATGAATTCGACCGGTTCGCCTGCCGGCTTCGCGAGCAAATCGCCGAGGCCCGCAAGGCGAAGGACGAGATGGTCGAAGCGAACCTGCGCCTCGTCATTTCCATCGCGAAGAAGTACACGAACCGCGGCCTCTCCTTCCTCGATCTGATCCAGGAGGGCAACATGGGCCTGATGAAGGCGGTGGAGAAATTCGAATACCGACGCGGCTACAAGTTTTCCACCTACGCGACTTGGTGGATCCGCCAAGCCATCACCCGCTCCATCGCGGACCAGGCCCGCACCATCCGCATCCCGGTGCACATGATCGAAACGATCAACAAGCTGATGCGGGTGCAGAAGCAGTTGGTTCAGGAGTTCGGTCGCGAGCCCACCGCCGAAGAGATCGCCGACGAGATCCACCTGCCCGTGGAGCGTGTCAGCGCCGTGCTGAAGATGGCCCAGCAGCCCATTTCCCTGCAGGCTCCGGTCGGCGACAGCGATGAAACCAGTCTCGGCGACTTCATCGAGGACAAGGGTGCGGAGGACCCCAGCGACATGACCTCCATGTCGATGTTGAAAGACCGGATCAAGGACGTGCTCGACACCCTCAACCCGCGCGAGCGCGAGGTGCTGGAGCAGCGCTTCGGCCTCGTCGACGGTTACAGCCGCACTCTCGAGGAGGTCGGCAAACAATTCAGCGTCACCCGCGAACGGATCCGCCAGATCGAAGCCAAGGCGTTGCGGAAAATGCGACACCCCACCCGCATCCGGCAGCTCGAGGGTTTCATCGATGCGCCACATCCGGGCTGAATCCGGTCCGTTTCGGGTGAAATTTGATACCATCCGAAACTTCCCAGCCGTTGCGGAGTTTGCAGAATCATGAGCGAGTTCGATTCGAAAGATCCTCTCTGGAAACTGCTTGGCCACGCCCGCTCGGTGGAGGCCTCCCCCTTCTTTTCCCGCAATATCCTCCGGAGCCTGCGGACGATGGAGTCGCGGCCGGGCTTCTGGCAGCGTCTCATGGCTCACCCCGCGCGACTTGCCTTAGCTGGCGCGGCCTGCGGGATGGTGGCCTTTCTCTCCCTCACTTTCATCCCGGATCAGAGCGCTCTCGATCCCGCCTTGGCGACCACGCCCGGTGCGGGAGTCCAGGAGTCCTTTGATCCTGCTTCGGAAATGGCAGCCATTGAGTATCTCGGGCAACTCATGGCAGTCGCGGACCCGGGCCAGCTCGATGATGCGGCCCTCGGCGACCTGTTTTTCTAAGCGAGGCTGAAAGACCGGTCCGCCTCGTGCGTATCGGGATCGACCGACCACTCGAATCCGGCTCCCTCCGCTTCACCGCGGCGATGAGTTTGCCGTTGCCGTCCCGCGGCACTTCCTGTTCGACGATGTCCCTCCATCCCATGCACTCCCGTATCGCCCTCCTGCCCACGCTCGCCCTCCTCGCCGCGTTAGTTGCCGCGGCCTGCACCACGACGGTCCCGGAGACCGGACGGAAGCAGTTCAACATGCTCGATCCTTCCAAGGAGGCGGCACTTGGCCTGACCGAGTTCCAGAAGATGAAGCAAACCCTGAAGGTCTCGACGAACCCCTCGCTCAATGCGCAAGTGCAGCGCGTTGGAGCCCGGCTCTCGAAGGTGATGCCCGTCCCCAATGCGCAGTGGGAGTTTGTCGTCTTCGAGGATGCCTCGCCGAATGCCTTCGCCCTGCCAGGCGGCAAGGTGGGGGTGCACACCGGCATCTTCGAGATCACCCAGAGCGACGCCGGATTGGCCGCGGTGATCGGCCATGAGGTCGGCCACGTTGTCGCCCGCCACTCGGGCGAGCGGGTCTCGCAGAACGTCGCTGTCGGTGCCGTGGTGGCCGGGGCCGGATACGTGATGAACCGCGATGGCCGCGAGGGACTGGTACCGACCGCCGCGATGGGCGCGGGTGGTTTGCTCCTGACTCGCAAATGGTCGCGCGACCAGGAGTTGGAGGCGGACAAAATGGGCGCACTTTTCATGGCCCGGGCCGGCTACGATCCTCGGGAATCGGTGGCCCTGTGGCAACGGTTCGCCGCCTGGAAGCAGTCCCATCAGCAGGGCTCGACGCCCGCCTTTCTCAGCACCCACCCGCTCGACGAGACCCGCATCCGCGAATTGCAGGCCTACCTGCCGAAGGCGCTTGCCGAATACCGTCCCTGAGGCGAAGTCCCGACGATGGACAAGCCGACGGTACGACGCAGCCTGCTCTCGAAGCTTCGGGCGATGGTCCCGGAGTCGCGCGCTTCCGCCTCTCGGTCGATCTGCGAACACCTGACGGGAAACGCGGCATTCCAGACCGCCCGGACCGTCCTTGCCTTTCTCCCGTTGCCCGTCGAGCCCGACCTACGTCCCTTGCTGGAGACCTTTCCGGACAAGACCTGGGGTTTTCCCTGGATCATGGACGGTGAATGGATCCGCTTCCATCATCTCAGCTCCGCCAGCGAGGCCATCGCCGGGCCGCACGGCATCCGCGAGCCCGATCCCATGGTGCATCCGGTGATCCCGGAAGCGGAAGTCGACTTGCTCCTGGTGCCCGGACTCGGTTTTGATCCAGAGACGCACGGGAGGATTGGTCGCGGCCGGGGATACTACGACCGGTTTCTTTCAGCCTATCGCGGCGCTTCCCGACCTGCGCTGATCGGTGTCGCGTTTTCGTGCCAGCTCACGCGGCTCGTCATGGAAGCCCACGACGTACCGGTGCATGCCATCGTCACCGAATGCGGCTGGTCCTGAATCAACGGAAGGTGCCTCCGAAGCCTGCGGCACGGAGCGCTTGCATCACTTCGTAGGGTTTGAACGACTTTCCCGCGAGGACGGCTCGATCGGCTCCGTTTTTGGCCTCGCATGATTTGACACCCTCCACCGATTCGACCGCTTTGGTGAAAGCTTTGACACACGAGCCGCAACAGAGGTGAAGGTTGGTCACCGTCATGGTATCCGCGGTGAAATCATCGGGCTTCAGATCGGTGATTTTCACCGCATCGTTGTCAGAAGTCCCGTAGAAGCCGGCCATCAGGATGGTGCGCATCGCCGCCTGAGCGTCCTTGCCGGTCGGGGCCTTCACGGTGATCGATCCAGCCTTGCGATCAGGGGCCAGGGTAACTCCCGCGGGAAGCGGATTCTTTTCGTCGCTGCCGATCGCGAGGACTCCCTCTTCGCAGGAAGCGCAACAAAGATGAACACCGCTGAGGATCAGCGTGGTCTCGCCTTCGGGAACCTTCGCAGTGGGCGCGGGCGCTCCTCCGTCCTTGGCGGCGAGCCCCCTCACATAAGCCGCATCGGCTTCCGAAAGACTGGCGAGGGGTACTTCGAAGACTTGTTCGTTCGCCATCTTGATCTTGATGATCGAGTCGTCTTTCATGCCGACGAACTCGGCTCTGATCTTTTTCCCATCGTTGGCCCGGGTCCAATCACGCTCCTCGGCCGTGATCGGATGCAGAAAGGTGATCAATCCTCCGAAAACGGCGCAGTAAACAACGGGGGGCTTCATTTCGCGATCTTAGGAAGCAGTTGCGCCGTCGGTCAATCCTGATTTGCGCCGCCCGCGGATCCCGCGGCTCGCTTTCGCGCCGATTGACAGTTTTTTGGATTCATGATCGATTGGCGATCGCATGATTGCTTCCCGCCTTTTGTTTCCCCTTCTCCTGGTCGCCGGCTCCCTCACGCTGCGCGGCGACGAGCCGAAGCCAGCCGACCTCAACGCGATCGATGCCTGGACCGCCCCAGCAGCCTGGGCGAGCGCGGAAAAGCTCGAGGGCAGCAGCCAGGAAATGAAGTGGAAGAGCGTTACCCCAGGGAAAGGCATTCTCTACAACGGTCCCGAGGGTAAAACCGCCAACATCACCAGCAAGGAGTCCTTCGGCGATGTCGAGATCGAGGCGGAGTTTTTGATTCCGAAGGGATCGAACTCGGGAATCTACCTGATGAGCCGCTACGAGATCCAGATTCTCGACAGCTACGGGAAAGCCGACGATGCAATCAGCGTGCACGATTGCGGAGCGATCTACGAGCGATGGGACGAGAGCAAACCCAAAGGACAGCAAGGCTACGAGGGTACGAAGCCGAAAACGAATGCCACCAGCGCCCCGGGCACCTGGCAAACCTACCGCATCCAGTTCCGCGCCCCCCGCTTTGACGCTGCCGGCAAAAAGACGGAGAACGCCCGCTTCATCCGAATCGAGCATAACGGCGTGGTGATCCACGAGGAAGCCGAGGTGACCGGACCGACCCGCGGGGGAGCCGAAAATGAGGTCGCGAGCGCACCGATCATCATCCAGGGCGACCACGGGCCGGTGGCGTTCCGGAAACTGCTCGTCAAACCGGCGCAGTATCCTTGATACCCTCGGTCACGCGGAAAGGGGGTGGAAATCGTCGGCATCGCTGCCAGATTCCGCCTTTTACCATCCCATGTCGCGATACCTCCTGCTCTGCGCTTTGATCCTCCCCACCACCCCGGCCTGGGGGCAGGAAGCGACTCCAAAGACCCTGAGCGAAGCGGTCGAGTTCCTCACTCCCGAAGCCTACGACGCGGAGGCGGCGTTGCGGATCCGGAACTTCAAACTGCCGTCGGACGTCACCGCATCGCTCTTCGCCGATTCGTCCCAAGTCCAGAATCCCAGCGCTATCTGCTTCGATTCAAAAGGGCGGCTTTACGTGGCCGAAATCCATCGCTGGCGTGCGGGGGTGGAGGACATCCGCCACGAACCCTCGCTGCTGCTCGACGATCTCGACAACCGGTCCAGCCAGGACCGCCTCGAGATGTATCAGCGCGATCAGCTGCGCCGTCCCCTCTCCTATTACACCGATTATACCGACCAGATCGTGCGCGTGCATGATGCCGATGGCGACGGCCGTGCGGATGTCCGGCAGGTCTGGGCGACCGGTTTCAACGACATCCTCGACGGACCTGGCATCGGACTGATCGCCGGCTCAGACGACTCGATCTATTACACGAACATCCCCCACCTTTGGAAACTGGAGGATCGCGACAATGACGGCAGCGCCGAGCAGCGCACGTCGCTCCAGGACGGCTTCGGCGTGCGCATGAGCATCTCGGGCCACGACATGCATGGACTCGCATGGGGACCGGATGGAAAACTTTACTGGTCGATCGGCGATCGCGGCTACTCCTTCACCACGAAAGAGGGTCGCCATCTCCACCGCCCCTACAGCGGCGGAGTGCTGCGCTGCGATCCCGATGGCTCAAACCTCGAGGAGTTTTACACCGGTCTCCGCAATCCACAGGAACTCTCCTTCGACGCCTACGGCAACCTTTTCACCTGCGACAACAATGCGGATGCCTGGGACACCGGACGCCTCGTTTACCTGATCGAAGGCGGCGACTCGGGCTGGCATCACGGGCATCAGGTCATGCTGAACTTCCGCAATCCGCTGAAGCTGCGCACTCCGGTCTACCCACATCCGGGTCACAAGGAGGTCCCGCTGAACGCATGGTTGACGGAGGGCCTCTGGGAGCCGCGGCATCCCGGACGCCCGCCCCATGCCTTGCCTCCCATCGACAAGGTTTCGTGGGGACCCAGCGGCCTGGTTTACCACTACGGGATCACCACGATGCCCGAGCGCTACGTGGATCATTTCTGGGTCTGTAATTTCGGCGGATCGAACGGCGACCTCGAGGCTTTCTCGGTGAAGGAAAGCGGAGCCGGTTTCCAGGTGGCTCACCGCGAGGTGTTCATGGAGGGACTGGGGAATACCGACGTGGAGTTCGGCCCCGACGGGCGCATGTATCTGAGCTGCTTCAACAACAGTGGTTGGTACAAGCAGGACTTGGGCAATGTCTACACCCTCAGCTCCGCGGAGCGTGAAAAGGCTTTGGCCGGGCCCCTCGCCGAGTTGCGCTCACTTCTAACTCAGCCGTTTTCCGCCCACGATGACGCGAAACTCGCCCGGCTGCTCTCACACGCCGATCTGCGCGTCCGCCAGGGTGCCCAATTCGAGTTGGTGCGTCGCGGCAAAGTGGCGGTATTCGAGGCCACGCTCGCCTCGACCGACCGCTTCGCCCGCTTCCATGCCATCCGCGGACTTGGACAATTGCTGCGCCAAGACGCGGCGTTGCTGGATCGACTGACTCCGCTCCTCGCCGATGCCGATGCGGAGGTGCGCGCCCAGACCGCCCGAGTCCTCTCCGATTCACGGCTCCCCGCCGCAGGTGAGGCGCTGGCACCTTTGCTCGACGATCCTTCGGCCCGGGTGAAATCCTTCACAGCGATCGGTGTGGGGAAATGCCGCAACGTGACGGCCTTGCCAAAGCTGCTCGAAATTCTCGCGGCGAATGACAATGAGGATGAGTTCCTGCGCCACTCCTGTGTCGAAGGCCTCTGGTACCTGAACGAGCGGGAGAAAATCCTCAAGGAGTTTAAGAACGAATCCGCCGGGGTGCGCATGGGCGTGCTCCTGACCCTGCGCAAGCTCCTCGACCCCCGGGTGAAGTATTTCCTCAAGGATGCTGATGAATCGATTCGGAACGAAGCGATCCGTGCTCTCCACGACCTCGATCTCCCGACCGCGCAAGGAGAGCTGGCTGACGTGATCCAGCAATGGACCGTCGATTCTCCGACCGGTGCCGCGCCCAAAGACCACCGCGACTGGATCCTCCACACCCGCCTCATCAACGCGAACTTCCGGCTCGGCGGTGGGAACCAGGCCCGCAATCTTCTTGCCTACGCGGCCAACGAGACCCTCCCCGCCCTGCTGCGCGAACAGGCCCTGCTTGCTTTGCTCGAGTGGAGGCAACCCGGTCCGATCGACGCCGTGACCGGCCGCCCGCTCGGACTCGATCCAAAAAAACGAGCGGATCTGAAGGACGTCGTCGCCGAATCGATGCCCCGCATTTTCACTCACGCGCAGGGTGCCGTTCTCGGTTTGGCAACCCGACTCGCCCTCGACTGGCAAGCTCCGGTGCCCGAGGAGCTGCTTTTGTCCCAGTTGCGGGATCCGTCAGTAGAGACGACGGCCAGGATCGATGCTCTGAATGGTTTGTTCCGCCAGAACCTCGAGACCCTCGCTCCCTTGTGGCAGGACTTGTCGAAGGACCCCGATGCCAAGCTGAGAGCGGGTGCGATCCGCCGGTGGCATGAGATCGATGCACCGAGTGGGATGCTCGCCGCCATCGCGATGTCCCGATCCGAGCAATTGGCTCACCGGCAGCATGGCTACCGGCTCCTCGGAGCGATTGAGTCGCCGCAATCCGACTCCGCGATTCTGGAAAGCCTCCACGCTTGGGCACAGGAGTTACCAGGCGCGCAACTCGACCTGCTCGACGCTGCCAAGTCCAAGAAGGATGCGGCCATCATTCAGTGGTTGGCGAACCGCGAGGCTGCCCTTGATCCCAAGGATCCCTTCGCGGCGTTTCGGGTTGCTCTGGAAGGTGGAGATCCCATCACCGGCCGCGAGATCTTCCTCACCCACGCCGCCGCCCAGTGCTCGAAATGCCACAAGCTCGACGGCGACGGAGGCATTGCGGGGCCCGAACTGACGGGAATTGGCGCGAAACAGCCTGCCACCTATCTACTCGAGGCCTTGGTCTCCCCAAGCGCCACAGTGGCGCCTGGCTACGGGGTCTCCCTCGTGACCTTGAAAAATGGCGAGAGTCTCGGCGGCTTTTTGATGAAGGAAGACGAGAGTTCCATCGTGCTGAAAGTGCCCGACCCAGCCGATCCCGCCCAAATGGTCGAGCGAAACATCCCCCTCTCCGACGTCGCCACGCGTCAACCACCCGTCTCGGCGATGCCACCCATGAGCGCCCTGCTCAGCAAGTCGGAGATCCGCGATCTGGTGGCCTTCCTCGGGACCTTGAAGGGAAAAGACGCGAAAAAGGGCCATTGATCCGATTGGTGGGACGTTATGAGGGTGGAGCATCACTTGAAGTGATCCTTCCAACCCCCTATATTTAGATTCATGCGGTTTCTCGTTCCAGTCGCCTTGCTGGCAACGTCCCTTTCCACGGCTCAGGACGCTCCACGCAAGAGTGGCAGCGGCTTCCTTGGATTTGGCTCGCGGCCGCGTGAACAAATCTCGAGCGCGCTGTTCCCGGAACAGACTGCCCCGGCTCCAGCCAACGGTCCGCGCGTCAGCGAAAACATTTTCAAGGATGGCAAACCCACCAAGGTGGAACCGGTTTCCTACGTGATTGAAAACGGTCGTCGGGTGGAGCGTCCAGTCACCACCTCGCTACCCGCAGCCCCGGTGGCTCAACCAGCCGTTCCCGCGCTTGATGCGGCCACGACCGCGGCACTCGCCGAGCCTGCCGAAAAGAAGAAGGGCGGCCTTTTCGGCTTCGGGAAAAAGGATGAAGTTCCAAGCGTCGAGCCGATCGTGGCCCCTGCCGCCGCGCCAACCCTCACCGCCGCTCCCTTGGCCGTGCCAACACCCGCTCCTCCTGCTTCCGTTCCTCGTCCGATGACCGCTGAGCCGGTGCCGGTTGTGGAAAAGGAGAAGAAAGGCTTCTTCGACAAACGCGACGACGAGCCGAGCTTCGCCAGCGAATCGAAGCGTGGCAGCTGGATCCCCTTCATGGGTCGCAAGAAGGAGGCGGATCCCCTCGTCGCGGCGGTGCCCCCGGTTACGGCCGAACCTTTGCCGCAAGCCAGTCCCGTGACTCCCGCAGCCGCTCCGGCCAAACCCGCTGCCAAGCCGGCAACGGCGGAGGCTCCCGCGGTGAAAAGCGACAAGCCGGCCAGTTTCACGATCACCCGGGACGATTCCAAACCCCAGGAGACCAAGAAGAAGGATACGGATGAAGCCCCTGGTGGCGGGATCCTGACCCCGCTCACCAAGATCCGACCGCCACAAAAGGAAATCGACCTCACCGGTGCCGAGACCATCATCCAGAATGGAGAGATTGTGGCCGGTTCGTCGACTTCGTTTCCTCCGACCTCCGCATCGCAGCCCTCGTCTCCGAGGCAGGCGCCCCAAGTGATCGACGGAGTCAAGACTTACTCGTCGTGGGATGATGTCGACGCCCGTTCCCAATCCGCCGCCGACAAGATTCTCAACCGGATCCGTTGAAAGCCGGCCGACGGGCGCATCCTAAGCTGGAAAGCGTTGGCATTGCGCGGAACTTGATCCAGCGTTGGCGCGTCCGCACTCCAGACCGCAGGCCTCCGCATGGTTGACGCCAACGCCCCCATTTTCCTTCGCCGCACCCTCATTCTCGTCGGTGCCTTGCTGCTTTTCCGCCTCCTTTACGCCGCCTTTTTTGCCGCCGGTCCCGCAGGTGACGAGGCCTATTACTGGGATTGGGGACGCCAGCTCGACTACGGTTATTATTCGAAGCCGCCGTTGATCGCCTGGCTCTACGCCCTCGTGGATCGGGTTGGGGGAGGTTCACTGTTCGCGATCCGCGCCACTGCGAGCCTGCTCGGCACCCTTTCCCTCCTCCCTCTCTATGCTCTCGCTGCCGAGCTTTTCAATCGCCGCACCGGATGGTATGCGGCGCTGCTGGGTGGATTTGCTCCGGCCAACGCGGTGCTTTCCTACTTCCTCACCATCGACGCGCCGCTGGTGTTTTTCTGGTCGATGGCGCTGTGGATGTTCTGGCGCTGCGCGAATGGAAAAGGGGGAGCGGCATCCTTTTTGACCCTGTTTGTGGTGCTCGCGCTCGGGCATCTCTGCAAGCAGATGATGATGCTGTTTCCAATAATCGCGGCCCTCTTCCTCGCGGTCTCTGATGGCGGAACTCCGTGGAAGCGCCGGGGTCTCTTGCTCGCCGGCATGTTTCTCTCCTACCTCTCCCTGGTCCCACCGCTCGTCTGGAATGCCCGACACGATTGGATCACCTTTCAGCACACCAGCCATCATTTCGAAGCGCGAACCCATGGTGGCAACGTGGTCCTCGAGCGGATTGAAGACTTCTTCTCTTTCCTTGGCACCCAGCTCGGGGTGCTCTCTCCTGGGACGGCATTCGTCCTCTTTTCCCTCTGTCTTGGCGGCCTGCCCCTTCTGCGACGCGCGCCCCGCGGGCATCGATTCCTGCTGTTTTTCGGGGCGCTCCCCCTCGCAGTGATGCTCGTGCTCGCCCTGCGGCAGGAACTGCAACCCAACTGGGCGGCGGTGTACTACCTCGCCGGCTTCGTGCTCGTCGCGGCATGGTATTCCGGAGCCCTCCTTGCGAAGTTTCCACCGGTCGCCTGGCGGAGGCTTCTGCCCGCAACGCTCGCCTTTTCGATCGGGCTCTCCGTCTATTTTTATGCGGCGCCTCCACTTTTCAACGCCATGGGCAAGGCGGGGAACGGAGCCGACCCGAACCGCAGGCTGATCGGATACGGGGAACTGGCCACGGGCTTGCAAACCTTCCGCGAACGGGATGAAACCACCGGGGCCGCCTTCATCCTCATGATCGGGCACCGCGATCTGGCAAGCCACCTGGCATTTCACCTCCCTGACCGACCGAGAGTGATGAACCTCGATCCGAAACCCGGAATCAACTCGCAATACGAGATGTGGAACCTCACCCAAGGTCCTGCTCGGGTCGGTGAGAACGCCCTCGTCATCTACCCGGAAAACGACAAGCTGCCGAAGCGCTTCGCTGCTTGTTTTGAAAACGTCGAACGGCTCGGAGAGTTCACCGCCCGACTGCAAAACGACCCGCCGAAGCGCTTCGGAGTTTATCTGGGCCGGAATCTGAAATCCTGGCCCGAGTCCTGATCACTCCTGGATCAGGGCATAATCGCCGACCTCGAGTTTCCCGAAGAGATGCTGGGCACCGTTGTAGGGAAGTCGGATGCACCCGTGCGAGGCCGGATATCCGGGGAGCTGACCCACATGCAAACCGAACGCGCTGAAACTGAAACGCTGGAAGTAGGGCATGCTCGAATGATAGAGCGTCGAGGTGTGATGCCGGTGCTTGTCGCTGATCACGTATTCGCCAGTGGGCGTGCGATAGCCTGAGCGACCGGTTGAACAAGGCGTCGAAAAGGTCGCCACACCGTTTTCATAGAGGGTGACCCGCTGGCTCGAAAGGTCCACCACCACCATGCGCGGTTGCGGATCCGGGACGTGGCCGATCAGGGCGATCTGCTGGATCTTCGTGTCCTTGAACCAGGCCCCGATCGAAGCCGCGGTCAGATACCGCCTCGAGTAGGAGTTGCCCTTTGCACCGGCATCCATCAGCGCCTGCAACACCTCATGATTCCGCTGCGCCGCGGCCATCATGACCGGACGGATGCCCCGGTCGCTCTCGAGGTGATAGCGGAAGGTTGTGCTTTCGAATTTGTTCCGGAACTCGGAGCGTGCCGGGAGCTTCTCAAGTTCTTCGGTATCGATTCCGGCCTTCACCAAAGCGACCGCCACCGGTGTCATTTTGTGCGCCAAGGCCCAGCCGATCAGGGTATGCCCGTCGCTGGCGCGGATTCCCCTCACCGCGGCCCCCTTCTCCACCAGAGCGAGAGCGACGTCCTGATTGCCCTCGCGGATCGACTTGGAGAGCCAGGTCTCGTTGGCATCAAAGCGGGCATTGGGATTGGCGCCGCCGTCGAGCAGGATGCGTGCGGCCGCATAACGCCCGTTGGTCAGGCAAAAATCGAGCGGGTCCTGTCCGTTGGGACCGGGCTGGCGGGGATTCGCACCCGCCTTGAGAATCAAGCGGATCAAGTCGTCCTGCCCGGTCAAGAGGGCCGCCCAGAGATTGTCGCCGATCTTCGCACCGGCGGCCAAAAGCGTGCGCACCGCTCCGGTTGAACCTTCCCGCACCGCCACGTCGAAAACCCGTTCACCGGACTCCGCGACCTTCGCCTCCGGGTCGGCGCCTTTTGTGAGAAGCAGGCTCATCAGCGGATCGTCGCGAAGGGCGTAGGACTTCGCCAACATCGTCTGGGGATCCCACTTCGCCCCAGCCGCGATCAACTGGTGCGCCATTGCAACATTCCCCAACTCCACCGCGGCGTCGAGGGCCGAGGGCCGCGACGATTCGGTGAAGGACGGATCCGCTCCCGCGCCAAGCAGCACATCAACCAGATCGAGATTCTCCTGCGAGACCGCCTCTTGCAGGGGTGAAACCTTTTCGGCCGACCAGACCTCGCATTTGGCACCGTGCTTGAGGAGTCTGGTGGTGAGATCTCCATCTCCATCCGCAACCGCTTCGTAAAGCAGCGGATCCCCGCCAATACCCGAGACACTCGGAGTGGCCCCCGCCTTCAGCAGCGCATCCTGCATGCCGACATCGCCCCTCGCCACGGCGAAAGTAAGGGCCGTCACTTCACCGGAATGACCGTCGCGAGTCTTCAGATTCACGTCGGCTTTGCTCGAAAGCAGAAGATCGAATTTCGCCAGGTTGCCCTCCTTGACCGCCTCCACCAAGAGGGGCTTGCCTGATTCGCCGCGGGCGTTCGGGTCGGCGCCCGCTTCGATGAGACGCTTCATCAGCGGAAGTTTGCCGCCATCCGCGGCGGCGGCCAGAGGCGTGACCGGCTGGGCTCCCGCGTAATCCACGTTCACCCCTTTGGTGATCAGAAATTCAATCATCTCGTGGTCTTCCGAACGCACTGCCGCGAGAAGGAACGGAACCCCGGCTTCGACATCCACCTCGAGCTTGGCGCCCTTTTCGAGGATCCTTGCAGCCAGGTCAAAATCGCGGCTCCGGAGCGCCGCCGCCAAGGGCGTCTCGCGATCCGGCTCGGACATGCGGTCGATCGTTTCCGTCACGGTCGAGCGCTCCATCAGGAAGTCGATCGAGGGCCGGCTGCCGGAACGGATCGCGGCGAGCAGGGGCGTCACGCCGTGGGCATCCCCGGTTCCCAGTCCGATTCCGGCGTATTCAAGCTGCTCGAGCAGTTCGACCTCACCTTTCGAGGCGGCGCTGATCGAACTCGCCGTGGTCAGCTCCACCCCGCGTTCCGCGAGGTAGCGCTTCGCCTTGCGGGAGACCTCGTGCCGCAGGTAATAATCCGTGATGATCGTTCCCGCCAACAGCGAGAGCGTGAAGGTCGCAAGCAAGAAAGTCCTGAAAAACAAAGAGGCGGCGCTCATCGATCGGGATTCACAATTTCCGGGTCGGTCTCACGGTGAAAGTTGAGCGTCAGTGGGTTTCGTGTTGTGTGAGGTGTTTGCCCGGGGCATCTCCCGCCCGAAGGCCACACGCGCGAACGATAGCATGGTTCCGGCCACCCGAAATCGCAATTTCATGGCGTTTTTGCTCCATCCCGGGCCAGGTCGGCCCGCGCCTCAGGCGAGCGGGTCGAGCTCGGGTTTGAAATCGGCGGCGTGATAGGAACTCCGTACCAAGGGCCCCGACGCGACATGGCGGAAGCCTTTCCCCAGAGCGATCTCACGATAACGGTCGAAGACGGAGGGTTCGATGTAATCGACCACCGGCAGGTGCTTCGGTGAGGGACGCAGATACTGGCCCAGGGTCAGCACGGTGACGCGGTGATCACGCAGATCGTCCATCGCCTTCAAAACCTCTTCCTCGCGCTCTCCGAGACCGAGCATGATGCCACTCTTCGTGGCACAGCGGCGGCCCATTTTCTCCGCCATCTCCCGGGCGGTCAGCAGCACCTTCAACGAGCGCCAATACTCCGCCTTCGATCGCACCACCGGTGTCAGCCGCTCCACGGTTTCCAGGTTATGGTTGAAGATCGCGGGGGCTGCCTCGATCACCACCCAGAGCGAGTCATCGCGTCCGATGAAATCAGGCACCAGCACCTCGATCACCGTGGCGGGATTCCGCTCGCGCACCTTGTAGATCACGTTGGCGAAGTGACAGGCGCCGCCATCGGGCAGGTCGTCGCGGGCCACCGCAGTGATCACGACATGATTCAGGTTCATGCGCGCCACAGCTTCGGCGACGCGATCCGGTTCGTCCGCCTCAAGCGGCAGCGGACGCCGCGTATCGACCGCGCAGAAGCCGCAGGCGCGGGTGCAACGATCCCCGGCGATCATCAGGGTCGCGGTCCCCTGCCCCCAGCATTCCCACCGGTTCGGGCACTGGGCTTCTTCGCAGACCGTGACGAGCTTGAGATCCTCGATCAGCCCTTTGGTGTCCCAGAACACCGGATTGTTGGGCAGACGCACCCGGATCCAAGGCGGTTTGCGCTCCTGGTGCAGCTTGGGATCGATCTTAACGGGCATGTTCGGGAAACCGTGACCGTATCCCGGCTTCGCTTGCCGCGCAAATGCCTCGTTCAGTGATGAGCCCGGTAACGAGTCTCGCCGGCGTCACATCGAAAGCATAGTTCGCGACCGGACTATCCTCACGGACCACGCGGAACTCGCGCTCGCCGCTTTCTCCATCGGCAACACCGCTCATCCTCGCCACCTCCTCGCCGCCGCGCTGCTCGATTGGGATCTGCGAAACCCCATCCGTGATCTCCCAATCGAAGGTGCTCGAAGGCAACGCCACGTAAAAAGGCACTCCGTTGTCCTTCGCCGCCAGGGCCTTGAGGTAGGTCCCGATCTTGTTGGCGACGTCGCCGCTACGGGTGACCCGGTCCGCGCCGGTGATGACGAGATCGACTTGGCCATGCTGCATCAGATGCCCGCCGACATTGTCGCAGATCACGGTATGAGGAACTCCCGCTCGGGCCAGCTCCCAAGCCGTGAGGCGGGCCCCTTGATTACGAGGACGGGTTTCATCGACCCAAACGTGCACCGGCAGACCCGCCGCATGCGCCGCATAGATCGGAGCCGTCGCCGAACCATATTCAACGAAAGCCAGCCAACCCGCATTGCAGTGGGTCAGAATATTGACGGGGTTTTTCCCACCTTTTCGATCAAAAGCCTCGCGCAGCAATTCCAGGCCATGCTCGCCGATCCGTCGGCAGAAATCGACATCTTCATTGGCGATCTCGACTGCCGTCTCCCGTGCGAGCGTCACCTTGTCGGTCGCAGCCGTCACCCTTGCCACCGCGGCGAGCTGTCGCTCGACCGCCCATGCCAGATTCACCGCGGTCGGTCGGGTCGCACGCAGCTCATCGCCCTTCCGCGCCAGCGCAGCATCAAACGCCCCGCCCGAAAGCCCTGCTCCAGCACATTCACGGGCGGCGAGAAACATCCCGTGGGCCGCCACCACTCCGATACAACCGGCCCCGCGGACCAACATCTCGCGGATCGCCATGCAGGCGTCCGCACCACTCCGAAGCGTCACGGTTTCAAAGGAAAACGGGAGGAGCCTTTGGTCGATGATGCCGACCGATTGCCCGTCCGCTGCCAACCAGACCGTGCGCCGTAGGGACTCCAGATCGATGCTCACGGCCGCGGATTATACTTTCCCCATCGCCCCTCGCAGGAGTCCGATGTACCAGATCCAGATCGCCGGACCGGTGAAAATCCAAAGAAACGCGCCGAGGGTCAAATACGGACCGAAAGGCAGGGGACGCGACCATTGCTCACGGAAGACGCCCTTTTGCAACAGGCCCACAACCGCTCCGACCACCGAAGCGGCAAACACCGTGAACAGCACCGCCTGCCAGCCGAGGAAGGCTCCGATCATGGCCATGAACTTGACGTCGCCGTAGCCCATCGCCTCGCGCGGCACCACCGCCGAGGTGATCCGGCCAGTGACCTTTTTCACCGATTCGAGTTCGATCCGTCCGCCGTCGAGTTCCAGCGCATCGCCGAGCACGCGGAAGGTTTTGAAAGCCTTCGGTTCGTCATCGAATGCCAACTCCTGGATCTCCAGTTCCAGCCGGTCCCACTTGCGGAAGAACACCTCGTGCCACTCGTAGCGGTGATCACCGAGCTGGATGATGATGGGTTCCTCCTCCCCTCCCGGCTGCGAGATTTCAAAGGCGGCGGGCTCGTCGAAGCGATGGTGGATCTTCCCGAAGAGCATCTTGCCCATCAACACGATCAGCCAAAGAAAGCCGAACCCGATCGCCGCACCGATCAGCCCCATCACGCCGCCCCGCCACCAAACCGTCTCCCCGTGGAGCATCGGCACCGCAAAGCTCGCGATCAAGCCGACAACCGTGCCCCCGATCGTGATCGAGTCGGGGATGATGAAATGATCGAAGTCGATGAAGGTCGCCGCGATCAGCAGCGAGGCCAGAATCCACAGGGCCACCACCCCCTGCAGCCCAAAGGGAACGATCCCGATCTGGTAGAGCGCCAGAAAACAGATCGCGGTCAACAGTTCCACCATGAAGTAACGGAAGGCGATCTTCGTGCCGCACCACTTGCACTTGCCTCGCAGCCAGAGCCACGAAACCAACGGGATGTTCAGGCGGATCGGGATCTGCGTCTTGCAACTCGGGCAAAAAGACCGGCGAGGCTCATCCACGCTCATCCCGTTCGGAATGCGGTAGATCACCACATTCAGGAAGGATCCGATGCATGCCCCCATCGCGAAAGCCAGCGTCGGGAGGAGGGTGTCGAGGATGAGCTGCGGCGCCATGAAGAAAGCGAACCAGCATCGCTTCATTCATCCTAAATGTCTAGAAATTATAGAATCAGCGATCTGCTCGCCATGCGATTGGATCCTGCCATTGCCAGCGAGGCAAAAGCTCACTAGCCTTGGACCCATGCTCCGCCCCCGCAAACGCTACACCGTCCACGACCTCCGCCGCCTCAAGGGCAAGCGTGTCCTCACCCACATCCACGTGAAGTCACCTGAGGAAGCTGCGGCCGCCGAGGCCGCCGGAGTCGATTTGATGAGTTGCCCCTTCGACACGCCGGAAGCCCAGGCGCGTCTGCCGCTTCTCGTCGCCGCCGCCCCGCAGAGTTTCATCTCCGGGTCCACGCCGCACGGACTCGCCACGCCCGAGGAAGCGATCCGGACCGGCTTCCGAGCCCTCGAGATGGGCGCCAGTTCGGTCTACTGCTCGGCCAGCCCCTTCATCATTGAAGCCATGGCCCGCGAGGGCATCCCCGTGGTCGGCCACATCGGATTTGTCCCCCGCCACTTCACCTGGACCGGATACCGGGCCATCGGCAAAACCGCGACCGAAGCCCGCGAGCTTTTCCGGCGGATGAAGGATATCGAAAATGCCGGAGCCTACGCCGCCGAGATCGAGATCGTGCCTCATCGGCTCGCCGCCTTCCTTTCGAGCCGCACCACCATGCTTCTGATGTCGCTCGGCTCCGGCTCCGGCTGCGACACCCAGTTTCTCTTCTCCGACGACATCCTCGGCGAATACGACGAGCGGCTCCCCCGCCACGCCAAGGCCTACCGTAACTTTCTCGCCGAATACCGCCGCCTCCAGGAGGAGCGCGTCGCCGCCTTCCGCGAATACATCGCCGATGTGCAAGAGGGCCGCTTCCCCTCCGCCTCGCAACTGCTCGAGATGGACGAGAACGAGTTCGAAGACTTCCGGACCGGCCTCGATGCTGGGACCTGACAGGGTTGGGTCGTCGACCTAACAGGGTTCAGTCCGCGCTCTTTATCTGAAACAGCTCGGCGAGCTCAGCTTCGAGACCGGGCAGATTCCAGACCGTCACCGTTCCCGACGCCGCCTTTGCCGCAAGGGTGAGACCGTCTCTGGAAAAGGCAATCTGGGCCCGTCCCATCCATCCGGCGAGGGCGGGTGCCGGTAGCCGTGATCGCACGACGAGGCTGTCCGCATCGCGGAGGACGACGCTCTGCCCCTCGCGACAGGCGATGATCCGGCCATCGGGAGAGGGAACCGCTCCTTCCAGAAGCACGCCGAGGGGAAAGGATGGATCCAGAGTCCAGTCCGAGGTCCGGTATCGCACGGCACCTCCACTGGCACCGATCGTCAGAGTGGTGCCATCCTCACCGAACCAGAATTCACTGCTCGTCCCGGCTGCCGCGAGCTTCTTGAGCCTCTTTCCTTCCGGCAGGCTCCATAGGGTGATGCCGTCTCCCGCAAAAGTCGAAGTCGCGAGGAGGCGTTGGTCGGGTGAGAGCGCCGCGTTGAGAACGGCGGCCTGTTTGATCCGGACCGGCTTTTCTCCCGATCGGCTGGCGACGACGAACTCCCCTCTTGAGTTGTTCCCGAAGACGAAACGTTCACCGTCGCGGGAGATCGTGCGGAGCAGGTTTCCTGGTCCGAAACGCGGCTCGCCGGGTTCACCGAGCCGGATCCCGACGGCATCGCGGATGACGGAATAGGGGGTGCATCCACGGTCCCATCCGCTCAACCAAAGTGTTTCCCCATCGGGAGAGAACCGCGTCACGACCCATTCCTTGGCTCCCTTGGGAATCTTGGCGAGGATCCGGCCCGAAGAGGCCTCACGGAGATGGCAGAACCCATCGTCGGAGGTCGAGACGAGGTCGCCGGACGGACTGAGATCCATCGTTGCAATCCCCTCCGGCCCGGGCAAATCTTCTGACAATGTCAGGACGCGGACGTGGCGGGGCTGCCGCAGCATGAGCCCGAGATGTTGAGAACCATCGTAGGACCGGAAGTGGAGGCTCGTCCCGTCCCGGCTCCAGATGGCCGGTGGGCCATTCCAATCGTGGCTGCATGCCGAGAGCAGCTCGATCCCGCGCCCCGCGTGCCAAAGGCGCACGATGGAATCTTCGGCGACACTCGCCAGCTCGCCGGTGCCGGGACGGAAGGCCACGGTCAAGCGCGAGGCTTCATGGCCGATGAGGCGATGGAGTGGTTCCCCGTCCGCTTTCCAGACGTAGACGAAGCGGTTCGCGCATCCCGTGGCGATGAGTTCGCCCGACCAGTCGAGGCCGGTGACCGGCTCTTCGTGCCGCAGGGTCGTGAGCAGTTCTCCACCCTGCAGCGACCTCACCTCGACGATCTCGCCGCCCGCGGAGACGAGCGCGAGCCGGTGCCCGGTGTCGTCGAAGCATCCATGGGATCCCTCGGAGAAGCCAGGGAATCGGCAGACGACCGAACCCGTCGCGGACTCGATCACTTCGGCCCCGCCAGCAGTCCATCGGATCCGCCTCGCCCCGTCACCCGACGCGAACGGATCCTCCAAACCTTCCACCGGTTCGGATGAAGCGCGCGGAGGCATTGACGTCCACTCCGGCCGCGAAAGCGCCGCGATCGCCTCGGTCCGCAGATCCAGGGAGGGCGCGATTCGCCACGCTTCCCGCAAGGCCTCGACCGCGGCATCCCGGGCTCCCGCGTCGGTCGAGGCGTTGAATTTCCGCGCCTCACCGAGAAGCATGGCGCGACGCTCGAGCATGGCCTGGCGCTTCGCGTAGACGAGCGAACCTCCCGTGACGGTCGCTGCGAGCGCGACGAGGGCGGCGATCAGGGTGGCCACGGCGGGTCGACGCCGGCACCATCGGGTGGCAGACCTGACCGGCCCAAGCGGACGCGCCTTTACCGGACTCCCGTCGAGCCAGCGGCCGAGATCGTCCGCGAGCGAGAGGGCGCTCTCGTAACGGTCCCGCGGGGATTTGCGGAGACATTTCATCGCGATGGTCTCCAGATCGCGCGCGACTCCGGGAACGAGGCGCGACGGCGGCACCGGATCATCCTCGCGCACCTGGCGAAGAATACTTTCCAAGGTCGTTCCCTGATGCGGCGGCCGTCCGGTGAGGAGATGATAAAGAATCGCACCGAGGCCGTAGACATCCGACCGCTCGTCGGCACCCTGACCGAGCACCAATTCCGGAGCCGCGTAACCGGGGGAGCCGAGGCTCTGGCCGGTGCGGGTGAGACCCGGATCGGAAGTGATGCGCTCGAAAAGATTCACCGCGATTCCGAAATCGGTGATGTGAGGACGGCCCGCACCATCGAGGAGCACGTTCGAGGGTTTCAGGTCGCGATGGAGAATGCCACGGGCGTGGGCGTGATCGACGGCACCGGCGAGTTCCCTCACCAGGAGCGCCGCCTCGCGTCCCGTCGGGAGTTTCCGCCGCACCGCCTGTTCGAGAGCGGGCCCCTCCAGATAATCCATGCTGAACCAGGGCAGGCCGTCCGATTCGCCGGTATCGTGAATCGCGACGATGGCGGGATGGCGCAGCTTCGCCACCGACCCGGCTTCGCGACGGAATCGCTCCTTCTGCGCGCCCGAGGCGAAACCCGCATCGAGCAGCACCTTCACGGCGACGATGCGCCCGAGGTCGCGCTGCCGCGCCCGATAGACCACGCCCATCCCGCCGCGGCCGATTTCCTCGTAAAGATCGCAGCCGCCGAGTTTCGTCCACGGTTCGTCCGCGAAGGGCTCCTCATCGCTCGCCAGCGTACGCTCGAGCAGGCAGATCGGACAATGTCCCGACGTCCCCCCTGACGGCAAAATCGCGCCACAGGTCTTGCAGGAAATCGACAGGGTTGGATCGGACATGGAAGAGGGTTCGACCCGAAGGGTTCGAACTGGAAGGTTCCACCGGATCAGGCCGGGAAGATTACCGATGAAATCGCAATCAGGGCCCCAGGGCTTGTCGAAGGTGGTTCATTTCTTCGTCGATCCGTTCGGGATCATGCAGGCCTGCGGCCACTTCCTCGCGCAGGACCTCCCGATATTGTCGTCGCAAACGATGGACCGAGACCGCGACCGCGCCCCGCTCGAGACCGAGGAGGGTGCCCGCCTTCTCGTAATCCCCCGCTTGTGGTTCGTTGGAAAGAAACGGGCCGAGGATCTCGAACCAGCGCGCTTTGCCGGTGAGCGCACATTCCCTCTGCAAACGGGCGAGCGCGGCATCAAGCACGGCGAGAGCCCAACGACGTTCGAAGATGCGCTCGGGCGACTCTCCGGAAGTCGGTTCCGCGTCGAACCAGCCCTCGGCCCGGGCCAACTCGATCGAGAGTGGGACCGCTCCCCCACCCCGCTTCTGGCTCGTGTCGCGGGCGTGTTCGTTGATGAGAAAATTCTTCAGGACGGTGAGCAAGAGGGTGCTGAAGCGCGTCTCGCGCCGCTCGACTCCGGCGAGCCAGTCGTCGGCGATGAGCTTGGCAAAGAAGGCCTGGGTGAGATCGCGCGCGTCCTCCGGAGCGGTGCCGCGCCGACGGATGAAGGCGTAAATAGGATACCAGTAGGCGCCGCAAAACTCCTCCATCGCCGCCTCGCGTCCATCACCGGAGGACCCGGCATTCAATAGCAAGGTCCACTGGGTCGTGTGGAAGCGAGGAGACGCCTGTTGTCACCTGTCGGATTGAAGGGTCATGGGGCGGCGGAAGGGCTCAACGCAGTTTCGCAATGAGTTGGGAACGACGCGAGACCCCGAGTTTTTTGAACGCCCCATGAAGCCGCAGTTTCACGGCCGCGACGCTGATGCCGAGTTGTTCCGCGATTTCGGCATTGTCGTGACCACGCGCGACGAGGACGACGGCTTCGCGCTCGGCCTGGGTCAGCCTGTCGAGCTCGGTGGTCCAGCGATCCGGGACATCGGACTCAGGTAAGATCCGATCAATGAAGCGAACGAGGAATCCCGGGTGGGCGAGGACGGAATCCTGCTCGAGCACGAGGCTGATTTCAGCGCTCAATCCGGGAAGCCGGGGATGGACCACGGTCGAAGACTTCAGCAGGGTCGCCCCTGGATCAAGCCGGAGCGCCTCCCGCCAGGCTTCCTTCATCTCCGCGCAGGTGGCGAGGACATCGGGGGGGAGTTCGAGATTCCGCGGGAGCGATTCGTTACCGCGATCCATCCAGACGGCGCTGAGACGGCGGGCGGAAGTGCTTTGATGGGTGATGCGGAGGTCCCAGTCGAGCAGGGTCGCGTTGCCGGGCAGGGAATTGAGGAGGGCGGTGATGCGGTCGTCGTTCGAGCGCGATTTGAGCTGCTTCTTGATCCGCTTCAGCCCGGTGCCGATGTGGGGATGGACGAGGCGGAGCCGGGCGAGATCGTTTTCGTCGAAGTCGGGATCCTCCTCGCTGCGGAAGACGCAAAAGACATTCTGTGGCAGCGGTGGAAAGAAGCCCCAGAAAAACAGGGCGACACTGTGCCTCCAATTTTCGGGCTGCATGAACTCGGTGTAGAACGGCATCGTCCGGAGAACGGCTTCGGGCGGCAGGGAATCCTTGGTATGGAGGACGCGCAGTCCCGGGCGCTTCAGCACGTATCCGACTGTCGGATTGGCTTTGAAAAACCGTTCCATGTAGTCAGGTCCGAATTCCCTTCCCAGCGAATCCCGTGCCAGCAACGGCACACCGTCGAGGTTGCGCAGATTGGCGAGGGCGAAGCGACAGGTAACGGTGGCCTCTAGCAGCCGGAAGACCGCCTCGATGAACTCGTCCGCGTCGGTCGCTCCGTGCATGGCGAGGAGCCGACGCTCCCATTCGACGGGAGACACCACGGGCGATCCGGTTCCTTCGCTGGCGGGGTTCACGGATACACTGGATAACCGCTGCGGGAGGAATTTCCAGCCGTTGAAACGGGGGTCGTGGGAACCTAATCGAAAGTTAGGGGCGGAAGATTTTCGGAAATGGGCGCGATTTCCGGTAATCACCGCCGGTGATTCCGGTGGAACCCGGAAGATGACTGTTTTCCGCCCGCCTTTCTCGATCATCCTCGCCCTTTCGCTCGGCGCGCCTGGGTTGTTCGCGCAGAAGGCGGTGTTTTTGGATTCGTTCGGAGCACAGGGCACGGGGGACGGGCAGTTCCTCGTCCCCAACGACATCGCCGTCGATTCATCCGGGGAGGTCTATGTCGTCGACATGTTCAACAACCGCGTCCAACGATTCACGGGCGACGGAACGTTTCTATCCAAATTCGGAACCGCCGGGGCCGGGATCGGCCAGTTCAACAAGCCGTTCGGGATTTGGAAAAGTCCCGGAATCTCCGGCGACGTGTTCGTGAGTGATACGGAAAATCACCGGGTGTGGCGCATCGGCGGCGGCGAATTCCCTTTCTTCGAGGCCCAATTCGGATCGCTCGGGGGAGGAAACGGGCAGTTCAATTTTCCCGCCGGCATTTGCCACAGCGCTTTCAATGACGAGGTCTATGTCGTCGACTACAACAACGACCGCATCCAGCGCTTCACGACATCCTGGACCTATCTCGGCCAATGGGGGGGCCCCGGTTTTGCGTCGGGCAACTTCGATGAGCCGCTTGGAATCGCCGTCAATCCCACAAATGGAACGGTCTACGTCACCGAGGAAGGAAACGACCGCATTCAGCGCTTTTCCCCGACCGGCGCCTTCCAGATGGGATGGGGTTCGGAGGGAAACGGTCCCGGTGAGTTCAAAAACCCGGGAAACCCCGAGGTCGGCGGCAGCGGCTTCGTCTATGTTCCGGACAGTGACAACGATCGGGTCCAGGTTTTCACCGCCAACGGGCGCTTTCTCCATACCATCGGGACCACGGGATCTGGAGCGGGACAGTTCTTTGCTCCGAACGGAGTCGGCCTCGGCCTGGGTCTCCTTTATGTGGTGGATGGGGGCTTGAGCCGTGTTTCACGTTTCCGCCTGACCGACGAAGTCCCCAAGCTGGTCGTGAAAGGCGCAAAGTCCCGCACCGTCGCCTCCTCCAGCCTGCGCCTCTCCGGCACCGCACGTGACGACCTCAAGGTTGATTTTGTCGAGGTCAAGGTGGGCTCCTCGCCCTTCCGCAAGGCCAAGGGCTCCGTGAGATGGACCTTCACCGCCCGCGGCCTCAAGCCGGGTCTCAACCGCATCCAGGTCCGTGCCGTCGATCTGGGTGGGCGGAAATCGAAGATCCAAACCCTGCGTGTCTCCCGCTCATGAAAACGCCCTGGCTCGCGCTGCTCCTTGCCTTCGCCCTGATCCCTTGTCGGGCCGCACCCTACGTCCTCACCGATCTCGGAACGAACGGAGGCGATACCGCCGCCACGGGCATCAACGACCGGGGAGAAGTCTGCGGCTACGTTTGGTCGGCGAACCTCGCGATTCCCGGCTATGCTTATTTCTACTCGAAGGCCGGGGGCATTTTTCTGCTTCCTGTCCCCGGCGGTTACGACGCGGTGGCCAACGCGATCGACTTCACCGGAAACGCCGTCGTCGGCTACCTCATCAAGCCCGGGAACGGAAACCGGAGCGCATTCGTTTACAAGAGGAATCCGGGTTTTCTGACGGATCTTGGTGCCCTCGGGCCCGCCCCCGATCGCGACAGCGAGGCGAAAGGTGTTACTGGCGACGGTCTGATCATCGTCGGTCTTGACCACGCCGCTCCGGCCAGTACCTCCACCCAGGCAACTCAATGGGGCCAGTTGGGAACCGGCACCCCGATTCGCACGGGCTACGGAGGCTTCACCATTCAAGCCAACGGGGTGAACGACCCGGGCGAGTTTGTGGGGCAGGTCAAGCTTTCTGACAGCGACTTTCGCCCCTTCGTCCGCAAGGGCACCGAGGTCGGCGTAACCCTCTTGCCCACCCTCGGCGGCTTCGCTGCTTCGGCCACCGCGATCAATATCTCCGGACAGATCGTCGGCTGGGGTTACCTGCCGGGTGATGCACTGAGGCACGCCTTCCTAACCAAGGTCGGCAGTTCAACCATCATCGACCTCGCCGCCGGCGGTCCGTTCGCGGCTCTCAACAGCCAGGCGAATGCGATCAACGCCCTTGGCCATGTCGTGGGCTGGTACGAGGACGCGAACGACGACCGGCGCGCCTTTCTTTACAAGGACGGAGCAATGATCGACCTGAACAGTTTGCTTCCCGCGGGCACCGGCATGGTCCTGACCGAAGCCAACGGCATCAATCGTTTCGGACAGATCGTCGGCAAGGGAATCAAGAACGGTTATCCACACAGTTTCATCCTCTCCCCCCCACTCTCTTTTCGGATCGCCGGGAAAAAGACGGTCTTCGTGCCCGATTTGAAACGCAACATTACGATCAAAGGCGAGGGCTCGATCTCCCTCTCCGAGGTCCTCTACCGCGTCGGCAACCGGGGCAAGTTCAAGAAGGCGCGCGGCACGACCCGCTGGCGCTTCACCGCCGCGATCCCTCCGGGGAACTCAATCATCACCGTGCTCGCGAAGGGGCCCGGGGGAACGAGCAAACCCACGAAAATCCGCATCCGCCGACGGTGAACCCGCCTTCCGACTCCTGAACCTCTTCATTTCACCAAATCCAAACATGAACCCGAATCCATCAAAACGAACCTCATCAATCCTCCTCGGCTTCATCGCCGTTGCGGGCACCTTTCCGCTCACCGCCCAGATCAAGACGGTCTACATCCCCAAAAACCTCGGCACCCTCGGCGGCAACTCCAGCGATGCCCGCGGAATCAACGAGAAAGGTGAAGTCGTCGGCGTCGCGAAGAATTCGGCAGGAACGGAGCGCGCCTTCCTGTGGGTGAACGGCGTCATGACCGACCTCGGCACCCTCGGTGGAAACGCCAGCATCGCCACCGCGATCAGCCAGGATGGCGATGTGGTTGGCTCGGCCCAGGATGCTGGAGGTGACTATCGCGCGACGCAGTTCAGCCGGGTCGCGGCTCCTTTCAACAGCGATATCAGTCCCAATGCAACTTCCAACGGCAGCGCCACCTGCAACAATGACCGGGGGGGAGGAGAGGCGGCCGGGTTTGTCGATGTGGTCAACCCGAACCCGGGCCAGCAGCCGTTGGTCCGCGCCTTCCGGCAACCGGGTTTCGTTCCTCTGATCCCCGTCCTCATGGCGACCCTCGGTGGTTCCGAGAACCGGGCCTTCGGAATCAACGAGAGCGGTGACATCGTGGGCAGTTCCCTGATCGCAGGCGACGCAGCGAGAAAGGCATTCGTCTTCACCGGCGGAAACATGATCAACATCGGCGACCTCGGCGGCACGAATTCCGAGGCCCGGGACATCAACAACTCTGGCCGCATTGTCGGCTGGTCGAGCATTCCCGGCGGTGCCGAGCGCGCCTTCGTCCGCTTCAACGGCACCAACACATCGCTCGGCTCCCTCGGGGGAAACAGCTACGCCCATGCCATCAACGACTCCGGCGACATCGTGGGCGTCAGCCTGACCGGGGGCGCCGGTACCGAAGCCGCCTTCCTCTATCGCAATGCGACGATGGTCAATCTCAACACGATGCTCCCGCCGAACTCCGGGTGGAACCTGCAATATGCCAACGGCATCAACGAGCGCGGCCAGATCATCGGCTACGGCACCTTCAACGGACAGGGGCGCGCCTTTCTGCTCGACCCGGACCGCAAGGCCCCGGTGGTGAAACCGGCGGTGAAGGGAATCTCCACCATTCGTCCCCGGGTCAAGATCAAAGGAACCGCGACGGACGAAGGGGTAATCGAAGCCGTGCAAGTCCAGCCCGGGAATGGTCCCTTCCGCAAGGCCAAGGGCACGAACCAGTGGAGCTTCAACGCGAAACTCAAG
Source organism: Verrucomicrobiales bacterium (assembly GCA_041917795.1). GTDB lineage: Bacteria > Verrucomicrobiota > Verrucomicrobiia > Verrucomicrobiales > DEV007 > Arctic95D-9. Next base: position 310,354 of record JAYRWX010000027.1, read on the forward strand.
CCCGGGCGAAATGTCCTTCAGATCCGGGCGCGGGACACCGCGGGCAATTCCTCCCGTCCCAAACGGGTCATCGTGACGAGGTCCTGATGGTCCGCTCGATCGTCGAATTCCTGCAATCCCGCTGCCTGGAACGATTGAAATCCCAGATGAAACAATCTTTCCCCAGCCTCCTTGCCGTGCTCCTCCTGGTCTCTCGGTCAGCGGCCCAGGAATACACCCTCACCGACCTCGGCACCCTCGGTGGCGAGGCGAGCAACGCGAATGCGATCAACGCGACCGGGCAGATCGTGGGGACGGCGGAGAACGGCTCGCTCGGGGTGTTGCGGGCGTTTCTGTGGGAAAGCGGGGTGATGTTCGATCTCGGTGTCCTCGGGGGCGAACATTCCAGCTTCGGCCTCGCCATCAACAATGCCGGCGCCGCCGCCGGGTCGAGCGGATTCAGAGGCGTCATCTTTGCCGTCAATGCGATTCCCAGCCAAGTCAATCATCCCTTCGGCGGTTCGACGACCGCGACGGGGATCAACGCTTCGGGCCGGGTCTGCGGCACCTACACCGCTTCGTTCAACGGCGTCCCGTACGACTCCACGTTCGCGGGCAGCGGCAACACCTACGCATCCCCTGGTTTCCAACAGGGAAGAAATGTCATCGCGAAGGGCATCAACGACCTTGGAATCATCGTCGGAACAGCGCAGGTCGCGGGCACCAACGTCTACGAAGCGTTCCGAATCGCCTCCGGAACCGAGACCTCGCTCCCCGATTTGGGAGGACCGAAGGCCTGCGCGAACGCAATCAACGCCAACAGCGACATCGTCGGCTACTCGGACGTCCTGGGGTCGGCCTTCCACCGCGCCTTCCTCTACCGGGCCGACACCGGCACCACCATCAACCTCGGCACTCTCGCCCGACAAAGCGAGGCCATGGCGCTGAACTCCAATCGCGTCGCCGTCGGCTACAGCTTCGACACGAACGGCGTCTCCCGCGCGGTGCGATTCGCGAACGGCGGCGTCGCCGACCTAAACCGGCTCGTCAAACCCGGATCCGGTTGGCTCCTCACCATCGCCAACGGGATCAACGATTCCGGCTGGATCGTCGGAAATGGCACGAATCCCCAAGGAAAGTCGCGCGGGTTCCTCCTGCGCCCCGACCTCGCGCCGCCAACGGTGCGTTTGGCCAAGGGCGGCACGATCCGAGCGAGCAGCGCGCGATTCACCGTGAAGGGATCGGCCGCGGACAATGTCTTTGTTAAACGCATCGAATACCGCGTCGGAAACGGCCGCTTCGTACGGGCCAAAGGCGGATCGAAATGGAGTTTCAAAGCCACGCTCCGCCCCGGCCGGAACCAGATCGGCGTCCGCGCCATCGACGGGGCCGGAAACACTTCCCGCATCACCACTCTCACCCTCATCCGATCATGAAACGTCTCTTCCTCCTGGCATCCGCCGCCGCATCCCTGTCATTGCCTGCCCACGCCGATCCCTACACCATTGTCCGGACGATCACGCATTCGGAGAACGCGCTCTGGAACACCGCTGGCGGCGATCTCAAGCCCATCGTCGCTCTCGATCCGGACTACTTCGTCATCGCCACCAAGGGACGCCGCCTCAGCGGCGGCGCGGCCTATGTCTTCGATGCGGCGGACGGGTCATTCCTGCGCCGCCTCACCGCCTCAGATGCGGGCGAAGGAATGGAATTCGGCGCGGCGCTCGCCGTGGACGGGGGTTTCGCCCTGGTCGGAGCGCCCAACAAATTCATCTCCGCGTCGAACCGGGGCAAGGCCTATCTCTACAACCTCGCCACCGGTGCCGAAATCCTGACCTTCAACCAAACCGACGGCTTCCCCAACGATCCGGACTTGTTCGGAACCTCCGTTGCTCTCGACGGCACGGTCGCCGTGGTCGGGGCTCCCCGGGCGGGAGACTCCTCAGCCGTCCCCACCCAATACGCACGGGGATTCGTATATGTCTTCGATACCTCCACCGGAGCGCTCGAACGCACCTTCACCGCCTCCGATCCGGAGGCGGGCGCCCAGGTCGGCGAATCCGTCGCGGTGAAGGGAGACGATGTCCTCGCGGGAGCTCCCTTTGCCACGAACGGCGCGTTCTTTGATGCCGGGAAGGCCTATGTCTTTGATCGTGCCACGGGCGCCGAGCGTTTCATTCTTTTGGCCCCGGATCCGGCCAACGAGGACTACTTCGGTATGAAGGTCTCGATCAGCGACACCTACTTCGTCGTCGCCGCGACCAGCGACGACGATGGTGGAGGCGGCTCGGGCAGTATCTACCTTTTCAACCGCTCCGACGGCGCTTTTGTCAGGAAATTCGGAGGCAACCCGACCGGCAGCGGCGCGGCTTTCGGCTGGAACCATTCCGCTTCCGGAGACGCGATCCTCTCGAACCAAACCTTCGAAGGCACCAGCTTCGGCTTTTACGATCTGGCGACGGGTTCGCGCACCGAACTGATCTCCGATTTCCCCACCATCTCCGGCCATTCCGCCTGGCGGGGAAACACCCTCATCGTCGGACGCGGCAGCTCCACCTCCGATGGGTTCACCCTTGCGGATGGAAACTTCACGATCCAGGTGCTGTCGAATGGCTCGGCGCCCGTCCCGGCCAGCGCGCCTTCGATTCGGCCGACGGGCAAACGCAAGATCACCCTGAAACGACCCAAGCTGACCCTGCGAGGCACCGCCGCGGACGTCGATGGCGACCTCGCCCGGGTCGAGGTGAAGGTGGGAAGCAAGCCCTTCGTCGCGGTGAAGGGCACCGCTGTCTGGAGCTTCGCCGTAAAAGGCCTGAAACAGGGGAAAAACACGATCCAGATCCGCTCGAAGGACGCCGCCGGGAACACCTCGCCCATGGTCAAGCTGACGGTATTCCTGAAATAGGCCCCAAAACTCGGCGTTTGACGGTCAGGTGCCAAGACCGAGAGCAACACTTGGCATTTCTTAAAGATTCTGCTTCATTCGCGCATGCCGCTGGCGCGCCTCTTTGCCATATCCCTCTTCATTTCCTGTTTTTCGGCGTGGAGTGTCCAGGCTCAGCGCAAACGCGACAAGGACGACACCCCTCCCCCGCCCGACCCGGAGGAGATCCGGCGGCTCGAGGAGCTCAAAACCTTGCCGAACATCGTCCTGATCATCGCGGACGACCTCGCGTGGGACGACCTTTCGCCCTTCGGCCATCCTTCAATCATGACGCCGAACCTGCAGCGGCTCGCCAACGAAGGCATGCGCTTCGAGCGCGCGTTCCTGACGACCTCTTCCTGCAGCCCGACCCGCGCCAGCCTGATCACCGGACGTTATCCGCACCAGACCGACGCCGAGCAGCTCCACTGGCCGCTGCCAAAGGATCAAGTCACTTTCGTCGATAAGTTGAAAGAGAAAGGCTACTGGACCGGCGCGGCCGGAAAGTGGCATCTCGGTGAAGAAATCCGCGACCGGTTCGACAAGGTCGTCGAGGCGGACGAGTCGGGCTTTCAACTGCCGGCGGGAACTGCGGGTGAAGCGGGCGAATTCGCCGAGAAGATGGACGGCGACCAGCAGAGCGGGTGCGCCGACTGGCTCCCGTTGTTGCGCGAGCGGAAGACGGACGTCCCGTTTTTTCTCTGGCTCGCGTCACTCGATCCTCACCGCCCCTACCACGATGGCATCCTCGACGAGGGCGCCCGCCCCGAGGAGATCCGGCTGCCTCCCTATCATCCCGACACGCCCGCGGTCCGGGCCGACTATCAGAACTACTACGACGAGATCACCCGCCTCGACTCCCATGTCGGCGCGCTGCTCGATGAACTGGATGCGAACGGACTCAGTGAGAAGACCTTGGTCATTTTCCTGAGCGACAACGGTCGGCCCTTTCCCCGCGACAAGACCACGCTCTACGACAGCGGCATCCGGACGCCTCTGATGATGCGTTGGAAGGGTACCATCGCTCCCGGCGCGGTCTGCGGACGGCTCGTCAGCACCGTCGACCTCGCCAAGACCATTCTCGGACTCGCCAAGATCGCCAAGCCCGGAATCACCTTCGAGGGGCATGATCTCGCGCCGCTCCTGGCCGATCCGGAGAAGCATGTCCGCGAATACATCTTCGCCGAGAAGAACTGGCACGATTATGAGGACCGGGTCCGTGCCGTCCGCAACGAGCGTTACAAATACATCCGCAACGACTATCCGGAGCTGCCCCTGACGCCTCCCGCCGACGTGGTGCGCAGCCCGACTTACGTGGAGTTGCTCCGCCTGTTGGAGAAAGAAGAGCTCTCCGAGGCGCAGAAGATCCATTTCACCGTGCCTCGCGCCAAGGAGGAGCTCTACGACCTGCGGCTCGATCCGCATGAGTTGAAAAACCTCGCCGGCGATGCGCGTTACGAACCGCTCCTCGTCGCGATGCGTGCGGCGCTCGCGGATTGGGAAGCAAAAACCGAAGACCGCCTGCCCGACGCGCGCACGCCGGACGAATTTGACCGCCTTACCGGTCTGCCGACACCGGAGCGGGTCAGGCCACGACCTTCGAAAAAGCAGATGCGCGACGCCGCCCTCGCCGCCGCCAAGGCCGGCCAGCAGCCGGCAGAATCCACGGAAAAGGCCAGCCAATGAAACTCCGCATCGCGTTTTGTCTGATCCCCCTCGCCCTCACGACAGGTCTGCGGGCCGACTTCGTCTGGGAAAACAACGAGGGCAGTTGGCTCGAACTGAAACACGACGACAAACCGGTCGCCCGCTACGTTTACGAGGCCATCGACGAGTCTAGCCCGGAACGGCGCGAGGAAACCTTCAAGCCCTTCTGCCATCTCTACTTTTATCAGTGGAACCACTATGGGAAGCTGCTGACCAAGGGCCCCGGGGGAAAATTCACCCACCACCGCGGCGTCTTTTACGGCTTCAACAAGATCACCTACACCGACGCGGCGGGAGCCAAGCAGGGCCCCGTCGATGTCTGGCATTGCCGCAAAGCCCACCAGATCCACCGCCGCTTCTCGGACCAGCAGGCGGATGCGAAGTCGGCCTCCTTCACCTCCGAGATCGACTGGATCGGCGACGACGGGCAGGCTTTCGCCAAGGAAAGCCGCACGATGCGGTTCTCGATCGAAGGACCGGATGTGCTCGTCGATTTCGAATCGACCCTGACTCCAACTGTTCCGAAAATCCACCTCGACGGCGACCCGCAGCACGCCGGTTTCCACTTCCGCGCCCATAACGACGTCAACGACAAGACCTCGAACGCCACCTATTACATCCGCCCAGGCAGCGGCATCGGCCAACCCGGTGCGGCCATCAACTGGAGCCAAAAGACGGACAACGACACCACCCGGGACCTGCCTTGGAAAGCGATGTGCGTCACCCTGAACGACGCCCAGGTCACCGTGGTCTATCTGGATCGCCCCGAAAATCCGAAGCCGGCGCGCTTCAGTGAGCGGCAGTATGGGCGCTTCGGCAGCTATTTCGCCACCGACGTCACTCCGGAAAAACCGTTAACGGTCCGCTACCGGCTGGTGGTGCATCCAGGGGAATACAAGGAGGCCGGGGAAGTGGGAAAGCTGAGCGAGGCCTTTTTGAAGGAAACCAAATGATCCGCATGGCCAAGGAGGGGCGACATTCCTGGCACCCGGCAGGCCCGGTTCCGCGGGCGACAGGAATGTCGCCCATCCTTGGGTTGAACCGTCCGGCGAACGCATGAGAAAGGACCGCAACGCCAGCACCGGGGAAACTCGTGCCGAGATCAAGGACATCCTCCGTAAGGTCCGCAAGATCGAGCTGCGGACCAGAGGGCTGGTGCGGGAGAGTTTCGGCGGTGAATACCACAGTTGTTTCAAGGGAGAAGGCATCGACTTCGAGGATTTCCGCGAGTATCAGCCAGGCGACGAGGTCCGCTCGATCGACTGGAACGTCACCGCCCGGCTCGGCCAGCCCTACGTGAAGAAGTTCACCGAAGAGCGCGAGATGACGGTCTTCCTCTGCGTCGACATCAGCGCCTCGGGCGACTACGGCAGCCTTGGACCCAGCAAGCGCGAGATGATGGCCGAGGTCGCGGCCCTGATCACCTTCAGCGCCCTGCAAAACAAGGATAAGGTAGGCCTGATCCTCTTTACCGACGAGGTCGAGCTCTACCTCCCGCCGAAAAAAGGCACCGCCCACGCCCTCCGCCTCATCCGCGAAGTGCTGCACTTCCAGCCCGCCGGCCACAAGACCTCGCTGACCGCACCGATCCGGCTTTTGAAAAACGCGGTGCGGAAGCGCTCACTGGCATTCCTGCTCTCGGACTTTCTCTTCAGCGAGGACCTCGGCAACGATCTCCGCATCGTCAATCGCAAGCACGACCTCGTCGCGATCCAGGTCAGCGATCCCGCCGAGCTCGCGCTGCCTGCCGTCGGTCACGTCCGCCTCGAGGACCCCGAGACCGGCCGCCAGGTCGTGGTGAACACCTCCAATCCCCGCGTCCGCGCCGCCTATCTCGCCGAGTCGCGCCGCTGGCAGGAGGAGATCGACCGCCAGTTCAAGCGCCTGTCCATCGACAAACTGCAACTCCGGACCGACCAGGAGTATGTGCAGGCCCTTCACGGCTTCTTCAAACGTCGCAAACGCCGCGAGGCGGCCTGACCGATGCAGGCCCCCGCTCCCAGCGCCCCGTCCGAGGGCATTTTCGACATCGTCATCCCGGCGCCGGAACCATCCTGGAGCGGCATCCTTGGCGTGCTGTTCCTCGCTCTCGGGATTTTTGGCATCCTTCTGGGATTGATCCTCTTCCTGCTCCGCCATCGTGACCGGGGCGAGAAAGGCCCCTCACCCGGACAGCGGGTCGCCCGAGAGCTCGACGGCATCGACCGCCTCCGCGAAGACATGGAGCCGAGCCGCTTCGCCCTCGCCATTTCCGAGGCTTTGAAAAACTACCTTGCCGAGCGATTCCGCGATCCGGTGCGCTACGAGACCACTCCTGAATTTCTGCGGCGCGTCTCGCTCGCGGAGTCGTCCCTCCCCCCCGCGGCGGTTCAGGAACTGCGAGATTTTCTCACCGCCGCCGAAGAGGTGAAATTCGGCCGACCCGCCGACGCCGCCGACCTCGCCGCTCCCTTGATGAGAAGCGCTCGGCAGCTCGTCGCCATCTGCGAATCGGTTAGCGCCGGTCAAGTTGGCTCGAATTAAGGTCTTCGGGCGAAGGCGTCGATCCGCTACTTGCCGCCGAGGCAGGAGCGTATCATCGTCACGCCACGAATCATGAAACCCCTTCCCCTCCTCGCCCTTTGCGGACTCCTCCTGACTTCCTGCGGCTCCTTCGAGCGCCATTGGCAGCAGTCCGTCGCCGACTACAAGGCCGGACGGATCCAGTCTCCTGAGGGCCCCTGGACCGGTGCATGGGACACCAAAACCAATGGCCACACCGGTGACCTGCGCGCCATCGTGACCGAGACTTCCAGCGGCGATTACAACTTCCACTACCACGCGACCTGGAAGAAGATCCTTTCCGGCGCTTACTCGGTCAGCTTTCCCGGATCGCGCACCGGATCCACCCTGAAGGTCGATGGCGAGAAGAAACTCGGCATTTTCGGCACCTTCCGCCACCGCGCCACGATCCGAGGCAATACCTTCGAAGCGACGTATTCAAACGACAAGGGAGACCTCGGGACCTTTCAGTTGAAACGGCCGGAGTGAAATCGACCGGAGGGAGCCCGCGTCCGCATCGCTGGCTTGTGGTGACTCGATCCCTTGAAGATCGGGCGAAGCGGTGGCCTTTCGCCCTCCCCCGTTTCGCTTGCGCCGCACCACGACCACCGGCATCGTCACGATCCTCCCACCCATGGCCCGTGATCGTTCCCTCCCCATTTTTGAGCTTGAGGCCACTTTCCTCGCCGCTCTCGGCCGCGACCAAGCCCGCATCATCGTCGAGGCGCCGACCGGATCAGGCAAGTCCACCCAGATTCCGCAGTTCCTCGCCGATTGCCCCGGACTCGGCGACCGCGAAATCTTCGTGCTCCAGCCTCGCCGGCTCGCCGCCCGGATGCTGGCCCAGCGAGTCGCCGAGGAGCGGGAGGTCAGGCTCGGCGAAGAGGTCGGTTACCAGGTGCGCTTTGAGAATGCCGTCTCGTCAAACACCCGGGTCCGCTTTGTGACCGAGGGTATCCTGATCCGGAAGCTGATCGAGCAACCCGACCTCTCCGATGTGGCCGCCGTCGTGTTGGATGAGTTTCACGAGCGTCATTTCTTCGGCGACATCAGTCTCGCCCGCTGCCTCTCGGTACAGCAGGAGCGCCGACCGGATCTGAAAATCGTGGTGATGTCGGCGACCCTCGAGACCGCCTCGCTGCGCCGCTATCTCGGCGACGAGGCCGTTCACCTCGTCAGCCAAGGGCGAACCTACCCTGTTGCGATCGACTACCAGCCCCAGCGGGAGCGCCATCAGGGCGAGCTATGGGATCATGTCGCCCGCGTCATTCGCGATCACGTCAAAGCTCATGGGATCCAAGGACATGTGCTGGTTTTCATGCCAGGCGGGTATGAAATCCGCAAGACCATGGAGGCGATCCAGCGGACACCGTGGAGCAAGGAATTCGAACTTCACGCCCTCCACGGCGAGCTGCCACCCCAGCAGCAGGATGCCGCCGTAGCGCGCAGTTCGCGCCCGAAGATCGTGGTGGCCACCAATGTCGCCGAGACCTCGATCACCATCGACGGAGTCCGGCTCGTGGTCGATTCGGGACTGGAGCGGCGCGCCGCCTTCGATTCGCGCCGCGGCATCGGCACTCTCCACATCGAGAAGATTTCCCGCGCCTCCGCCGATCAGCGGGCGGGCCGCGCCGGACGGACCGGGCCCGGCGTGGCGATCCGCCTGTGGAGCGAGCGCGATCACGAGCATCGCGAGGAGGCTGCACCGGCAGAGATCCGACGTATGGATCTGGCCGAAGCCGCCCTGATCCTCTCCGCCAGCGGAGTCGAAAAGGTCCGCGACTTCAACTGGTTCGAGGCGCCCAACCCGCAGGCTCTCGACGAATCCCTCCGCACCCTCCAAAAACTCGGCGCTCTCGATACCGATGAGAGCCTCACCGCCGACGGGCGCCTCATCGGGCAACTCCCGGTGCCACCGCGATTCGGAAAAACCCTTCTCGACGCGGCCCGGGCCGGATGCCTCGAGACTTTCGCCGTGATCACCGCCCTCACCCAGGCCCGACCACTCTTTCCGGCGAAAAAGAAGCACTCCGAGCACCTCATGCCCGCCGATTTCGTCCAGCCCGACGACAGCTCCGACTTCGAGCCGCTGCTGCGGGCTTGGCGACAAATGGAAGCCAACCAGTTCCGCCGCGAGATCGGCGAACGGCTCGGCATCCACGCCGGCGCAGCCCGTGACGTCGGACGGATCGCCGATCAGCTGATCCGAGTCGCCTCGCGCTGGCGGATTGGCCCGGCGCACCCGCCTGAAATCGAGGGGCCCATTGGCAAAATCCTGCTCGGCGGATTCGTCGACCGCCTCGCCCTGCGACTCGGCCCCGCCACCCTCGCCTGCGCCGTGATCGGAAACCGGCGCGGCCAGCTCGACAAGGAGAGTGTCGTCACCGACCTCGACTCCCCGCTTTTCATTGCCGGAGAAATGATTGAGGTCGAGGGCAAGGACCTCGCCGTGAAGCTATCCCTCTGCACCCGCGTCGAGGAAAGTTGGCTGCGAGAACGTTTTCCGGAAGACTTCCACGAGAAGGACGGGGCTGCATGGAACGAGCGCGACCGCCGCATCGAGGCGAGAAAGGAGCGGCGCTTCCGCGACCTTGTGCTTGAATCCCGCGCCAGCGGCCAGGTGCCGCTCGACGAGGCCGCCACCCTCCTCGCTTCAAAAGTGATGGCAGGCGAACTCAACCTGAAAGCCTGGGACGAGTCGGTCGAGGCATGGTTCGCGAGGATCAACCTCGTCGCCGAGCATTGTCCGGAGTACGGCATTCACGCCATCGACGAGGACGCCAAACAACTGATCCTCGAACAAATCTGCGCCGGCGCGACCAGCTACAGCCAGATCAAGGACCGCCCGGTCTGGAAGGCCCTCCACGACTGGCTGCCGCGGCATCAGCGCGAGGCGCTCGACCAACTCGCCCCCGAGCACCTTTCCTTGAGCAACGGCAAATCACCCAAGGTCATCTACCGCCACGGAGAGAAGCCCCGCATCTCCGCGCTGATCCAGCACCTCTTCGGTCGCAAGGACTCCCCCACGATCTGCGCCGGTCGTGTCCCCGTCGTGATCGAGATCCTTGCACCGAACCAGCGCCCCGTGCAGGTCACCGAGAATCTCGCCGGCTTCTGGACCGGCAGCTATCCAGCGGTGCGGGCCCAGCTGCGAGGCCGATATCCCAAGCACGCTTGGCCGGAGTTTTAAATTTTAATAACAGATTTCTAATTTGTTAAAATTTATTGGGATCTTTCTCTCAGAGATTGAAAGAGCTCCAAGCCGCGTCGCGTAAGGGCAGGAGTGGGCCGCCGGGCTCGGACGAGAAGGGTTCGCTTTCACGCAACCATGACCTTCGCTCTGTTCGGTGACGCGCGATCTCACGGCGAATTGGCCCCCTGCCTTACCAATGGCATGTGGGTACTCCAATGAGCTACGAAAAATCCAGAAAACGGAGTTTACAGATTGTCAAGATTTCTTAAGTATTCGTTCACCTTGTGTTTTTGGGCCTTGCCGAGGGTTGTCCTGACGGGGCCGTTGTTCACCACATCAACCACTCCTGACCAATGACTCACTACCCTTCGAATCCGCCACGATCCAACAATCCGCTCAAGCATTTCTTCTTCTGGCTCTCAGGGGCCGGAGCCGACACGCTGGAGCAATGCCCCGGTTGGGAGCAGCGCAAATACGTCGCCTTCGGTGCCACCGTGCTCGTGCCCACGGTATTCGCCTTCATCGCCTGCGCTTACGCTCTTTCCACGCTGACTGAGAACTGGAAAGTCATCGTCCCCGTCGCCTGTGTCTGGGCTCTGATCATCATGACGATCGACCGGGCTCTGCTTTCGATCTACCGCTCTTATCAGCGTTTCCACCGCAAGGTCAGCCAGTTCTTCCTCCGTATCGTCGTCGCCGCGCTAATGGGCGTGACGATCTCGCACCCGCTCACCCTGCTCCTTTTCAAGGACACCATCTCCGCCGTAGTCGAAGCCGATCGCCAGGCCGAGATCGAAGCCGTTCGGGTCGCCGCTAACGAGAACAAGGCCAAGGTCGAGACGAAGGTCTCCGAACTGGAGACCCAGATCGCCGAACAGCGCGCCAATTTCGAAAAGACCTTCTCCGCCCAGTTCCTTGTCGCCGATGAATCCGTGGGCCAAGCCGACCCGCTCTCCGAGCTCGACGAGGAACTGCGCACCCAGATGAATGCGCGCATCGCCACCGAGACGGCCGCCGATCTGGCGAAGATCCAGAAGGTCGACACCGACTTCGCCGATCTGCAGACCAAGTATGCGGCCCTCCAGACCGAACTCGACACCTGGCAGAAGGAATTCGAGCGGGAAGTCAACGGCCAGCGCAGCGGCATCGTCGGTCTGGGCCCCCGCGCCCAAAGCATCCAGGCCGATCAGCTCGCGTGGCGCCGCGACGAGGCGAAGCGCATGAGCGATACCCTCGCCTACCTCACCGAGCAGCGGAAGACCCTCGGCGCGCAGGTCAAGGCCACCGAAGACGGCATCGAGAATGAATACGTCAGCATCGCCGCAGCCAAAGCCGAGCGCGTCAAGGAAGAGCGGGCCCGCGTGGCCGATCTGAAGCGCCAGGTCCAGCAGTCGCAGGCCGATCAGTTCGTCGAGCAGCAGAATTCGATCCGCTCCACCATCACCGCCCAGATCGACACCCGCCTCGCTGAGCTCGGACGTCTCCAGGGCGAGATCGCCGCCATCGCCGCTCAGGAACAGGAACGCATCGCCGCCATCGCCGCCGAACCGCGGCGCGACCTGCTCACTCAAACCCTCGCCCTTCACAGCCTCTTTGAAGCCGGCAACGAGGGCGGTCGTTTTGCGATGATCGCTTATTTTGTGCTCGCCGGACTCTTCATGTTGATCGACACGATCCCGCTGGTCGTGAAGTTCTTCTCCCAGCCCGGGCCTTATGACTCTCTCGTCGATCGGGAAGAGGTCCGCTACGCCCGCGAGCGCACCGCTTGGCTGAAGAGCTACCACCGCTACATGGACGAGCTTTCCGACGGTCGCCTGCTTCACCTTACGCAAAACAAGCCCCTTGAGCGGGCTTTGATCGAGGGCATCGACAGTTCGCGCGCCGCCAAGGCTTTCGTCGACAACCTCATGGACCTCGAGACCGCCTTCGAGGAGCGCGTCGAGACCGAGAAGGCTCGTCTCACCGAGGAGAAAAGCCTGCGGGCGAAAAACCGCTCCAAGCGCCTAGAGCAGTTCGCCGAGACCTTCTACGACGACCTCAACCACCGCATGGAGTCCTTCTTCGACCACAATGCGGTCAAGGCGGCGGCGGCGCGGAATGCGGCTTGATCCAGACCCGGCTCACATCCCCAAGCCTGTCTGTGGCGTGGTGAAGGCATTCTCGATCACCTGCACCGAGGGCCGATCCCCGCGGCGCAAGATGACCTCGATGATGTCGAAGCGGAACAGCAACTCGGGGTAATCAAGTTCGCGCAGCCAGGCGTTCGCACCGCGGATCACCAGCTTCTCCTTCTTCCGGTCGACGGAGAGGGAGGGCTGGCCGGGCTCGGCCCGAGTGCGTGTCTTCACTTCGCCGAACACCAGGGTATCCCGCTCGCGGTAGACCAGATCGACCTCGCCTCCGCCCTTCGGACGAAAATTCCGGTAAAGCACCTTGCGCCCCGTGCGCCAGAGGTGCTTCGCCGCGAGCCGTTCGCCGGTGGCGCCGACCAGCGCGTTCCATTCGCCCCGTTCCAGGAGATCCGGATCCGGAAAGTCCACCCGCCGATCGAGTTCGCGATCGCAGCACCGATACCAGAGCTGCACCAGAGGTCTCACGTCAGAGGCAGCTCGAGTTGCGAAACCGGGGCGAAGGAACGCCGGTGCAGCGGACATGGCCCCAGCTCGCGCAGCGCGGCGAGGTGGCGCGGCGTGCCATAGCCTTTGTGCTGGTCGAAGCCATAGCCGGGGAAATTCTCGGAGAAAGCACACATCAGGCGATCACGCTCCACCTTCGCGATGATGCTCGCCGCCGCGATCGAGAGACAGATCGAGTCGCCTTTCACCACCGGTTCGTAGCGGCCGGGGAAATCCCGGACCGGCCGACCGTCGATCAGGGCGAAATGAGCCTCCGGATTCAGCTTTTGAAAGGCCAGGGCCATGGCCCGATGAGTGGCGCGGAGAATGTTGATCCGGTCGATCTCCTCGACCTCGACGATGGCGAAAGCCCAACTGATCCGCGGATCGGTCGTGATCTGGAGATGCAGAATCTCGCGCCGTTTCTCGGTGAGCTGCTTCGAGTCGTTCAGCCAGGGATCCTCGTAATCATCGGGCAAGACCACCGCGGCCGCGACCACCGGCCCGGCCAGCGGCCCCACCCCGGCCTCGTCGATGCCAGCGACCCGGGCGAATCCCTCGCCGCGCAGTCTTCGTTCGTAGCTGAGGTCGGGCATGGCGAAAGCAGATCAGTGCTCGTTGACCAGGTCGATGAGCTGGCGGAAGCGTCCCGACATCCCCCGCTTTTTCGTGCAGAGCAGCCGCGGCATCGCCGCGAGATGCGGCTCGTCGGCCTCTTCCGGCAGGGCCTCGCTGGTGTGGTAGGCGCCCTCCTCGATCAAGTCGAGGAATTCCTCATTCAGCCGGCCCAGCAGCTCGGGCGTCACCGCTCGCTGCAGGCGCATCACCAGCTTCTTGCCCACATAGCGATAGCTGTGAAAGTTCCGGTAGAAGCCCGCGATCTCCTCGACCGCTTCGTCAAGGTCGTCGGTCACTTTGAAAAGGTGGAAGTCGTCGTCCGAGATCAGGCCGAGCCGGTGGAGGTGCTCCTTGATGAACCGTTGCCAGGTTTTCCAATAGGTGCCTCCCTTCGCATCGACTAGCACGATGGGAACCACCTGCGCCTTGCCCGTCTGGATCAGCGTCATCACCTCGAAGAGCTCGTCCATCGTCCCGAATCCACCGGGGAAAGCGGCGATCGCATCGCTCTCCTTCACGAAAGCCAGCTTTCGGGTGAAGAAGTAATTGAAATTGATCAGCTTCTCGTCGCCGTGGATCGTCGCGTTCGCCGACTGTTCGAAAGGCAGCTTGATGTTCAGCCCGAAACTCCCGTCGCGTCCCGCGCCCTGCTGCGCCGCCTCCATGATGCCCGGACCCGCGCCCGTGATCGTCATGAACCCCGCCTCGCGCATCTTCTTCGCAAAAGCCACCGCCGCCTTGAACTCCGGCTCGTCCGGGCGGGTCCGCGCGCTCCCGAAGATCGAGAGTTTCCGCTCGTCCTCGTAGGGCCCGAAAACCAGGCTCGCCCGCCGCATTTCCTTCATCGCCCGGCTGTAGAGTTTCATGTCGCCCACCGTCAGGCAGTCGCGGCCCATCTTCAGCGCCGTCACGATCATCTCGCGCACCAGACCCGCCGAGCGGCCGCAGGCATAGTCGTCCACCAGATCACGGATCCTGTCGTCGATCAGCGTATCCCCCGTCGTGCCGGGCGAGGGTGACAAGCCCATGATTGCCCCGCCCGTGAAATCGCGGGGGTCTTTGCGGAGGTGCGCGGGTCTTTCCATCATCGCCGGGACGCTAGCGGAGACTCCCCGCCTTCTCAACGCCGGAGAGCAGAAAAGCGCCGGTTGACGGACCGCCTGCCCATCCCTCATCCTCAGCGCATGAACCGTCTTTTTCCCGGCCTTTTCCTCGCCGCCCTCACCACGACCACCCTGCCCGCCGACGATCCCATCCCCAGCCACCAATCGCTCGCCTGGTCGCCCGGCCCCGACGGCAAACCAGCGCCGCTCGTGACTCTCGAGGACTGGAACCGCCGCCGCGCAGCCATCGTCCGCGGCTTCGAGGAGGCCGCCGACCCCCTGCCGTCGAGGGAAAATCTGCCCGCGCTGGACATCCAGGTCACCGAGACCATCGAGACCGACACCTACCGGCGCGAGACCATTTCCTTTCTCTCCGAACCCGGCGACCGCTGCACCGCCTATCTCTATCAACCCAAGGACCTGCCTTCCGGCCAGCGCCGCGCCGGCATCGTCGCCCTCCACCCCACCGGCGCCCTCGGCAAAGGCATCGTCGATGGCAAAGGCGAGCGCCCCAACCGCGCCTACGCCCGCGAGCTCGCCGAGCGGGGTCACGTCGTCATCGCGCCCGACTACCTCTCCTTCGGCGATTTGAAAGACTACGACTTTGCCGCCGACCGCTACGAGTCGGGCACCATGAAGGGCATCTGGAACCACATGCGCTGCGTCGACCTGATCCAGAGCCTGCCCACGGTCGACCCTGACAAAATCGCCGCCATCGGCCACTCCCTCGGCGGTCACAATGCCATCTTCCTCGGCGTCTTTGACCGCCGCGTGAAGGTCATCGTTTCCAGCTGCGGCTGGACTCCGCCGCACGACTACTACGGGGGCGATCTCAAAGGCTGGACCAGCGACCGCTACATCCCCGCCATCCGCGACCGCTACGCCCTCGATCCTGACCAAGTCCCCTTCGACTACTACGAACTCGTCGCCTCCCTCGCCCCCGCCGCCTTCTTTTCCAACAGCCCCCTCCGCGACGCCAACTTCGACTGGCGCGGCGTCGAAAAGGTCGCCCCCCAGGCCCGGCGCATCTACGAACTTCACGGCGACCCACGCCGCCTCCGCATTGCCTACCCCGACGACGAGCACGACTTCCCCACCCCCGAGCGCGAAGAGTCCTACCGCTTTCTGGAACATTGGCTCGAAAAGTGAGGAAATCCGCAATCCCAAATCCCCAATCCGCAATCCGCAATCCAATTTTCCCCTTTGCCGTCCGGCCGATCGGCTGTTCATTCCCGGCCCCATGTCCATCGACCTCGACGACCTCCGCATCGCCAGCACCCGCCAGCTCATCCCCCCGGTGATCCTGATGGAGGAGTTGCCCGTTTCCCCCGAGGCCGCCGAGACCGTCGCCAAGGCCCGCGAGGAAGTTGCCGCCATCCTTTCCGGCAAGGACGACCGCGTCCTCGCCATCGTCGGACCCTGCTCCATCCACGATCCCGCCGCCGCGCTTGAATATGCCGACCGCCTCGCCGAGTTGAAGGACGAGGTCGCCGACGACGTCCTCCTCATCATGCGCGTCTATTTTGAAAAGCCGCGTACCACCGTCGGTTGGAAAGGCCTAATCAACGATCCCCACCTCGACGAGTCCTACGACATCAACGAAGGCCTCGCCATCGCGCGGAAGCTCCTCCTCCAGATCGCCGAGAAAGGCGTCGCCGCCGGCACCGAGTTCCTCGACACCATCAGCCCGCAGTTCTACGCCGACCTCATCGCCTGGGGCGCCATCGGCGCACGCACCACCGAGTGCCAGCTCCATCGCGAACTCGCCAGCGGCCTCTCCATGCCCGTCGGTTTCAAGAACGGCACCAGCGGCAACTACCAGATCGCCATCGACGCCATCCAGGCCGCCCAGAAACCCCACCGTTTTCTCTCCGTCACCAAAGCCGGCGACAGCGCCATCATCGCCACCAAGGGCAACGAGGACTGCCACATCATCCTCCGCGGTGGCAGCGCCACCGGCACCAACTATGATGCCGCCAGCATCCGCGAAGTCCGCCTCGCCCTCGAGGCCAAAGGGCTCGAGCCCGCCATCATGGTCGACTGTAGCCACGCCAACAGCGAAAAAGACTACCGCAACCAGCCCAAGGTCTGCGCCGTGCTCGGCGAGCAAATCGCCGGCGGCGACACGAACATCCGCGCCCTCATGATCGAGAGCCACCTCCACGAGGGCGCGCAAAAGATCGATTCCGACCGCAGCAAACTCGCCTACGGTGTCAGCGTCACCGATTCCTGCGTCGGCTGGGAGACCACCGTCGAGATGATCCACGATCTGGCCAAGGCGGTGCGAAAGCGAAGAGCGACGTTTTTGGCGTGAGTCGGGAGATCGAAGGCAAAGTGTAGCGAAAGTCGCCAGACTTTCGGCGAGGCGGAAGGGCATGCCGCAAAGCCCCGCTCTCCCGCCCTTAAAACAACCACTTCATCTTCACCTTCTCCAGATACACCGCCCGCACCAGCGGTTTCCGCGGCGACGACTCCAGCACCTGCAACTCGACCGGTCCGCCGCTCTTCATGCCATAGTGGTCGGCGGCGTGGGGCAGGCGCAGGGTCACGGTGTGCTCCTCGCCGCGGATGGTGTAGCGGACCGTGGCGAAATAGGAGCGGTTGGTGGTCTTGTTGGTGCCGTGGCTCTGGTCGCGGTTTGCGGTGGTCTCCCAAGTGTTGGTCTTCAGGTCGACGACGGTGCCCGGGATGGTCTGGCCGCGGGTGAAGAGGCTCCTGATCCGGAGGTAACGCGCCGCGACGGCGATCAGCCCGAGCCCGGCGAGACCCAGGGCGACGAGCGGGCCATAGCGCGCGACGAGCAAAAACTCCTCCGTCGGCGGAAACGCGGCATTCGGCACGGGCCGCGTGAACCACCAGGTGAGCGCGGCGGCGAAGAGCCCGAAGCCGAGCATGCCGGCGGCACGCTGAAAGGCGGGGTCGTTCCAGTAGAGGGTGCGGAGCGGTGGCATGGCGGATCGAGGTCGGAGCATGCGAGGACAGGGGTCAAGGGTTAAAGAGTTTGTAAGCAATTAAAGCCCCAAGCCCCGCCCAGATTTTCGATGCCAGGTCTTGTGATGTAAGAAACTCACTGACCGCGACTGAGTCATTCTTGTTATCGAAGAGCAGGTGATACTCAAAAAAGAAGTAGACCGGCGGTAAAGTCGCCCAGACAAATCCCAGGCCGAACTGCAAAGATTCGACTTCCCAAAAGAATACCGCCGCAGTGACCGCGGCCAATACGATCCAAAAACAGCGCAATCCGCAGGCGATTTTCCGACGTTTGGAATCGTGAAACCACGTTCTTGTATTTACTCTCGGTTTGATTTTCATTGATTTGAGTGGTCGGATTTTTAATCGGGCATTCATAGGGGTTAGTCGAAACTATTAAGCTTCATACGATCTTTTCCACCCCGCACCCAAACGCAAGTTGATTCACACAAAAGGTGTCGCGCGAACATGAACCAAGGTCCACGCCCGCTTTATTCCGCAGCGCCGAAGTAGAGAAAATTTACCGCGTTCCCCTCGCTCTCCGCGTGCTTCTTCTCCGAGGTGCGGATGGCGGCGGTGTGGAACTGGCCGGCGAGATCCTCGGCGAGGATGACGGTGCGGGGGTAGTTGAGTCCTTTGCTGTAGTGGTGGTAAAGCTCGACCGTTTCCCAATTGCCGCCGTCGATGCTGACCTCGAGTTGTCCGGCGTCGGGTCCGGCGAGGATGAAGGCGGTGAGACTGCTGCCGGAGAAGGTGTGGTAGAGGTAGTTCCCCGCGGCATCGCTGCGCAGGGCGGGACGGTCGAGGTAGTCTTTTCGCAAACTGCCCTTGGGAATGAGAGCAGCGGAGACGGGACCGTATTTCCATCCGCCGAGCCAACTGAGGGCCTGGGGATCGATGCGGGTGACGCGGCCAAAGCTGCCGGGGTCGAGTGGCTCGGGCAAGGTGCGCGGAGCGATCGCGGAGGCGGCTTGGGATTGCTCGATGGGCTGCACGATCAACGAGGTGGCATAAGCGTAGCCGGCGGGATTCGGGTGGGTCTCGTGGTAATCCTTTTCCCAGGTCTTGCGACCGGCGGCGATCTCGCGGGCGAGGCCGAGGCCGACATCGACGACGGGGATGCCGTAGTGGCGGGCGACGGATTTGTGGGCGGCCACGCTGATCGCTTCCTCACCGGCCTGGTGTTTGGCGAGGATCTCGGGATTCACGAACTGGACGGAGATGGCATCGCCGTTGGGATTGGCGGCCCAGTATTGGCGCAGGATGCCCTCGAGCCCACGGATGGCGGTGCGGCGGTCGTGCATGGCATCCTGGTCGTCATTGACGGCAAACTCGATGATCAGGAGATCGACGGGGCCTTTGGAGAGGACGTCCTGCTCGAAGCGGAAGGCGCCGGTGACGGAGCAGGTCGAGGAAAGGCCGGCATTGGTCACGGTGAACTCCACCTCGGGCCATTTCGCGCGCAGCCAATCGGGCACCTGCTTCGAATGGCCTCCCGCGTTCTGGGTGATGGAGCCGCCGAAGAAAGCGACGTGGGCTTTCTTGTCGCGCTCGATCTTGGCGAGGAAGTTCCCGACCCCGTGGCCCACCTCGACGACGGGTGCCTCTTCGGCTTGAAGGGATAACAGGCTCGCGGCGAGCAGCGGGATCAGGACGGTTTTCATTTCCGCCAGCTTGCCGCGGAACATTTTTCTCCGCCAGCGCGTGAACCCGTAACCGATCGCGGGGTCTCATCGTCTGCCCCGACGCACTCAATGAAACGAATCCTTTCCCTGACCTTCGCGCTGCCCCTCCTCCTCAACGCGGAGGAAACTCCGGTGACCTATCACCGCGACATCGCCCCCATCGTCTACAACAATTGCACGGGCTGCCACCGCGAGGGCGAGTCGGGCCCCTTCCCCCTGACGAACTACGAGGAGGTCTCGCGCCGGGCCAAGACGATCGCGCGGGTGGTGAACGACCGCTACATGCCGCCCTGGCATGCCAACACGGAGGTGACGAAGTTCATGGATGTCCGCCAGCTCGCCGACACGGAGATCGCAGCGATCAACCGCTGGATCGAGGCGGGCAAACCCGAGGGCGAGGCGGCCGATGCTCCGCCCTTTCCCGAATTCCCCGAGGGCTGGCAGCTCGGCGAGCCCGACATCATCCTGACCATGGCCGAGGCCTACCCGGTGCCGGCGGAGGGCCGCGACATTTACCGGAACTTCGTGCTGCCACTCGACCTGACCGAGGACAAATGGGTCAAAGCGGTCGAGCTGCGGCCCTCGGCGCGCTCGGTGGTCCACCACTCGCTCTTTTTCCTCGATGACAGCGGCAAGGCCCGCGAGCTCGATGGCAAGGATGGCAAACCCGGCTTCAGCGGCATGAGCTTCCGGCCGAACGACGGACTCGGCGGCTACGTGCCCGGCGTGACACCGCGCAAGCTGCCCGGCGACCTCGCCCGTCCCCTGCCGAAAGGTTCCGACCTGATCCTCTCGACCCATTTCCACCCCTCGGGCAAGGCGGAGATGGAAAAGACCACCGTCGGCATCTACCTGACCGACACCCCGCCTTCGCGAAAGCTCGAGCAACTCCAGGTGCCGCCGAATTTCGGGCGCACCGCCGGCATCGACATCGCGCCTGGCCGGAAGGATTTCAAGATCGAGGATAGCTTCAAGGTTCCGGTCGATGTCGAGGCGCATTTTGTCAGCGGTCACGCCCACTACCTCTGCGAGACGATGCGCATGACCGCCGCGCTGCCCGACGGATCGGAGAAGGTGCTGCTCGACATCCCCGACTGGGACCTCGACTGGCAGGACACCTACTACTTCGCCGAGCCCATCGCCCTACCCGCCGGCACGGTGGTGAAGTCGGTGATCACCTACGACAACTCGGTCGACAATCCGGACAACCCGCACAATCCGCCCGTCCGGGTGAAATGGGGCCGCGAGTCGACCGACGAGATGGGCAGCATCACCCTCGGCGGCGTGGCGCTGAACGAGAGCGACACGACCCGCCTCGATCTCTCGAACAAGGCCAACCGCGCCCGCCTCTTCACCGAACTCGGCAAGGAACTGCGCAACAGCGGTGTCCTCGAGCGACTGCCCGCCGTGGTCAAATCGCTCGACAAGAATGCCGACGGTCGCCTCGAGGAATCGGAGCTGCCCCAGCGGATGCGCGGAGCCCTGCTGATGCGCCTCGACGAGAACGGTGACAAAGCCCTCGACGCCGGCGAGTTGGAGAAGCTGAAGACCTGGCTGCAAACCATGAAAGCCGACGCATGAGGCGGCTGCTGCTCGCGATCCTGTGTTGCTGGACCGGCCTCGCCAAAGCCGGCGATATGGTCGTGGAGCTCTTTGTCGCGCCCGACTGCCCCATCGTGAACGGCTACGCGCCCGAGATCGAGCGCCTCTACCGCGAGTATCGGGACAAAGGGGTGACCTTTCTCCTCGTCTATCCCGATCGCGATCTCGACGAGGCGAAGGTGCAGGCCCATCGCGCCGAGTACAGCCTGACCCTGCCCTTTGTGATCGACCGCGAACATGCCCGCGTCGCCAAGGCCGGGGCCAAAACCACGCCCGAGGCGGTGGTCTTCGATGCGAAAGGAACGATCCGTTACCGGGGCCGCATCGACGACCGCTACAGCGATCTCGGCGACCGCCGCGCCACCGTCACCGCCGCCTACCTGCGCGAGGCGATCGAGGCCCTCCTCGCGGGCAAGGAGCCGCCCCGAGCCCGGACTCCGGCGATCGGGTGCCTGATCGAGTGATCGATCACTCCGGGATCGGATCGGTGCGTTTCACCGTCTTCCCCTCCCAGATCGCCTCGTCGGTTTTCGCATCGTAGGTCAGCACCCGGCTGGCGCTGTTCGGCGCCGGCGGCAGGTCCACCTGCGGGATCCATTTCTTGTGGTCGGCGATGACCGCGGCGTAGGCCGGATCACCGGCCAGGTTCTTCCACTCGTTTGGATCGGCCTTCATGTCGTAGAGCTCCTCGCTGCCGTCGGCGTAGTGGATGTAGCGCCAGCATTCCGAGCGGATCCCGTGGTTGCCCTGGTTGTGGCTCGTGATCGCGGGGCGCTCGCGCTTTGTGGACGCGTCGGCGAGTTGCGGGACGAGGCTGAGACCTTCGAGGTCGTCGCGCTTCGCCGTCCCGGTCAGCTCGATCAGGGTCGGGTAAAGGTCGAGCAACTCCGCGGGCTGCGTGCAGCGTTGGCCCGCCGTCACTCCCGGACCCGCGAAGATCAGCGGCACTTTCGTGCCCCGGTCCCACAGCGTGTTTTTCCCCGTGATGTCCTTTTCGCCGAGGTGCCAGCCGTGGTCGCCCCAGACCACGACGATCGTGTTGTCCTCGATGCCCTTCTTCTTCACCGCGTCGAGGATGCGGCCGATGTTTGAATCGGTGAAGCTCGTGCAGGCGAGGTAGCTGCGCACCAGGTTCCGCCACTGATGGTTTTCCTCGAGCCACTTCAGGCGCGGCTCGGGCAGTTCCCAGTGCAGGTACCAGGAAAAGCGCGGCGTGTCATCACGGTCGCCGCGCAGGATCTTCGGCAGGATGCTGTCGTCGTCCGGGTAAAGATCGTGCCACTTCTGGCTCGCGTAGCAGGGCACGTGCGGCAGGAAAAAACCCGTCGCCAGGAAGAAAGGCTCGTCGGCCGGCATCGCGTCGATCTGCTCCGCCGCCCAGGTCGAGATCTGGTAATCGCCCATCACCGAGTCGTTGTTGTCCGGAGGCCAGACGCCCCAATCCATCAGCGGATGGTCGCCCATCGGCGTCGGCGGGATCAGTTTTTTCGGCGGCTTCGAACCGATCCCCGGAGTCGGCCCCTGGATTTGGAACTCCGGTTCCGCATCGGCTGGCGCGGCACCCTTGCCTTTGCCCTTCCCCTTGGTGCCCGGACCGCCGGTGCCAGTGTGGAAGATCTTGCCCGTCCCGAGCGTGCGGTAGCCTGCCTTTGCGAAATGCTGCGGCAGCGTCACCCGATCCTCGAAACCCGGCACCGTCCGGAACCAGGGCGACAGGCCGTAGATCCCCGTCGTGGTCGGACGCAGCCCCGTCAGCAGCGCCGTGCGCGAGGGATTGCAGAGCGGCGCGTTGCAATGGGCGTTCAGGAACGTCGTGCCGCGGGCGGCGAGCGCGTCGAGGTTCGGTGTCTTTGCCATCGGGTGCCCGCCGAGGTGCCCGATCCAGTCGTTCTGGTCGTCGATCGCGATGAAGATGATGTTCGGCTTTTGGGCTTTGGCGGGAATGGCGGCCAGAGCAAGGGCGAGGAAGGCCAGTAGGGAAACTCGTGAGCATTTCTTCCCTGCGAAGGAACGGTATTCGCGATCATTCGCGGAAATTCGCGCCCATTCGCGTTGAATCCATTTTTGGAACGCGAATGAAAACGAATAAAATGCGAATGGCCGCGAATGAATCAGGTTAAAACAGTTCATCATGGATTCTTCACAGGGGTTTGCGGCAGAGGGGCCTTTTCAAAATCCGTCGGTGCGGCCCAACCGGCCTTCGTAGCATCGAGTTCGCCCTTCATGAAACGCTCGTAAAAGTTCCGCGTTGCGTCGTTCGAGGTCGGATACTCGTCGAAGACATTCCCCTCGCCGAACATCCGCGGATCGCCCTGCTCTTCCAGACGGGCCCGCAGCTCCGCCTCCAGCCGCACCGCGACCTCCCCCTGCTCCGTCTCGCCGGCCAGATTGCGGATCGCCTCCGGATCATCCTGCAGGTGATACAGCTCCACTGCCGGACGCATCCCGAAATTCAGCTGCCAATACCGGTCCGAGCGATCCGCCCGACCGCGCTCGAGGATCAGCGACTTCGTCGGACCCTCGTCCGTGTCCAGGTAACCCGTCTCCGGATTGCCCGCCGGCCAGCGCTCCGGCTCGAAGTTGCGGAGGAAGAGGTAATCGTCCTTCACGATCCCGCGGATCGGATAACCCCAGTCGTAGGGACGCCCCACGTCGGTGCGCTCCTTCCCCACCAGCGCATAGTCCCGCCACTCCTCCACCCGACCTTCGCGATCACTCGCCAGGATGGGCAACCAGCTCCGGCCCGTGATCGCCGCCATGCCGCTCGTCTCTGCCGGGATTCCCGCCAGCTCCAGCAAGGTCGGCGCGAGGTCCACGAAACTCACGTAGTCCTCCACCACCCGGCCGCGTTTCCCCTTCGCATAGGCCGCCGAATCCGGCCAGCGGATCGCCAGCGGCACCCGGTTCGAGTCCGGATAGGCATAGCCCTTGCCCCGAGGAAACGGCATCCCGTGATCCGCCGTCACGATCACCATCGTGTTCGCCAGCAGACCGCGTTTCTCCAGCTCCTCCAGCATCCGCACCAGATGCCGGTCCACGTGCTCGATCTCGTAGGCGTAGTCCAGCATGTCGTGGCGCACCGTCTCCACATCCGGCAAGTAGGCTGGCACCCGGTCGATGTCGCTGAGCTTCTTGCCGCCCTTCTTCACCCCTGACTGGAACTCGTAATCGCGATGCGGCTCTGTCGAGCCATACCAGAAACACCAGGGTTTGCCCGCCGGTGCCGCGTCGAGGAAATCCACGAAATTCCCCGCGTAATCATTCTTCGAGATCCCCGAGGTCGGCGGCTCCGCCTTGCGTTTGGAAAAGGGAATGCCCGTGATCTTGCGAGGCTTGCCCTGTGCGTCGTTCGCGATGCCCGGCCCCCAGCCCTTGCCCGTGATGCCCATGTGCCAGCCCTGTTCCATCAGCACCTCCGGCCAGCTCTTGAACTTCGGCGGGAACACCGACATGTGGTTCCCCGCCTCCTCCAGCTGCCAGGCATGGCGCCCCGTCAGCACGATCGCCCGCGAGGGCGCGCACTTCGCCACCGGCGTGTAGGCATGGGTGAAAAGAGCCCCCTCCTTCGCGATCCGGTCGAAACCCGGCGTCTTCACCCAGGGCGTGCCGTAGGCCCCCGCATGGGCCCCCCAGTCATCCGCGATCGCAAAGAGGATGTTCGGCGTGGCATCCGCCGACCGGGCCGGAACCGTCGCAAGAAAGGCGAGAGGGAGAGCGAAAAGAAAGCGCTTCATGGGGGGGCGGAGTGAAGTCTGGCGGCAGAAGCCCCGAAAGACAAGGCCGCGGACACGCGGTAGTGAAAGTCGCCAGACCTTCGGCCGCTGCCGGAGCACCCGGGCAAGCGGTGCGCTCGCCCACCAAAGAAGAAACGCGACGATCTCCATCCTTTAGGGCGGCAGCCCCGGCTGCCCCGTTAACTCAAAAGTAAATGACACCGGGAGAGGTTCGGAGAGGTGGGGTCGTTGACTCAAAAGTCATGACACCGGGATAGGGTCAGTTGTGCCTGCATCGGGCGCGTAATGCAAGGAGTCCGTAGGACGACTGGAATGA
>JAYRWX010000028.1:0-169916 GCA_041917795.1 Verrucomicrobiales bacterium
CCGTTCCAACCTCCGCCATAGGCCAGGGTGACCGGCCAATACTCGATCGGCGTCTGGAACGAGTCTTCGTCGATGGTCAGGTCCTCGTCGAAGCGCTTGAAGTCGACCCCCGCGCTGACCGAATGGAAATAGCTGCCCCTGCCCGGCAAGGTGAACAGCCCGCGGATGCCCGCGGTCTCGCCGCGACCCGCGACCGCCGCGCCGCCGAGCGTGGAGACATCGCTATTCTGCTTGGTCGCCGTCAGCAGGATCGAAAAGTCGGGCAGTCGGGCGAAGCGGGCGATGTAATAGGCCGAGTAGATCTCGGCATCTTCGATCCGCTCGGGAGCAAGCTGGGTGGAGAGACCGAGGCTGTGGCCGAGCTGCCAGAGGTTGTTGTAATTGATCGACGCGTTGAAGCGCAGCGGGGTCGTGTCTGGGCTGTAACGGTTGTTCAGCTCGATGCTGCCGTGCATCGGCAGGGAGTCCTCCACCATTAGATCGACGTCGATCGTGCCCGGCACGATCCCCGGCTGGACCGAGGGCGTCACCTTGCGGTCGGCCCAGGCATTGAGCGCCACGATGTCTTCCTGCACCTTCGCGAAATCGGGCACGGTGCCCTCGGCGAGTGACGGGGCGTTTTTCTTGATCTCGCTCGGCAGGTGATACTTCGATCCGTGGACGCGCAGCCGGCCCACCGCGTTCTCCACCGCGACCATGTAGATGATGCCGCGCGTCCCGTTCTGCTGGGGCAGTTCCACGGAGACCGACTGGTAACCCTTGTCACGGTAGGCTTTCTCCAGTGCCGCGCGGGCCTGCTCGAGGTCGTCGAGATTGCGGGCGAGACCGGTGAAGGGGTAAACCGCGTCGGCGATTTCTTCGGGCGTCAGCAGCTTGGATCCGCGGACGCGGATCTGCCTGACGGGGAAGGAGAGATCGCGCTGCATCGCCAATTGCTCCGGCGTCGCGGGAGGGAAGGGGAGCGGCGGCGGATCGACGGGCTCGACCGCCGGGCACGAGGACACAAGCCACCCCAAGCCGGCGACCAGAGTGCTTCTGGTGCCCGCTCGCATTGAGACCCAAAACTGCGATGACAGAGACAGCATCTGGCGCGGAATAACCCGCGTCCAAGAGTCCAGCGGGGACCTCAATGCTCAAGTGTCACGGTGTGACGTTCCTGTCACATCGGGCACTGCAGTAAGGCAAGAAATCGGCTCAAGCGCATGAAAGACAGTCGTTCGTGGAATGTGACGTTTTTGCCGCAATGGAATCGCCAGGGGTATCGGGTCATTTGCAGGATCGAACCAATCGGGGAAATCAGGCTCCTCTTGTTCGAGGGACCGCCCGTCATCGCGTCATCGTCTGATCGACGAAAATGACGCATTTTTACAAAATGGGCCCACTTCGAGACAAGACCTCGGGGTGGGGCCCTGCTATGCTGCCGCCATTCCAAACCCCGTGGACCCAACCCTCTTTGGTAGATGATCCGACCCTCTTGTCTCATCCTATTGCTCGGATTGGTCGCCGGCGGCTTCGCCCCGGCACAGGATGAGACCGGGATTCGCTACTTCGCCGAGAAGGTTCATCCGCTGCTCGAAAAGCATTGCTACAAGTGCCATGGCGGGGGGGATGAATTGAAGGGCGACTTCCGCCTGACCAGCCGCGAAGGGCTGATGCACGGCGGTCACTACGGCGCCGCCTTCAATCCCGATGATCCGGCCGCGAGTGTGTTGCTCGAGATGGTCAGCTACATCGACGCGGATCATCAAATGCCGCCGAAGGGAAAACTTTCCGAAGAGGAGCTGGCCATCCTCGCGCATTGGATGGACATGGGCGCGCCCTACGATCCCGCGTTGGAGATCAAGGGCGCTGCGGCGCCCCGCCGCGGCTTCACCTTGGATGAGAAGGACCGAGACTGGTGGGCCTACCGACCGATCGCCGATCCGGCGGTGCCGGAAGTGAAGGATCGCGATTGGTCGCGCAACGGAATCGATGCGTTTGTCAGGGCGCGTTTGGAAACGGAGGGGCTTGTTCCCAACCCGATGTCCGATCCCGCGGCCCTGCTGCGACGGGTGGCCTACGATGTGACCGGTCTGCCGCCCACCCTGGCTGAGGTGGAGGCTTTTGTCACGGCCTCGGAACGCGATCCGGAAGCGGCGTGGGCCGCCGTGGTCGACGATCTGCTTTCGCGCCCGCAATACGGGGAAAAGTGGGCGAGGCATTGGCTCGACCTCGTCCGCTACGCCGAGTCGAACGGATTCGAGCGCGATAATGCGAAGCCGGAGATCTGGCGCTACCGGGACTATGTGGTGGAGGCGTTCAATTCGAACCTGCCCTACGACCGCTTTGTGATCGAGCAACTCGCCGGCGACGAGATCGCCGAGCCGACAATGGGATCGCTGGTGGCCACGGGTTATCACCGGCTGATGCAGTGGGACGACGAGCCCGCCGACCGGGAGCAGCATCTCTACGATGTGCTCGCTGACAACGTGCAGGTCACCGCCGAGACCTTTCTCGCCAGCACCCTGGGCTGCGCCCGCTGCCACGATCACAAGGCTGATCCGTTTTCGCAGCGGGACTACTATTCCTTCATGTCTTTCTTTAGAGGGGTGACCCACTACCGCACCGAAGGGACCTTGGTTCATTGGGCGGATGAAAGGGAGAAGGCGGCCTTTGAAACCGAGAGGGTCGCCCGGATCGCGGAGCTCGAGCGCGAGCGCGACCAGGTGCGGGGTGCACTGCAGGCGGCGATGGAGGCAGCGGGTCTCGCCAAGGCGGCCGCGGATACCGTGACGCTGATCGAGGACGCCCGCACCGGCAGTCAGGACTGGCTCTACACGACCAGCACCCCCGCGGAGGATTGGCACACGGTCGGGTTCGTGAACAAGTCATGGTTCAAGGCGGTCGGCGGCTTCGGAAAGGGGTCGCCGCCCGGATCGGTCGTGCGGACCGAGTGGAACACGAAGGAGATCTGGCTGCGGACGACTTTTGGTCTGAACGCGTTGCCCGACCAACTCGTGATGGATTTGCACCATGACGAGGATGTCGAGATCTACCTGAACGGCACCCGCATCTTCGAGGCCAAGGGGTTCACCACCGCCTATCAAACCCACGTGTTGCCCCCGTCCGCCTTGGCCGCCTTGCAGACCGGGAAGAATGTGATCGCGGTGCATTGCCGGCAGACCGGAGGTGGTCAATACATCGACCTCTCGTTGCGCACCGGCGCGTCAGGCGCCTCCGCCGTTGAATCCCTGTTGACCGCGAAAGATCTCAAGCGCAGGAGCGAGGAAATCCGGAAGCAGGCGGGCCGGGACCTGGTGGGGGAATACAAGCGGGTCAATGATGCCATCACCTCAGTCCGGCAGGAGTCGGCGGGCACCCCGATCAACGCGGTGACAGAGGCCGGCGGGACGCCGGGAGTGATGCACATCCATCTACGTGGCAGTGCCCACGCGCCGGGCGACGAAGTCTCGCCCGGTCTGCCCGCGGTGTTGGCGAGCGCGGATTCCAAACCCCACCCGGTGACGTCCACGCCGGTGCAGCACGATGGGCGGACCTCCTCGGGTCGGCGACTCGAACTCGCGAAGTGGATCGTGAGCCCCGAGAATCCGCTGACCGCCCGGGTCATGGTGAACCGGCTCTGGCAACATCATTTCGGCCGAGGCATCGTGCCGACGAGTTCCGACTTCGGCAAGCTGGGTGAGGCCCCGAGTCATCCCGAACTGCTCGACTGGCTCGCGACGCGATTCCGCGAGAGCGGCTGGGATGTCAAGGCGATGCAGCGCATGATCCTGCTGAGCCGCGCCTACCGGCTCTCCTCGGAACCCGATTCGGGCAGTCTCCAGAAGGATCCGCAGAACCACCTGCTCTGGCGGCACGACATGCGGCGGCTGACCGCGGAAGAATTGCGCGACTCGATTCTGGCTGTGTCAGGAACGTTGAACCTCGCCCCGGGCGGTCCCTGGGTCTATCCGCCGCTGCCAGCCGAGGTGCTGGCGACGGCTTCGCGCCCCGGGGCCGGATGGCCGGTCTCCAAGGAAGAGCAGGATCACTACCGGCGTTCCCTCTACGTGCACGTGAAACGCAGTCTGCGCGATCCGCTGCTGGCGGACTTCGACCAAGCCGATACCGACACGGCTTGCGCGGTTCGCTTCGCCACAACCGTGCCGACCCAGGCCCTGACCTTTCTGAACTCGGCCTTCATCAACGAACAGGCCCGCCTGCTGGCGACCCGGATGCGCGATGGCGGTGGCACCTTGGACGAACAAATCGGCCGCGGCCTCGCCGCCGTCCTGCAGCGGCAGGCGACCGCCGACGAGATCGGCCATCTGCGCGAACTGCATGCAAGGCTGCGCGAGCGATCCGGCCTCGACGAGGCCGCCGCGCTGGACCGCATCGCCCTCGTCGCCCTGAACCTGAACGAATTCATCTACCTCGATTGAGCACGCCATGAAAAAGAACCGGGACTTCTGCGGACGCGTCAACCGGCGCGAGTTTCTCCACACCGTCGGTGGCGGGTTCCCCGCGCTCGCTTTGACTGGTTTGTTAGGGAGCGAGGGCTTTTTCAACCGGCTCGGTGCCACCCCGGCGAACCCTCTCACCGCGAAACCGCCGCAACTGAAGGCACGTGCCAAGAGCGTCATCTTCCTGTTCATGTACGGCGGCCCGAGCCACATCGACACCTTCGACTACAAGCCGGCGATGGTCGGCATGGATGGCAAGACCATCGCGGTGAAGACCTTCGGCCGCGGCGGCAAACGCAACGAGGGCCGCATCGTCGAGCCAAAGTGGAAATTCAAGCCATACGGCCAGTGTGGGAAGTACGTCTCCGATTTGTTTCCCAACGTGGGCGGCTGCGTGGACGACATCGCCTTCATCCACTCGATGACCGCCGACTCGCCCATCCATGGATCGGCCCTGTTGATGATGAACAGTGGTTCGCTGATCAGCGGACATCCTTCCCTCGGCTCGTGGGTGAATTACGGCCTCGGATCGGTCAACGAGAACCTGCCCGGCTATGTTGTGATGCTTGATCAGAGCGGCGGCCCCATCTCGGGAGCGAAAAACTGGACCTCGGGTTTCATGCCGGCTAGCTATCAGGGGACCGTCTTCCGCTCCGAGGGCAGCCCCATCCTCAACCTCTCGCACGTCGACGGCATGCCGCCCGCCGAGCAGAGGATGATCATCGATTCGATCAATCAGCTCAACGGCGCCCACCTTTCGCCCCGCTTCGACAACACCAATCTCTCCGCCCGCATCGCGAGTTACGAACTCGCCTACCGGATGCAGGCGAACGCGCCCGAGGCCATCGCCGTCGAGGAGGAGAACGAGGAGACCAAGGCGCTCTACGGGCTCGACCGCAAGGAGACCGCCGATTTCGGCCGCAAGTGCCTGCTCGCGCGCCGCCTCGTGGAGCGTGGCACCCGCTTCATCCAGATCTACTCCGGCGGCGCCCACAACGATCAGAACTGGGATGCCCACGGCGACCTCGAGGACAATCACAACCTCCACGCCGGTGCGACCGACCTGCCGATCGCCGGCCTGCTGAAGGACTTGAAGCGCCGCGGCATGCTCGAGGATACCCTGGTGGTCTGGGGCGGTGAGTTCGGCCGCCAGCCCACCGCGGAGTATGAAAAAGGCACGGGCCGCGACCACAACAGCTACGGCTTCACCATGTGGATGGCGGGCGGCGGGGTGAAAGGCGGTGTCTCCGTCGGGCAGACCGACGAACTCGGATCCATGGCCGTGGAAAACCGCTTCCACGTGAAGAACCTTCACGCCACCATCCTCGATCTGATGGGGCTCGATCCCAACAACCTCAGCTTTTTCTTCGGCGGTCTCGATCAAAAGCTCGTCGGAGTCGAGCATGTCGATCCGATCCGCGAGATCATGGCCTGAGTCCCCTCACTGCAGGTTTTTGATGACCCGGCCTTTCAGGGCACCTTTCAAGGTGATCCCGCCGTCGGAAAACTCCGCCGCATAGATCTCGAGGTCCTTCGCAAAACGCGCCTGTGGAGTCGCCGTGACCTTCGCCGCGGTGATCGACACATTCTCGTGGAAGTCGCCGGAAACGTTGACCTCGCGGGCAAGGATGGCCACGGGCACCTGTGTCACCGAGGCATTCCAGGTCACGGATCCGGAGGCGATGTAAAGCGTCATTTCCGACGGTGCGCTGTCGATGACGGATTCCTGCTCCTTCAGATTGACCACCTTGTAGCCTTCCTTCACGAAGCGGCCCGGACCGAAGTAACTGACCGCGACTCCGATCCCCACCGCGACCAGCAGGACGATTACCAACATGCCTCCGAGGCAGCCACAGCAGCCACCCCTCTTTTTCAGCTTCGGATAGGGGTCGGTGGGATGGGTGCGCTCGCCACGCTTCTTCTTTGTCTTTTTAGAATCCTTGTCGCCGTAGGTCGGACCGGCATTGCGAGGATCTTTCAAATCCGGAGGACGCGGCGGCGGAGGCGCGGGAATACCATCCGGCAGGTTGCGATCGGGTTCCGGGGTGGCGGGAGAACTCATCCCTTCTGAACTACCCGGAGGTTCCGCCGGTTTCAACTGGAAATGCAGGCCGACGGGCCGTCCTTGTCGCGGCCCCGGTGCTGTGGAAAGGTGGATCGCGCCCATGCAAGATCCCGACCTCCCTGAGCCTCATCGATCCGGCAATTTCATCCGGCGCTATTTCATCACCGGCATCCTCGCGATCATCCCGCTCTGGATCACTTGGCTGGTGCTTTCGTTTCTCTACAAGCTCCTCTCCGAGATCGGCACCCCGATGTTCCGGGCGCTCGCCCAGGCGCTCAGTCCCCGCTATCCGGTCTTTGCCGACCTCGTCGACAGCAAGGTCACCGTATCCATCGTCGGCGTGGTGCTCGTGCTCGCCCTCATCTTCCTGCTCGGCTGGTTCACGACGAACGTGATCGGGCGCAGGCTTTTCAATTTCTTCGAGGGCCTTTTCCACCGCATCCCCTTTGTCAAAACCATCTACGGGTCCGTGAAAAAGCTCATCACGGTGCTCGGCGATCAACCGAAGGGGAATGTCCAGCGGGTCGTGCTGATCAACTTTCCCTCCTCCGACATGAAGACGGTCGGGTTGGTCACCCGGACTTTGATCGACAAAAACTCCGGCAGACTGCTTGCCGCCGTCTACGTACCGACCACGCCTAATCCGACTTCGGGTTACTTGGAGATCGTGCCGATCGAGAATGTCGTCTCGACCGATTGGACCATGGATGAGGCGATGACCTTCATCGTCTCAGGCGGAGCGATCGCACCCGAGGAGGTCACCTACGATCGGCCGACCGTAGAGGGTTGAGTCACCGATTCGACCCTCTTTGATCCATGGTCTCCCGGCAAACGTAATGTCCGGATTCATGCCCCGTTACCGCACCGTCATCCACTGGTTCCGCCGCGACTTGCGGCTCGGCGACAACACCGCGCTGCGTCAGGCCGTGGATGAGTCGGAACAGGTTGTGCCCGTCTACATCGCCAGCGACTGGAAGGGCCGCCATCCCTGGACCGGACCGGGGCGTCAGGCCTTTCTCTGCGGTTGCCTCGAATCCCTCGAGAAAAACATCGACCACGCCGGCGGTCGTCTCTTTTTCCGCCGTGGCGACGCGGTGGAACAGCTCGAACGGCTCCTCAAGGAGTCGCAGGCCGAAGCGATCTTTTTCAATCGCGACCCAGACCCCCATGGCAAGGCGGTGGAGGCGAGGGTGCGGGAACTCTGCCATCGCTACGCCATCGATTGCCGGGATCAACAGGATGTCGTGCTCCACGAGCCGCACGAAGTCCTCACCGGATCAGGTCAGCCTTACAAGGTCTACACGCCCTACTCGCGGAACTGGTTCACCCTGACAAAAACACCTCCGTCGGCAGCGGTGAAATCGCTCCGCGTCCCCGATGGCATCGATCCGGGCCGCCGCCCCGACATCGGTGACTGGGGTTTGCCCGACCCCGGACCACTCTGGATCGAACCGGGGGAAAAGGCCGCCCGCGAGAGGCTGAAACGGGCCGTCGAGCAGGTGATCGGTCATTATGCGGAACGTCGCAACGATCCCGCCGCCGAGGCCACTTCGCACCTCGGTGCCGACCTGCGCTACGGCACGCTTTCGGTGCGGCAGGTGTTTTACAAGGCTGACGCAGCCGCTGCAGCGGCGGCGACCGACCGCGAGCGGAAGTCGATCTTTACCTTCCAGAAACAGCTCGCCTGGCGCGAATTTTTCATCGCCATCCTCCACCATTTTCCCGAAGTTCTGGAGACCGACTTCAATCCCGATTGGCGCGGGTTGGCCTGGGACGATCCCTCGGCCGACGACCGGTTCGAGCGGTGGAAGGAGGGCCGCACCGGTTTTCCCATCGTCGATGCGGGCATGCGGCAACTCCTCGCCACCGGCTACATGCACAACCGCGTCCGCATGATCGTCGCGATGTTCCTGACGAAGGACCTCCACCTCCACTGGCGGCTTGGAGAATCCCATTTCATGCAGCACCTCCTCGATGGCGAAATCGCCAACAACAACGGAGGCTGGCAGTGGTCGGCGGGAACCGGGGCCGACGCGGCACCCTACTTTCGCATCCAAAATCCCTGGACCCAGACCTCCACCTACGATCCGGCCGGCGAGTACATCAAACGCTGGGTTCCGGAGTTGGAGAAGGTCGATCCGAAGCGTTTTACCGCACCACCGGATTCGGGCAGGCCGCTCGGCGCCGACTACGTTTTGCCGATGGTCGATCACAAGACCGAGCGGGAGGAGACCCTGGCGCGGTTCAAGCGGGCGAGGGGCTGATCAGGACGGAGATTTCAGGGAACTTCCTCAATCGTGATCAGGCCCAACCGGTCGAGGGCAAGGCTTCCGGCGAAGAGGTTCACCGGGAGGACCCGGGAAAACGTGAGGCGGTAATGCTTACCTCCTGACGTCACCGAGAGGGATTCGCCGAGCAGCAGGGTCTCTTTGGAGGTGAGCGGTTTCCAATCGTGAGTCAAAACTTCCAGGTTGGAAATCACCGGCGTGGAGTTTGGGGATTTGCCGAAACGCTTGAGGCGGAGCACGATCGGAGGGTCGTCAATGTGGGCTTCCCGCTTTTCACCCGAAGCCACCAGGGCGAAGATCGACTTGGGAGTAGTCGGGGTTGCCGGTTCTGCCGGGTTGTCTCCGGTTACGATTACTTTGACCGGGATGTTTTCGATCTTGGAAACCAGTTGGTTGAACTGATTGGATTCGAGTGTCACCTCGTGCCCCTTTGTGTTTACAGGAAACTCGCAGGTGATCTGAACCGATCCAATGGAGACCTCCGGTGCTGGTACCCCCACCGGTGCCGTCGGCGTTTCTTTCTCCGCCAGCCACCAGAGCAAGTTGGCGAAGCGTGTGTCGAGGCGGTCGATTCGATTGCTGATTTCCTCATGGTCGTGCTGTGGAATGCCCGTAGGAGGGACTTGGATCACGATCGGGTCGGCCAGTTTGAGGACCGGCACCGAATTGACTTCAACTTTTTGCGACGAATTGTTCCGTGGAAGCACAGAAGCGCCAACGGCCAAGCAACCAAGGAGAGGAACAAGCACTTTCAAACTCGGGAACATCGCCATTTCCGGTGGTTCAAAGGTTCAGTCGGGCCTCTTGTTGCGGCGTTCGGTCTCGAATCCGATGATCAGCGAAACCAGGCCCAGCAGGGCGAGTCCGAGAGGTAGATAATCGCGCCAGGCGTCGCCGGCGTTTGGGGCGGGCTGAAACTTGAATTGAAGAAGCGCGAACAGGGCGAATGCACCGCCGAGGATGTACCAGAAATGCCTCTCCGAGCGCACCCGCCGATACGATTCCAATTTGCGTTTCGAATCGAGGAGTTCCTGCCGTCGTGCCGCCAGCAACATTGCGAGGCATTCCTCGGGGAGGCGGCGTCGGGAGACGTGGCGTAGTTGGTTGGGGAAGTTTGATGCCCGTCTTTCAAGTCGTTGTGTTAGCTCGTAGGTTTCAGTGCGGGAATCGCCTTCCGCAATTGAATTTTCCGTGATCGACGAATTGATATCTGGAACGACTGCCGCGCACACCGTGGCTTCCTCACTCGCTAAGGCTAACTTCGAGAATTTCGTAAAACATTTCCAGTGAGGTTCCGCGGCGGGAGATGACGCCGAGATCATCAAAAGAAAGTAATCCGCCTGAGCTGCCTTTTCGCAGAGGGGATGACTCGCGTAGCCGGGCAGCCACTCAGTTCGCATCATATCGGAGAATTTGATCAAGCGCCCGTGCAACTTCTCCAGCCATGTGGAATGGGTGATCAAGGCACAACGAAGTGTTGATTCGAAGTCTTGCCTGACTTTTCGCATTTCTGCTGACGCTTCGGCGGCGTATTTCGGTTCACGGTCTTTCAGGAACCCGGTGTACGCCAGGAAGAAGCGAATGGCACGCTCGAGGTTCGCGTCCAATTGAAGCCATCTCTGGAGATGGGCGTCCGATAGCTGTTCGGATGGCTGCGCACTGTTCCTGATTCTTTCCAATCCGAGCCTGACCGAATGTGGGTCAATCGCATCAAAGGGCCCGAGACGCCGCCATTGGTCGACGCCCAGATCGCGGATCAAGCGTTCGGCAGCAGTTATATCGAGAATTCCGAAACTCCCTAGCCGCTGCTCCTCTGTCCGAAATTGCGCCAACCGTTGCAATCCCCCCCCGGGTTGTGGCGCGTTGAGTCTCGCCGCCAGATCCTCGTCGAAGGCTGCGGAACACTCCGCGCCGGCAGAGAGGGCACTGTCGGTCAGATTTCTAAGCGACTTCCGCATTGACTCAATTTGATGGCGGTCATCGGGACAGTCTTCGGCATGCCCTGGAAGCCCTTGATTTGGTAGCAACCTGGCGAGAATTTTCTCACAAAGGTCAAAATCGGTCCTGTCTCCGGTTGAGAGCAGGTTTGGTGGACCGGGTGCGCGCTCGCTCGCGAATAGCTTGATTTCTTCCGTGTTCTTCGTCACTTCCAAAAGGGTCTCTCCCGCCTTCCGGACCTCGAGAGATTCGTGCATGAAAGTATCCCTGATCTGCTGAGGGAGAGACAAGGTAACGGTTTCATAGTATTCCGGCGGTAGAAAACGAGCGATTTCGAGCGACGGCCGGACATGTTCGGGGCCATCTCCGCAGATCGCCACGAGAGGTCGCTTACCGCCGGCATTAAGGTCGCGGTGTATTTCCCTCCATTCCTTACGGAAGTCCTCGCCGAGCCTCACGTGGACATGTTCAGCCCTGCGCCGCATCTCCCTCCGCAACGAGAGTAGAACAGACTGGATCAATCTGCCGTCCCATTCACCGCCCTGCACTGTTGAGACGTTCTTGATCGCCTCGATGGCGGCGGCTTGCGACGTGCAAGTGCGGTCAAGCCCATCCACGAGAAGGCCGTTGACCGAATCGTTTCTCGGAGCGCGGGTCGGGTCTCTCCTAACAGGACGGAACGTTTTTGCCTGTGTCAAAAAGGGGATGATTGCCGGGGTGTTGTGCCTCTGCCAGAGTTGATGTGCCTGGAAGAACTCCCACTGGCAGATGGTCTGAACCGGAAAACGGATACCCGTCGAGTCATAAATGGTCAGAAGCTCGGTCGAGTTTTCCGTAACTCCCGCAACCTGTCTGACCCCTCCCCCAAAACAGTCGAGAAGGGCAACGAAATAGTCGCAGCGCAAGAGAATGTCCTTCAAAAAATCCCATTCTGTCTCGCTGTATCCTAGCTTCCTGAAGTGGTAGGGATTGATAATCTCAAATCCGCACCATGCGAGGACCTCTTGAAGCTCATCGAGTTGTGGTGACTCTGGGTAAGTCGTCCGGCTCAGGAAAATGCGATTGCCGCGTGCGAGTTCCGGGTAATTCCGATGAAGTTCATGGATCTCCTGAATTACGGGAGTCCACAGTTCGCGCCGCGGCGAACGATATGGGACGTAAGAAAAGTCCGGGCGATGTTTGCAGGTCTTGCTACTCATGTTTCGGCTGCGCAAGCAAGTTTCCGTCTTGATGTCGGCGGGATTGTCCCGGCTGGTCTGTTGCCTTGTAGGACGCCCGTGGAGGTGCTGATATCTATAATTTTCAAAATAGAATGACTCGGGGGGGCTTTTTATTGGCCAATCTCAAAAAAGCAGCTTGGCAAAGGAGTCCGCTTGATTCCTTTTGTCAAATTCTCCAATCTTGTGAACTAGGGCGAGTCGGTGAACAGACCAATTCGGCCAACATGTTTACCATCTACCGCTGTATAAAACACCATGGGCTTCGAAAACGTAGGCAGAGTCTGGACCCCGCAGTCCCTTGCAGAATATCTCACCACCCGAACCAAGCCAGGCTGGGCGACCAGCATCACCATGCATCACACGGCGGCTCCGTCACTGGGCGACCGCCCGAACGGTTTTACGGTGCAACACATCCGTAATATTGAGAGTTTTTATAAAAAGCCGAAATCTGAGAAGGGTCTCGGATGGACGAGCGGACCGCATCTCTTCATCGACGAAGACCAGATTTTCGGCATGTGTGACTTCCGGAGCAAAGGGATCCACGCCGTAAGCTTCAACTCCAGTTCGATCGGTATCGAGGTGCTCGGATATTATGACAAGAAGTTGGATAATCCGAAGGGGGGCAGGGGTCTCCAGTGTTGGAAGAATGCCGCCGCGACGGCGCGAGTGATACTGGACTGGCTGGATCTCAAGCCCAACAACAAAACCGTTTTGTTCCACCGGGATGATCCCGAGACCTCGAAGACTTGTCCTGGTGATGCGGTGACCAAGGAATGGTTTCTTTCACTGATCCCCGGAAAGATTACGGATTCGAATTCCGTGGCGGAGATTTCTGACAAGCCGAGTGTCGGCATAGCCTGGACCAATTGGCATTACGCGGGAGGTCGCTGGTGTGTGCCCATCCTCGAGTTCCTGACCGCGAAGGGCGTGGCTAAGGAGAGGATCATCGCCGGGCTGAAGTCGAACGGTGGAAAGCTCCATCTCGAGGGCGAGTGGCTCGAAAGCGGCTTTTATGTTCCGAAGGGCGGTGATCCCAAGCCTGATGAATGTTCCTGGGCTTCCGCGGTCGAGTTGCTCGAGTGGCTGAAGCTGGCGTAAAATCCGCCAACTTTTGGAATTTTCGAGAATGAGTTACGGAAAGGCGGATGAAGCGGTGTTACCGGCCGAGGCTGGCCCGGACGCCAAGGCTGCCCACGCCTTTGTGACGGAGTTGCGCACCCGGATTGCGACCCAGTCGCTCCCCTACCAGAGGGGAACAGACGATCGGGCGCTCAGCAGTCTCTACGAACTGTTCGCGATTCTTCGGAACATTGTGAAGGAGCACCGGGGCTGCGAAGTCTTTGCCGACCTAGCGATCAACGGGTTGAACAGAGACTTGCGTCCGTTCATGGCGAGGTGGCATCGACTCGGAGAATCCGGGGTGCTTGCATCGCGTGACGGCAGTAACGATTTCCGGATCGAGTTAACCAAGGTTCAGGCGGACCTGAGGGAGCTCTTTAGGGAACTGCACGTCATGGCGTATGGGAGGGTGACCGGCGTGGAAGAAGTCCCGCAAGTATGGAGTCATGGACGCGACGGATTTGAACTCGAACTGTTCGGCGAACTGGAGGGGGAAATTCACTCCGACGCGGAAAAAGAGGCGGTCGTTAACCGGCGGGGAGATTGCGATTTTGCTAAGAAGCCAAAAGACTTGAGTGGGCTGGCATTGTCCGGTGGGGGAATCCGCTCGGCGGCGTTTTCGCTGGGTGTTGTCCAAACCCTGGCCGACCGAGGATTGCTGGGTGATTTCGACTACCTCTCTACGGTTTCGGGTGGCGGTTATACCGGGAGTTTCGTGACACAAACCCTGCGTGGTGGCAGCGGCCACGGTTCGTCCCTCGTGGGGGGCGCAAACGGACCCGACACCGATCCCGTCCGGAACCTCCGGCGGCGGGCCAAGTACCTCAGCGGGCGTCGTCCCTGGGAC
Source organism: Verrucomicrobiales bacterium (assembly GCA_041917795.1). Lineage (GTDB taxonomy): Bacteria > Verrucomicrobiota > Verrucomicrobiia > Verrucomicrobiales > DEV007 > Arctic95D-9. Next base: position 13,920 of record JAYRWX010000028.1, read on the forward strand.
ACGGCCAAGATGATTCTTGCCAACGTGTCGGGGCTCTTTTTGAATGCTTCCTCACCTTTCGCGTTGCTATGTCTGCTGGCGATGGGTTTGAGCCTCTCGGCCGACCACCCTGCCGCGGTTCCGGTCCTTGGGGGCATCGCGGCTGCGGGATTTCTGGGCCTTGGCGTTATGGCGCTGGTGCGCTGCATTGCTTTGCAGTGTCGCAGCGGTTTGTGGAATCGAATCTCCGGCATCGCCCAGATCGTGTCGGCCGGTGGCTTCATCGGATCGTTGCTGCTCCTGGCAGCCGTAGCCCTGCACCGGCAATGGGTGCCGGCGCGGGGAATCCCGGGCTTTTCCGGGCTCTGGAAACGGCTTTTTGATTTCGGCGATGGCTGGGCCACGGCCTTTGCGGCTCTCGCAGGCCTAGGAACGGTCATCGTTCCCAGCTTGGTCCGCTTCGCTCCAGTGCTGAAGCAGCCCTCGATGCGAAAGCTCGTCATGAAAGTGGCTCTCGTTGCGGCAGGTTTGATTGTGCCCTTGCTGGCTTTCGGCCTGTTCCTGCTGCTCTCGGTTGTTGCCACGGTCAATGGAGGTGATCCTTCGGTGCCCGAAGGGTTGGTCGTGCTGTTTGTCCTCGCCGCGGGCGCTTTCATCTCAGCTCTCCTGCTGGATGTCAATGTCACCGCTCCCCACTTTCTCTATCGCGATGGATTGACCCGCAGCTTCATTGGCGAAGAGAACGGAGAGCCTGCCGAGCCGGACCTCAAGATCCTTCCCGGGAAGGGAACTCCCTACCATCTCATCAATGCGGTGGTCAATCTGCCCAATAGTTTTCACGAAGCCCTGCGAGAACGGAAGGCTGATTTTTTCCTGTTTTCACCGGCTTTCTGCGGGTCGCCGTCCACAGGTTACTTCGAGACCACATCCTGGCGTTTGCCCAGCGATCGGCAGATCGACCTCGGCACCGCCATGGCGATTTCCGGCGCGGCAATCGCGCCTTACATGGGCCTGTTCCAGGTTCCCACGATGCGTTCCCTGATGGTGTTACTCAATCTGCGACTTGGATATTGGATTCGAAATCCCAAGCGTGACCAGGAAGGCAAGGTCGAGACCGGAACGGGTCGGCCGGGTTTTGTTTGTCTTCTCCGGGAACTCTTCGGGCTGGGAATGTCGGAGAATCGGCCGTGGCTCAACCTGTCCGACGGTGGACACCTCGAAAATCTCGGCGTTTACGAGTTGCTGCGGCGGCGGTGCAAGTTTGTCGTCTCCGTCGACGGAGGGGCGGATGGTTCCGACAACTTCGGCGCTTTGACGACATTGATCCGTCATGCCCGGATCGATTTTGGAGTCCGGATCGAACCGATTCTCGACGAGATGTCGGTGGATACCGTCACCGGCTTGAGCCGCAGCCACTTTCTGCTTTGCCGTATCCAATATCCGGCGGGAGAGAATTTACCCGGAGGCACCGGGTTGCTCCTTTATCTGAGGGCATCGCTCACGGGCAACGAACCTGAGATGATCCGGAAGTACAAGAAGCGGAACCCGGCGTTTCCAAACGAAAGTACGCTGGATCAGTTCTTCGACGAGGAGCAATTCGAGGTCTACCGCTTGCTGGGTGTACACATCGCGGAAGGACTCTTCCATCCGGCGCTGCTGGCGGATCCTTTTGAGGTGAAGAAGGCTGGGAATTGCGGTCCCGCGCGGATCGCGGATTGGTTCAAGTCGCTCGCTTCAAATATGCTTGAGCCGGAGAATTAAAGCTTAAATCCCGATTGCTTTCATACCTTGCCAGACCAAGTTCACCGTCTCGTTGATATTGGTACATTTGAGAAGTTTTTCGGAATCGTAATCGTTCAAGCCGTTGTTAAGCAGATCTGACACGGTGCTACTTTCCAATTTTTGTGACAGCATGGCAAGGACGTCATCGTATTTGTCCACTGGCTTGAGACGTTCCTCGGTCAGTACGTATTTCGATTTTCCCGGATGATCGAAATCTTTTTTGGGGGGTATTCTGCGATACTCATCGGATTCTGGCATCTTTCGCTCAGAAGGTTTCTGAAGCAGAATCTTGGCAAGTTGACCAGCCGCACCGCCGTATCCGCCAAGGAGAAAAACGGGGATCTTGTTTTCTGTGGCGTAGTAAAACTCTTCGAAGATTCCGGGTGCAAGGCCGGTAAAGTCGTCGGTCTTTCCGCCGATCATGATGATGCAAACTGGCTTGATTTTGATCACTCCCTCTTTGGGAACCCGGCACTCGAAACCATTCGCGATCCTTCTTCGGTTATTTTGCAGAGCCATCGCGCTTAGTGCATGGTAGTCCCGCCAAAGGGACCAGTTTGCGGACTTCTTCGACTTGAGTTTCGCCAAGGTGGGATAGGGGGCGTCTTCTCCGAAACCGAAGTGGGAGTTCGTTTGCTGGCAGTTCAACGCTTGAGCCAAATTAAAAAGATCGCATTCGTCATCAATCACGCTGGCCACAGGGATCCATTCCGCCTTTCTCGACGAACTTATACCCACCGAATCTGGCCAGGACACCGGTAGGAACAGCCGTGGACGCGGCAGAACCCCGGGTGGGCTCTTTTTTGAGGGGCTAGCTCCAAAGTAAGACACCACACCCATGTCATCGGAGTCCCGAGTGATGATTTCCAGGAAGGTATGTGTCCAGTTGATGTGTTTCCCGGCTTCCAAGGGAGAGAAAACACTTTCGTCGGGCAAGTTGCCTCCATAGATCAGCGATAGCCCTGCTTGGACCAGAGGCCGCAGCATCTTGATGAACAACTCCCTGCGATGTTCGTGGTGGTATCCGAGTTTGGGGAACTCCGAGGTATTTCCGGCCGACAGCCAAATGCAGGGCTCGAATTTCTTTTCTCGGTCTCTCCCTTTGATCTCGAAGGTTCGGTCGGCCCGGAACGGGGCAATCCGATCAGCCTCAGGAGAACCTTCAGGGCGGAGAAACCGGTTGGCGAGTAGTTTCGCCTCCGCCGGGGCCGGACCTCTACCGGGAAAACGCAGGATTTTGGCAGGGTCGTCGAGCAGGTGGTGCACAACCTCCGGTCGCGGTAGCGTGTTAATACAGATCGTGTTGGATGCATTTGGATCCTGCTGGTTCGTTTTTGCATAGAGGAGGGCTTCCCGGTAGCCGACAAGACCCCAGAACGCTTCACGCATCAGAGTCATGAATACGATCATCTCCTGGTCTTTGCGATCTTCCCCGTAGCGAACACAGGTAGCCCTGGCGAATTCGGGGAGGACTCGCGATGTCCGCCGACCTTTCTGGGTGTCGAGGACCACCATTGGGGGGATGTAGCGGACCTGTTTCAGGAATTCCGTCTCTGGTGAATTGTCGTCAGAACCCGACCCCTTATGGGGTTCACGGGGTTTTGTGAAGTTCTCCACTTCGAACCGACACCACGGCCGGAACGGATAGTGGTCGCTCCAGACAGCGATGAGAGCGCTCGAGGTGTTGGTGGAGGATTTCAGGACTTCGGCAAAGAGCGATCCAAAAGCGATGTCATTTTCATCGAGGAAAGCATCGCATTGTGTGCTCGACTGAATGTAATTGCGGACAGCTTTGGGAATATCGGGCTTGTCGGCGCGTGCGTAACTAATGAAGACCTGCGTTTCGGGGCTCTGGTGAGTGGGAAAGAGACGGAGGTTGAGATTCCTAACAAAAGCTTCGGTGAGGTGCTTCAGTATATCGTCGAAAGCGGATTTGACAGCCGGATTCAGGGTATCTTGCCAATCGGGTCCGTTATAGCGGATCGAATTGCGGTTCGCGATTTCAGCGGGAACATTGATAGCGGTGGGGTGCAGGCCGACAGGGAAGATCTCCGCGCCACCGTCAAGATCGGGGACGTGGCCGTTCTTTTTGTCAGCTTGTGGCTTACTTGAATAGACCCCTTCGGCCAAGCCGACGAGGGCATCATGCCAGGCCGGATTGCTTGTCATCTCCACGTCGATGAGGGGAATGAAATACTCCAAGGTCTCCAATTCTCCTTCCGCGATTTTTCGGGTGGGTACGGGCGCGGTCGTCTCCTTAGAATCTTCTTTTGGGTCATCTCCCGGCGTTGGGATAAGATCCTCTGGTCGTGTCCTCACATAGACTGGCGGTCCTAACAAATCCTTCGTTCGAAACCAGTCGTAAAAATAATCGGCAAAGGATTTGGCCATCTCGCTGTCCTCGTCATAAATGAGAAAGAGACGCAGTGGGGCAACGACCTTTGATTCAGGAGTACTCATTGGATTTAGGATGCTTTCTGGAATGTGGAAGACCGAGCAATTGTTTGAGTCTCGTCAAAGAATCATGCGAAAGATGCTGGAAATCCTACGATTTTACCAAGGTCTAGTCGATACACATCGGCAACTCACGTCCGATTGTCGTAGATCTCGATCCGGTAGATTTTTCCCTCGGGAGAGAATGCCGGCTCGAAACGAATGTCTCCGTTTTCAAAGAGGTGGGCGGTGAGTTCTTCATCCTGATAGAGCACTCGCCCAGCCCCGAAGACCGAGGCGAAGTCTGCGGGAGTGGATTCCGGTCCAAAGACCTTGCCCGAGGGGAGGCAGGTCAGTCGCCCGAATCCGAGGTCTGACCTTGGCAGGGCGCGATCCTCGGAAAGGAAAATCTTGTAGAGGTCCACATGGTCCCCGACCACGTCGATCTCGAGTCCTTGGTCGGCATAGGAGAGCGAATAAGATCGGTCGGACGTGATCCGGTGGCCATCACTCGGCCCGAAGACCGCAAGGCTCTCGAAAGGGGCGGTGAGGGGCACGCCACAGAGCCCTTTTTGGCCGCAGTCCCAGATCAATTGGGGACGGACGAGGCGTTTGGGAAACTTTTCAGTGGGATTCGCCTTGCCGATTCCGAAAAGTTTTTTGAAAAAGCCCATGACGCATGCTGACAGCTTGTCGGAGCGCGTCAAGCCCTGGAAAATTTCGCGATTCTTCGTTTTCCTTCGTCGAATCTTCCCTAAAGTGTCGACCGTGAGCGAAAGCTACCAGGTCTTTGCCCGGAAGTACCGGCCCCGCACCTTCGACGATGTCCTCGGGCAGGACCACGTCGTGAGGACCTTGCGCAATGCCATCGAACAGGATCGCATTGCCCAAGCCTACCTCTTCGTGGGGCCGCGTGGCACCGGCAAGACCTCGACGGCGCGGATCCTCGCGAAAGCCCTCAATTGTCCTGGTGGTCCGAAGGTGAACTTCGATCCTGACGATCCGGTCTGCCGCGAGATCGCGGAGGGCACCAGTCTCGACGTGCTGGAGATCGACGGGGCATCCAACAACGGTGTCGATCAGGCCCGCGATCTGCGCGAGTCGGTGAAGTATGCGCCCATCGCCGGAAAGTACCGCATCTATTACATCGACGAGGTCCACATGCTGAGCACGGCCGCCTTCAACGCGCTGCTCAAGACCCTGGAGGAGCCGCCGGCGCACGTGAAATTCATCTTCGCCACGACGGAGCCGCAGAAAATCCTGCCGACCATCCTGAGCCGCTGCCAGCGCTTTGACCTTCGCCGCATTCCGACCGAGACGATTGCCCGCCACCTGCTTGAGATCGCGGGCAAGGAAGGCATCGGCCTCGAGGAGGCGGCCGCCTTCACGATCGCGAAGGGGGCCGAGGGCGGCATGCGCGACGCCCAGTCGATGCTCGACCAGCTCGTCGCTTTCTGTGGCAACACGATCGTGGAGCGGGATGTCTCGGAGATCTTCGGTTTGAATTCCGCCGAGTCGATCGCCTCTTTCGGCGCGACCATCCTCAGCCGCGATCATTCCGCGGCCCTCGCCGCCCTGCATGCCCAGGCCGAGGCCGGTAAGGATCTCGATCGCCTCCTCGACGATCTCATCGCGCACTTTCGCAACGTCCTCGTCGCCAAGGTGGACGGCAGTGCTGGCGGCGGGGAAATGCCCTCAGAGGTGGCCGCGTCGATCCGCGAGCAGGCTGCATCGATCTCGAACCTTCGTTTGCTCCGCACCATCGACCTGCTCGCCGAGACCGATGCGAAGATGAAGTGGGCGGTGAACAAGAAGCTCCATTTTGAAGTGGGCCTGATCAAAGTGATTCAGGCACTCGGAGAGACCGATCTCGACGATGTGATCGCGCTGGTCTCGGCGGCCGCCGGCTCGGTCGATTCCGCGACCCCCGCTCCGACCCGTGCCCTGCCCGCGACGCCTTCCCCAGCCGCCCCTTCGGCTCCTGCTTCCACGGTAGCCCCTCCTCAAGCTGCACCCGTTCCCGAGAAGGCGTCCGCGGTACGTGGATCGCTCAGTGGTGCCGCGCTTTGGGAGGCTGCCTGCGAATCCCTCATCGGGAGCAAACCGCTCTTCGAGACCTGGTTGCGAGCCGCTTCTTTTGTTTCGCAGGAAAGGGGATGCTTCACGATCGGTTTTTCCGCCGAGCAGCGCTTTTTCCGCGAATCGCTCGCGCGCCACGAGAAGGACATCGAGGAAGGCATCCGCGCGCTTTCCGCCGAGCCCGTCCGGCTCGAGATCGTGGTCCGAGCCGATCTGCCCTCGGCCCAGATCGAGATCGTGGAAGAAAAGGACGAAACCCCCGCCGATGCCTCCGCCGTCCCGGCGATGGAGCTTCCCGAACCGGAACCCGAGACTCCCGCACCCCCGGTTGAAGACTTCAAATCCGATCCTCTCATCCGCGAGGCCCTCGAGGCCTTCGAGGCGAGAATCATTCAATCCTGACAAAACACCCCAAGACCCACGCCGCTACGATTTATGAACATCGCGAAAATGATGAAGCAAGCCCAGGAGATGCAAAAGAAGATGGGCAAGATGCAGGAAGAACTCGCCGAGCGCGAGGTCGAGGCCAGTGTGGCCGGGGGCAAGGTGACGGTGCGCGCGACCGCCGCGGGTGATGTGATTTCCATCAAGATCGATCCCGTCGTAGTCGATCCCGAGGACGTTGGACTGCTTGAGGACCTCATCCTCAGTGCGGTCAAGCAGGCCGTCGGTCAGGGCAAGATGATGATGCAGGAGGAGATGGGCAAACTCACCGCCGGGCTCGGCCTGCCACCCGGGTTCGGGTTTTGATCGCAATTTAACCCGGAGGCCACTGCAGTCCGCGGCCTGCGAGGAGGTGGACGTGCAGGTGCGGCACGGTCTCGCCGCCGTCCCGGCCGTTGTTGATGACGAGGCGGAAGCCTTGCTCCGTGCTGTTGCAACCCAGCTCGGTGGCGACCTTGCCGGCGACGATGAGGAGATGTCCCAGCAAGGCCGCATCTGCTTCCATCGCCTCGCCAACGCGAGGAATCACCTTTTTCGGGATCACGAGGACGTGGACGGGTGCCTGCGGATGGATGTCGCGGAAGGCGAGAGCTTGATCGTCCTCGTAAATGATGTCGGCCGGGATCTCTCGGGCGATGATCTTTTCAAACAGGGTCATGTCGGCGACCAGAGAGGGTTGGGTCGGATTACGAGGCGATCACGAGGCTAAGGCGCGGGCTGGCCGGCACGAAGCGGTCGCGGGCGCGGCCGACGAACTCGGTGATCTCGTTCTTGAGCAGCTCGCAGCGGCCGGTCCATTTTTTGGAGGCGGCGAGACGGCGAACTCCGCTGTAGAGCCCGTGGATTTCGACGACGCGGGCCCCACCGGAGGCCGCGGAGTTGAGCTGTTCCTCGAGGAGGTGGAAAAAGGCGAGTTCGTAGCCGGTGCCGGCGCGGCGGGCCAGTTCCCCGAGCGAAATGCGGACCGGCGGCGGGGTCTTGTCGATTTTGGCTGCGACGTGGGGGAGCCCGAGTGCCTCGAGGGTCCGCTCGATCCGCGCGAAAAGGTCGGCGGAGTCGATCACGGTCCCGTGGTAGTGGTTCATCAGGAAGTTTTCCACGCCGCGGGAGATGTCCTCGGCCATCCAGGCGGGGACATCGGTCTCGCGGGCGGCCTTCGTGAGCGTGTCAGAGAGCCACTCCGGCTCGCAGAGAGCGAGACTGGAGGAGCCGATCCGGATGTAGGGGAGGGAGTGCGGAAGGGAGATCATCGGGTTTTTTCTCGGGAACGGGTTGGGTGTGTCGTGTGTTGTGCGGGGAAAAAATCGTGTTTTGTCAGGATTTCTGCTCGAAGAGGTCGGGCTGGAGCAGATTGGCCATGGGCGAGTTCTCCAGCGACTCGATCACCTCGCTGAACTCGCCGACATCCTGAAACTGCCGGTAGACCGAGGCGTAGCGCACGAAGGCGACGGGATCGATGCGCTGAAGGTGGGCCATCACCTTCGGACCGATGATGCGGCTGGGGATCTCGCGCAGGTTGTCGGCGGAGAGTTCGTTGATGATCTCGTCGACGGCGTTTTCGAGTTCCTCGATGGAAACGCGGCGTTTTTCACAGGCTTTGATCAGCCCGCCGAGCAGTTTTTCGCGCTTGAAGGGCTCGCGGGTGCCGTCGCGCTTGACCACGAGCACATCGCGGCGCTCGACCTGCTCGTAGGTGGTGAAACGGTGCCCGCAGTTCAGGCATTCCCGGCGACGTCGGATCGAAAACCCGTCCTTGGAGGCACGGGAATCGATGACTTTGTCTTCGAGGCTGTTACACTTGACGCAGCGCATGGTCCGGGGCGCGATGAGTGACAAAATTGCGACTCAAGGCTAAGAGTGCAACAAGATATGGTAGCGTCAAACCAAAAACGACCACAAGATGTGGGGTTTTTGCTTGAGAGTAGCCTCAACGGAGCGCGACGAGCAGGGTGATCGCTGGGTCAACACATTGGAAATTCCGTAATCATTGGACAAGGGTTTGCCTGTCCACGCGCGCCTTTTCAACGAGACTCAGGAGATGGGGGTGGTGTTGGACCTTGAACCAGAGCTGGGCAGGGCGATGCCCCGGCGGGCGGGCGGGTTCAGAACGGAAAGCTCTTCCTCAACCTGCTCCGCGATCCACCCGCCAAGTCGCTCCAGACCCTGTTCAAGAGGCACGGTCGGTTCGTAGCCGAGGCGCTCGCGAGCTTTCGAGATATCGGCAAAGCAGTGACGGATGTCGCCTTGACGGTGGATTCCGGTGATCTCAGGTTCGATGTGGGAGTTTCCCAGCGCACGTCCCATCATCTCGGCGACCTCCCAAAGCGGATAGGCGTTGCCGCTGCCGATGTTGAAAACCTCGCTGACCGCCCGGGGGGATTCGAGCGCCAGGCGGCAGGCACGCGCGGCGTCGGAGACGTAGACGAGATCCCGCATTTGTCCTCCGTCTTCGGGAACAAGTGGCGGCAGACCATTCAGATACCGGGCCGCGAAATCGGCGAGAAAGCCGGTGTAGGGGTTGGAGGCGGAAAGTCGCGGGCCGTAGACATTGAAGAATCTCAGGGCTACGGTCGGGATGGCGTGGGCCCGGCCGAGGATGAGGCACATACGTTCCTGGTCATGCTTCGAGAGGGCGTAGACCGATTTAAGGGCAGGGCGCTTCAGTTCCGGGGTGGGCACCGGTCGCAACACGTGACCCTCGTCGTCGTAAACTTCCCAGATGCCTTCCTCAAGCTGCGTGAGGTGGCGACCCCGTACCGTTTGGATGCGCCCGTTCGGTCCGGCGTAGAGGCCCTCGCCGTAGATGCTCATGCTGGATGCGACGATGAGCTTTTCGACGGGGTTTTCGATCAGGGCTTCCATCAGTACTGCCGTGCCGACCACGTTGGTCTCAGTGCAGCGCCGAATCTCGGATCCATCGCCGGCGACGGCGGCCAGGTGAAAAACAGCATCCACCCCATCGAGCGACTTGCGCACGGTTGCTGAGTCGCGAATGTCGCCGGCGAAGAGTTCGATGTCGGAACGCAGACGGGCCGTTCGTTTGCTCTCTCGTCCCGGATGGTCGAGGATTCGGACGCGGTGGCCGGCGTGCAGCAGTTCATCGGCAAGATGCGACCCGATGAATCCAGCTCCGCCGGTGATCAGGACATGTTGGCGAGACCCGGAGGACATGCACGGCCCTTACTGCAGGCACCGTGCCATGGCGCCGAGAGCGTGCTGCAGGTCCTGTGTCGGTTGAATCAACGAGGTCAGACCCGTTTTGAGAGCTCGACATTACCCGCACCATTTTCGAGCAGAATGCACAGCGTTCCCCGGTGTTCTGCACGCCAAGTCCGATCGAGTTTCGGGTAGCGATGGTTTGTGATTGGAACTCCTTCGCAAGGTCTCTACCTTGGGTTCATGGTTCTCGCCCGCTTCCTCCTGTCCGGCCTTCTCCTTGCCTCCTTGAACGCTCCCGCGACGGCCGGGGATCGCCCGAACCTCGTCCTCATCCTCGCCGATGACTTGGGCTGGTCGGATCTGCCCTGCTACGGCAACCGTTTTCACGAGACACCGGCGATCGATGCGCTGGTGGCGGAAGGGATGCGCTTCACCCAGTTCTACTCTGCGGCGGTGTGTTCGCCGACCCGCTCAACCCTTCAGAGCGGTCGGCACGAGGCGCGCTACGGCATCACCCAGCATATCCCCGGGCATCGGCGGCCCTACGCGAAAATGAAAACGCCGGAGGTGCCCCTGCAATTGCCGCTCGAGGTCGAGACCATCGCGGAGCGGCTCGGCGCGGCGGGTTACGCGACCGCCCATCTGGGAAAATGGCATCTCGGAGGGGCGGGTTATGGTCCGTCTGACCAGGGTTGGCAAACCGTCATCGAGGCAAAGGGACACGAGGTGCCGGCCGCGGTCACCGGCACAGGACCCCGGCGCACCGCCGGCTACCTGACCGAGCAGGCCATCCAGTTCATGGAGGAGAAGCGCGATCAGCCCTTCCTGCTCCAGGTTTCGCACTATGCGGTGCACATTCCGCTGAAGACCACTCCCGACTTGCTCGCGAAATACCAGGCCAAACCCGCCCCTTCCGATTTTCCCGGCGATCCCGCCTACGCCGGGCTGGTCGAGGAGCTCGATCGTAGCGTTGCGGGAATCGTTGCCGCGATTGATCGACTGGGTTTGCGGGAGAAAACCATCGTGTTTTTTCTCTCGGACAACGGAGGTCTCGTCCACACCCAGACAGGCGACATCGTCACCAGCAACGCGCCGCTGCGTTCGGAAAAAGGCACGCTCTACGAGGGCGGCATCCGGGTGCCGGCGATCGCGCGGATGCCGGGGACGATCCCGGCGGGCACGGTCTGCGAGGTCCCGGCGGTGAGCACCGATCTTTACGCGACCTGGATGGAGCTGGCGGGCCTGCCTGCGGCGGCACCGGGGGCTCTTGACGGCGTCAGCCTGGCGCCTTTGTTCCGCGATCCCGCCGCCACACTGCCGCGCGAGGCCTTGTTCTGGCATCTGCCGCATTACCACCATAGCACCCCCGCGTCAGCGATCCGGCAGGGTGATTGGAAGCTGCTCGACTTCCTCGAAGACAACCGACTTGAGCTCTACGATCTCTCCGTCGATCCCGGCGAGACGAACAACCTCGCCGCGCAACGCGCCGACAAGTCCGGTGAACTGCTGAAACGCCTCGACCAATGGCGCCAAGAGATCGGAGCGCGGATGCCGACGCCAAATCCAGCCTACGACCCGGCCCGGGCCGATGAGTTGGCCAAGGGGAAAAAGGGAGAAGCGGGCGAGTGATTCAAAGCCACCCCTTGCGTTTGAAAAACCAATAGGGCAGCAGGGCCGAGAGGATCATCATCGCGATGGCGAAGGGATATCCAAAATGCCAATCGAGTTCGGGCATGTACTTGAAATTCATCCCGTAGATCGAGGCGACCAGAGTCGGTGGCAGGAAGACGACCGCGGCGACGGAGAAGATCTTGATGATTCCGTTCTGCTCGATCCCGATCATGCCGAGGGTGGCGTCGAGCAGGAGGGTGATTTTTCCTGACAAAAAGCCAGCGTGGTCGCTGATCGAATGAAGGTCGCGCGTGATCGTCTTGATGCGGGCGCGCTGATTCTCGGTGTTCTCGAGCCGCACGATGTGTTGGGCGTAGAAGCCAACCGCCCGGTCGAGAGTCATCAGGCTGTCGCGGATGTCGGAAATCAGGTCGCCGGTCCGGCCGATCGCCTCGAGGTAGGATCGGTATTGGCTGGCTTTGGAGCGGCCCTCGCCATGGCGGAAGATGCCACGTGACACCGGCAGCACATCACGTCCGGCCCGCTCGATGATGTCGGCGAGCCGGTCGACGATCGTTTCAAGCAGGGCGAGGAAGATCGTCTCGCCATTCTCCCCGGCCATCGCGGTGCGGGCGGCCCGGGCCGCAAAGATGCGGAAAGAGCGCGGATCGTGGTAGCGGATCGTGATCAGTTTCCCCCGCACCAGCACGAAGGTGACCGGGCCCATCGTGGCCGTTGCCTCCTCGGTGGAGGAGGGGAGCTGCACAGTCATGAAGATGCCACCGTCCTCCTCGTAAAGCCGGCTGGAGATCTCGATCTCCTCCATGTCCTCGCGGGTCGGGAGCTCGATGCCGAGGAGAGCCTCGAGCGATTGTTCCTCCTCGCGGGTGGGCGCGATCAAGTCGATCCAGGCGGCATCGCCCGGCGAGTCCGTTTCGAAGAGGCGACCTTGCCGGATGAGGTAGGCGTGGCTCATGCGCGGCGAAGGGGATTAGTCCTGCGGAGTTTGGTGAAGGTAAACCCAGGCCAGGAGCGAGGCACCCATGATGAGACGATACCAGGCGAAGCCGTTGAAGGAATGGCTCTGCACGAAGCGGATCAGCCAGCGCACCACGATGAAAGCGGAAATCGCGGAGACCACCAGTCCGAGGGCGATCATGCCCCAGTCTTCATTGGCGGCCCCGCCGTCCTTGATCGCCGAGAGGGTCTCGTAGGCCCCCGCGGCCATCAGCGTGGGCACACCGACGAGGAAGGAGAACTCTGTCGCCGAGGGCCGCGCCGCACCCAGCGCCATGCCAATCAAAATGCTCGCTCCCGAGCGTGAGGTGCCCGGAAAAACCGCGGCGAGGATCTGGGCCAGGCCGACCGCGATGACGACGCGCCACTCGATCTGCTCGCTCCCCGCATGGTTTTTCCGCCAGGCCTCCACGCCGAAAATGACAAAGGCACCGATGAAAGTCGCCCATGCCACCGGCTCGACCTCTTCAGGGAGTTCGAAGCCCAGTTTTTTCACCAGAACTCCGCCGATCGCGGTGATGAAAAAGGCGGTGGCCAGCTTCGCGAGGTAGGAGCGCGTCTCCGCGTCGCCGAGGGTCGTGAGCAGCTGTTTCACGCGTCCGGCAAAGACCGCCAGCACCGCCAGCACCGCCCCACTCTGGATGACGATGGAAAACAGGTCCGACTGGCGAGGCAGCCAGCCGAGATTTTGGGGAATCAAGAGGTGACCGGTCGAGGAGATCGGCAGGAATTCGGTGATTCCTTCGATCAGACCGAGGATGACGACGGCGAGCCAGTCGGGGATTTGCATGCGGATGGTCGGCCCCTTCTTCGGGTGCGCCGGGCCAAAAATCAAACGCTTTGAGGGGCGGCCCCGGGGCCTAGGGGCGATCCCAACCAAGCTGCCGTTTCAGGAATTCGAAGGTACCGACGCCGTTGATCATATGCGGTCCCGGGAACCATTCGATCTCGCAACGATCCTTCAAGCCGAGCTGGGCCTCGTAGAGCCGCCGCACCTTGGCGAATTCGAAGGCGACCTGCTCATCCGGCGCCACGCCGTCGAAGTGGCCCCGCTCCACCATGAAGGGGCGCGGACAGATCAATGCGGCCATTTCAGCATAGTTGAAGGTGCCGCCCAGATTCCACTCGAAGATCTCGTATTCGCCCTTGTTCGCGTAGCTGTAGCGCAGCGACTCCGCATCGGTCGCGGCGTTCTTCCAGACCCATTCGTTGAAGTCGGCCGAGCAGATCGAGAGGCAGTAGCGGTCCACCAGCGGAGGGATCCGCATGGCCGATTTGCCGCCGTAGCTGAGCCCGTAAAAGGCGATCTTGTCAGGATCGACGAAAGGCTGCGCGGCGAGCCAGTCCGTGATCTGGCGGTGCTGGGGAATGATGATGGAAAGAGGGTCTTGCCGATCGACTGCGCCTTGAACTGCTGCATCCGGAAGAGATCGAAATACTTGTAGCTGTTCTGCGGCGCGAAGGTAACGAATCCCTGCTCCGCGAGCCGGGTGGCAAAGGCGGCGTAGGCCTTGAATTTTTCCTCGCCGACCACGTCCTGCGGCGATCCCTCCAGTCCGTGCTGACAAACGATCACGGGACGCCTTTCGCCGGAGGTGAGGTCGAGGTCTTTTGGCAATGTCAGGATGCCGTAGGCGAAGACCTTTTCCCCTCCACTTTCCATCACATCGAGGACCACTTCGTAGGACAGGGTCCGGTCTCCGACTTGATAGGGTCGGGTCCGCGCGTTCGGCGGCAGCAGGGGCAGTTCGAAGTCGCCGATGACTTCGGTGCGGAACGTTTCGCGGTAGGGTTCGATGGTTTTCTCGAAATTTTCGAGCGAGTCGGTTTTCAAGTCGGCGAAGTAGCGTTTCCGGTCACCCGCGGCTTCAATCAGGGCGAGGCGGTTGTGGAGGACGAGTTCGGTCGTGCGATCCTTGCGGGGAAGGGCAATTAGCTTTTCCGATCCGGTTCGTTTGGCGAGCGGCAGGTCTCCGAGCAGCCGAGCTAGCGCTTCATCGGAGACTTTGTGCGGGTTGCTGACGAGGGTCGCTGTTGCGGTGGAGGCCAGCTCCGCGATGCGTTTGAACTCCGAGGCCACCTCGGCTTCGCCTGGAGTCGGGAGCAATGCTGGTTTGCCGGGGACAGGACCATGTTTTTCGAAGTCGAGCTCGAGCTCCTTCACGGCGCGATAGCCATAGTCCGGGGCGGCACCGTGCTCGATCACGAGCGGGCGGGGGGCGACGAGTGCGGCGAGTTCGGCATCGCCGAAGTCGCGGAGCAGGCCGAAGACATTCCGATCGGCAGGCTCGCGCCAAAGTGCCTCGCGGGGTCCGAAGGATCCGCTGACGAGCGCACGATCGATGCGTTCATCCAAGGCGGCGGCGAAGAGGACGAGTCGCCCACCCTCGCCGTGACCGACCGCAAAAAGGGGGCGCTTTTGCCCCTCCTGGTCTGATTGCAAGCAGTCGATCGCAGACTGGATTTTCAAGACTTCGTAACCCGTCATGGTTCGGCCGAGGATGAAGGCGGCGCGCTGGATCCATTCGCGATGGCTCAGCTTCCATTCGTTCTGCAAGCGAGGGACGAGGCGAAGCACAAGCACGCGGCAGCCGCTCGCGGCGAGGGTGGCGGCTGCCAACGGCACGGCGGCGAGATCGTCCGCATCGGGTAGGTAGATCACGTCGGCCCGCACCTTTCCCTCCGGCAGCAACATCTCCCCATCGCCGTGAACCTGGCCGAAGCATTTCCATCGCACTTGATTCTCCTGAGAATCGGAGGCATTCGCGGAGCGATACTCGAAGCGATTGCCAGTCTCCGCATCGAATTGGAATCGCGTTTCTCGCTCGATGCCGAGCATGCGGGCGAGTTCGCCACGCGTGGGTTTGGCACCGCTTTTCCAGCGTGTCTCGCGATCCTTTGCGGTCCGTTCGATCTCGCGATCGAGAAAACGGTCGTTGGTTTCGACGAGCTGCCGCGAGAGATCGCCCATCGCTTCCGATAAGGCCGTGCCGGGTAATGGCTGCGTCCCTGGCGCGGGTTTCAGCACCGGCGGCTCCTCGGCGAACAAGGAAATCGGGATCAACGAGAGGCAAAGGAGGCGACGGATCATGCCGGCCATGACACCAGATGGCAGAGCCCGCGTCACTCCTTCTCAGTGGCGCATTGGCGGAAGTCAGCAGTCAGATGAACCGGCGCTGAACACTGAAAACCGGGAAACTGAAACATTTCTCCCTCACATCCCCAACCCGTAGCGGAGCAGTGCCTCGGATTCCTGCCAGACGGCGGGGCTGCTGCTGCCGAGGATCACGGCGACGACCGATTTGCCACCGGCACTGGCCGAGGAGATCAGGCAGCGGCCCGCCGCGTTCGTGTAACCGGTTTTCAGGCCGGTGCAGTAGGGGAAATAGCGCAGGACCTGGTTGGTGTTGGTGATCGTCTTGGGCGTGCCATCGGCCATGCGGAAGACATAACTCTTCGTCGAGGTGATCGATCGGATCGTCGGATTGTGCAGGGCGGCGAGGCCGAGGCGCGACAGGTCGCGGGCGGTCGAATACTGACCGGGAGGCGAGGGGAGGCCATTGGAATTCGTGAAGTAGGAATTCGTCATGCCGAGCTGGCGGGCCTTCATGTTGACGTTGGCGACGAAAGCCGCTTCGCTGCCGGAGTGGTCGCGGGCGAGGGCGCGGGCGATGTCGTTGCAACTCCGGATCAGCACGGCGCGCAGCAATTCCTCGCGCACGTAAACCTGTCCCGGCTTCAAACCCATCACGGTCGGCTCGGCCCAGGTGTCGGACTCCTGGATCGTCACTGGAGCGCTGAGGTTGCCGCGCTCGACGACGAGCAGACCGAGCAACAGTTTCTGCGTGCTGGCGCTGGGCAGACGGGTGTCGGCATTTTTTTCAAACAGCACCCGGCCATAACCATCGACGAGGATCGCGGCTTTGGCGGTGACGTTGGGCGCGTTGGCCGCGGAAGGAGCCGGTCCGGAAAAGGAGATCGGGGTCAGGGGCGAGGGAAAGACACTCCCCGGAGCCACCGGACTGCTGTCGCCCATGCCGGTCGTCGCGGCGGCTCCGTTCCCGGGATTGGGATATGGAAAAGGGGCTGGTTGGGCAGAGGCCGGGGCCGGCGTCTGGTAAGCGGTCGACTGCTGCGTGGACCGACAGCCCGCAAACAGGATCAGCGCCGCGGAGGAGCAGGCGACGATGTGGAGGACTGGGCGGGAAACGGACATGAGCGGCTCACCCTAAATCAACTTTCCGGGAATGCACCTCGAAGCTCAGTCGCTTTTTTGCAAAAGGGCCTCGATTTCGGGCGACGGCGGCGTTCCCAGATCGATCGCGGAATAGTAATGCCGTCGTGCGAGTTCAATCCGCGGCGGATTTTCATCCAAGTAGGTCACCGCCAGGTTGTAGTTCGCCGTGGCTGATTTCGGGTCGATCTCCACGGCTCGCTGCAGTTCGGTGACCGCGGCCTCGCGCCAGCCGTAGTCCCGGGCCACCGCGGCGAGGATGATGCGGGTCTCCGCGTCGTTCGGGGCTTCGTGCACCGCCCGGGTGAGGCTGGAAAGGGCCAGCGCGAGGTCGCCGCTTTGATATTGAATGAGGCCCAGGGTCTGCCAGTTGCGGGCGATGCGGGGATTGAGCTCGGTCGAGCGGGCGAGATTGCCCGAAGCGGCGAGGAGATTGCCGAGCTGGTGTTCGGCGACCCCGAGGTTCGCATAGGCCAGGGCGTTGTCGGGCGCCGCCGCGACGAGTTTCAGGTAAATGTCGCGGGCTTCCTTCCATTTCTCCTCGGATACCGCCAGGGCGCCTTCCTTGGCGAGAGCGGCAGCCTCGGGCGGCAGCGAGACCGGTTCCTCGACGCGCCCCAGCTTCATCGGATTCCCGCCCTCCGGCGCGGGGATCGCGTCAGCAGGAGGGACGCTGGCCTCTGGCGAGCTTGGTGCCCCTGGTGCCGGAGCTGTTCCGGTGCTCGGTGGCGGCACCGCGACCGGCGGAGCGGGGTCGCCCTCGTCGGAGGGCTTCGTTTCCCCCTTACCCTTCCAGTTTTTGTTCGCTTCACCCGAATTGTCCGGCGTCTTCCAAGTGATCCGGAAGCCGAGTTTCTTGACCCGCTCGACCGCGGCCTCACCCGGGGTGCCCGATCCGGACGGGGCCTGCTTTTCCTCCGCTTCCTGCCCTCGGCCGGTCCGGTCCGGCGCAAGGATCAACAAAAGGAAAAGGATCGGGAGGAGGCGAGCCATCGGGAGTTACGGAAAAGTGAAATAAAGGGCGGATTTTTCCTTGCGCACGGCGAAAAACCGGAAATGTTCTGGGGAACACTGTTCATAATGAAATTGACCCAACGCCAACAAGAGGTTCTGGATTACCTCCAATCCGAACACCGCCGCACCGGCATCATGCCCTCGACCCGGGAGATCCAGGAGCATTTTGGCTTCGCCAGCCAAACCGCTGCGGTCAGCCATTTGAGGGCTTTGGAGCGCAAGGGTGCGATCACCCGTCGCGAGGGCGATGACGAGCGCCGTCGCGCCCGCTGCCTGATGTTCGCCGGTACTGCCGACCGCGAGCCGATCGCCGACATCCCCGTCTACGGGGCGATTCCGGCGGGTTACAGCGACGATTCCGCCCCCGTCGCGGAAGGAACCGTCTCGGTCGACATCCGCTCGCTCGGCCTGAATGAACGTTGCAAGCCTTTCGCGCTGAAAGTCCGGGGCGAGTCGATGATCGACGCCCACATCATGGATGGCGACCACGTCGTCCTCGAGCCGCGCGAGCCCCGCGACCAGGACATCGTCGCCGCCCTCATTGATGGCGAGACGACCTTGAAGCGTTACATCATGAATGGCCGTCGGCCCTTCCTCAAAGCCGAGAACCCGCGTTTCCCCGACCTCATTCCCGCTCAAGAGCTCGTCATCCAGGGCGTCATGGTCGGTCTCGTCCGCGGCGCGGTGAAGCGGTGGTAAGGCGCGAGGCGTGCGCCGCACTGATCACCGGTCACCGGTCACCGATCAACCTCCGGATGGCATCCAGCGGCACGGCCGCCTTCACGACCATTTGGAGGTCTTCGAGGTCTTCCTTTTCATCGACGTAGTAGATCGAATAGGTGGTGGTGACCAGTCCGACGAGATTTCCGGCCGGGTTGAAGATCCCCGAGCCGCTCGATCCTTTCGCGAAATCGGCCGTGACCTGGAGTCGCTGCACCTTCTCCTCTCCCTCGAGGTATTTCCGCGAGACGATGCCACGGGTCAGGCTGTAGAAATAGCCGTCCGGGTGGGAGATGACAAAAATCTCGTCACCGGTGTTCACGTTCGGTGCCAGGGTGACCGTGGGCAGATTCGAGGCCCCGCGGAGCTGGATCAGGGCGAGGTCGTCGCTCTTCGAAGCGGCAAGCACGTTCTCAATCGGGTAAACCTGGCCGTCGCGACTCATCGCGGCGAAGACAACCGAGTCGTTCTCGTCGATGACATGGTAGTTGGTTAGGACGAGTCCGTCGGGCGAGAGGATCACGCCCCCGGCGAAGCTGCCATGGCGGGCCTTGCATTCCTCGCACCAATAGAGATGACCGACGACCATCGTCGCCCGGGTGGCCTGCTCGACCGGGTCGGTCACGGGTGCCGCAGGCACCGCGGGCGGAGTCCACTGAATCGTCTTGGCCGCGCGGAGTTGTTTCAGGGTTTCGCTGGAGGTCGGGATGCCACCGGCAGCATAAAGGGCTTCGAGCTTCTTTTCGAAGGTGCTCTGGAGCGCCTCGTCGTCGACGTAGTCATCGGCGAAGGCGACCGCCGCGAGGCAGAGACCTGACCAAAGCACCAACAGGCAGCGCAACTCACTTGAAAATGATTTTCGCATCCGGCAGGGCGGCGCGGAGCTCCTTCAGTCCCGCTTCGGTGACCTTGGACTGCCACAGGTAAACCGACTCGAGCGATTTGAGACCGGCGAGGCTCTTGAGGCCCGCGTCGCTGACCTGGGTTTTGTAAAGGTTCAGGTAACGGAGTTCCTTCAGCTCCTTCAGGTTCTCCAGACCTGCATCCGCGATGGCGGTTTCGGCGAGGTTGAGACGGACGAGTCGCGGAGTCTCTTTCACGAGCGCCAAAGCAGCATCGGTGGCGGCGCTGCGCGACAGGTCAAGGTGGGCGATGTGCGGGGCGACGGCCTTGGCGGTGAGAATGTCCTCGTCGCCGGCCTCGGTCGCGCTGACCCGGAAGTCGACGGAAAGCAGCGGGCTGGTCAGGGCGAGGCGCTGGACACGGCCACCTGCGGCGGTGACGGATTCCCAGACCTTCTCATCGGGCATCGCGAGACCCGCGGCGAGCTTTTCATAGACCTTCTGGATCTCCGAGACCGGCATGTGCTCGCCGTTGTTGGAAACATCGGCCGGCTTGCCCTCGAGATTGCCGTGCCAGGTGCCGAACTTCGCCCCCTCGTCGATCCAGCGTTTCAGCACCTCGCTTTCGGCCGCGGTGAGCGGTTCGGCTTTGCCCTTCGGCGGCATCACATCGTCGTCCTCGGCCGGCAAAGTCGTGCGCACATACATCGGGCTATCGGCCGAGCTGCCGGGCTTCAGCACCGCGCCGTCCTCACTGCCCGCGTTGATCGCCCAAGCGGCATCGAGCCGCAGCCCCGCCTTCGGCTTCATCGTCTTGCCGTCTTTTTCGTAGGGAGCCTTGTGGCACTCGAGGCATTTCTTCTCGAGCACCGGCAGGATCTCTTTCTCAAACGAGACCTCGGCGTGACCCGGGGCGGCGGATGTGGCAAAAACAATGAGGAGGAGGGGGGCGACTCGCATGGGGGGAGGATGCCCAGCGGCAGGGCGGTGCGCAATCGAAATTCCGGTGTCCTTCCGCTCCGCATTCGCGCGTAGCTTAGGGGGCGTATGCCTTCCCTCATCCCCTGGTTCGTAAACTTTTCGTATTCATGCTGCCGGACGCGATCTCACTCCACCTCGACCAAGGCGACGCCACGGTTCCCGGGCTCGATCTTTGGCTCGATCCGCATCGGCCGCGCGACTTTGCCTTCGTCTCGCACGCCCACAGCGACCACTTCGCCGCGCACGGCCGCATCCTCTGCTCCGAGGGCACCCGCCACCTCGTCGAGTCCCGCTACCGGGCCGCGGGCCGCACCGAGTTTGTCAGCGCACCCTTCGGGAAAGTCTTCGCCCCGGGGCCGGGTTGGACCGCCGAGTTCCTGCCCGCCGGCCACATCCCCGGCTCGGCCATGCTCTGGCTGCGACGGGATACGGACGGTGCCACCTTGCTCCACACCGGCGATTTCAAAACCCGCATCGCTCCCGGCGCCGAGACGAATCAGGTTCGTCGCGCCGACACCCTCGTCATGGAAACGACCTTCGGTCTGCCAAGGTACCGTTTCCCGCCCTCGGACGAGGTGCTCGACCGCATCGTGCGATGGTGCCGCGAGGCGATCGAGGACTCCGAGGTGCCCATCCTGATGGCCTACTCGCTCGGCAAAGCGCAGGAACTGCTGCTCTCGATCCGCGGGAGGGCACCGGAGCTCCATTTTCAGGTCCACGAGTCGGTCCTGCGGATGAACGAAGCGGTCGCCGCACTGGGTTTCGATCTGCCGCCTTGCGAAGGTTTCGATCCCAAAGAGCGCAGCCCCGCGGGAGCGGTTGTCATCCTGCCGCCGAGCGCCGGTCGCAGCCTCGCGGTGCGGCGGATGCGGAAGTCGGTCCGTCTCGCCATGGTCAGCGGTTGGGGCATGGACCCGGGTGCGAAGTTCCGTTACCAATGCGACGAGGTCTTCCCACTCTCCGACCACGCCGGCTACGATGATCTGCTTGCCTTCGTCAGCGCGGTTGCCCCGACGCAGGTGCACACCATCCATGGCTTTGCCGCCGAGTTTGCCGCCGATCTCCGTCGGCGCGGATACGAGGCTTGGCCGCTCGCGGTCGAGACCCAGATGGAACTCGATGCCCTCGTCGAAGACGAGCCGCCGGACCTGACAGGGTCTGATGAGGGACCCGACACTGTTGAGTCCACCGGGGATCGCGGCGCCTTTGGGGCCTTGGTCAGGGTTTGCGAAGAGATCGCCGGCATCACCGGGAAACTCGGCAAACGCGACCGGCTCGCGGCCTACCTTTCCAGCCTCGAGGCGGACGACCTGCCCCGGGCGGTGCGTTATCTCTGCGCGCAGCCACTCTCGCGGCAATCGACCAAGCGGGCCGCGAACGTCGGATGGGCCTTGATCCGGCAGGCTTTGCTGGACCTCACCGGCATCGGCGTCCAGCGGCTGCGGCAGATCTCCTCGACCCAGGCCGATTCGTCGCGCACGACCTGGATCGTGCTGCAGGGGAAAACCGAAGCCCGGCCTCATTCGCTCGCCGATCTGGAGACGGACTTCGAAACCCTCGCCGCCGAGAGCAGTCAGAGCGGCAAGGTCGCGATGTTGCGTCGACTTTTGTCAGGCTGTCACCATGCCGATGCCGCGCTGATTGTCGGCATCCTCACCGGCGATCTTCGGATCGGCTTGAAAGAGGGACTCGTCGAGGAAGCGGTGGCGGCTGCATCCGGCGCGGCTTTGGAGGGCGTGCGCGAGGCGAACATGTTGCTCGGTGATCTCGGCGAGACCGCGGTGCTGGCCCGTCGCGGGGAACTGCATCTGGCCGGGGCGACGTGGTTCACGCCCCTGCGCGTCATGCTCGCCAGTCCGGGCGCGGATGCGGAGGAGCTGCACGACCGTCTCGGCGGCGAGGGCCGTCTCGTCTGGCTCGAGGACAAATACGACGGCATCCGTGCGCAGCTCCACGCCCGCGGCGGCGAGGCCGGTCTTTATTCCCGCGATTTGCGGCCGCTTGAGGCCGAGTTCCCGGAACTGATCGAGTCGGCGAAACAATTCGAACGCTCCGTGATCCTCGATGGCGAGATCATCGCCAGGGCCGAAGGTCGCAAGCTGAGTTTTTTCGATCTGCAAAAGCGACTCGGACGTCGTGATCTGCGACTTGACCAAGGCGATCTCTTTTTCGGCGAAGCCGTGCCGGTGCGTTTCGTGGCATTCGACCTGCTCGGGATCGACGGGATCGGTTGTCTCGATCGACCCTTGGCGGAGCGGCGCTCGCTGCTGCAATCCCTGCGCCTGCCTCCCGGCTTCGACGTCGCCGAGGTCTTTCACGCCGCCAGCGCCGCGGAGATCGACGAGCACTTCAACGCCGCGCGCCGTCGCGACAACGAGGGACTGATCGCCAAAGACCCGGCCAGCCTTTACACCCCCGGCCGCCGCGGCAAGCAGTGGCTGAAGCTGAAAAAAGCGATGCCCACCCTTGATGTCGTCGTGGTCAAAGCGCAGCAAGGCCACGGCAAACGCTCGCATGTGCTCAGCGACTACACCTTCGCCGTGCGCGACGAGGAGAGCGGAGCCTTGCGCGTGATCGGCAAAGCCTACTCCGGTCTGACCGATGCCGAGATCGAGGAGCTGACCGAACATTTCCGCGAGCGCACCATTGAAAAGCAGCGCGGTGTGCACACCGTCGAGCCGGACGTGGTGCTGGAGATCGCCTTTGACTCGATCCAGGCCAGCAAACGCCACGACTCCGGCCTTTCGTTGCGCTTCCCCCGCATCCACGCGATCCGCCGCGACAAAGATCCCGGCGGCATCGACACCCTCGCCTACGCGCGGCGATTGGCGGGTTTGTGAGCACAAGGAGGGGCGACATTCTTGTCGCCCGAGGAGCAAACGCCAGCAAGCCGTGCGACAGGAATGTCGCACCTCCTTGAATCACTCACGGATTCCGCCGCACCTCGAACTGGTGATGCGGTTGCGTGCCCTTGCCGGTGATGAATCCCGGCCGCGCGCTGAAATCAGCGGCGACCGCCTTGGCGAGGTCAGGATTCGCGCCGCCGGCATGGGCGTGGAGCAGGTAACGCAGCACGAGCGGTTGGTCTTTTGGGATCGTGTAGCCCTCCTCGAGGCAAAACGAAGCGCCCATCCAGCCATCCGCGCGGACGTGCCAGGCGGTCGGGTAACGCGGATTGCCGGGATGATCGTGGAAGGTGATGCCTTCGGTGACCATGTGGCGGTCCGCACCCGTGCCGACGGCGATGGGGCCGGAATAGTCCATCCACGCAGCGTGTTTGCCGAAGATGTCCGGTTCGCCGACGGCGCCCTCGCTGTTGGTCAGGGTGCCGCCGCCGAAGTGGGTCGAGATCGATTTCGCCACCCGCACCGCTAGCAGGCCGAAGTTGGATTGCTCCAGCGAGACCAAATCGCGAGCCGCGGCCGGGCGCAGGGTGATCTGGATTTCGAGGAAGTGTTCGCCCTTTTCCCCGGGACGCGAGGCCGTCACGAGTTCCTGCTCCATCCGCTCGACGCCCTCCTCGTCATACCAGCCCAGCACCGAGGCCATGATCGCCTCGTCTTCACCGTCCTTGTAGGCGAGCCAGTGTTTTTGGCGGATGCGGGCCTTGGTGTTTTCCGACCAGAAGTCGATGCCGTCAAGTTTTGCATGGGCGAACCAGATCGAGCGATGATGGTCGTGATTCTGCGCGCCCGGATGCCCCATCCGCGTCAGCGACACGCCCGAGGGACCGTTGAAAGGGTGAAAGAAAGGCCGCGGGTATTTCGGATCGAAATGCCAGCGGGTCTTCTCGATGCCGTCTTGGAGAAAGGAGACCTGGTTGTCGGGCAGGGGGAGGAGTTCGCAACGGTCTTGGGCGTGGAGGTGGGGGGAAAGGGAGAGGAGACCGAGCAGGGCGGGGCGGAGGTGCATGAGGCGAGGGAAGCAAGGATGCCTCAAGGCGGCAAGAGCGTGATTGGGGGAGATACGGCAGCGAGCTTAGCCGTTTCCAGCGACTGCAGATGGCGCATCGTCACCAACACCGAGCTTTGTCGCGGGAGAGAAGGTGAATTTCAGTCCAGGCTTGGCGATCAAGTAGAGTGGCGCGGCGACGATTGCGGTCGACAAGAGATGGTAGAGGACCCACAGAATTCCCCATCCGAATGTCGCGAGAACACCTAGAATTGAAATTGCGGAAACCGTCCCGAGCGCGGCCAGCACGAGTCCGAGTGTTCCGGGAAATAGGAGAACCTTGATATTCCCGGTGACGGAGTGTTGGTCGAGTAGCCAGCACCCACGCCACCAAAAATAGGTCAGGGCACCGACGATCCCTGCGTAGTGGGGCGTAAATCTCAGAAAGTCTCCTTCCGGTATGCTGCTGATCCAAAGGGGAGTCATTCCGCAGATCAAGATTCCGAGCGACGCCAGGTGGGCGACACCAATTCTCGGGATGCCCCAAGTTTTCACGCCTTTGACATAGGGGCGAAGGAGCAGGTGGCTCACCGAAATCGTACCGACCACAAAGCAGGTCCAAAAGAAGGACGGATCCCCGAGGGTGCAACCGGGGCAGGCGAGGATTGGGGCGATGGATGGCAGAGTGGACACGAAATCAAGTTCCCATTCGGTTGTATCATGGCAGGATCATCTCGAGAAGTTTTTATACTTCCACTCGGTTCCCTCGGTTGGTAATCGACTTTCCCCGTGACAAGCCGCCATCCCGCGCTTCACTCCCCGGAGTGAACCCTCTCCTACCTTCCGATCTCGGCGAGCCCTTTTACGAGGGCTCGGTGCAACGTCTCTACGCCGTGCCGGGGGACGATTCGGTGATGGTGATGCGGACGAGTTCGCGGGGGTCGGTCTTCGACGTGGGGGCGCTTTTCGAGATCGCGGGGCACGATGTGAACCGGGCGCTCTTCCGGCATGTGCTCTACTCGCGGCTGGGCGATCCGGCGGTGTGGCAAAAAGTGCGGCGCTCGATCGAGGGCGATGCGACGCTCGATCCGGCCTACAAAGCGGAGCTGCTCGGGCCGGTGCTGGAGCGCTGCTGCGAGGTCGGCGCCCGCACGCACCACGAGGGCATGCTCGACGCGGTCACCGGCGAGGTGGTGCGCTCGGGCGTCCCGGCGAATCCGAGCGCCTGCAACGTGGTGCGCAAGTATCAGATTTTGAAGCCGGAGCGGACCCGGTTCCTCGGGGCGCCGCTGTTCGACTACGCGAAATTCCCCCACGCGGACCGTTTCGTGGTGCCGCTGGAGTACATCGTGCGTTTCGGGATCACGAGCGCGAGTTCGGTTTTCAAAAAGTACGCGCAGATGGATGCGAAGGCGCGGGCGGCTTTCGAGCGGGAACTCGGGGCGACGCGTCCGCTGGAGGCCTGGCAGTATCTGGAGCGGCCCATCAGCGATTTCACGAGCAAGTTCGAGCCGGAGGACCGGATGGTGAGCAAACAGGAGGCTCTGGCCATGTGTGGGTTGAGCGGGGCTCAGTTCGCCGCGAGCGGCCAGATGGCGGTGCTGGGCGCCAGGGTGGTGCGCGATCTGGTGGAGGAGATGGGCCTGAAGATGTGGGACCTGAAGTGGGAGTTCGCAAAGGACGGAGAAGATCTGGTCTTCGTGGACACGATCGACACGGATTCGATCCGGGCGACGATGACCCTGGAGCACGCGGGGCAAACCTACGCGGTGCATTTCAACAAACAGGCGATGCGCGACTACTTCGCGCTGCTCCACGGCGACTGGATCGCCGGGATCAACGAGGCCAAGGCGCTGGGGCAGAAGGATGGCGTGGCTTTCACCGAAATCCTCAAGGCCGGGCAGGCCGAAGGGAGATATGCGGCGACCCCTGCGGTGGACGCGGCCTTCCTCGATCTGCAGGTGGAGAAAATGGCGGCGATCCGCGACCACATCGCGGGGGTGGCGGGGACGAGGCCGGTGCGTGAGCGATTGGAGATGGCGGGTCGGGCGGAGATTGAGTTTTACGAGGGGAAGGGCGTGCTGGAGAGCCTGAGGAAAATCAATGGTATCAAGTGAGGCCTTCCTGGCATGAGAGCGAAGTCGTCCTACACATGGAGCAAAAAGGAGCTCGCCCTTCTCGGAAAGGTGCCGGACGCGGAGCTCGCCAAAAAAACCGGGCTGACGACCACCACGGTGCGAACCAAGCGTTGCTCTCTGGGAGTGGCTCCATGGCGGCCGCGTCATGATTTCAGGTGGGGCGCCAAGGAGATCGCCCTTCTCGGGAAACACCCTGATTTCACGGTGGCGCGGATGTTGGGGCTCTACCGGAAGGCGGTGATCAACAAGCGTCACGAACTCGGGATCCCGAGCTATGCCCGCACCTCCGAGTTCTGGCATACCTGGACTGAGAAAGAGATCGCGACCTTGGGCAAGATGACCGACCGGGAAGCTGCCGAGCGGATCGGGATTCGCCCCATGTGCGCTACTTCAAAACGGAGGCTCCTCAACATTCCGACCTTCATGCAGCGAAAAAAGTATGGGCCCCGGAGACCCGCGAAAAAGTGGGACAAAAAGGAATTGGCTCTCCTCGGAAACTTTTCCGACCGGGAACTGGCCGAACGTCTCGACGTGTCCATCGCCACTGTGAGATTGAAGCGGATCTCGCTCGGCATTCCTCCCTTCGGCCGTCGCAAGGAAAAAGGGCAAGGGATCTGGACCGCCGAGGTGGTGGCGAGGCTGCGCCACGAGTCCAACGGATCAATCGCCCGTAGCTTGGGGATCAGCGGGGAAAGGGTGCGGCAGAAGCGGAAGGAACTGGGGTTCGCGCCATTCAAGGCGGGCAAGCGCACCCGGTGAGGCCGGCCGACGATCCGCCGCCGAAAATCAACGGCATTTCGTGAGCCTTGCCGGTTGACTCGCCCCGATTCCGGCCTAGGGAATGGGACCGTTCCCCCACACCCCATTCCGACCCCCTCATCCATGCGGGAGACCTTTGAAATCAGCCACCGCTTCATCGAAGCCGCGGACGCGAACGGGCTCCTCTACGAGCCCCTCGGCGGCGGTGCGACCTATCGCCACACCCGTCGCTACGAACTGGACTACGAGGGCGACGAGGCGGCGATGCTGGCCTTTGTGGAGACGACCCTGCTCGACGGGATCAGCCAGGATCTCCACCGCGGCGAGGGCGCGGCGCTGGACGGCTACGCTTTCGTGCTCGAATACGGGATGAAACCCGGGGCGCTCGACCTGGAGAAGGAGATGATCCTGCAATACTACCGCGGCATCGCGGAGCCGGGCTTCGAGCTTAAGGATCTGCGGATCCGGCAGCGTTTTTACCTTTTCGGCGGCAAGCAGGAGGACTCGGCGCGATTTGTCCGCGACCTCTGCAACGCCGCGATCCATCACTGGAATGTTCTCCCCGGCCATGTCTGAATCCGCGACCCTGAATCCCCTCGAGCGCATCGCCGAGGCTCCGGCCGACCATTACCGCGTGCTGAAAATCTCGGATCTCGACGGAGAACGTCTCCTCGAGCTGAGCCAGTTCATGAAACTCTCGCTCTCGCGCGAGGACATGCTGGCGATCCAGGCGATCTACGCGAAATGGAATCGCGAACCCACCGACGTGGAGCTGGAGGTGATCGCCCAGACCTGGAGCGAGCACTGCAAACACCGCATCTTCGGCGCGACGATCGCCCACAAGATCGACGGCAAGGAAGAGACGGTGAACTCGCTTTTCAAGACCTACATCCGCGACGTCTCGCAGCGCATCTTCGACGCGAAGCCTGGCTTCGTGCTCTCGGCTTTCCACGACAACGCGGGTTTCATCAAACTCGACGATGAACTCGCGATCTGCCTGAAGGCGGAGACCCACAACCACCCCAGCGCGATCGAACCCTACGCGGGCGCGAACACGGGTCTCGGCGGGGTGATCCGCGACATCCTCGGGGCAGGGAAGGGGGCGAAGCCGATCGGCTCGCTCGATGTTTTTTGCTTCGGCGCGCCCGACACGGCGACGGAGAACATCAAGGCCGACGATGTGATCCACCCGCTCGGAGTGATGCGCGGCGTCGTCCGCGGGGTGCGCGATTACGGCAACCGCATGGGCATCCCCACGATCAGCGGGGCGATCCAGTTCGACGACGCCTACATTTACAATCCGCTCGTGTATTGCGGCACCGCCGGGGTGATCCCGATCAAGGACATCGCCAAGAAAATCGAGCCCGGTATGAAGGTGATCTCGGTCGGTGGCCGCACCGGTCGCGATGGTCTCCACGGGGCGACCTTTTCCTCCGCCGCTCTCGACACGGACAGCCACGAGTCGGACCAGCAGGCGGTGCAGATCGGCAATCCGATCGAGGAGAAGAAGGCGGCCGACTTCGTCCTCGCGGCGCGCGACAAGGGACTGATCGAGTTCATCACCGACTGCGGGGCGGGGGGTTACTCCAGCGCCGCTGGTGAGATGCTCGAAGAATGCGGCGGCACCATCGACCTCGATCAGGTGAAGCTGAAGGAGCCCGGGCTCGTCAGCTGGGAAGTTTTCATCAGCGAAAGCCAGGAGCGCATGGTGCTGGCGGTGAAGGAATCCTCGCTGCCCGAGTTGAAGAAGCTGGCCGATCTTTACGAGACGGAACTGACCGAACTCGGTGATGCCGATGGATCGGGCATCCTCAAGGTGAAGCATCACGACCGCATCGTTTGTGAACTCGACTGCACGAAACTGCACGACGCGCCGACGCGGCATCTCCAGGCACGATGGTCGAAGAAGACGGCTCCGGTGGAGGCCCCGCCCCTGACCAACCCCGGTCAGGCGCTGCGCGATCTTTTCACCGACTTCGCGATCGTGTCGCGCGAGCCCATCATCCGAGAATACGACCACGAGGTGCAGGGCAATACGGTGCTGAAACCGCTCGCGGGTGCCAGTGGCGACGCGCCGCAGGACGCCTCGGTGCTGCGCATCAGCGGCAGCCAGAGGCTCATGGCGATGAGCGTGGCCCTGCTGCCCGAATGGGGAAAAACCGATCCCTACGCGATGGGCGCGGCCTGCGTGGATGAATGCGTGCGCCAACTCGTGGCGGCAGGTGCGGACCCGCAACGAATCGCGATCCTCGATAACTTCTGCATGGGCAATCCCAATGCGGAGGAGGAGTTGGGTGCGCTCGTCGAGACCGTCAAGGGCATCGCCGCGATCGCCGAGGTCTACGGAACGCCTTTTGTCTCGGGCAAGGATTCTTTCTACAACTACTTCGAAACTGACGAAGGCCCGGTCTCCATCCCGGTGACCATCCTGATCAGCGGGATGGGCATCATCGAGGAGGAGAGCCACGTCACCGGAGCCTCGTTGCGCAAGAGCGACAGCCTGCTGGCGATCATCGGGCACACCTCCGCCGATCTCGGCGGCTCGGTCTTCGCTCGGCGTCACGGTTTGGAAAAGGCCCCGGTGCCGGCGACCCGGTCCGAGGAGGCCTGGCAGTGCTACGAGAAGTATCACGAGGCGGTGAAGCGCGGTTACATCCGCTCGGCCCACGACGTGAGTGAGGGCGGTCTCGCCGTCACGCTCGCGGAGATGGCGTTCTCCGGAAAAGGCGGGCTGGAGATCGATCTCTGTTCGCTGCCGATGGATCCCGATGCCTCGAAGGCGGCGATGCTCTTTGGCGAATCGCCCTCGCGCCTCGTGATCGAAGTGGCGCCGGAAGACCTCGCCAAGGTGGCCGATTTGTTCGAGGGGCTGCCCTTTGCGGCGCTCGGCCGCGCCACCACCGAACACGCGAATCTGAACATCGAGTGGGGCAAGGAGGTCCTCCTGCACGAACCCCTTTCCGACTTGAAAACGACATGGAAGACAGGCCTTGCGCAGTATTACTGAAGTTCCCCGGCACGAACTGTGATGCCGAGACGGCGCGTGCGCTCGAAGCGGTCGGCTTCGTGACCGAAGTCGTGCCGGTCTCCGATCTGAAACCCGAGACCCTCGTCGGCGTGGATCTCGTCGTGCTCTCCGGAGGTTTCAGCTATGGCGACTACGTCATGTCGGGCCGGATCGCGAGCCTGATCACCCGGCAGAAGATCGGCGAAACCCTGAGTGACTTCCGCGACAACGGTGGTTACCTGCTCGGCATCTGCAACGGCTTCCAGATCCTGACCCAGCTCGGGCTGCTGCCTCCCGCGAGCCTTGTCGAAAACGCGAGCGGTCGTTTCCAATGCCAGTGGGTGAAGCTGAAGAGGGCCGGGAAGAGCCCCTTCCTCTCGCTGCTGCCCGACGAGTTCGAGCTTCCCATCGCCCACGCCGAGGGAAGGCTCGTGACCCGGGAGAGCGATGAAGCCGCCGCCCTGGTTTCCGCCGGGGCCGCCGCCCTGGTTTATTCCGATGACGTCAATGGAAGCTTCGAGCGCATCGCTGGACTGCAGGATGAGAGCGGCCGCGTCTTCGGCCTGATGCCGCACCCGGAGCGTTTCATGAAAGCCCGCGACCACTACGATCCCGATTGGGAAGGTGGCGAAGGCGGGTGGGGGAGCGGATACTTCTTGTTCAAGTCCCTGCACTCGGCAATCAAGGAGGGTGCGGCTTGATGAGTTTTTTATTCGCGAAAATCTGCGTTCCATCCGCGAAAATCTGCGTCCCCAATTCTTTGCAACGCGGATGAGCGCGGATATCCGCAGAGGGCCGCAGAGGGCCGCAGAGATCCAAGAAAACATTCAGTCAGCAAGTCCAATGAGCAACGAATTCACCTACAAGGCCGCGGGCGTCGACATCAAGGAAGCCGCCGCGCTCGTCGGAGACATCGGCGAACTGCGGCGCCGCACCGAAGGCAAACGTTCGCTCATGGGCGCCTTCGGACTCTTCGCGGCGACCTACGATCTCAGCGCTTACAAGGAGCCCGTCATCATGACCGGCTGCGACGGCGTCGGGACGAAGCTGGAACTCCTCCTCGAGCACGACCAGCTCGAGATTGCGGGCAAGGACCTCGTCGCGATGAACGTGAACGACATTCTCACGACCGGCGGCGATCCCCTGATGTTCCTCGACTACGTCGGAATCGGCGCGCTCGACAAGGCGAAGATCAAACGTCTCATCGCCGGGATGGCCGAACACCTCGCGAGCTGCGACTGCATCCTCGCGGGCGGGGAGACCGCCGAGATGCCGGGCATCGTGCCCGACGGCATCATCGAGCTGAGCGGATTCTGTGTCGGCGCGGCGGAGAAGTCCGAGTTGATCGATCCCACCCGCATCGAAGTTGGCGACGTGCTCGTCGGTTATCCCTCCGACGGTTTCCACGCGAACGGTTGGAGCCTGATCCGCCGCATCCTCAAAGCCAATCCCGGACTGATCGAGGCGGAGGAGTGGGAATCTTTCCTCGCCCCAACCCGTCTTTACCACGATGTCGTCGCCGGTTTGAAAGAGCGGCAGATCGACATCAAGGCGATGGCCCACATCACCGGCGGAGGCCTGCCGGAGAACCTCGAGCGTCTCCTCAACGGCAAGGGCGCCGACATCACGATCCCGCGCTGGAACCTCGGTGCGGTCGGTAAGGTTCTCGCCTTTGTCGCCGACCAAGAGGCGGTGAACACCTTCAACATGGGCTGGGGATGGGTCGCGATCGTCCCGTCCGGCCAAGCCGAAGCCGCCGCCGCCTTCCATCCCGGAGCGCGGGTGATCGGCACGATCACGACCTCCGGTCACGTCAAGGTTGCGATCGAGGGTTGAAGCGGCGAGAACCTTTCTCATGAGCGATCCCCTTCAGCACGAGTGCGGCATTGCCTTTGTCAGGCTGAAGAAGGATCTCGGCTACTACCTGCAGCGCTACGGCACTTGTCTGTGGGGTTTCCAACGGCTCTACCTGCTGATGGAGAAGCAGCACAACCGGGGTCAGGACGGCGTCGGGATCGGCTGCGTGAAGCTGAACATGCCTTTGGGACAGCCTTACCTCTTCCGCGAGCGCAGCGCCGATCGCGATTCTCTGATCGGGGTGATGGAGGACCAGTTCCGCGAGCTGCGGAAACGGGAGCGAAAGGGATACCTCGATCCCCAGGACCCGGAGTCCTTCAAAAACCATTTTGATTTCGGCGGCGAGGTGCTGCTGGGGCACTTGCGCTACGGCACCTCGGGCACCTTCGGTAGCGGGGGTTGCCATCCCTACGTGCGGCGCACCAATTATCCCACGAAGACCCTGATGGTGGCGGGGAATTTCAACATGACGAACGCCCGCGACCTGAACCACCACCTGATCGGTCGGGGCCAGCATCCGGTTTTCGACACCGACACCCAGACGGTGCTCGAGGAGGTCGGTTACCACCTCGACGAAGCCCACGACGAAATCTTCCGCCGCGAGCGGGACAAGGGCACTCCCGGGCCCGACATTCCCTCAATCATTTCCGACGAGCTGGACCTCGTGGCGATCCTTTCGAAATGCGCCGAGATCTGGGACGGCGGTTACACCATCGCCGGCACGGTCGGAAACGGCGACGCTTTCGTGCTGCGGGATCCCAGCGGAATCCGCCCCTGCTTTTATTACGAAGATGACGAGGTGATCGCCTTTGCCAGCGAGCGGGTTCCCTTGATGACCGTCTTCAATGCGGACATCCAGAGCGTCCGGGAGCTCCCCCGCGGCCATGTCGCGGTGATGAAGCGCTGCGGCGATTTCAAGGTTTCCCAGTACGCGGAGCAGAAGCCGGAGACTCCCTGTTCCTTCGAGCGGATCTACTTCTCCCGAGGCAACGATCCCGAAATCTATCGCGAGCGGATGCGGCTCGGCTCAAACCTGGTGCCGCAGATCATCAAGCGGATCGACGCCGACCTCGACAAGACGGTCTTCAGCTTCATCCCCAACACCGCCGAGATCGCTTACTATGGGCTGATGCACGGTCTGCGCATGCTGCGCCGCGACCAGGTCAAGGAGGAGATCCTCGCCGCCGCCAAGGCCGGCGAACTCGACGAGGCGACCATCGACAAGCTCGTGCTGAAGAGCTGGCCGCGCGGCGAGAAGATCGCGCACAAGGACATCAAACTGCGCACCTTCATCGCCCAGGAAAAGGGCCGCAACCAGATGGTCTCGCACGTCTACGACGTGACCTACGGCCAGATCCGCGAGGGGGAGAACCTCGTCGTGCTTGACGACTCCATCGTGCGCGGCACGACCCTGAAGGATTCCATCATCAAGATCCTTTCCCGGCTCAACCCGAAAAAGATCGTGATCGCCTCGACCGCTCCGCAGATCCGCTATCCGGACTGCTACGGCATCGACATGTCGGAGCTCGGCAAGTTCATCGTCTTCAAGGCGGCCATCAACCTGCTGGAGCGGCGCGGCATGCACAACCGGATCACGGATGTGTATTATCAGTGCCGCGAGGAGCTGAAGAAGGCTCCGGGAGAAATGCGGAACCCGGTCAAAGCGATCTACGAGCCTTTCACCGAAGAGGAACTCTCCGCCGAAGTGAGTCGACTCGTGACGCCGGAGGACATCCCTTGGAAGGGGGAGGTGGAGGTTGTATTCCAGACGGTCGAGGGTCTGAAAGAGGCGATTCCGCGGAACAACGGTGACTGGTACTTCACGGGCGATTACCCGACTCCCGGAGGTTACAAAGTCGTGAACCAGGCCTTCGTCGGCTTCCACGACAAGACGGGCGAGCGGCCTTACGACGTGCTGCTGTGAAGCGGCCTTGAAAAGAAGTTGGTTCCAAATCGAGAGATTGGATTGACAAGCGGGGCCGAATTTTGGTATTCGGCTGAATGTGGGAGGAGTTTCGGCCTTGAATCGGACCGGCTTCCACGCGGCATCCCCCGTGCCAGAGCCCTCAACGGCTCATCAAAAACCGCTACCCCGTCGAAAGATGTCCCCCGAGCTGACCTTGTCCGAATCCGGCCGCATCCGGCACCGCGCATCTCGTTCCGGACTTCATCGGGGAATTCTGCTCTGCACGCTCTGGCTCGGCATGGGGCACGCCTCGGCCCAGACCGATCTGGCGATGGATCTGCATACCTGGCCGGCGGGCGAGCAGCCGACCAAGCCGGCGAATATCGGGCAACCCAACGGACCCGATGGGCTCAATGATCTCTGGCAAATGTTGTTTGAGGCATGGGAACTCGATCCCTCCGATGACAATGACGGCGACGGTTCCAGCAATGCCCAGGAGTCCAGCGCCGGAACCGATCCCTTTTCCCCGGCCGACTGTCTGATGGTCCGCGAACTCGCGGTGGCCGGCGATGAAGTGGTTCTCACCTACGATCCGAAGGCCGGAAAGCGGTATCGGGTGCTTTCCGACACCAGTCCGGGCGGCACCTTCACGACGGTGGTGACCCTGGCAACCCTTCCTCCCGTCACGGAACATGTCGCGACCGCGACAGCAATCGGTCAGACCCTCGCGATCGCCAAACCTTCCTCTTCGCCCATCTTTTTCCGGATCGAGGCGAGCGATGTGGACAGCAACAACGACGGGGTTTCCGATTGGGTGTCGAGGCAGTTGGGTTACGACCCCGGAGCCACTCCGGTCGATCTCGACGGAGACGGAGAGAGCGACTTCAAGGAGGCGCTCGTATCCCAGCTGTCAGCGCCGGATGAAGTGGAGGTAATCGCCTCCCAAGCGTTCGCCTCGGAGGACGGACCGGAGAGTGGGGCCTTTGAGGTCCTCCGCACCCGGAGCCTGTTTGAGGCAAGTGTGAATCTTTCCTACTCGGGGAGCGCAACGGCGACCGTGGATTATACGGCAAGCCCAGCTGCCACCGTGGTGACCTTCGCTCCGGGCGAGACCCGGAAATCCTTGTTCGTGAACCCCAACGGGGCGCAGCCGGCGCTGCTGGAAGGAAACGAGTCTGTCACCGTGACGCTTTCCAATCCACAGAGTCCGCAGGCGGGTGGAAGGCCATCGCTTGGTCAGCGATCCTCCGCCACGGTGATCCTCCGCGATTCATCCGCTCCGCAGGGCTCGGGTCTGTTGGCGCGCTATTACGACCATGCCAGCTCGATCCAGGATCACGGGGCGAACTTCGGTGACCTTGCCAATTACACCTACACGCTCGGTAATCCGAACACCACGGGGACGATCCTGGTGACTCCGACCACGGGGAACGTAGCCAGCCAACTTGCCTCCATCACGCCCGGGACCACCCAGGTGCGACTCTCGTTCAACGGTGGGAATCTCAACAACGCAGCCTACAACCACCAGATGTATCTGGTCACCTCAAAGACCGGGACGAATTTCACCTGCGCGATCAGCTCGGCAACGGCTCTGCCGGCGACCAGCAGCAGCAACCTCAATTTCAGCATCGCTCCGGTGCATCCTGCGGTGATCGAGCGGGTTGATCCCACGGTAGATTATGAATGGATGGGGGGCACGCCCAACGGGAACGGCATCACTCCTCTCAACAACGCGGACAACTGGTCCTCGGTTTGGGAGGCCTACCTCCATCCCACGACAGCCTCGAGTTCCGGTTACCGTTTCCAACTCGACGCGGATGACAAGGCGCGAGTCCTCATTGACCTCAACCTCAACGGCAACTTCGACCTGCCCGAGGAACAAGTGGTCGAACACGGGTGGGACGGCCCCGCCACCTTGGGAACCTTCAAGATCAGTGCTTCCCACCTCTTGAATGTTCCGGCAAACCCAGCGCAGCGTTACAAGATCCGGGTGGAGCAGGTGGAAACCACCGGAGAGGCCCGCTGCCGGCTCCAGTGGAGCATCAACGGCGGGACCTTCGCCAACATTCCGCAGTCCGCGGTCTACGCCCACGTGGGTCCCATGAACGCGAATTACAGTTACACCCGCACGAGCACCACGGCGGGTTCGATGGCTGGCACCATCCTGGTCACCCTCAATGGGCACGGATTGTCCGTGGGTGATCCGGTGAAACTCTCCTTCTCCTCCGGCAACCTTTTCACCCCGGCCAATG
This sequence comes from Verrucomicrobiales bacterium, assembly GCA_041917795.1. Lineage (GTDB taxonomy): Bacteria > Verrucomicrobiota > Verrucomicrobiia > Verrucomicrobiales > DEV007 > Arctic95D-9. The sequence goes on from JAYRWX010000028.1 coordinate 50,025, forward strand.
GGAACTTCCACGGGATCTACAACGTCTCGGTAGTGAATGGCCTCAACACCTTCACGGTTCCCATTACCGGTGCAACCCTCCCGGCGACGGGCACGGGTGCCGGGTTCGTCCTTGATCGGCCCGAGAATACCACGCAGGCCTGGTACAATTTGGTTTACCAGAGCACGGACTTTTCGGGCACTCCCGGGCGGGTTGGGACCAACAACAACGGCACGAACGACAGCAACAACGGTCTCTACGGCACCGGCACCCCCGACCAGACCTTGATTAGTCCGGACAGCTTCTCCATTCGTTGGACCGGGCAGGTGCAGCCTCAATTCACGGAGGAATACACCTTTTCTGTCCTGGCCGACGATGGATTCCGGATGTGGATCAACGGGCAAGAAATGTCGATGACCCAACTGGCCTCCTCGAATGTGGGCAGTGCGACCTACACCTACAACAGCGCCACGGGCGAGGCGGTGGTGAACTATGCGGCCTCAACCATTGTCGAGAACTCTTATGCCGTCGGAGATGTCGTCCGCATCGATCCCACCGCTGGCACTTTGACGAACCTGGCGACAACGGACCTCGTGGTGACCGCGGCCACTTCAACGACGTTCACGGTCGTGTTCCCGGCGGGAATGGGAGATCAAACGGTTGCTGCTTCCGCCAATCTCGACGCCATGAACCGGCTCATCAAACCGTGGGCTTCGAATGGCAATGAGCGCCTTTGCCGGATTCCCCTGGTCGGGGGCGTGAGGTACGACATCCGGCTCGATTACTACGAAAGCGGCGGGTTTTCGCGTTGCCGTCTCTACTGGTTCAGCCCGAGCCAGCCGAAGCAAATCATCCCGGCGACGCGTCTTTATCCTTCGAGCGAGCCATTGGCTCCCTCCACTCATCTGACCCAAACCGATGCAACCGCTTTGGTCGGTGGTTTCTTCCATCTTCCCGTGGCGGGCAGCAATGGAGCAACAGTCTCCTTCTCCGGTCTGCCTGAATGGCTGAGCTTCGCGAACGGCGAACTTACGGGAACCCCGCCCGGTGGTGCGTCAGGTCTTTACCAGATTCTGGTCACCTTGACCAATGCCGCTGGCACGAGCCAATCGGTGGTGAATCTCGAGGTGAAGGACAGCGGCGGCGCGATCACCCGGGAGGTTTGGACGGGTCTGACGGGCGACACGATGGCGGATTTCCTCGTAGGCGGATCTCCGACCACCACTTCGACAGTTCCGTCGCTGGAGACCCCGACGGACGACGGCGATAACTACGCCTCACGCCTCCGGGGATATCTGACCGCTCCCCAAACCGGCAATTACTATTTCTGGATCGCGGGAAGCAACGCCGCCGAATTGTGGATCTCCAACGACGCCGAGCCGGTCAACGCCTTCCGGAGGGCACGGACCGTTTCGGGGAGCGCGACTCCGCGCTCCTGGTCGGTCGAAAGCGGTCAAAAGAGTCCGTGGATGGCTTTGGAACAGGGTAAGCGCTATTACATCGAGATTCGGCACAAAGCGGGATCCGGGGGAGGCGACAATCTCGCAGTCGGGTGGTCGCGCCCCGGGGAGCCGACCGCCGCACCGAGCGAAGTGGTGCCGGGACACGTTCTCTCACCCTGGGCTGAACCGGTCGTTCCCGACGACGGAGGCACGATCTGGTCGGCGACCTTGCGTCCCCAGGGAGGTTCGGTCACGAACGCTTCCGGCAGCAGTTTCCTGCGCCTGAATGCCGCGGAGACCGAGGCAATCATCACGGCGAACTACTCGGGGCTGACCTCGGCCTTCTTTGGGATGCACGTGCACAACGACATGATTCCCGGTGGAGGCACCGCCAACATCATTGCCGATCTCGAAGAGCCGGGGGATGTCCAACTCCTCCCCGACGGCACCTATCGATGGGTGATCAAGCCGACCGCAGGATATAGCGTGGCGGAACTCGTCCAGCACCTCAAGAACGGGAAGCTTTATTTCAACGTCCACTCGGTGAATTATCCGCTCGGCGAAATCAAGGGATACTACAGCAAACTCGAAGGGGCTCCGGCCTTTGTTCCGCCGGCTGATCCGCCGGCTTGGACCGACGACTCCGATACCACTGCCGGAGCCGCGCGATTCCTCGCCCAAGCCACTTTCGGTGCGAGCGTCGCCGACATCCAGGCCTTGAAGGCGATCACCCCCAGCGGAGGCAAGAGCCGCTATGAACTGTGGATCGAGGATCAGTTTTCGAAAACCGCCTCGCAGACTTTGCCGGAAGTGCTGCGCACGCGCCGTGCCGATGCCCAAGGTGGTTCCGCCTACGACGAGACGCTTCTCTTCAATTCCTGGTGGCGGAATTCGGTGTCGGGTAGCGACCAATTGCGCCAGCGGGTCGCCTTCGCCCTCAGCCAGATCCACGTGGTCTCCGCACAGGGGCCTCTCGACAATCGGGGCGAGGCTCTCGCTTATTTCTACGATCAACTCAACGCGGGAGCATTCGGCAACTTCCGTGACATCCTCGAGACCACCACGCTCACCCCGACGATGGGCCGCTACCTCGACATGCTGCGCAATGACAAGCCCGATCTTTCGGTGGGGAGAATCCCGAACGAGAACTACGCGCGTGAAATCAAGCAATTGTTCTCCATCGGACTCTTCCGGATGTGGCCCGATGGAACGCTCATCTTGAATTCGCGATTCGAGCCGATCGACACTTACAGCCAGCGTGAGATTGTGGGTTTTGCCCATGTCTTCACCGGTTGGGATTATGGATATGACGGTCCCTATCGGACCTCGATCGGCGCGACCGCCGACTGGATGCGGCAGATGCGTGAAGTGCCGGCACGGCACTTCACCGGACCAAAACGGATCCTCAACAACGAGGTGCTCCCGGGCCTCGACAAGGTCGGTTCCCGCTCCTTGGACCCGTACTCGAACCATGGATCGATGGAGTATGTCAATGCGGACTTCCAGACGCTCCCCGCACGCGAACTCGACGCCGCGCACGACCAGCTCTTTGAAAACCCGAATACGGGTCCGTTCATCTGCCGCCAGCTCATTCAACGGATGGTCACCAGCCATCCCTCACGGGGTTATGTCTACCGGGTGACCAGCAAATTCAATGACAACGGGCAGGGTGTTCGGGGCGACATGCAGGCGGTGATCAAGGCGATCCTGCTCGATTACGAAGCCCGCAACGCGGGCATGGTCGCCGATCCGGAATACGGGAAACAGCGGGAACCGCTCCTGCGCCTGACCGCAGCCGGGCGGGCGTTCCGCCCCGCCGCCTTCGGAGGAACCTACAGCCAATCCGGCACGCGGACAATTACGGTCGATACCTCCGACCCGCACAACCTGGCGAGTGGCAACAATGTCTTCCTCGATTTCACCGCCGGAGATTCAAATCCGGCCCCCTGGACTGGAACGTACGGAGCGACCGTGGTGAATACCACGCGCTTCACGGTGAATGCCATGAACTGGATTGCAGGAACCTACAGCATTCCAGCGAACTCGACTTCGTGCACGGTGACGATGAGCAGTCATTGGCTGCAGAGCGGACACCAGGTCTTCATGGACTTCACGAGCGGGTCCGCTGACGGAGTCGCTGGCCTGGATCAGAGCGTCTACACTCTCACGGGTGCGTCCGCCGAGTCGGGCACCAACATCACCTTTACCTTTACGGTGACAAATACCTCGGGCACGGCCCGGAGCGGCAGTTGCATGATTCCCCGATTCAGCCCCGGCAGCTACACCGTCGCCGCTTCGGGTTTGCCGGCGCCGAATGACCGCCGTGTTACCATGCGGACGAACGAAGACCACCATCTCGCCGTGGGGAATCAGGTGCAGCTTAATATCTTCGGAGGCAATCCGCAGCCGGCCGACCTGGTCGCGACCGTGGAGACCGTGGTCGACTTGAAGACCTGGACCTTCCTTGTTTCCAGTGCCGTTACCGGTTACAGCGCGAACCAGGGGAACAACAGCGTCTATCAATTCCCGCTGCTTTCCCAGCCACTCACCAGGAGCGGCACGATCAATTCGCGGTCCAGCACCTACCAGTTGGGCAACACCGACGCCAACATCGAACAGTCGCCGCTCAACGCCGACACGGTGTTCAATTTCTTCCTCCCGGACTACAAGTTCCCGGGCGAACTGGCCGGCGCCGGACTTACCACTCCCGAGTTCCAGCTCACGTCCGAGACCACCACGGTGCGGCAGGCGAACTTCATCTTCAACGGGGTCTTCAATCCCGGCACGACGAACGGTTACAGTAGTTTCTCGAACGGCTCCAACGCCTTGGTCTTGGATTACTCGCCGTGGATGACGGGCAATGCCGTCGACCGGGGACTTGGCGCGCCGACGAGCACGGCTGCTCCCTGGACTCACAACCAGAACATCGCGGCTCTTGTGGACCACTTCGCCGCCCTCCTCACCGCAAACCAGATGGATGCAGCGTCCCGCCAAATCGTGCGCGACTTCGTGAGCCTGCCGATCGCTTCGATCGGCACGGGCAATCCCTGTGTCGTCAACACGGTGCGCCCGCATGGTTATCAGACCGGTCAGACGGTTTACATCAGCGGGGTAACCGGGGGCACTTTTTCACCGGCGGGAACGTTTGGCAGCAATTCGACCGGGCGTCTGATCACCGTAATTGATTCCGATACCTTCACGGTCACGGGAGTGAGCTGCACCGCTGCACCCAGCGGGGCGCAGGTGGCGAACGCCCACGTTTCCCAGTTGGTTTACGACCAGGGGAATTCGAATCCGTCGGCCACCCACCGCCGGGACCGGATTCGCTCGATTCTTCACCTTATTCTCACGAGCCCCGACTTCACGGTGCAGCGCTGACAGCCCGGACAAAGATGAAATCGTTCGAATTAAAATCCTACACGACCCGGCGGAACTTCCTCTCGAAAGCGGCGTTTTCCGGACTGGGCCTTTCCGCTGCCGGCAACATCATCCGCGACTTCGGTTTGATCCAGTCGGCGATGGCCGCACAGGGACCGGTCTCCGGCTACAAGGCAATCGTTTGCTTCTTTCTTGCCGGGGGCAACGATGCCAACAACTGGATCGTGCCGACCGACCAGGAGACTTACAGCGCTTATGCAACGGCCCGCGGTGGGCTCCTCCAGATTCCCCAATCGGCGCTCCTGCCGCTCAATGTCGGGGGCAGTCCGGTGGTCGACCAAGACGGTCACACCTTCGGATTGCACCCGAGCGGCACCGGCCTCCAGACCCTTTTCGGCGAAGGCAAGGTTGCGTCCCTCCTGAACATCGGCTCGCTGGTGCGCCCTACCACCAAGGCGCAATACAATGCCAACCCGGCTTTCTACCGTCCGCCTCAGCTCTTTTCTCACAGCGATCAGGTGACGCAGTGGCAGACTTCGATCCCGGATCAGCCGCCGACAACGGGCTGGTGCGGGCGAGTTGCTGACATCATTGACGGTGTTGCCAATCCCGCCGGGAACATTTCAATGTCCATTTCGCTTGCCGGAGCGAACACGCTTCAGGTCGGCAACATGGTCGCCCAGTATCAGGTGGCGACAACCGGCGCCGAGACCCTGACCGGCGATCTCATGACAGGAAACAACCTCCGGGTCAAGGCGATGCGGGACATCATGGGGCTGCCGAACCAGAACCTGCAACGGCAGGCTTACGCCGAGGTGCTCGACCGGGCGATTGCGACGGGAGACCTGCTCAACACTTCCATCTCCAATACCGTGAACGACAGCTTCTGGACCACGCCCTTCCCCGCGACCGGCATCGGCAGCCAGATGAAGATGATCGCCCGCCTCATCGAGGCGCGGGGGCCGTCGAAGTTCAACATGAACCGTCAGATCTTCTTCTGCCAGCTCGGTGGATTCGACACCCACACCGCGCAGGTTCGTTCCAACACGGGGACGGACAACGTCCTCGCGACGACCGGTGCCCACTACAGTCTGCTTTTCCAGGTCAGTGAGGCCATTTTTGCCTTCCAGCGCGCCATGGAGCAACTCGGTGTCTCAAACGATGTCACCACTTTCACCGCGAGTGATTTCTCCCGCACTTTCCCGAACAACAGTCAGGGCAGCGACCATGGCTGGGGTTCACATCACTTCGTGATTGGCGGAGCCGTGGACGGGGGCAAGTTCTACGGAAGTCTCCCGACCCTTGCCATCAACGGGCCGGATGACACCGGGACGGGCCGCTGGATTCCGACGCTCTCGGTCGACCAGCATGCTGCGACCTTGGCACGCTGGTTCGGGGTGGATTCGTCGATGATGAGCGCGCTCCTGCCGAATCTGAGCCGATTCTCATCGTCGGACCTCGGCTTCATGGCTTGATCGATGAAACGTGGATTCCAATGGCTTGCTGCCGTCGTTTTGGCTGTCGCCGTTTTCGCGACTTGGCGGCTCAGCCGGTCCGGGCGGGAGGGAGCCGATTCGGGTTCCTCGACGTCCCATGCCGGAAAGACCCAAGCCCCCACGCCGGCATCCACCGCTTCCGACGTGCCGACGGAGCCTAGTGCCGCCGTGGCGGTTCAATCGGTCAGACCCCGGACATCGCCCGCGCCGCTTCCGGCGCCGAATCCGCCATCGCCGCAACGCCAGTCCCCGGCGGCACCTCCTTTACCGGCTTCGATGAGACCCTTCGAACCGGCTCCGGAACCGGCTCAGGCGGCGGTTGAGTCATTGGCCTTGAATCTCCGTGAGTACCGCGACCGTTTTGGCGGCAATCCCGTCGGAACCAATGCCGAGATTGTCCGCGAAATGGATGGAGGCAACGCCAAAGGTGCGGTCTTGATCCCGGCGGCCGGAAAACGCCTCAATGAGCAGGGGGAGTTGATCGACGACTGGGGTACTCCCTATTTCTTCCACCAGGAGTCCGCGGAGGTCATGGAGATCCGGTCGGCCGGAGCGGATCGGGTGATGTGGACCAGCGACGACGTGGTGGCTCGCTGACAGGCTCAGGGTTCACCGAGGTAGGCATCGCGGGCGTATTGGTCGTCTGTCAGGGTTTTGAGGAACGCGATCAGGGCGACTTTATCATCCGGCGAGAGTCCGAGACCTCCGTCGGGATGTTTGGCGAGGTTGGGATCGAGGGTGCGGGTCCGCTGGACCCCTTCACTGTAATGGTCGAGCACTTCCTCGAGCGTGGTGAAACGTCCGTCGTGCATGTAGGGCGCGGTCAGGGCGATGTTGCGGAGGCTGGGAGTCGAAAAGGTCCCGAGGTCGAGCGCCGCTTGGGTGATCGCGCCTCTTCCGGGATCGGAGCTGCTGAGGGCGAGCCCGTTGTTGCGGAACTGATGATCGGTGAAGAGGGCGCCCCCGTGGCAATGGAAGCAGTCGCCTCCGAATTGTCCCAAGCGCGGTTCCCGTTCGGTCATGAAGAGATCGAACCCGCGCTGCTCAAGATCCGTCAGTTTTGTCTCGCCGCGCCGTGCCCGATCGAATTTCGAATCATGTGAAACCAGGGTGAGGAGGAAGGTTTCGAGGGCGATCGCGAGGCGGTCCACGGAGATCCCGGCCGACCCAAAGGCGTTGGCGAAGCGCTCCGGATAGGCGGGGAGCGTCGATAATTTTTCCACGACTCGTACGGGATCTTCATCGAGTTCCTGGTGATCCTGGATGGGATCGAGAACCTGTTCGCGCAAGCTCGCGGCGCGACCGTCCCAGAAGAAGGAGGATTTCCAGGCGAGATTGAAAAGCGGCATTGCGTTGCGTCGCCCCAGGCGTCCTTGCTCACCGGGGCTGACCCTGCGGGCATCAGCGAGTCCATGGTCGGCAAGATGGCAGGAAGCACAGGCGAGAGAGTTGCTCTTTGAAAGCGAAGTCTCGTGAAAAAGGAGACGCCCCAGCTCGACGCGGTCCCGGTGAATGTTGAGATCGGGAGGCAGATTCGGTCGGGGAAAACCGGCCGGAATCACGAGCGCGGGACCGGAAGGGGAGGCGTTGCCGGCCCCAAGGTTTCCTTTGGGTTGGGTCACAACCGCTCCTCCGTCAGGATCCCCGGCCCGGAACGCATCCTGCAGATTTGACCTGAGGGCCGCAGCCAGAGGGTCGCCGTCCTTCGAATGGGTGCTGCTCCCGTCTTTCGCGAAGGAAAGGGGAGAGGCACCGTCGATGATCCGCGGAAGATCGAAAAGCAGGATCAAGCGATCTTCACCATGGTCGCGGGTCTGGAAGGTGACCGGCACGGAAACGATGGCCCGGTAAGGTTCCCGGGCGAGGTGGTAGGCAAATCCCGGAGCTGTGGCAGGGTCGTCGCCTTCTTTCCAAAACCGTCCTTCAAGGGCAAGGAAGATGTATCCGCCCTGCCAACTCCAATGGAGGCCGTTGAGATTTGGATTGAGAGGATGGTCCGGCCCCCAGGCAGCCGGGTCGGGTTCGTTCCACGAGGGGGGGAGTCCGACCGAGAATCGGATCGCGCTCCAGTCGCCGGCAGGGATGCCGGTGAAGCGCCAAGTCGACCTTTTGTCACCAAGGCTGAGCCATGCCGGATCTGATTTGATTGCCAGCCAACTCCCGTCCCTCCGCTGCAGCGAAGCCTCGCTCAGGAGATAGCTCAGACGCGATACCGACCAATGCTCCCCTGATTGGCTTACGAGGCTTGTTTCCGCTGTCAGGGGCGCGCCGTCCGCAACGGGAACAATCGAAAGTTCGAGGTCTCCCGCAGGTGCAATACCAACGATGAACGAGGAAACGCCGAGACTCGCTGCGAGGTGACAGAAGGACAATCTCATGAAACGGGCGACGCGTTGGGAGCATACGGCGAAGAGCGTCTCCTGACACGTGCATTTTTCGCGCTTGCAGGAGCGGGGAAGGATCCTCACCTTTTCCACGTGCCTCGGTCTCCCATTGCATTGGTCCTCCTTGCCTCGTTCGCATCTGCGTGGTTCTGCTCCGGATTGCGCGCCGACATACCCGTTCCGATCCGACTAACCCAGCCGGCCGATGCTACGGAAGCGTGGAATGTGATCCGTCTTGCCATGTCAAATGCGGGACGGCTCTTTGACGAGAACCGGGTCGACGAGACGAAGGAACCAATCGTGCTCCTCGGTCCTTCGCTTCGCCTCCTGGCCCGAGAAGGGGCGACTGAGGGACATCAACTTGAGGCGGGTGATCTCGCCACGAAGGCTTTCGAGCGGGTCAACCGGCTCGTCCGCGAGAGCATGTCCGGAAATCTGGAAGGGGCCCGAACTCATTTTGAGTTCCTCAAGGAGGAACTCGGGCGGCTCGGAGCCCTTTTTCCTCCCGACATGGCTTCGTCTGAAATCTTCTCCTGCGTGGACCATCCCGAGGTCGCCGAGCATGAAGCCGGTCAGTTGTGTCCTGAGTGCGGCAAAAAGCTGCATCCCCGGCGCTTTCCCTACAGCGTGATCCACACGGAAGTCGATCATCCCACCCTGAGTCTTGATCCCGGAAACCACGGGCCGCTGCGCGTCGGTGAACGCAACGAACTTGGGTTTCGCCTGACCCGGGAGGATGGCGAGGCCGTGGAACCAGCGGATCTGGTGCTCTCCCATTCTCGCCGGGTTCACTTGATCCTACTCGATGAGACTGGAACGGACTTCCAGCACCTCGCCCCTGAACCGGGGAATGAACCGGGGACCTATTCGGTCTCCTGGACTCCGGGATCGGCCGCCAGTTATCGCGCCTGGGTGTTCGCAATACCCGCGGCAACACGCTTGACCGAGAGCCTGCCATGGACGCTGCCGGGGGACAAAAAATCGAGCCCCGCAGTGGCACCTCCCGAGGGATCGATTTTCGATGGACTGGTGGCTTCTGAAGGAAATGTCACGGTCAGGCTGGTCGCCTCCGGCAACGGACCCCTCAGGATCCGTTCGGGGCGTACCCATTTGGTCCAGGCACAGGTCAGCGATGCCGAAGGAAATCCACTCCGTGAGTTGGAGCCCTTCTGGAACGCGTTTGCCCATCTTACGATGGTCGCCTGGGATTTCAGCGCGGCCCATCAAGTTCATGCGGTCGGTGGTGATATCCTCTCTGCCGATCTGCGGGGAGGGCCCGACTTTGCTTTCAAGCTGCATCCGCCAACTCCGGGGTGGTGGAGGCTCTATCTCCAGATCCGGATCGAAGGAAAAACGCTAACCTTTCCTTTGCGATTGTTGGTCGACCCTTAGGTGGCCAGGGGCAGGCAAGGAAATTGAAGGTTTTGAACATTTCCTTGCACAATGTTCTTGACCAAGCGGCGATGATTTTGACAAGCTCGCGAAAACCGAAGAGCCCCCGCTCACGTGAAACCGCGCTGCCTCATCCGTCGTCTCTCCGCGTCTCTTCTGCTCGCCTGCGGTGGATCGGCTCTACCGCTTTTCGCCCAAGGGGTCGCCACCACCGGATCGGTGGGAATGATCTCGCTGCCGGCGGCATCGACATCGGACACGATCGTATCGCTGCCCTTGCATCGGCCGGATGTCTACAGGGGGACCATCGTCACGACGAATGGGCCGGTCGTCACGCTGGCTTCCGCATCGTTCGCCCCAGACGCCTTCAATGACCGCTGTTATCTCCTCCTTGAATCCGGGGCAGGCGATGGCGCTTGGTTTCCGATCACCGGAACTTCCGCCAATGGTGTGACGGTCGGATTTGGACCGGAGGGCGAGCCGGCGGGTCTGCTTCCTGGCACCCTGGTGAAGATCATTCCTTTCTGGACGCTCGATTCCGTGTTTCCGAATGGCAGAGGAGTGAACGCCTCGGGAAATCTCCTGCCGATCACGAAGGTTCTGCTGCCCGACTCCGCCGGTGCGGGAATCCGTCTCGCCCCATCCGCCTCCTTCTTTTATTTTTCCGGTAGCGGATATGGAGGAGAAGGATGGAGAAAGTTTGGTCAGGATCCGGCGGTGAAGTTCGACGATCAGATCCTCCCGCCCGGATCTTCCATGGTGGTCCGCCATGAGAGCGGTCCCGACTCCGTCTTTGAAAACATCGGGGTGGTCCAGGACTCCGCCTTTTCCGTGGCTCTGGGGACGCGTGCCGCAGGCACCGATCAGGATCTCTCCCTCGGGTTGGGAATCCCGGTGCCCGTCAGCTTGGCTGATTCCCGTCTGTTTGAGTCCGGTGCCTTTGCTTCCAGCGCCACCTTGGATCAGCCTGGGGACCAGCTTTTGGTTTTTGATCAGAGTTCACCTGGCAAGAACCGGATCCCGGGGGCGGCCTACTATTATTACGGGGGCACTCAAGCGGGTGGACCGGGCTGGCGGCGGGTGGGGCTCCCTTCCACGATTCAGGATGCGGCCACCGTTTTCCAACCGGCCCGGGGTTTTGTGATCCGCAAAGCCGGTGGTCCCTCCGTGGTCTCGACCCGATGGACCGTGCGTCCCGCCTACCTCGCTCTTCCCTGACCGTGTCTACCTTGACCTTCATGAGCCGGATCATCCTCGTTCTGTCCCTGTTTTTGGCGGTGCCGGGGGCCATGGCAACCGTTTCTTTTGATGTTGCCGTGGATCGTCTCGATGATGCGGTCGGCGTTCCCGTCCCGACGAATGCCCTGGTTCTCCTCGTCGCCGACACCAACGGCGATGGCTTGGGTCAAGCCATAGCTGGGGATTATTCCTTGAACGCCCTGCTGGACGGTTTCGATGGAGACGACCTGGTCATTTTCCGTGCAGATCTCACCGCGCTCGGTTCGGCGGGTAGCCTCGCTAAGTCGACGGGCGGGTTGGCATTGGGCGGATCGGGCCTCAACCAATGGTCTGAAGGCGATCCGCTTTACCTTGTGTGGCTCCCCGGACTCACCTTGGCCGACTTGAGCGCTCCCGTGGGTGTTGCCTATGGTGCCCGCGCGGTGGGGGTGACTCCGGTCGATGGGGGGAACGAGGCTTTGGTGTATGTCGCCCCGACCCCGTCCGGAATTTTCGGGACCAACAGGATTCCCTCGACCTCGACCAATCTTCGGTCCGATCTCACGACCATTTCGTTGTCCAATCCACCGTCCATCGGATCGCCGTCGGCCGGATCCATCACCAGCACCGGAGCCACCCTCGGTGGTGAAGTCCTATCCGAAAATGGAGCGCCTGTCACCGTTCGTGGGGTGGTGTATTCTGCGGTTGCCGCGAACCCCGATCCCGTGCTCGGCGGATCCGGGGTTCTCTCGGTGACCTCCGGATCCGGACCGGGCACCTTCTCCCAAGCCGTGACCGGCTTGAGCAGTGGCGTAACCTACGCCTACCGGGCATTCGCGACCAACTTCTCGGGCACGAGTTATTCGGCCACGGCCCGGTTCACGACGGATTCCACCATCACTTTGCTCTCCGGGGTGGGTTCGGCGAGTGGTGGGATTTTTCCGGGCGATCAACATCGTTTCCATTTCACCGTGAGCGGAGCCCGGGTCGGCAACGTCACCACGAGTGGTGTGCCTTTGCGCGCACGATTCTATGATTCGACGGGCCGACTGATTGCGGAGCAAACCATCGCCGGCAGCGTTTCGCTCGCCAGCCTGCCGCTGGTTTCCGGGACCTATACGATCGAACTCATCCGGGATCCGGGCGAAGGTTCCGCCGGACCTTACGGGCTGTCGGTCAACGCGGCCACCACTGCTCTGGCCAAGCCTGATGGAGCGGTCGGGACTTCGCTAACATCCGTGGTCGGAAACAATGTCTACGCACCCTCGGTCCAGCGCATCACCCTCTCTGCTTCGAACGGTCAGCCAGTCACCGCATATGTCACCGCGACGAACCGGGGGAACATCCGGGATCGCATCGTGGTCAGAGGCACGGCGGGCAATGCCGATTTCTCCGTGGCGGTCTTTGACCAAGCGGGAGCCAACATCACCGCCCAGTTCGTCGCGGGCACCCACAAGACCTCGGAAATGCTACCGTCGGTCGCTCCAGATTGGGTCCGCATGGTGGTCACGCCCACTCCTCGGGCCGTGCAGTTGGGACGGAACTTCATCCCTTACATCTACTTGAATTCGGATTTCAACAGTGCCGCGTCCGATCGCGTGTCCGTTCTCGTGAACACCCGCTGATGCGAGCGTCGCCCGTTGGTGCGATCCATCGGCCAGACATCCCGCGTTGGCCTTTCATAAAATTGTGCCAAGGTTAGCGCCCCCTCGTTCCGGGGCGGAACAGAGCACCCATGAAAATCCTCGTTGTTGGAAAGGGAGGTCGCGAACATGCGATCCTCACCGCGATCTCGGAATCCCAGGCCGGGTGCGAGCTTTTTTCCTTTCCCGGTTCGGATGCCATCTTTGAACTGGCGAGGCCGATTGCGAGTCCGGATCACGCGGTGGAATCGGTCGCCTCGCTGATCGCCGCGATGCGGCGCGAAGGCATCGAGCTTTGTGTCGCGGGTGAGGAAAGTTACCTCGTCCGCGAGGAGGGTCTCGCCAACGCCTGCGCCGCGGCCGGGATTCCATGTTGGGGGCCGCCGAAGGAGTCGGCCCAACTCGAGGCGAGCAAAGAGTTCGCCAAACGGTTCCTCGTGCGGCATGGCATTCCCACAGGCGGTTACGCGGGGGTGAACTCGATCGAAGAGGCCAGGGCGGCGATCGGGGGACAATATCCCACGGTGCTCAAGTTCGACGGGCTCGCGGCCGGAAAAGGGGTGGCGGTATGTCCCGATGAAGCCACCGCCGAGGAGTTCATGAACGAAGTGCTCGTCGAGCGAAAGTTTGGTCCCGGGAGGCTTCTGGTCGAGGAGTTCCTGCAGGGCCCGGAGATCTCGATTTTCGCCTCCATTGCGGATCGGGATTACCAGATCCTCGCGCCAGCGCGGGACTACAAGCGCATCTTCGACGGCGACGAAGGGCCGAACACCGGAGGCATGGGCGCGGTCAGTTCGTTGGAAATGCTCGATGAACCGTTACGTACGGCCATCGAGGATCGCATCGTGCGTCCTACCGTCGAGGGATTGGCCGCCGATGGTCTTCCCTATCGTGGATTTCTGTATTTCGGGCTGATGTTGACGCAGGATGGTCCCAAGGTCATCGAATACAACTGCCGTTTTGGCGATCCCGAGGCGGAAGCGGTGCTGCCGATGTTGCGCGGCGATTTCGCGACCTACCTTCTCGAGGCCGCCCGCGGCCGACTGCGTCCGGATCTCATCTCGTTCGCGGAGGGGTGGAGCGTCTGCCTCGTTTCGGCATCAGCGGGATATCCGGCTTCTTCGCGGAGCGGCGACGTCATCAGTGGGCTCGAGCTGGTGAGCGGTGCCCGTGTCTTCCACTCAGGCACGCGGCTCAATTCGGAGGGTCGCTACGAGACGGCCGGTGGCCGGGTGCTGGTGATCACCGCTACCGGTGCGACGCGATCCGAGGCGGTTGCGAAAGTCTACGTCGAGAGCGACAAGGTCGATTTCGCGGGTCGCCAGCGCCGTTCCGACATCGGCACACGAAATTTTTGATGCGCCGGGGCGTTTCGCGCCTAAGAGTGAGCGCGTCTTCACGTCCCGTGAGCTTTGAGTGAATCCGCCGACAACCTCATCGAAGTGATCCTGAGCCCGGAGGAGATCTCCGCGGGGGTCCAGGAACTCGCCCGCCAGATCGCCTACCGCTGCGCCGGCGACGAGGTCGCCTTTGTCGGGATCTACACCCGCGGCGTTACCTTGGCTCGGCGGGTTGCGGCGGAACTCAAGGGCAGGGGACTGGATTACCCGGTCGGCACGCTCGACATTTCGCTCTACCGCGACGACTTCGACGATCGCACCGGCGATCTGCCCACTCTTGAAAGCTCGGATATTCCTTTCGGGTTGGACGGCATCCGAGTGATCCTATTTGACGAGGTGATTTACACCGGCCGCACCATCCGGGCAGCCTTGGACGGCCTGATGGACTACGGCCGCCCTGCGAAGATCGAGCTCGCGGTCCTGGTCGATCGCGGACATCGCGAGATTCCCATCCAACCCGACTATCTGGCCCGGCGGATCGGCACGACCCGCGACCAATACGTGAAAGTCCGTTTCCGCGAAGATGATGGGGGAGAGGAAGGCGTCTACCTCGCGACCCCGCGCAAAGTCCCCGCCGCATGACCGACCTGAAGCCCCGCAAGGACCTGCTCGACATCGAAGGCCTCGAACTGGCCGAGATCGAGCACGTTTTGCAGAACGCGGCGCCCTTCAAGCAGCTCTTCCAGCGCTCGGTCAAAAAGGTGCCGACGCTGCGCGGCAAGACGGTGCTGAACCTTTTCTACGAACCCTCGACCCGCACCAGTAGTTCCTTCGAGGTAGCGGCCAACCGACTATCCGCGGACGTGACGAACTTCACCGTCTCGAGCTCCTCGGTAGTGAAAGGGGAGTCGCTGCTCGACACGATCGAGACGCTCCAGGCGATGCGATCGGACTACATCGTGATCCGTCACCAGGCGGCCGGCGTCCCCAACATCGTTGCCCGGCACACCGGAGCTTCGGTCATTAACGCGGGTGACGGATACCATGCCCACCCCACTCAGGCCCTGCTCGATGCGATGACCTTTCGCGAGGTCTACCCCGACTATGCGGGTCGGAAAATGGTCATCGTCGGGGACGTGCTGCACTCGCGGGTGGCGCGGTCGACGAGCACGCTGTTCCACAAGCTCGGCATCGAGGTCGCGGTCCTCGGGCCGGGGTCCCTGGTTCCGGCAGGGCGCCACGACTTCATCCAACGCCTCCGCACCTGGGACGAGGTTTTTGACTGGAAACCCGACGCGGTCTACCTGTTGCGCGTCCAGCTTGAGAGGCAGGAAGGACAGTTTTTTCCGAGCATCGCCGAGTATCACAAGATGTATGGGATGAACACGGCGCGCCTCCAGCGCATGCGCGAACTCGGGGCATACCTGATGCACCCGGGACCTGTCAATCGAGGCGTCGAGATCACCGACGAAGCGATGAAGTATGAAAAGAGCCTGATCAGCACCCAGGTCGAGAATGGCATCGCCGTCCGCATGGCGGTGCTCCATTGGCTGAAACCGGAAACCGACTGAGATGGAGAAAGCGGCCCGACTTTTCAAGAATGGATCGATCGCCTCGGCGGACACCCCGGAACTCGTCCGTGCGGATGTGTTGGTCGGGTCGCTCGGCACCGTGCAATTGATCGAGGCGGGAATCGTCGCCGAGCCTGGCACCGAGGTGATCGATTGCAGCGGCCAAGTCCTCGTGCCGGGGATGTTTGATGTCCACGTCCATGCTCGCGAGCCCGGGGAGGAACACAAGGAGACTCTGGCCGCCTGTGCGGAAGCTGCCTTGCGCGGAGGGGTGACCGGCATGGTCCTGATGCCCGACACCGCTCCGCCGGTGGATTCCGGGAACCTCGTGAAAAGCATCGCCGACCTCGTCGCTCAACTCGGGATGATGCCGATGTTGCCTGCCGGCTGCCTGACGAAAGGTCGGGCCGGCGGCGAAATGGCGGGATATGCGGCGATGGCCTCCCGGGGCGTGGCTCTCCTAACCGACGCCGACCGGGCGGTGCCCTGTCCGGAGTTGATGCGGCGCTGCCTCGAGTACGCCAATGACTTCGATCTGTTGATCGCGTCGCATTGCGAGACTCCCGCTTTGAGTCGCGGGGGCTCGATCAACGAAGGCAGGATGTCCTACCGGCTTGGTCTGCCCGGCATCCCTGCGATCAGTCAGGAGATCGCGATCGACCGCGATCTCCGCATCGCCCGCCATACCGGGGCGCGCCTGCATGTCCAGCAGATCTCGACGGCGGCCGGGTTGAGGTCGGTGATTCGGGCACGGGAGGAAGGTGCCCGCGTCACCTGCGAGGTGTCGCCCCATCACCTCGTCCTCAGTGAAATGGACCTCCCCGGCTACAATACCCATTTCAAATTCAATCCTCCCCTGCGTGGCACCGCAGATCTCGAGGCCCTCGTCGAAGGTTTCTGTGACGGCACCATCGACCTGCTCGCCTGTGACCATGCCCCGCACACCGAGTTCGAGAAATCGAGCGAGTTCGCAAGCGCTCCTTTTGGTGCGGCAGGCTTGGAAACCGCGGTGCCGGTGATCTACGACCGCTTCATTCGGAAGGGACGATTCCCATGGCAAACCCTGATCCAGCGTTACTCCGACGCTCCCCGGCGACTGCTCGGCATCGCCCCTGTCAGGATCGCCGCGGGAGTGCGGGCCGAGTTCTTTGTTTTCGCGGAGCAGGGGAGCTTCGAGGTGAATCGCGACAATCTGCGCACCAAGAGTCCGGTAACTCCTTTCCTCGGCGAGACCCTTGCGGGTCGCATCGCGGGAACCCAGCTCGGAAACCGGTGGCATCTCCATGACTGAGCCGGGAACGATGGATGACGCTCCCGCCGTTCTGGCCCTCGCCGACCTCCGTCAGTGGTCGGAGCGTCCTCGGGTTGCGGGGCCCCAGCTGGCGGTGATTGGCAATCCGGTTGCTCATTCCCGCTCGCCGCAGATGCACAATCCCGCTCTCGTGGCAGCCGGTCTCGGGGGGCGTTATCATCGTCTCCACCTGCGGGACCAGGACCTCGACGAAGCCATTCCGCTGATGCGTGCGGCCGGCTTTCACGGATTCAACGTCACGATCCCGCACAAGACGGCGATCCACGACCGCGTCGACGAGATGTCCGAAACCGCCCGCCGGATTGGCGCGGTCAACACCGTGTTGATCGATGGCGATCGGCTCGTCGGGCACAACACCGATGCTCCCGGATTGCGGCAGGCGGTGCGAGAAGCCTTTTCCATGGATCTCGCCGATCTCCGCGTGATGATCATCGGAGCGGGCGGTGGGGCCGGCCGTGCCGCCGCGGTGCAGTGTGCGCTGGATCGCTGCGAACGCCTCGTGCTGGTGAACCGGACCGTCGACAAGGCGGCAGAGCTATTGAAGGAGTTGCGCGACCGCTTCGAGGACGAGCATCGCCTCGCCGGTCCGCGCGACCGCATCGTGGCCCTGCCTTGGACCGAGAAGGATCTCGAACGAGAATCCGGTGAGGTCGATCTCATCATCAATGCCACCTCACTCGGGATGAAGGCTTCCGATCCGGAGGTGGTGCCGCGGAGTTTGATCAGGCCCCATCACCTCGTCTACGACATGGTCTATTCTCCTCCCCGCACCCGGCTCATCGCCGAGGCGGAAGGGGAGGGTGCACGTGCCAGCAACGGCCTCGGGATGTTGTTATGGCAGGGTGCGCTGGCCTTCGAGTTTTGGTTCAATCGCGAGGCGCCGGTGGCGGCGATGCGGGCCGGACTGATGGCGTGATCGGAGACTCCGTTCGGTTCAGAGGAATTTTGAATTGGGTTGGGGACGCGTTCGTCACTCCGACATCACCGAAGGCAACCGGAAAGCTCCGGGAAGCCGGTGAATCCATCAATCAAAATCAGCAACCATTCGATTCCCATGAAACTCGCCGTCATCGCCACCGCCGCCGCCGCCAGCCTCGCTCTTTTCGGAGCCACCACCGCCGAAGCCGGTCCCCGTTACTACGGAGGCGGGTCCGGAGGTGGCGGCAGCTATCACAGCGGATCTGCCCGCGGTGGTTACGGCTACGTTCCTTCCTACTCGCATTGCGCACCGGTTTACAAGACCTGCACAGTGGAGGTGGCCCGCTACACTCAATGCCGCACTGCTTATGACCATTGCGGGCGGCCCTATACTTACCATGTGACGGTGGTGACCTACTGCGACCACTACTCGAACGGCACCACCCGCACCTGGAGCCGAACCTTCTCCTGATCGCCGCCCCTCCCGGTTGATCGAAACGGGGCGTCCGCAAGGGCGCCCCGTTCTCATGTACGAAAAAAAACCTCCCCGAGCCGGGGAGGTTTTTCTTTTCGAAACCAAAGATGGGAAGGACCGGACGATCAGGCGGCGTCGGCGCCCTTGTGTCCGAGGATCTTCACGGTGCGGTTGAGCTGATCGTATTCGATCGGCTTCTTGATCACCGTAACCGGGCCGCTCGAGAGAATCTTCGTGAGGATCTCGCTGTCGGGGTAGCCGGTAATGATCACGATCGGCAGGTCCGGATAAATCTTTTTCAATTTTGCGTAAAGCTCGTCACCCGGAATGTCGGGAAGTTTCAGGTCGAGGAAGACGAGATCGAAACGCTGCTTTTCAGCATAGGCGAGAGCCTCGGCACCGGTCCCGACGACGATGCGTCCGAACCCGGCCTTCTTGAGGAACTGCTTGAACAGGGTTTGCAGGGCGGGGTCGTCGTCGACCACAAGCACGGTCGGCTGGCCCCCTTCGTCCGTCTTGAGGATGTCGCGATCCAGCAGACTGCGCTTGATGCGCCAACGACCGCCGATCTGGATCGCCGGAAGCTGTCCACGCTGGACAAGGTAATAGACCGTCGGGAGGGGGATGCGGAGATACTCCGCCGTCTCCTTGACGGTCATCAGTTCGGGTGCTTCTTCGTCTGCCATGATGTGATTTCGTGGGTTGTCCGATCCATCGCTCAAAAAGAGATGTGGCAAAAACCACAATCTTGATGAAAAACACTCGGTTCTGGGAATTTGACCAGTTTTACTAGAAAGACAAGTGCAATTTGAGAAATATTTCAATTTTGAGATTCACTCGTTGGAATGTTTTCTGATTTCCGTGTTTTTGTCGGGAAAAACGCAAGGTTCATCGAGTCTTCTGGCCGCGTTGACTCAGGGGGAAATGGTGGCATGCTAGCGCCCTTCCCGACGGGAGGGATCGCCTGCCGCGGCCCTAAGGAAGTGTCGGGCTGGCACGTAAGGGAAAACGTCCTCGAGAATCAGAGTCCACGATGGTCGGCCATTTTTTGAACGCATTTCACCGGCGCCCGGCGTTCGGTCTGGCATGGGTGATTGCCTTTTCGATCACTGGCAGCGCCATGGCCCAGTCTTACACGACCGCCAAGCTCGCTGATGGTTTCGACATCCCGGTCGGGAAGCCAAATGGGGACGGGTATTACATTTTCCGAGGCTTCACCCAGCGCGGCCACCTCGGGGAGGACTGGAACGGAAATGGCGGGGGAGACTCCGACGAGGGGGATCCCGTCTACTCGATCGCCCACGGGACCGTCGTTTTTTCCGAGGACTATGCCCGGGGCTGGGGGAACGTGATCATCATCCGCCACGCCTATCGGGAGAACAACGGACAGATCGCCTTTGTCGACTCCCTCTACGGCCACCTCAAGGTGCGCACGGTGAAGCTGGGGCAGGCGGTGACCCGCGGCCAGGTCATCGGCACGATCGGTCGGGGTCCGCATGGCATGTATGCCGCGCACCTCCACTTTGAAATCCGCAAGGATCTGCGGGTGGGCATGCGGCGGGACCTTTATCCGCAGACCTACGAGACCTACCACGTCCCGCGCCAGTTCATCGAGGCGCGTCGCAACCTGCGCTTCGAGGATCGGCTCGTCCGGGTGCCGATCAATACCTTCCTCAAGAGCAATCCGAACCGCGTCACCACCACGGAACTCGACTTGCCCGATCTCGGGGCTCCATCCGCCACCAGCGACACGGTGCGGCCCATGGTGCCCGTGCCGGTCGAGGCGGTGATCGAGGCGGAAACCAGCACCGCCGCGGCAACTCCAGAGAAGTCGAAGACCTTGATGGAGAAATTCCTCGAAAAGATCAACAATCCCAAGTGATCGCTGCAGCCGGCGATGGGATCAGCCTTTCCGCTTCGTCAGGAAGTACTCGACCGAGTCGACCAGCGCCCGCCAACTCGCTTCGATGATGTTGTAGCTCACACCCACGGTGCCCCAGCTCTCGTGATTGGCCGAGCTCAGGATCAGCACCCGCGTTTTCGCCGCGGTGCCCATGTGACTGTCGATGATGCGGACCTTGTAGTCCTCGAGTTCCATCTCGTCGATATAGGGGTAGGCGGGGCGAAGGGCTTTGCGGAGGGCCGCGTCGAGCGCGTTGACCGGGCCGTCGCCCTCGGCAACGCGGTATTCCTCCACGCCGTTGACCACCAGCTTCACCGTCGCGGAGCAGGACTGGTAGTTCCGCTCACCGTCGCGGCGGAAGGTGCAGTGGTACTCCTTGAGGTCGAAGAAGGGTTCGTAGGTCTTGAGATGCTGGCGGATCAGTAGTTCGAAGCTCGCCTCGGCGGCCTCGAACTCATAACCCTGCTCTTCCAGCTTCTTGAGACTCTGGAGGATTTCGAGAGCCTCCGGACTGCCTTTTTCAACAGGCAGGCCGAGTTCGGCTGCTTTCATCAGCACATTCGATTGGCCGGATAGCTCCGAGACGAGGATTCGTTGGTGGTTGCCGACCGTCGCCGGGGCGATGTGCTCAAAACTGTGCGCCACCTTTTGAACGGCGTTCACGTGCATGCCGCCCTTGTGGGCGAACGCGGTCGATCCGACGTAGGGCGCGCGGATGTTGTGGGCGTTGTTGGCGAGATCGTCGACGAAATGGGAAAGGTGCGTCAGCTTGGAGAGATCAGCCACGACAGGACGGCCCATCTTGAGCTGGAGGTTCGGGATCACGGTGGTGAGATTGCAGTTCCCGACCCGCTCGCCGAATCCGTTCATGGTTCCCTGCACCTGGGTCGCCCCGGCGAGAATGGAGGCGAGGGCATTGGCCACGGCGACACCGGTATCGTCGTGGGTATGGATCCCGACCGGGATCCCGAGCGTTTTCATCACCACCTCGGTGATTTCGGCGACCTCATGGGGCAGGGTCCCGCCATTGGTGTCGCAGAGCACCAGCCAGTCGGCTCCGCCTTCCTTCGCTGCGGCGAGGGTGGCGAGGGCGTGCTCGGGGGCATCCTTGTAGCCGTCGAAAAAGTGTTCGGCGTCGTAGACGACTTCGCGGCCGTTTTCCTTCAGGTAGCGGGTCGTGTCGCGGATCATCGCCTGGTTTTCCTCTTCGGTGGTGCCAAGGATCTCGGTCACGTGGAGGCGCCAGCTCTTCCCGAAAAAGGTGATCACGGGCGTCTTCGCCTCCAACAGGGTGCGGACCTGGGGATCATCCTCCACCGCGATGCCCTTGCGGCGTGTGCTGCCGAAGGCGGCGATCCGCGCGTTTTTCCATTCCAGATCGGCAGCCTGTTCAAAAAAGGCGACATCTTTCGGGTTCGAGCCGGGCCAGCCACCCTCGATGTAGTGCATCCCGAAGAAGTCGAGTTCGCGGGCGATCCGGATCTTGTCGAGCGAGCTGAAATTGACGCCTTCGCCCTGGGTGCCATCACGCAGGGTCGTGTCATAGAGTTTCACTTCGGGGGATGCGCTCATAAAGGAAAAGCAGGCGGGGGAGTGGCGGGAGGGGTGATCCCGACTCGGTTCCGGCTTTGGAAAAATGGCACCGATTCGCAATCACCCGGCGGGTCAGCCGGTAATGATCGCGATGAAAATCAAGGTGCCGTCGCCGGTGCGGTCCATGCCGTGGAGGGTGAAAAGGTAACCGCAAGCGGCTCCCGTGCAACGCCGGATTCCGCACCTCCTCAGCCGGGGCGGCGTCCCGCCAGCTCGCAGAGGCGGCCCTTGAGTGCGTCCAGGCCGGTGCCGCTATCGGCCGAAATCTCGAAGAACTCCTGCCTCGGGAAACGTTGCTTCAGCGCCTCCACTCCCGCCGCGGCTTCGGGGAGGTCAATCTTGTTCGCCACGATCAGCCAGGGGCGGGAGGTGAGGCGGTCGTCATAGAGCGATAGCTCCTGTCGCAGGATCTCGATGTCCGAGACCGGATCGCGTTGATCCACGCCGGCCGCATCGACCACGAAGAGAAAGATCGAACAGCGGCTGATGTGTCTCAGGAAATCGTGACCGAGCCCCACATTGCGGTGGGCCCCCTCGATCAGGCCCGGGATGTCGGCGACCGTCGTGCGGTAAAAACCGGGGAACTCGACCACTCCAACCATGGGGGTCAACGTGGTGAATGGATAAGAGGCCACTTTCGGCGCGGCATTCGAGAGCGCCCCGAGCAGGGTCGACTTGCCCGCGTTGGGGAAACCAACCAGACCGATGTCGGCGATGCGGCGGAGTTCCAGGTAATACCAGCCTTCGTCGCCTTTCGTGCCTTCGGTGAACTCGATCGGGGCCTGGTTCGTGTCGGTGCGGAAGCGCCAGTTGCCCTTGCCGCCCACGCCCCCATGGCAAAGCGTGAAACGTTGCCCGATCTCGGTCAGGTCGGCGACCAATTCGCCCTTCGGGATCTCCTTCGAAGATTTGGCATCGGTCTCTTCCGGCTCTTCGTCCTCGACCAGGAAGTCCTCCTCGGCATCCGGGCCGGGACGTTTGTGGGCAGGGGGCTCCGAGCGATGGATCAAGGTCCCGGGCGGCACTTTCAGCACCAGCGGCAGTCCGGAGCGGCCGGTTCGTTTGCGACCCTGGCCGGCGGCTCCCTTTTCGGCGACGCAGTTGGGTTTGAAGAAAAAGTTCTTCAGATTGTCGGTGTGGGGATCCACCACGAAGACGACGTCGCCGCCCCGTCCACCATCTCCGCCATCGGGACCGCCTTTCGGTTCGAACTTCTCCCGTCGGAAGCTGGAGCAGCCGTTCCCGCCGTCACCGGCCTTGGCGTAGATGCGGATGTGGTCGACGAACATGCTGAAAACGGGTGGGGGGCTGGGGAAGGGTGAAAAACGAGACCGATAGCATGCTTTTCGCTCTTTTTCCCGTCTTGTTCACGAGTTATTCACATAGCGGCTGAGCTTCAAAGCTCCTTTCGGCGGGTTTTTCGCTGGTTTTCGCAGGTTTTTGGGGGAGTTATTCACATTCAAGAGGGTTCGGTCCACGACTTGACCCTGTTGAACCTCCCATCCCGCTCCAGCATGCCTGATTCCGAGGTCTCCACTGCCGCACCCGAGGTGAAACCGTCGCCCTCCACCTTTCAACGGCGCACTTGGTGGATCGCTCTCACGGCCGTGGCGATGGTCGCGATCGGCGCGGTCGCCGTTGGGTTGGTGATGCTGAGCGGCCTTGTGCTCAGCTACCTCCAACCGATCCTGGTGCCGCTCGCGGTGGCGGCGATCATCGCCTACCTGCTTGATCCTTTGATGCGCTGGCTGGTCCGCCGTGGCTGGTCCGAGCGCGGGGCCATGATGACGATCTACCTCGGGTTCATCATCATGGTGATCCTGCTGATCGTCCGCGTGATCGTGCCCACGGTGGGGCAGGCGCAGGAGGCTTACGAGAAGCGCGACGCCTACATGGAGCAGGCCACCGGTCTGGTGAAGCGCGGGATCGCGACCCTCGAGACCCAGTTCACCAGCGGGATCGCGAAGGATTATGCGCAACGCGGCATTGATTGGATCTCCCAGGAGGGACCACGCCTCGGCGCGACGTTCTCGCAATGGCTCTGGACCCGTCTGCGCGGGGCCTTTGGCTTTTTCGGTTATCTGCTCGGCCTCCTGCTGGTGCCGATCTACCTTTATTACTTCCTGAAGAACGGCCACGACATCGCGAATTCGTGGTCGCACTATCTGCCGCTACGGGCCTCGGATTTCAAGGACGAGGTCGTGGGCACGCTGACGGAGATCAACGGCTACCTCATCTCATTCTTCCGTGGCCAGATGGTCGTCAGCCTGATCGATGGCGCGCTCGTGGCGGTCGCGCTCACCGCGATCGGGTTGCCCTACGCGCTCCTCATCGGCGTGTTTCTTGCCATGCTTGGGATCATCCCCTACATCGGCAATCTGATGGTGATGGTCCCGGCCATCATCATCGCCCTCGTCCATTTCAGCGCCACCGGCTGGGGCACGGTGCAGGGTTCGGAGCCTGCCGTCGTCGGCGAAGTGGCAACGGTTCTGGTGGAAGGGGCGAAGGATCCGGACCGCTATTTTGTGACGAAGATCTCAGACGACGGCTCTCGTGCCGAGGTGATGCTGCATGCCTGGACTTGGCCCCCCTTGCCCCAGGTTTGGGCTTATCCCGTCATCGTGCTGGCGATTTTCCTCGTGCTCCAGCAGATCAACGGGCTCGTCACCGCGCCAAAGATCGTCGGTGATTCGGTCGGGCTGCATCCCCTGACCGTGATCTTTTCAGTGCTGTTCTGGTCTTTCCTCCTCGGAGGTCTGCTCGGGGCCTTGCTGGCGGTGCCGCTGACCGCGGCGATCAAGGTGCTCTTCCGGCGGTATGTGTGGGAGCGCCGCATCAGCCCGGCGATCGAGCGCGGGCAGGCGGAGGCCGAGACCGAAGAGGTCGAGCCGGAAGTGGCCTGAACGGCTTGCGCGTCAGGGAATCTCGCCGAAGCTATCGGCCATTGAGATCCGATGCAGGTAGTGGACACCAGAAAACTCGGCGAGGAAATCCAGCGCCAGTCGGCTTGGGTGGCCTCGGTACGTGAAGAAATGGCGAGGGTCGTGGTCGGGCAGACGGAATTGATCGACCGGCTCCTGATCGGATTGCTGACCAACGGTCACGTGCTCCTTGAGGGGGTCCCGGGGCTGGCGAAAACCCTGACGGTGAACACGCTCGCCGGAGCTCTCTCGGCCCAGTTCCGCCGGATCCAGTTCACGCCGGATCTGCTGCCCGCCGATCTGATCGGCACCCTCATTTTTAATCCTGGCACGAACGAGTTCACTCCGAAGTTGGGGCCCCTGTTCTCCAACCTCGTTCTCGCTGATGAGATCAATCGTGCCCCGGCCAAGGTCCAGAGCGCGCTGCTCGAGGCGATGCAGGAGCGTCAGGTCACCATTGGCGACACCACTTATCGGCTCGCCGATCCCTTCCTGGTGATGGCCACGCAGAACCCCATCGATCAGGAGGGCACCTACCAGTTGCCCGAGGCTCAGCTGGACCGCTTTCTTTTCAAAGTGATCGTCGACTATCCCACCGTCGAGGAGGAGCGCATCATCCTCGATCGCATGGCCACCTCGGCCCCGAAGCTGAAGGTCCGGCCCATCGTTGATCCCAAGACCATCGTCGCAAGCCGTGAACTGGTGAACTACGTCCACGTCGACGACGGAGTGAAGGACTACATCGTCAATCTGATCCACGCCACCCGCTTCCCCGGCGAAATCGAGCCGGCCTTGCAGCCTCTTGTCCGGGCGGGAGCTTCGCCCCGTGGCACCATTAACCTGACGCTCGCCGCCAAGGCGTCCGCGTTTTTGAAGGGACGGGGGTATGTCGTCCCACAGGATGTGAAGGATCTCGTTTACGATGTGCTCCGTCACCGGATTTTGTTGAGTTACGAGGCGGAGGCCGAGGAGATCACCAGCGAGCGGATCATCGCCACGATCCTTGACCGGATGCCCGTTCCGTGACGGTTTGAATGATGAAACAAGCGGCCCGCATCCTCGTGCTGGTGTTTTCGATCCTCGTGGTCGTCGTCATCCTGAGCCTTTGGAAAAAGAGCGACCGAGCAAGTGCCATCAAGGAGCTGGAGACCCGCTATTCGGCCCAGCTTTCCATCGAGGAGGGCGAATTCGTGATCGGTTGCGCGAGCCCGGAACTGAAGGACTTGAAACCAATCGCCGCTCTGGCGAAGCGCATCGGCAAGCCGACTTTGCTCGATCTCACCGGCGCACCGGCCCTGGAATCGCTGGCCGGCATCGAGGAGATGGCCTCGCTCACGACGGTGGTGGCGATCGACTGTCCCATGTTGGCCTCGGCCAGCGGGGTGAGCGGCCTGCCCCGGCTGACGCAACTGCACTTCACCGACAGTGTCCGTTTTACGGACACGACCGCGATCCATTCCCTGCCATCGTTGACGACCCTGGATCTCAGCGGGTGTCTTTCCCTGGAGGATCTGCAGTTGTCCGAACTGCCCTCGCTCGAGAACCTCTACCTGAGCCGATGCCGCAAGCTGACGAAGATCGAACTCTCCGGCTTTCCCAATCTGAAGCAGCTCTACACCGATGGTTGCGGCGGACTCACCGAGATCGAGGGACTTTCGGCTCTTTCGCAACTCACCGACCTCGATCTCTCGAATGCAACGTCCTTGACCGGACTTGAAGGCGTTGAGGGTTTGTCAGGGCTGGTGGTGCTCGATCTTCGCAACGTGGATCTCGACGATTTCGCGGGGCTTGGGAAGCTGCCAAAACTGCGGATCCTGCGGCTCGGAGGGCAGGACTCGATCGAATCGCTCGAACCCTTCCAGGCCCTTGCCTCGTTGCGCGAACTGCATCTCGAGGCCTGCCCGAATCTGCGCTCTCTGCAGGGCATGCCTCCGGGCGTCAACCAGTATGCGGGTTTCACTCACTGCCCCAAGCTCGAATCCCTTGCCGGAATCGAATCGGCCGCCGGACTTGAGCAACTCGATCTGACCGGCTGCGCCGGGCTGAAGGACGTTGCGGCAGTGGCCAAGCTCGAATCACTCGTCCAACTCAGCTTCGTGAAATGCCGCCAGGTCACCGAGATCGCGGTCGTCGAAAAACTGCCGAAGCTGGTGATCGTGATGCTGGGCGGCTCCGGAGTGGGCCCCACTGCGGCGGATGCCCTGAAACCGGTCAACGAGGAACTGATCTTCGACTTCGCCGTATCCGAGTGAGCGGCCTCAATAGTCGCCGACCGGCACCTCGGAGCTGGCGGGTTCGGGATACGCAAAAGTCCGACCCTCGAAGTTGCGGATCACGGTGCGGTCGGCCTCGCGCTTCAGCACATACTCGGGATTCACCGGCACCTTGCCACCGCCGCCGGGCGCGTCGATCACATACTGTGGCACCGCGTAGCCGGTGGTGTGTCCCCGGAGCGCCTCGATGATGGCAACACCCTCACGAACCGGCACCTCGAGGTGCGAGGAGCCCTGGATCAGATCGAGCTGGTAAAGGTAATAGGGGCGAACCCGGCACATCAGCAGCTTGTGCACCAGCGTTTTCATGATCTCCGGATCATCGTTGACGCCTCGCAACAGCACGCTCTGGTTGCCCAGCGGGATGCCACTGTCGGCAAGGCGTTCGAGCGCCGCCTTCACCTCGACGGTGAGTTCGCGGGGATGGTTCACGTGCACGCTCATGAAGAGCGGATGATACTTTTTCAGCATCGCACAAAGCTCGGGAGTGATCCGCTGGGGCAGGAAGATGGGCACCCGCGAGCCGATCCGAAGGAATTCGAGATGAGGGATGGCGCGGAGCCGCTGAAGGATCCTTTCCAGTTTCCCGTCGGAGAAGAGGAGGGGATCGCCGCCTGACAAAAGCACATCGCGGACCTCGGTGTGCGCTTCAAGGTAGCGGAAGGCCGCTTCGTAGTCCGTCTCCAGCTCCTGTTCGCCGACACCGCTGACGACGCGGCTCCGGGTGCAATAGCGGCAATACGAGGCACAACGGTCGGTCACCAGAAAGAGAACACGGTCGGGATAGCGGTGCACGAGTCCCGGCACCGGCATGTGCGCGTCTTCCCCGCAGGGATCGGCCATCTCATAGGGTGAGTAGAGGGTCTCCTCGACACGAGGAATGACCTGTCGGCGGATGGGGCAATCCGGATTCTCCCGGTCGATCAGATTGAAAAAGTGGGGCGTGATCGCCATCGCCAGCTTCGTGCCGGAAAGGATCACGCCGCTGCGCTCTTCCTGGGAGAGGACGAGATGGTCCTCGAGTTGCGCGAGCGAGGTGATCCGGTTTTTGAGCTGCCAGACGTGGCTGTTCCAATCGTTCTCGCTCACCTGGCGGCCGCCCCAATAGCCGGGGGCATGGGAGAGGAAGGTCTTGGCGAGGTCGGATTCGGGGAGGTGCTGCATCGGGGTCGCAAGGAGGCGGGGAAACATTCCCCCTTTCCAGACGGTAGCGGACTCCGATCCTTACCGCAAAAACGAGGATAAAGTCCGGGGGTCCAAAGTCAACTCATCTGCTTTTTTTGCTGACGGGGTAAAATTTAGCGGCAAGGCGATGAAAACGCTGCTACAAAACCCTCCCGAATTTTTCCTGCCCCGCCGTGAGTCCCTACCTCAAAATCCTCAGCCGTCTCTGCAAACCCCATTGGTTCGAAATCCTGGAATTGATCAAATGTTCCGAGGGCCTCTCGGTCGGTGAGTTGTCCGAAGCTCTGGGGATGAGCTACATGGGCGTGAAAAAACACTGCCTCGCTCTGCAAAAACTGGGTTACCTCGAAACCTGGCGGAATCCCAAGACGGTGGGGCGCCCGGAGAAGCAATACCGGCTCACCGACAAGATCGCCCCGATTTTTCCCGCGGTCGGTGACGAGTTGTGTCTGGCGGTGCTCGATGCGGCCAGCCAGCTCGATGCCAACGCGGCGGAAAAGCTGATGCTCGCCGTCTTTCGTGCCCAGGCCGAGAAATTGTCCCGGTCCGTCGTCGGAGATACGGTTCAGGAGCGGGCCGAGAAGCTCGCCGCGGTGCGCAAGGCGTCCGGTTGCTTTTCCCGCTGCCGGGTTCTGGAGAACGATCGTCTTTGCATCGAAGAATTCCACCAGCCTCTCCAGCCGATCTTCGATCGCTATCCCACCGTCGAGCGCATGGAGGTGCAGATGATCGAGCGGCTCCTCGGGGCCCGGGTCGAACGCAGCATCGCGCGGGTCGCTTCGATGGTCCGATACCGGTTTGACATCTCGCCGCGCTAGTGTCGATTCACGCGCATGGGAAAATATGGTGACGAAAAGGTGCTCGTGGTCGGCAGGGATCTCTTTGACCGACTCGGCGCGTTCCAGGGCATCAGCTTCGAGACGGCGCGATACCTGCCTCATTTGCTGGACCCGGCAAACAATTACTTTCTGACCCGGGATCTCGCCGAGGAAGATCCCTCGCACAAACAGATCATTCCCTATGCCATCTTCCGGTGCGGCGACCGCTACCTGCACTACACTCGGGGCGGTGGAGGTGGCGAAAAGCGGCTCGCCGCGAAGGGCTCGATCGGCATCGGCGGCCACATCAACGACAGCGACTTCGCGATGGCCTCGCTCGACAAGGACACCTACACGACCGGAGTTGATCGCGAGATCCACGAGGAGTTGATCATCGAAGGAGCCACGACCCAGCGCATCCTCGGATTGATCAACGATGACTCGAATGAGGTGGGGCAGGTCCATCTCGGGGTCGTGCATCTCTTCATCCTGGAAAATGAGTCGGTGCGCGCCGCGGAGGAGCAGATCGAACAACTCGCTTTTCTCACCCTCGACGAGCTCGACGCCCGCCGTGATGCGCTCGAGAGTTGGTCCCGGATCTGCCTGGAAGGCTTGCTTCAGGATCGAGCCGGCTGAAGCAGGCTCACCAGTCCCGCTCCCAGACCCAGGCCGTAGAAAAGTCCCCAGGAAAAGCGCGCCATCAGCGTGACGGTCGGAACTGAAAGGGAGGATTCCAAAGGGAAGGCACCGCGTCCCTGGAGGCTTTGATAGGCGAAATCCCCGGCGTAGTAACCGAGAGAATGCCAGAGAAAAGCGAGAGCCGTAGCGCCGACCAGCCCTACGGTCGCCAGCCGCCGAGGACGGAGCACCGCGATCAATCCGAGCAGACCAAGGGCTGATCCAAACACCTCGCCGAAGCTGCTGCGGAACGTGAACCATGCCACCGACCAGATCACCGCATAGACAATGAAACCCAGGGCGAAGCGCAAACAGAAAAGCGCTTTCGCTTTGGTCCCGACGATTCCGGTGGCTGGCAGCAGCGCGACTCCTCCCAACCCCAGGAAGACCAGAGCGCACATTGCATAAAGCCCGACCTCTGAACTATAGAATTGGGAACCCGTTGCCCAGATGGCGAATGATAGCAGGGCGACGCAGGTGAATAGGATGATTGCTAGGGTATTTTTCATCAGTTTGGGTGAAAGGTGCCTTCAATGTACCATTTCTCAGCTTTACATCGTAACCGAGCGGAACTAGATTCGCCGCCCCCGGGAGGCAAACCCCAAAAAACGATGGCAACACGATACGACCAAAAAACCAAGGATGAAGTGGTTTCCTTCATCGCGAAATACAACGCCGAAAAGGGCCGGGGCGGGCAGTCCGCCGCGGTCGCGAAATGGAATCTCAATCCGGTGACCGTGAAGTCCTGGATGGAAAAGGCAGGGGTTGACAGCCCCGGCCGTGGAGGCAGGAAGCGCAAGGCGGGCAAGGCAGCCAAGGCCGCGAAAGCACCTCGCGGTGCCAAGCCCGGCCGCAAGCCAGGAAAGCGCGGCGGCCGCACGGCGGTCAGCGGAGCTGGCAACCTCGAGAAAACTCTGAATCGCATGATGAAAATCCAGGCTGAAATCTCCGCCCTTCAGGCCGAGTACGCTGCTCTCAAGGATTCTCTTTGATTCGGACCCAAGCTGTTTCTTCAAGCCGCACCGGGTTCGCCCGTTGCGGCTTTGTTGTTTTGTGATGATCCCCTTCGGAGCACGATGATGAAAACGGCAGTTTCCCTTTGCGCACTCGTGATGATGGCATTCCCGCTTCTTTCCGCCGAATCGATTCTGTTGGTGGAACAGGAAACCGGTATTGTGTTTGAAAGCGATCATGCAGATGAGGTCCGCCCCGTCGCCAGTCTCACAAAGATTGCGGCTTGCCTCGTCGCTTTGGAATGGATCGGGGATGCCGGGGCGGGATTGGACTTGGACATCGCCGTGCCGGCGGCGGCCGTCAAGGGAGGTGCGAATCCCCTGGCCTTGAAAGCCGGGGACCGCATCACCCTGGAGACCGCCCTGACTTCGGCCATGATGGCGTCAGACAACACCGCGACCCACGCCATGGCGGAGGCACTCGGCAAGCAGATGGATCCCGCAGCGGAATCGGGAGTGCCGATATTCGTGAAACGGATGAACGAGTTGGCCGGGCGACTGGGCATGCCCCATACCCGCTTTATCAATCCACATGGACTGGATGAGGCGGATCAAACCGGACTCTCCACCGCGTCGGATCTCGGTCGGCTCGTGTTGTTCGCCTACGACGAGGGCACGTTGCCGCAGTTTGCTTCGGTCCGGACACGTGATCTGAAGGTCCTTCGCGATGGGAAAGAAAGGGTCGTCACGATCCGGAACACCAACGAGTTGGTCGAGTCTCGCGGGATCGACGGTCTCAAAACGGGAACCACCCGCCTCGCCGGGTCGTGTCTGGTCGTCAGTGCCACGCGCCAAACGGGAGAAGGGCCGGATGCGAAAGTGCGACGCCTTCATGCGATCCTGCTCGGGTCGGAGGACCGCTTTCGCGATGCGGTCCTGCTCTTGGATCGAGGTTGGAAAAGGCTTGAAACGGACGCCCTGGAGGAGCCGCCCAGCGATCCCAATCTACGCTTGCGAAAGGGAAGGGATTGAGGCTCAGTCACCCGCCATGCGAATCGGTCTGCTCAACGGAGGAGGGGATTGTCCCGGACTCAATGCCGTCACCCACGGGGTGGTCGGAGCAGCGACGCGTCTGGGTTGGGAGGTGCTCGGTTTTCGCGACGGGTATGAAGGGCTGCTTTCCCCCGGCGATTACAAGATCCTGCGGGCCGAGAAAACCGAAGGCATCATCAAGCTCGGTGGCACCATCCTCGGTACTTCGAATCGCGGTCACTTCGCCTCGAAAGTTGGTGAAGGCGGGGTACGGGCGATCCCGAAAGAGCTCATGGACGACGCCTTCCGCACCCTGCGGCGTCTCGGCGTTTCCGCTCTCGTCTGTGTCGGCGGTGATGGCAGCCTGACGACGGCGCTACAGTTTCACAAGGAAGGCTTTCCCGTCGTCGGAGTACCCAAAACCATCGACAACGATCTCGCAGCCACCGCGACCGCCTTCGGTTTTGATTCGGCGATCCAAGTCGTCGCCGATGCGCTCGATCGGCTCCACACCACCGCGGAGAGCCACAGCCGTGTCATGGTGCTGGAGGTCATGGGACGCCACGCCGGTTGGATCGCCCTCTACGGCGGGATCGCCGGCGGGGCCAGCGCAATCCTGATTCCTGAGATTCCTTTTTCCCATGTCAAAGTCGCCGAGGCCATCCTCGAGCGTGAGCGTCAGGGCTTCCGCAGTTCCCTCGTGGTCGTCGCCGAGGGCGCCAAGACCGTCGGTGGCAATCTGGTGGTCGAAGACAGCGGCTCCGGCGGCGAGGTGCGTCTCGGAGGGATGGGGGATGTCGTGACAAAGCATCTTGCCGAGTTGACCGGAAAGGAAACCCGCTGCACCCGCCTCGGACATCTCCAGCGCGGGGGCAGTCCCACCAGCCTTGACCGCGTCCTCGGCCTGCGATTCGGTGTCAAGGCGGTGAAACTGATAGAAGAGAAGCGCTTTGGACGTATGGTCAGCTACCAGCAATACCACGTCGGGTCGGTGACCATCGAGGAAGCCGTGCGCAAGTTGAACCTGGTCAATCCCGAAGGCGAAGTCGTTGAATCGGCCAAGGCCGTCGGGATCTGTTTTGGAGATTGAGTCGAAACCTAATTGATACCCAGTGATAGATCCCATGGATGCCCTGCTCAAACTGTTGCAACAGGATGCCCGCCTCACCACGGCGCAGCTCGCCGAACGCCTCGGCCGCAGCGAGGCCGAAATCGCCGCTTCCGTGGCCGAGCTCAAATCCAAGGGCGCCATTCTCGGTTATCACGCCGTCGTGGATCCCGAGCGGGCGGGCCAACGCCATGTCTCCGCCTTGATCGAGGTGCGCCTCACGCCCGAGCGCGACGGTGGCTTTGATCATCTCGCCGAGCGCATCGCGAAGTTCGACCAGGTCACGAGTTGCTATCTGATGAGCGGTGGATATGACCTCGCCGTCATCGTCGAAGCCGAGGATCTGCGCGAAGTCGCCCGCTTCGTCAGTGAGAAGCTCAGCACCCTCGGAGGCGTGCTCTCCACCGCGACCCATTTCCAGCTCAAGGTTTACAAGCAGAGCGGTTTCCTCGCCGGAGCCGCCCCGGCCGACGAGCGTCTCGCCGTCACGCCCTGACCTGATTTTCCCGGGCCGACCGGCCCCCTGCTTGAGTGAGAAGGGGGCGGATCGCCCCACCCAAGCTCACCTTTTTCTTCCATGAAACCCCTGCAAGACCGCATCGCGACCCACGTGCAGAGCATCCCGCGCTCAGGCATCCGCGACTTCTTCGAGCTCGTCGTCGGCCGTGACGATGTCATCTCTCTCGGCGTTGGCGAACCCGACTTTTCCACTCCCTGGCACATCCGCGAGGCCGCCATCTTTTCCCTCGAAAAGGGTCAGACCAGCTACACCTCGAATCTCGGCCTGCTTTCGCTGCGGCAGGAGATCGCCGACTACGTCGAGGGACTCTTCCACGTCCGATACAATCCGGCGAACGAGATCCTCGTCACCGTCGGCGTATCCGAGGCGCTCGATCTGGTTTTCCGGGCCCTGCTCAATCCCGGCGACGAGGTGATCTACCACGAGCCCTGTTACGTCAGCTACAGCCCCAGCATCGTGCTCGCCTACGGCAAGCCGGTCACCATCTCAACGCGGGTGGACGACAACTTCGTCCTCCGCGCCGCCGATGTGGAAAAGGCCATCACCGACCGGACCCGGGTGATCCTGCTGAATTTCCCCACCAACCCCACTGGAGCCGTCGAACCGGTCGAGGAACTCGAAAAGATCGCGGCTCTCGCCATCAAGCACGACCTCATCGTCGTCACGGACGAGATCTATTGCGAGCTGCTCTATTCCGGCGATGACGGCCTCTCGCCCGGCACCCATGTGTCCATCGCCAGTTTCCCCGGCATGCGCGAGCGCACCGTGTTGCTCCATGGATTTTCCAAGGCTTTCGCGATGACCGGTTTCCGGCTCGGCTACGCATGCGCGCCCACGGTGTTGACCGAGGCGATGATGAAAATCCACCAGTATTCGATGCTCTGCGCCTCCATCATGAGCCAGCAGGCGGCGATCGAGGCGCTCCGCAACGGCGCGCCCGAAGTCGAGAAAATGCGCCTCGCCTACGCGCAACGGCGCAACCTGATGCTGAAGCGTTTCGGGGAGATGGGATTGCCCTGTTTCCCTCCGGGCGGAGCCTTCTACATGTTCCCCGATGTGCGGCAATATGGATTGAGCTCGAAGGAATTTGCCCTTCGCCTCCTCGAGGAGGAAAGCGTCGCGGTCGTGCCCGGCAGCGCCTTCGGGACGGCGGGCGAGGGCTGCGTGCGCGCCTGCTACGCGACCGCCTACGACAAGATCGTCATCGCGATGGACCGCATGGCCGCTTTCGTGAAACGCCTCGCCGACTCCCGCTGATCCTGACATGAGCACCATCAAAAAAGCAGTTATCCTCGCCGCTGGACGGGGCACCCGGATGAAGGAACTCACCGACGAACTGCCCAAGCCGATGGTGCGGGTCAAGGGCGTGCCCATCCTCGAGTCCATCGTGCGCGGTCTCGTCGCCAATGGCGTCAGCGAGGTGCTCATCGT
Organism: Verrucomicrobiales bacterium; assembly: GCA_041917795.1. GTDB lineage: Bacteria > Verrucomicrobiota > Verrucomicrobiia > Verrucomicrobiales > DEV007 > Arctic95D-9. The sequence goes on from JAYRWX010000028.1 coordinate 84,988, forward strand.
GGTCGGTTGGCGCAAGGAGGTCATCATCGACCACTTCGGCGACGGTTCGGGCTTTGGTTGCCACGTTGACTATGTCGAGCAGGTCGTGCAGGATGGCACCGGTCGGGTCGTCGAGTTGGCCAAGGACTTCGCGGGCAGTGATCCCTTCATCCTCAGCTATGGCGACATCCTCGTGCCGGTCGAGTCCTACGCTCCGCTCGTCGATTTCACCGGAGTCGAGGGCATGCTGACGGTGAAGATCGACCAGGATGTCCGCAAGGGCGGGGCGGTCTTCATCCGGGATGGTTGGGTCGTCGACCTGATCGAGAAGCCCGCCGCCGGCCAGCCGACCAGCCCCTACTACAACGCGGGCATTTACGCCTTCTCACCGCGCATTTTTGACTACACCGCGAGGCTCGAGCTCTCGCCGCGCGGCGAGTACGAGCTGACCGACGCGATCGCCGCGCAGGTCCGCGATGGTTTGCCGATCAAGGCGGTCGAACTCTCCGGAGATTGGGCCGATGTGCGCGATCCCGAAGTGCTGCGAGAGCTCAACGAGGCGTGATCGCCCGCTCGAGGGCCAGGTAGAGCAACGCCATCACCGAGACCGAGTCGGTGATCTCGCCCTGCTTCACCATTTCCACCGCCTCTTGGAAAGGCAGCCGGCGCAAGGTCAATACTTCGCTTTCTTCCGGCATGGCTGCGGTCTGGGAAAGTCCGGTGGCGACAAAGACGGTGGCGTGTTCGTCGGTGACGGAGTTCGAAAGCGTCAGCCCGTCGAGCAGCACCCGCACCTCGGCGGCGATCAGGCCGGTCTCCTCGCGCAGTTCGCGCCGCGCCGCGTCAATGGGCGCCTCGCCGGCCGGGCAACCGCCTTCGGGGATCTCCCATTCATAGCGACCGAGGGCGTAGCGGTACTGGCCCACCAGCCAGGTATGGTCATCTTCATCGATCGGCACGATCCCAATGGCGCGGTTTTTAAAATGGACCACACCGTAGATTCCCGGATTGCCCGAAGGATGGGTGATCGAGCTCTCGGTCACCGAAATCCATGGGTTCTCGTAGACGACCCGGGTGGCGTGGGTTTTCCAGGGGTTTTCGCGATTCATGGGCAGCGGCGTATCGGCGGGATTTCCGCTTGCCTCTCCTGTCGTTTTGTCCTTTAATGCCGCCCTTCGCAGCAAGCGGAGCCAATTCAATCCATGGGCAAGCAACACAACAAGGTGCAGAAGCGCGTTCGTCGCAAGAGTTACCTGAAACGCAAGGCGGAAACCGTCAAGGCGCAGATCGCGCTGGGCAAGAAGCCGACCAAGAAAAAGGCCGCCAAGGAGGAAGCGTCGGTTGACGAAGCCGCCGAGGCTCCGAAGAAGGCCGCCGCCAAAAAGGCCCCTGCCAAGAAAGCAGCCGCCAAGAAGGCTCCCGCCAAAAAGGCCGCGACCAAGAAGGTGGCTGACAAGCCCGAAGCGACCGGCGACGAGTGATCGCCGGGGTGGGGACGATGGACTCCGCCCGGCCCGCTTTTCTCCTCGTCGACGGCAACAACGTTTTGTTTGCCGGGGACGTCCTACGTCGGCGTCGCGCCACCTCGGTCGAGGCTGCGCGCGCTGAACTGGTCCAAACGCTCACCGACTGGAGTGACGACAGCGTTGAGCGTATCGTGCTGGCCTTCGATGGCGGTGTGCAGTCCCCCCGCGATGAGGTTCGTGGGCGCCGCATTCAGATCATCTACGGCGGGCCCGGCGAGACCGCCGATACCGTGATCGAGCGGCTCGCGCTGAAATACGCATCGACCTACCGCCTCACGGTGGCGAGCAACGACCACGCCATCCGTGATCTCGTTGAGGCGGCGGGTGCCGCGGTGATCTCCGCCGAAGGTTTGCTCGACCGGATCGAGGCGAGCAAACGCCAGCGCGCCGAATGGCTGCGACGTCATCGTCGGCGCGATTAGCACTTCATCCGACCGGAATAGGCGGCCTGGAGCCTGCGGATGTCATCATCGATTTCCAGTTCGCGCCCGTCGATCGCCGCGACCGGCTGGATTCCGCGGATGCTGGAGGTGAGAAAGGCCGACCTGACCCTGTTGAGTCCGGCACCCAAGAGGGTTGACTCGGCGATGGCGATGCCCGCCTCCGCAGCCAACTCGAGGACCAAGGCCCGGGTGACTCCAGGCAGGCAGCCCGAGTCGAGCGGAGGTGTGATCCAGCCGGATTCGACCAGTAGAAACACATTCGCCCAGGTGGTCTCGCAGACTTCACCTCGGGTATTGAGAAAGATCATTTCATCGAGTCCTGCGGAGCGGGCGGCGCGATCGGCGAGCACCTGATCGGCACAGGAACTGGTTTTGTGGCCGGCGAGCGGACTGTGCTCGTTGCGCACGAATCCACCCGTGCCGAGTCGGGCCGAGGCACCTCTGAGTGGGGCCGGTGTCGCCTCGACCCACCAGGAAGGGCTGCCGCCGCCGGGCGACGAAAGGGTGATGCGGACGCGGGCGATTTCGGTGTTCTCGAGAGCATTGGCCGCCAGCAGCGTGCCGATGGCGGCGATCAAAGTGGCGTCGTCCGGACAATCCAGGGCAAGGGCGGCGGCGCTGGTCCGCAGGCGATGGAAATGAGCCTCCGCGAGAAAGGGGCGGCCCCGCACGGCGGCGAGGGTGTCGAAGAGTCCGAAGCCGTGGCGGAAGAGCCCGTCGTTGGTTCCGAGCGCGGCCTCGTCGGCGGCGAGCAACACGCCGTTGTGGATGAGATGCGGGAGAGTGGGTGACATGAAGGCGGCGCTTTACAAAGCTTCGCGGATGCGATTGCCTTGGCAAGCCTCGAATCGATCGGACCGCGCCGCCGGATTCCCGGCACCGCCCCGATGATCGCCGCCGTGCTCACGACTTTGTTTTTCGCCTGCTCCGCCGTGACCGGCCAACGGGTCGCGGTGCGTCTTGGCGGCCCCTGGGGGAATCTGCTGCGCCTCAGCCTGGCCACTTTGGCTCTGGGCATCGCGGTGTGGCTCTTTTTTCCCGGTTCGATCCATCGCGAGACTTTCCCTTGGTTCTTTGTTAGTGGCCTCGTCGGTTTCGGAATCGGCGACGTGGCGCTCTTCCTCGCCTACGAACGGATCGGTTCGCGTTTGACGATCCTTTTGAATCTTTGCCTCGCGCCGCTCTTCGCGATGCTGGTGGAATGGCTCTGGCTGGGGAATGCGGTGGGTCCGCGGGTGGTCGTGTGCGCCACGCTGATCCTGATCGGGGTGGGGCTGGCCCTGCGTCCCGGGGCGCGGACCAAGGTGGTCGAACGACGCGGTAACTTTCTCTTCGGCATCGCCGCCGCGATCGTCGCGGGGATGGGGCAGGGCGGCGGCGCGGTGCTGAGCCGCAAGGCGGAGGCGGTGGGGCTGATCGCCGGGGTCCACAGCTCGGGCATCGCCGCTGCTTTTCAACGGGTCGTCGCCGGCTTGCTATTCGCGATGGTCTTCGTCGCGGTGATCCGCTTTCTCGGATCGCGAAGGCACTGGGAGAATTGGCGCTCGCCGCTTGACCGCGAGGTGCTGCCCTGGCTCTTCGGTGCCGCGCTATTCGGGCCGGTGATCGGCGTGAGTTGTTTCCAGTGGGCGCTGCAGGACCTCGAGAGCGGGATCGTGCTCGCGGTGGTAGCGCTGACACCGATCGCGATGATGCCGCTGGCTCGCTTCACCGAAGGGGATCACCCGAGCCGCCTCGCGATCCTCGGCGCGTTTGTCGCCGTGGGTGGGGTGATCCTGTTGAATCTCTGGGCCTGAGCCGTCGCCTCAGTTCTGGCCGTGCACGAAAGGGCAGGGCTGGGCGCTCATGCCGATGAGCAGGTGGGCGAGGCCGGGGTGGTAACGCACGATGTCCTCCGCGAGAGCTCGCAGACTCTCATCGAAGGCCCGCTGGGTGGCCGGATCGTTCTCGCAGATTTCGGAGGGGGCGATCGATGCTGCGGAAAGCAGGGCGAGCGCGTCCGAGGCGGAGGAGTCAGGAGCGGTTTCGGGGAGATACATGGTGGTCGTGTCGTTGCGGTTGAGGTGGTGGGAGAGAAAAGGGATCAGCCGATTGTCCAGCCCGTGAATGATGGCGCGGGAGCCTGACCGACCTTTTGCAGGTCGCGGATTTTTTCCTGGAGCAGGGCGTTGGCGGTCTCGGCCGCGTTTTTTCCGTAGAGCCCGGAGGTCGAGAGTAACTCCAGAATCTGACGCACCTGGGGGGTCGTCGAGATCGTGATCTGAACGGTCTCGGTGGTGTTTTTGGGGCGCGCCATGGTCCGTTTGTGTCCGGAAAGTATGGCATTGTTATCGGAAAAAAACCGAAGCGTCAATTCTTTTGCCTGAATCACGAAAAAAAGTTGCAATCCCAGCAAATAGATATGTTCGGATGTGCAGTGGGGCGCGCATGATGCTTTGGTGGCATCTCTGAGTCACGCGATGCGGTTGGGTGCGGACCGGCCAAAGGCATTGCAATGCGCTGCCGCAAAGGCCACGTTCCGGGCATGAGCGTATCCTTGAAGTCCCTGGCTCCGATCCGGATCCCAACCCTCGCAGCGATGTTGGTTTTGTGCTCTTGTCAGGACGGTGGCTCGCCGGCTCCGGAATCCCCGGCCCCTGAGACTCCAAAGCCAGTGACTGAGGCTCCGGTTACTCCAGCAACGAAGACCGAAGCGCCCGCCGAAGCGCCGGTGTCACCGGTGGCAACGACCGCGAGCCCTGAAGCCCCCAAACCCGAACAACAGCCCATGAAGGAAGCCAAACCTGCCGCCACCGGACTCGAGACCATCACTCTCGGTGGCGGATGTTTCTGGTGCACCGAGGCGGTCATGGAGCGGCTCGACGGAGTGAAGGAAGTCGTCTCGGGTTACATGGGCGGTCACATCGAGAACCCCACCTACGAGCAGGTCTGTACGAAAGGCACGGGCCATGCCGAGGTGATCCGGGTTGCCTTTGATCCCGCGAAGATCACGCTCGACGAGATCCTCGATGTTTTCTGGCAGGCCCACGATCCAACCACGCTGAATCAACAGGGCAACGACTTCGGTCCCCAGTATCGCTCGGTGATCTTTTACAACTCCCCGGAACAGAAAGCGACGGCGGAGGCTTCCATGAAGAAGCTCGACGAGAGCAAGAAGTATCCCGATCCGGCGGTCACCGAGATCGCCGCAGCTTCCACCTTCTGGGAGGCCGAGGACTACCATCAGAACTACTACGAGCTGAACAAGGACAAGAATCCCTATTGCCGGATTGTCATCTCTCCCAAGCTGAAGAAGCTCGGGATGGAGTGAGGTGGCGGTCAGGGGGCCGCGGTGTCATTCGCGGCAAGGGCGAGCCGGGTTCCGTCGTAGTGGAAAGGCTTGCTGTCGAACTCCCAGATCAAGCGGGGTTTTCCGGTGACGACGATGCGGTCGTCCACCTTTTCAGCATCGACCTCTCCGAGGTGGGGGAAGGCACCGAGCACGGCGTTGCGGACGGGATCGATGTCGCGTCGACCGACCGGCGCACCCGGATAGACCGCCTCGAGGTCCCTCGATTCGGTAACGGCAGTGATGACGTGGAGTTTTTCTCCGGCTGAAAGCCGCTCTTTGACCTCGCGCCATTGGGACCGCAGTTTTTCATCGCGAGGGCTGCCCTTGCGGCTCTTTTCGACGGACTCGAGGGTGGTTTGGAACCGAAGGGGATCGAGCGTGTGGGTGGCCGTCCGCACATCGAGGGCAACGCTGCGGGTGGGGAAGGGAAGGTCGTCGGGAAGCCGGGCTGAGATCTCGGTGAGCTCTTGTCGAGAAAGGGTGACCGGCATGCGCTCCTGTGCCGTAGAGGCGATCCGGGCCATTTCCGAAGCCCGGGATTCTTCGTCGAGCCCCTCGCAAAGGCTGAAGATCTTACGCAATCTGACCCCATCCCTCTCGGCGAAGATGTCGCCGGGATGAATCTCGGAGGGCGGTCCCGGCGTTTCTTCTGAGACAGGTTCGATCGGCTCAGCCCGGTAGGCGGGAGGGAGCTGTGCAGCCGCGGAATCGGCGATCGCCTTCAGGGAGGAGAAGTCTGTGGCGGGAGCCGGTGGGGTTTTCGCCCTCCAAAGGCCGCCAAGAACCTTCGTGATTTCAGCCGATTCTCCCGCCTCGCGACGCGGCGATGCACAGGCAGTCAAACCGAGCGACAGGCCAAGGAGGAGAAAGAGGTGTCCGGAGGAGCGGAGCATCAAGCCGTTTGTTAAGAGATCTTAACAAATCTGGCGGAGGAAGCAAAAGATTAGAGATGTGGCTCGCAATCACTTCGGGGCGGTCTCCCTGCGCCGATGCACGCTCATGGTCACGCCCCCGAGGAGGTCGTGATGGGCGAGGACGTCGTCGATCTTCATGAGAATCCACGGGGAATATAGATCCGCCCCGTTCTTGGTGAAGACGATGTCGTCGGCGATGTGGATACATCCGTGGATGATGTGGTCTCCGGAGTGGAGCAGCAGCATGTCGCCGAATTGAAGAGGAGGCACCCCGGCTTCGAAGTCACGCGCGACGATCGCATCGCGCTCGGGTGAGTCGGCATAAATGTCGACCGGTGCGACGCGGAAGAAGTTGTTGCAGGTCCAGAACCAATCGGGAAAGCGTCCGTTGATGCCATCGGCGACGTCGGGAAATCGGTTGATGTACTCGCGGGCGTTCGCCGGAAGCAGGTGGGTGATGTCGATGGTTCCTTGGCCGCTCTCGCGCACGACCGATTCGAAGATCGGCATGACTGCCTTGTTTTTGTAACCGGCGGTCCAGTAGTCCGCGATTTCCGTGGTCAGGGACTGTTCGTCGAGGATGAGCCGGGCGATCAGGCCCCGCTGTCGCAGCAGAGCCTGGAGCAGGGCGTTCTCCTCCGCGGCGGAGGTCGCCTGCCGCAATGTCAGCGGGAAATCAGCGAGGAAATAACCCCGGCCGCGCGGGGTGGGATAGGCCAGCTTGGCCACGTCCTGAATGGCGGTGCGTGGGGCCTGGCTGCCACTGAACCAGGCGGAAAGGTTTTCGTCGTTGATGTAAATCGGGCGGCGAATGTAGGGATTCTCGCCGATCTGGGAGAGGAAGGAATAAAGACGGGCCCGGGACTGGAAGGGAAGATCGAGGAGCGCTTGCTCGGTCGGATAGAGGCGGCTCAGTTCGTCATCGGTGATGAGGTTCGCATGGTCCAAAAGCGGCCCGATCACGGATTCGTCCAGCCCGGCGGCGAGCAGCAAGTCGCGCGGCTTTTCGAAGGCTTGTTTGGGGTAGCTCCACTCGATCTGTTGTGATGGCAGCACAAGGTAATCGAGGTAGGTATCAGGGCACTCGAGCGGCACCTCGTAGTACTCCAGTTGTCCCCAAGGCCCCGGAGCGGAGCGGACCAGTTCGCGGGGACGCGGATTGGTGTCGGCTGCCAGGACGCCGAGTCCGCCGACGAGGGCGATGACGATGACGATGAACGGGAGGAGCCGCATGGTTCAGGATCTTTTGACACGACGGTAGACGTCGAAGCGATAGGGCGTCTCGTCGAGGTAGACGGAGAGCATGTCCGACTTTCGCGTCAGCACGAAGGGCCGGGCGAAGCTCGATCCGTTCTTGGTGAAGACGATGTCATCGGCGATCTGTACGAAACTGTGCAGGAAGGAATCGTCGGTGCCATCGAACATGCAGACAATGTCCCCGAAGCCGGCCTCGTCATCGACCTTCTCAAAGACACCGTCGAGGTGGTGGCTGAAGGTCAGGGGATCGAGCAGCCTGGGCGAGGCCTTTCGGTCGAAGAACTGAACCGAGGTCCAGAAGCAGTCGGGCGTGCTGTTCGGGCGCACGTCACGGAGGTTTGTGAAGCTGTTCAAATAGCGCCGCGGCACGGGCGGCAGGATCTGGACAAGGTCGATCTTGTCGACGCCCGAGGTGGAGTGGACTCCGCGCAGGAGAGAGGCGATGCCGGGATTGGCGCCGCCTGCCGACCAATAACGGATCATCTGGTCGAGATCGGAGTCATCGCTGACCACGAGCCGCACGACGAGACTGCGGGTCGCGAAGGTGGCACGGAGGAAACGCTCCTTTTCATCGCGGTCGTCGCCCAGTTGTCTCAGGATGTAGGCCCGATCCATCATGCTGAGGACATTCCTGCGCGCGAAGGTCATGCGTTTCACCAGATCGAGGGTGCGGGGGGCGACCCCGTTCGAGAGATAGGCGGAGAAATCTCCGCCTTCGAGATTGATGATGAGCTTCGAAAAGAAGTCGATGTGGTTCAGACGGAACCAACGCGCCAGCGCGGCGCGATTCTCGGGCGTCATCGCCTCGATGACCGGATCGGTGAGGTCGAGTTCGAGGCCCTGGTCGGTTCTCGTCCAGGTTCCTTCCCGGTCGATCAAGGCGAGCAGAGACTCCGCAAATCCGATCTCGGCCATCACCTTGCGGGCTTCGTCCTGGGATCGCTCGGCAAAGTTCCAAACCGATCTTTCGTCATAGAGCGCCGACCAGAGATGGGAGGCCGGGGGTTCGAGGGTCACGGGATGGGATTCGATCACTCCCCAATCCCCCCGCGAGACCCGCAATCCCGATGGCGCGGCCTCTTCGGCTCCGGTTGGACGAATCGCGGAAATGGCAATCAATAGCGCGGCGATCAGGTAAGGCGGCCCCGGCGCGACCGAGGTTTGGAAATCGAATGGCATCTCAAGAGGGGAGGAAACGGTACACCACCGGCGCGAAAAAAAAACGAGAAGCATCGCCATGAAGAGGTCCTTCGGGCACAGTTCCATTGAAAACAAAGACAGACATGAATCCGATCTCCCCCCGAACCACCCGGACTGTGGGCTGCCCCCGCGAAATCAAGAGCCAGGAAAACAGGGTGGCCTTGACGCCCGGCGGCGCGCGGCAACTGGTCCGGCAAGGCGTCGCGGTTCTCGTGGAAAGGGGAGCCGGAGCCGGAGCCGCCTATGCCGACGCCGAGTACGAAGAAGCCGGAGCCTCCGTGGTGCCTGATGCCGCCGCGGTTTTCGGGGGAGCCGACCTCGTCGTGAAGGTGAAGGAACCGCAGCCGGTCGAGATCGCGATGCTGCGGCCCGGGCAGATCCTTTTCACCTACCTCCATCTCGCCGCCGACAAGGTTTTGACCGAGGCGCTCATCAAGACGGGCGCGACGGCGATCGCTTACGAGACCGTACAGGTCGGCAGGCGGCTGCCGCTGCTCGAACCCATGAGCGAGGTCGCCGGCCGCATGAGCGTGATGGTGGGAGCCTATCATCTCGCCAAACATGCCGGCGGTCGTGGCACTTTGTTAGGGGGAGTGCCGGGAGTGTTGCCGGGTCGGGTCACCATCATCGGTGGAGGCACCTGCGGGACGAACGCAGCGAAGGTCGCGACCGGGATCGGGGCCGACACCACCATCCTCGAGGTCAGCAGTGAGCGCATGACCTGGCTCGACACCGCCATGCCCGCGGCGAAGACACTTTACAGCAGCGAAGCGGCTCTGCTCGAGGTGCTGCCGCGCACCGACCTGCTCATCGGCGCGGTGCTGGTGCCGGGAGCGAAGGCTCCGAAACTGGTCAGCCGCGAAATGCTGCGGCTGATGCGGGAGGGCACCGTCGTCGTCGACATCGCCGTCGATCAGGGCGGTTGCATCGCCACGACCCGGCCGACCACCCATGAGAATCCCGTGTTCACCGAAGAGGGGGTGATCCACTACTGCGTTGCCAACATGCCGGGCGCCTATGCGCGGACATCGACTCAGGCGCTCACCAGTGTCACGCTGCCCTACGTGCAGTTGCTGGCGACCGCAGGTCTGGTCGGTGCCTGCGCCCGTTCCCCCGAGTTGATCGGCGGGATCAACTGCCATCGGGGCCGCCTCACCTGCGAGGAAGTGGGGCAGGCGCATGATCTGCCGTGGAGCGAAGCTTTCGCGGACTGAGTTACCTCACTCGATCATCAAATACTGCGACATCGCCGTGGCCACATCCATGCCACCGCGGAGGAGGGTGTTGCCCTCGAACAATGCGGTGGGATCGATGCCCTCGCTGCGTTCCCAATCCTGCTCGCTGATCTGCCCGCTCTGTCCGTAGGCGATGAGCGGATTCCGGTAAGTGACCTGTTCGATGCGCTCGAGGGTGATGCCTCGTTCCTTCATCAGCGCCGCGGTCTTCGGCACGGCAAGGGCGTCGCTAATGCCCCAGTCGGCGGCGCTGTCGACGATGATGCGCTCGGACCCATACTCGCGCAGGATTTCGACCATGCGCTCGTTGCCGAGTTTGGTGTGGGGATAAATGGTGAAGGCGGCCCAGTAACCGCGGTCGAGTACGGTCTTCACCGTTTCCTCGTTGTTGTGGTCGATGATGACCTTGCCCGGATCGATCCCGACATCCTCGAGCACGTCCATCGTCCGGATCGTCCCGAGCTTCTTGTCGCGGTGCGGCGTGTGGATCTGGATCGGGAGATCCGCCTCCAGCGCGAGCTGGGCTTGCAGCCTCAGGTATCTCTCCTCGGCCCGGGTCTGGTCGTCGAAACCGATCTCACCGATGCCGACGACTCCTTCCTTGCAGATGTAGAGAGGCAGCAACTCCATCACCGCTTCGGCAAGTTTCTCGTTGTTCGCCTCCTTCGGGTTCAGCCCGATCGTGCAGTAATGTTTGATCCCGAACTGGCTCGCCCGGAAGCGCTCGAATCCGATCAGGGTGTTGAAGTAATCCTTGAAGGTCCCCGGTTCGGTGCGCGGCTGGCCCTGCCAGAAAGAGGGCTCGATGATCGCGGCGACCCCCGATGCGGCCATGCGCTGGTAGTCGTCGGTCGTGCGCGAGACCATGTGGACGTGCGAGTCGAGGAATTTCATGCGAGGGAAAAGGTGGTTCGGTCAGGCCTTCGCTGGCGAGCCGTTCAGGGTCACCGGCACGGTCAGCTTTTCGCCGAGGCGGTCCCACGAGAGGGTGCCGGCACCGATCGCGTCGATCTCGCCTTCGAGTCGCCCGCGTAGGTCGGCGAGACGGCGATCGCCATCAGTGGCGAGGGCCAGCGCCGCGGCTTCGCGGTCGGAAGGTTCGCCCGTCTCCAGCAGGTGGTGGAAATCGCCGGAGATTTCGTCGGTGATGAATCCCACACAATTCCGCCACGCCTCCGCGCTGATGCGACGTCCCGCCGCCCAGCGCTCGTGAGCGAGCGAGGAGATGGCGCGGGCCAGTTCGGCGTTGCGGCGTTCGTCGATCGATCCGATCCGATAGAGCGGACGGCTGATGAAGATCGCTTTCAGCACCATTTGGTTCCACGCGGCTTGCGGGAAATGCCGTGCCGGGAAGGGATTGTCCAGCGCGATGGAGTCAAACACGTCGACGATGTTCGAACGTAATCCGTCGATCGCCGACTCCACCAACTCTTCGGAATGAGGCAGCAGGGGATAGGCGGAAAAAATCGCGGCGAGTTCGCGGAGGTCGGCGGTGTTCCGCAGCGCCGCGAGCGTCTCGAGGAAAGGATCGCGATCCTGTCCGGCGAGGGTCACCAGGAGGATAACCCGGGCGAGGCGGAACTGATCCCATACCGCAACGGAGGTATCGGGCGCGGCATCGCGGAGCGCCGCCAGTGCCTCATCCCCAGGCGTCAGTGAACCGTGCTTCGGAAAGCGACGCGAGACCCCGCTGAACGCGTAGTAGAAAGCGCGCCGCTGGAAGTCCGTCTCGATCTCCGACAGGGTCTTCTCCAGCCAGGCGACGGCCTCGGGCGGAGCGGAGGAGCGGAGGATGTCGAGAAGCAGGGCACGCATGGGGGTTTCGCAAGGTCGGACCGGTTGCGGGGGCCGTCAAACGTCTTGAGTTCCCCGGTCGAGGCGTGAAAGTGTCCGCGTCATGACGCCGGTATCCCGTTTCATTCTCATCGGAATTGCGCTGGTTTTTGCGAGTTGTTCAAAGAGCGAAACATCGCCCGGCGGTCCGGAGACCAAACCTCTCGTGGTCGGGATGGAGTTGGCCTATCCTCCCTTCGAGATGCGTGGCACTGACAATCAGCCCGATGGCATCAGCGTCCGCATGGCCGAGGATCTCGCCGCCAGTCTCGGACGCCCGCTCGAAATCCGCGACGTCGAGTGGAGCGGCATCATCCCCGCCCTGCAATCCGGCAAGATCGACCTGATCATCTCTTCGATGACGCGGACCCCCGAGCGCGAGCAGACCATCGACTTTTCCGACGGCTACGTGACCAACGGCATCTGCATGCTCGTGGCGAAAGATTCACCTCTGCAGTCCGCCGCCGACCTGAAGCCGGGCACCCACAAGGTCGCGGTGAAACTCTCGACGACGGGCCATCAGTGGGCGCGGGCCGAGATGCCGGACCTCCAGCTCATCGTGCTTGATGATTCCGCCGCCTGCGCTCTCGAGGTCGTGCAGGGAAAGGTTGATGCCTTCATTTACGACCAGATTTCGATCTATCAGTATTGGAAGCAGCATGAGGACAAAACCAGGCCCATCCTCAAGCCGATCCGCGAGGAGACTTGGGCGGTCGGCATCAAGAAAGGCAACGAAGAGCTCCGCTCGGCCGTCAACGCCTTCCTCGCCGACTACCGCTTGAAGGGGAAATTCAACGATCTCGCCGACCGCTACATGGCCGAGCAAAAGGCCAGCTTCGAGGCCATGGGGGTGCCCTTCATCTTCCATTGAACGGGCTGTGCCAAAGGGGCACGAGTGCGTCGTTTTGGCGCAATTTGGGGGAATGGTTGCGCTAATTTGGCGCAGTGGCGTGCCGGGAGTGCCGCCTCGGACGGTGCTTGAGGAGTGTTAACATATTGATCGTTAATGAAATAGGACTGAGGAAGGCCGCGTGGCACGGCGAATGCAAAGGAGGGCAGTAGAAAATTGGGAAAACCCTTCCCGCCACCCCCCATCCAGTCATGAGCAAAATTTTAGGAATCGACCTTGGCACCACCAACTCCTGTATGGCCGTCATGGAGGGCGGTCAGCCTCTGGTGCTTGAGAACGCCGAGGGCGCTCGCACCACCCCGTCCGTCGTCGCCTTCACGAAGGACGGCGAGCGTGTCGTCGGTCAGGCCGCCAAGCGCCAGGCCATCACCAACCCGAAGAACACGATTTTCTCCGCCAAGCGCCTCATTGGCCGCAAGTTCGACGAGCTCACCGCCGAGGAAAAGAACACGCCCTACAAGATCGTGAAGGCCGCCAATGGCGACGCCCACATCCAGGTGGAGGTCGGTGGTCAGACCAAGACCTACAGCCCGCAGGAAATCTCCGCGATGGTTCTCTCCAAGCTGAAGGCCGATGCCGAAGCCCGTCTCGGCGAGACCATTACCGAGGCCGTCATCACCGTGCCCGCCTACTTCAACGACTCCCAGCGCAATGCCACCAAGGCTGCCGGTGAGATCGCCGGACTCGATGTGAAGCGCATCGTCAACGAACCGACCGCGGCCGCACTCGCCTATGGTCTCGACAAGAAGGGCGAGGAGAAGATCGCCGTCTACGACCTGGGTGGTGGTACCTTCGACATTTCGGTCCTCGAGATCGACGAAGGTTTCTTCGAAGTGCTCGCGACCGATGGCGACACCCGCCTCGGTGGCGACGACTGGGACGGTGCCGTGATCAAATGGATCGTCGAGGCTTTCAAAGCCGACAGCGGCATCGACCTGAACGGCCAGCCCGATGCGCTCCAGCGCATCAAGGAAGAGGCCGAAAAGGCCAAGATCGCCCTGTCCTCTTCGCAGTCTTACGAGATCAACCTGCCCTTCATCACCGCCGACCAGACCGGTCCGAAGCACATCCAGAAGACCCTGACCCGTTCGCAGCTCGAGCAGATGACCGATCATCTCTTCGAGCGCACCAAGGGCCCCGTCCGCGACTGTCTCAAGGAGGCCGGTGTCAGCGTTGGCGACATCGACGAGCTCGTCCTCGTCGGTGGCATGACCCGCATGCCCAAGGTCTTCGAGACCGCCAAATCGCTCGCCGGCAAGGATCCCCACCAGGGCGTCAACCCGGATGAAGTCGTCGCCGTCGGCGCCGCGATCCAGGGAGGTGTGCTTGCCAAAGACCCCACCCTTGGTGATGTCGTCCTCCTCGACGTGACTCCGCTGACCCTTTCCATCGAAACGATGGGTGGCATCGCCACGCCGATGATCGAGCGCAACACGACCATCCCGGCGAAGAAATCGCAGGTCTTCTCCACCGCCGCGGACAACCAGCCCAGCGTCGACATCGTCGTCTGCCAGGGCGAACGCAAGCTCGTCTCCGACAACAAGGTGCTCGGCAACTTCCGCCTCGACGGGATCGGTTCCGCTCCCCGGGGTGTGCCGCAGATCGAGGTCACTTTCGACATCGACCGCAACGGCATCCTCAAGGTGTCGGCCAAAGACAAGGGCACCGGCAAGGAGCAGAACATCTCCATCCAGGGCTCCAGCGGTCTTAGCGCCGACGAGATCGAGAAAGCCAAGCGCGAAGCCGAGCAATTTGCCGAAGCGGACAAGAAACGCATCGAGGGCATCGAGGCCCGCAACCTCGCCGACAACGCCGTTTACACGGTCAAGAAGCAGCTTGCCGAGCTGGGCGACCAGCTCCCCGCCAACGCCAAGTCCGAGATCGAGGCCTCCGTGGCCGAGGTCGAGGAGGCGTTGAAATCCGATGACACCGACCGCATCCGCAAGGCCACCGACGCCCTTCAGGCCAAGTTCGGCGAGATGGCCGCCGCCGCGCAGCAGGCCGGATCCTCCGGCCCTGTTCCCGGGGCGGAGGATGAAGCCCCCGAACCGAAGAAGGCGAAAGGCGACGTCGTCGACGCCGAGTTCGAGGAAGTCGAGAAATCCTGATCCGACCGGCTCCCCTCCATTTCGCAAGGGCGCGCACCGTCGCTCCCGGCATTTCCGGAAACTTTTTTCCAAACCCAAACCCAAAGTAAACCAACCCCACCATCCCAATGGCTAATAAAATCACACCGCTTGGAACCCGCGTTCTCGTGAAGCGCATCGAGCCCGCCGAGCAAAAATCCGAAGGCGGCATCTTTCTTCCCGATACCGCGAAGGAGAAGCCCCAGGAGGCCGAAGTGCTCGCACTCGGCACCGGCAAGAACGACGAGGGCGAGATCATCGAGTTCTCGGTCAAGGTCGGCGACAAGGTGCTCATCTCCAAATACGGCGGCACCGAGATCAAGGTGAACGGCGAGGAGTGCGTCATCGTCAACGAGGGCGACATCCTCGGCATCCTCTCCTGAACGACCAGAGAGGGTCTGGTCGCGCACCATACCCTGTTGAAATTCTCTAACAAACCAACCACCAAAAACAGAACATTATGGCCAAACAACTGTCCTTCGACGAAGAAGCACGGCACGCCCTCCTCGCGGGGGTCCGCAAACTGGCGAAAGCGGTCAAGGCGACCCTCGGCCCAGCCGGTCGCAACGTGATCCTCGACAAGAAATTCGGCAGCCCCACGATCACCAAGGACGGCGTCACCGTTGCCAAGGAGATCGAACTGACCTGCCCCTACGAGAACATGGGTGCCCAGCTCATCAAGGAAGTCTCCTCGAAGACCTCCGACATCGCCGGTGACGGCACCACCACCGCGACGGTCCTCGCCGAGGCGATCTTCTCCGAAGGTCTCCGCAACGTGACCGCCGGTGCCAACCCGATCAGCCTGCAGCGTGGCATCAACAAGGCCGCCGCCGCCCTCGTGGCGAAGCTGGCCGAGATCTCCACCGAGGTCACCGACACCAAGGAAATCGCCCAGGTCGCGACCGTCTCCGCCAACTGGGACACCGAGATCGGCAACATCATCGCCGACGCGATGGACAAGGTCGGCAAGGATGGCACCATCACCGTGGAAGAAGCCAAGGGCATCGAGACCACCCTCGACGTGGTGGAAGGCATGCAGTTCGACAAGGGCTACCTCTCCCCCTACATGGTCACCGACACCGAGACCATGACCGTTGACCTCGACAACGCCCTCGTCCTCATCCACGAGAAGAAGGTCTCCAACCTCAAGGACATGCTCCCTCTCCTCGAGAAGGTGGCGCAGAGCGGCAAGCCGCTCCTCATCATCGCTGAAGATGTCGAGGGAGAAGCCCTTGCCACCCTCGTGGTCAACAAGATCCGTGGCACCCTGAACGCCGCCGCCGTCAAGGCCCCCGGCTTCGGCGACCGCCGCAAGGCCATGCTCGAAGACATCGCCATCCTCACCGGTGGCCGCGTCATCACCGAAGACCTCGGCATCAAGCTCGAGAACGTCACCATCGACGATCTCGGCAAGGCCAAGTCCATCAAGATCACCAAGGAAGACACCACGATCATCGAAGGTCAGGGCAAGAGCGAGGCCATCAGCGGCCGCGTTTCCCAAATCCGCCGCCAGATCGAGGAAACGACCTCCGATTACGACCGCGAGAAGCTCCAGGAGCGCCTCGCCAAGCTCGCCGGTGGCGTCGCCGTCATCAACGTCGGTGCTGCCACCGAGACTGAGATGAAGGAGAAGAAAGCCCGCGTCGAAGACGCCCTTCACGCGACCCGTGCGGCCGTTGAGGAAGGCATCGTCCCCGGTGGTGGTACCGCCCTGATCCGCGCCCAGGCCTCCGTCGGCGACCTCGGTCTGACCGGCGACGAAGCGACCGGTGCCGGCATCGTGGCTCGCGCCATCGAGGCTCCCCTCCGCCAGCTCGCCGCCAACGCGGGCCGCGAGGGTGCGCTGATCGTCGAGAAGGTCAAGAACGACAAGGGCAACGTCGGCTACAACGTCGCCACCGACACTTACGAAGACCTCGTCAAGTCCGGTGTCGTCGACCCGACCAAGGTGACCCGCAGCGCGCTGCAGAACGCCGCCTCGATCTCCGGCCTGCTCCTCACCACCGAGTGCCTCATCTCCGACGTTCCGGAGAAGAAGGAAGCCGGTGCCGAGCACAGCCACGACCACGGCATGGGCGGCATGATGTGATCATCGCCTCCGCGTTTCTTCCGAAACGTTTCCAGAACCGGGCGCGTCGCGAGGCGCGCCCGGTTTTTTTGTGCCCATTCGTTTCAATCCGAACCGGACTCGGGGCAAAAAGCTGCATTCAGTATTGACCTTTTCGCCCGGAACTGTCAGCGTTTTTCCATGAACTCCGAACCCCTGCGGCGCAGTCATTTGGTTCGGGCGGCGATGATGCGGATCGGTGTGCCGCCCCGTGAGATCGAAACCTTCCTCGAGAAAGTCGACCGGGTCGGCATCGGCGATGCGGCCATCCACACCTGGAATCGTCGGCTCTCACTCGCCGAGATCTCCGAGTTCGCCATGATCCTCGATGAAAAGGATCTCCAGCAGTGTGAGAACGTGCTTTCCTTTTTCCTCGATGAGATCGCCGACCTCCATCAGCTCTCGAAGGGCGAGGTGCGATCATGGGCCAGCTCCTGTGAAAAGGAATGCGGAGCCTGATTCGGCTCCTGCTTTTCCGTTGAGACCGGCGCGGAAACTGCGTCCGATCCGAAGCAGCGATGAAGTTGCTGTCGATCAATGTCTCCGCCGTCCGGCTCGTGCCGATCAACGGAAAAGACGTGCCCACCGGCATCTACAAGCAACCCGTTGATGAGGCTCTCGCGGTCGGGAAAAGCGGGCGCGATTTCGGCCAGCACCTTCCAGAGCAGGCGCTTGCCCGTCACCCCGAGCGCCAAGACCTCCAGCGCCTCGAAGAGCCCGAGGTTGCCCGGTTCGAAGCCCTCCCA
This sequence comes from Verrucomicrobiales bacterium, assembly GCA_041917795.1. GTDB lineage: Bacteria > Verrucomicrobiota > Verrucomicrobiia > Verrucomicrobiales > DEV007 > Arctic95D-9. The sequence goes on from JAYRWX010000028.1 coordinate 102,595, forward strand.
GCGGAACTTCAAGGCACCGACCCGCGCCGCCACCGCACCGGCCGCTTGCAGCACCGAGCTCGATTCTTTCCGGATCGCTTCCTGGAGGCATTGGAGCGCCTCGCGATCCGCTTCGATCTTCTGTTTGAGGTCGGTGAAAAAGGCCTTCGCTTCAGCATCATCAAAGGCGTCGGCGATTTGTTGGATCAGGTGCAGGGCACCGGCGGAGCCGCCGAGGTGATCATCGAGGTAACGGTCGAGTTGGGTGTCCATGGGGTTGGTTGGGTCAGGGGTTCAGGCAAGCGTCCACCGTCAGGATGCGGGCGTTCAGCTTCGCCGCCATGTGGGCCAGGGCGGCATCGTTGTCAGACTCGGATTCGGAGGCGATCCCGTCGGCGATCACCGTCAGCGCATCGTCGCGCATCGAGGCATCGATCGCGGTGTGGAGCACGCACATGTCTCCGGCGAAACCTCCCAGGATCAGCTCGCGCACCCCGAGCCGGAGCAGCAGGGTCTCCAGCGAGGTTTGGAAAAATCCCGAGCTCTTCGGTTTGGTCACGAGATGATCGCCGGGCACCGGCCGCAGCGCCTCCGCGATCTCCCGGCCGGGGCAGCCGGGGCGCAGGCAACGGGCGAGATGCTCGCCGAAGTCCGAGCCCCACAGATCGCATTGGTCATTTACGTGGATCACCGGCACGCCTTGATCCCTCAGATGCGCCTTGAGCCGGGCGAGCCGTCCGGCCGCGGGCAGGGCGTGCCGCAGCAGATCCTCACTGCCGGTGAAGTCGAACTCGCCGATCACGTCGATCAGCAGCAGCGCGGACGGTCGTTTTTCGCTCATCGTTCGGACACCACTCCCCGCGCAGAGGATGTGCCAAGAGGGAGGAGTCAGGGGTCACGAGTCACGGGTCACGAGTGATGCGCCGGACGCGGACAGCGGATTCTCGCCCTCCGGGCGTGGCCGGACGAGCCGACCCACGACCCACCACGGACCGGCCCCGCCGCCCCGCACGCTTGCGTTGTGCCATTGTCAGAGTGCGGAATGACGGATGACGACCAAGAACCAAGAACCCGCGCCCATCGACGTCACCAAGGAGGGGCGACAGGAATGTCGCCCCAGCGGACGTCCAATCCGGGCCGGCGACAGGAATCGAAGCGAAGCGTAGATCGCCAGCCGTAGGCTGCCCAAAGGGCGAGCGGAGCGAGGCAATGTCGCCGCTCCTTACCCCCCCACCGCGCCAGAGGTGATCGGTACGGGTGATCGATCCCTAGCGTCCCGCCGGTGGGCTGACCAAAAACCAACATCGAGGAATCCCTGGCGAAACCAAGGGGCTTCATTCTCGAAACTCCAGTTTCCGAGGGAAACTCAACTCCATCAACCGCCCGAGCAGTTGCGGACGGGCCGGAGGCAGTTGCGGAAGTGAATGCGCCCGATTCAACGGGGTGGGGGCGGGGGATGGAGGAGGACGGGGAGCAGGCGGGTGAAACGTGCGGATATCAGCCGACGGACGCGGCCGCATTTTCCTGCCCCGGGGGGAGCCTGATCTACGCACGCGGCGGCCGATTTCCCTTGTCAGGACGGGGGTTTTTGGACATTTTCGGATCGAGATTCCCGAGTGGATATCACTGCGGGCGGTCATACGAATAAATACTGTTGGCTCAGACTCGGAAATGAAGATGTCCTCCAGAACTTGGATCTCCCTTTTCCTTGGTCTTGCAGCTGGGCTGGGGTTGCTAGCACTCGAGCGCACGTTTTCCCTTTCACCGATCGAGCGAATGTCTGATGCAATTGTAACTGCAGAAAGCGTTGAAATCCGATTTCTTGACAATGAAGACCCAGAGTTTTTCCGCATGTCTTCAACCGAATGGAGCAATTTTTCAACGATTCTACGCGACCACCGTTTGACAACCGAGGTTCAGGCCATGTGCCACGAACCCGACGTGGAAATCCGCTTTATTGCAGGCTGGGCCAGATCGCTAACTGCCACGTTCAGCCTTGAGTGCGAGAACTTCCAATTTCGAGATTCACTACGGCGAGTTGCTTGGGTCACGATCTATGATCCGGGAGACCCGAATTTTAAGTTATCGCGATTAGGTCAATACATCTCGGATCTAAAATCACACAATACGGGAGGGAGCCAACAAGCCGAGGGTGGCAAGGCTTCGCCTGCCACCTCTTGAACGTTGGGCGAAAACATGACGGCAACCAGCGGCTCAGAGTTTACGTTCCACGGCATCTGCGGGTGGGTGGGCTAAGTCACTGAATCCATTGAGGCTGGAATATCGGAGGATCCGTGACCGCCGGACCGTCGGACCCCCGGACCGCCGGACCGCCGGACCGCCGGTCCCACGTGGCACCGGCGTCCCGCGCGGTGGGGCGGACTACGAACCCAAGCATCCGCGCTCATCGATCTCGCCAAGGAGGGGCGACAGGAATGTCGCCCCAGCCGACGTCCAGACCGGGCCGGCGACAGGCAATGTCGCCGCTCCTTGCCCCCCCACCGCGCCAGAGGTGACCGGTGCGGGTGATCGATCCCGAGCGTCCCGTGCCCTTCGACCTCGAAGAACTCGCGCCCCTCGACGTCACCAAGGAGGGGCGACATTCCTGTCGCCCCAGCCGACGTCCAGACCGGGCCGGCGACAGGAATCGAAGCGAAGCGTAGATCGCAAGCCGTAGGCTGCCCAAAGGGCGAGCGGAGCGAGGCAATGTCGCCGCTCCTTGCCCCCTCACCGCTTGCCCAGCCAGGGCCCCGCGTCCCCCCGGTGGGCTGACCAAGAACCCAAGCATCCGCGCCCATCGACGTCACCAAGGAGGGGCGACATGCCTGTCGCCCCAGCGGGCGTCCAGACCGGGCCGGCGACAGGAATCGAAGCGAAGCGTAGATCGCCAGCCGTAGGCTGCCCAAAGGGCGAGCGGAGCGAGGCAATGTCGCCGCTCCTTGCCCCCTCACCGTGCGCCGCGCGCACTACGGATTGCGCCGCAGCGCCAGGATCAGCTCGTTCAGCTTGCCGCGCAGCATCTCGTAATCGTCCACCGTCGGCGGATTGTTCGGGGCGGTGTCGAGGGTGGCGACGCTGTTGCTGTTGTTGCTGGTGCCTTGGATCGCCGCGGCCAGTTGGGCGTTGGTCACCTCGCCGGCGGGGACGGCGTCGATCAGGGCTTTCAGGCTGGTCAATTGCGATCGCATCACGGCCGAGGCGAGCGGCGATCCGGTGGCGGGTAAATTGGGGTCAAAGGGCATCGGGGAAGGAGTCAGGAGTTGGAATTGAGAATTCAGAATGCCGGCTGCGCCCCTGTCCCGAGTCGCCTGGTCCGGCTTCGCGGAGGAAAACGAAGCACCCGGAACCAGGAACCCGGAACGACGCGCGCCGAGTGCGCGCGTCACATACTGCGGTGGCTGACGATGTTGCTCCAGTCGCTGTAGCCGGTGCTGCCACCGACCGCGCGCACCTGGAACTGATACATCGCCCCCGGGGTGAGACCGCCGATGCTCTGCGAGCGCGAGTTGCTGTGCAGACCGCCATCCTGCCACGGTCCCGGAGCACCGTTGGCATCGAGCAGGGCATAGCGCACCTCGTAGACACGCGCGTTGCGGATGCGGGTCACGCGCAGCTTCAATTCGCCGCTGATGCCGTGGATGATGTCGAGGATGTCGGGCGTATCCAGCGGCGAAGACGCCGAGTTGGTGCTGACTGCTTCGAAGCCGCTCGAGAGCAGCCACTCCAGATTGTTTTGATGTCCCTTTTGCACGTCGTTGGCGAGTTTGCGCAGATCCGCGATCAGCGCGGCGCGTTTGTTGTCTTTGGCGGCGGTATCTTCCTCCCCCCCGGTGGCGGCTGTGGCGATCGAGGCGCTGAAGTCCTCGATCCCCGCATCCAGGTTGACTTTGGTCACCGAGGGGCTGGTGTAGATCGTCGCGGCGAGGCCGGTGTAGAGCTGGTTCGAGACCGCCCGGGCCCGTTCCTCCAAGCCGTGATCCGACGCACTGGCGAAACCTAAGAGTACTCTCAATTGCATGTTCTTTTTTGGGTTGGGATTTGGATTTGGGGGAGTGGGAAGGGTCCCGTCCCAGGTCATGGACGGGTCATCATCATCCCAGCGCAGCGCTTCGCCGCCCGGGGCATCGTCCCAGGTCAGGGCTTCGGCAGGCATGGGTGCGGGTCGGGCAAGGCCCGGGTGGTGGATGCAGGGGAGTGGATGGAAAACCAGCGCCCGGAGATCGGGCGACCGCCCCAACTCCCCCGAGTGGGGCGGCCGCCTCCATGGCACAACAGAAAGGGTGAAAACCCGATTCGGCCGATCGGGAATCGGCGGAAAATTCGTGCATTTTGCGTGGAGATTGGCCGAATTCTTCGAGAAATTGGAGAAAACCGCCGGAAATCGACTTCCCGGGGCACGGACTCAACTCGGTCCACGACCGACCGAGTTGAGTCCGCGACCGACCGAGTTGAGTCCGTGACGGACCGAGTTGAGTCCGCGACCGACTGAGTTGAGTCCGCGACGGACCGAGTTGAGTCCGCGACCGACTGAGTTGAGTCCGTGACGGACCGAGTTGAGTCCGCGACGAACTGAGTTGAGTCCGTGACGGACCGAGTTGAGTCCGCGACGGACCGAGTTGAGTCCGTGACCGACCGAGTTGAGTCCGCGACGGACCGAGTTGAGTTCGCGACGGACCGAGTTGCGTCCGCGATCCAATCGCTTGACGGCCACGCAGACCCGGAGGCGGAGGAGGCGGCCCCCGGGACCTGGAGGGAACCATTGGAAACGACAAACCCGGGCGGGATGCTTTCCCGTCGTTCCCCTGGGGCCGGCCGCTCGCAGCGACCCGCGCCCCTCAGCAAGGGCGTCGCCATGGAGCGAGGGCTTAGCAAATCGAACTAAAGAGGGGAAGCTTTTTTTTGAAAAAAATGAAATGCACCCGGTTGAAGAGGGTTGAGTCGACGATCTGACCCTGTTGGGTGGGGTGGGGGCTCGGTGGCTGGGGCGGGGGGAGTTCACTCCTGCCTTGTCCCGATTGAGCATTGCCCGCCGGGCGGCGGGATGTTAGATCAGGCTCCGCCATGTCGAATCCGCTCTCTGAAAAACTCGCCGAATTCAGCACCTGGGCCACGGCCCACATCACCGGCGACGAAAAGGGTCAGGCGCAGATCTTTCTCGACCGGCTCTTTCAGGCCTTCGGCCATGCCGGATCGCTCGACGTGGGCGGCGAGCCCGAGTACCGAGTGCGCAAGGGCAAGGATGCCGGGGGCGGCACCAGCTTCGCCGACTTCGTGTGGAAGCCCGTGGTGCTGATCGAGATGAAAAAGCGGGGCACCGTTCTGTCGAAACATTACCGGCAGGCCTTCGACTACTGGACCCGGCTCGTGCCGAACCGCCCCCGCTTCGTCGTGCTGTGCAACTTCGACGAATTCGAGGTCTACGACTTCGAGAATCAGATGGATTCTCCCGTCGGCACCGTGCGCCTCGCCGATCTCGCCGACGATTACGGCCCATTGAAGTTCCTGCTGCCCGGCCAGCCCGAGCCGATCTTCGAGAACGACCGGCTCGCTGTCACCCGCGAGGCCGCCGACTGCCTCGCCACCTGTTTCCGCCGTCTGCGAAAACGCGGCATCGAGCAGCCGCTCGCCCAGCGTTTCATCCTGCAAATGCTGGTCTCGCTTTTTGCCGAGGATATCGACCTGCTGCCGAAATACTTCGTCACCGAGTTGCTGAAAGAGATCAAGACCCCTGCCGACAGCTACGACCTGCTCGGCAATCTCTTCGCGGCGATGAACACCACGCCCGCCGTGACCGGTGGCCGCTACAAGGGGGTGCCCTATTTCAATGGCGGTCTCTTTACCGAGGCCGCCCGGATTGAGTTGCAGGACCTCGAACTCGTCGATCTGGCCAAAGCCGCCAGTTACGACTGGAAAAAGGTGCAGCCCGAGATCTTTGGCACGCTCTTCGAGCATTCTCTCGACGATGGCAGCATCGAGGGCACCCGCGACGAGCGCCGCGCCACCGGGGCGCACTTCACCAGTCCGGTGGACATTCTCAAGATCGTCGGCCCGACCCTGGTCGAGCCGTGGCGCGAGGCCATCGAGGGCGCGAAGACGCTGAAACGTCTTGGCGAGCTGCGCGAGCGCCTGCACCACCTCCGCATCCTCGACCCCGCCTGCGGCAGTGGGAACTTCCTTTACGTCGCCTACCGCGAGATGAAGCGGCTCGAAGCCCGGCTCTTCGAGCGCATCGAGCTCGAATTCCCCAGTAGGGCCGAGGGTGCCCAACAGGTGATGAGCTACCTCAGCGCGCAGAACTTCTACGGGATGGACATCAACTCCTTCGCGGTCGAGATCGCCAAGGTGACCATGATGATCGCCCGTAAGCTCTCCATCGACGAGCTGCACATCACGGAAAGCGCCCTACCGCTCGCGAACCTCGACCGCAACTTCCGCACCGTCGATGCCCTGGTGACCGTGGCCGAAGACGGCACCGCGATCCGCACACCTTGGCCCGCGGCAGACGTGATCATCGGCAACCCGCCTTTCATCGGCGCGAAGCTCTTGAAACCCCAGCTTGGTCCCGATGCCGTGAAGCGCATTCGCCGTCTTTATCCCGAGGTGCCGGGGATGGCGGACTATTGCGTCTACTGGATCCGCCGGGCGCACGATCATCTGCCCGCGTGCACTGCCGCCGATCCTTTCGCGGGTCGAGCCGGACTCGTCGGCACGCAGAACATCCGCAACAACGCCTCGCGCATCGGCGGGCTCGACCACGTCGCCGCCACCGGCACCATCGTCGAAGCCGTCGACAACCAACCCTGGAGTGGCGAGGCCAACGTCCACGTCTCCATCGCGAATTGGGTGAAGACGCAGGAGGCGGATTTGCTGCCGGAGACGAAACGTCTCTGGTTCAAGACCGAACCAACCGCCGCGATGAAGAAGGCGTGGCGGAAGGCGGGAAAAAATGCTGCGAAGGAGTATGAGCTGGGGTTTCGCGAGGTGGCGGTGCTCTCCTCAACACTTTCTGATCAAACCGACGTCAGTTCTGCGGTACGGCTTCTCTGCAACTATGAACCACAAAGGTCATTTGCTGGGCAGTTCCCAAGACACCACGGGTTCGTCCTTTCTCCGGACGAAGCATCGGACTTATTAAAAGCTGACCCAAAAAATCGGGAGGTTGTATTCCCATTCTTTATTGGCGAGGAACTTGTTACGTCCGGAATTCCTGAACGTTGGGTCATCGACTTTCAACAGATGACGATTCTTGAAGCGAGGGCTTACGCGAAACCGTTCGCACGAATTGAGAGTTTAGTGCTCCCTCACATTGAAGAATACGCAGATCGCGAACGAGAGAAGCTTGGAAAAGATTCTGGCCAAGACCAAACCTGGCTAAAAAGCTGGTGGCAACATTTTCGATGCAGGAAAGAAATGGTTGATAAAATCTCGTCGATGTCTCGCTACATCGCATGTCCTGAAATCACAAAGCGCCCGACTTTTGACTTCGTTCAAAATACGATTCGACCAGATCACCGACTCAGGGTTTTTGCGTTCGAAGATGATTATTCCTTCGGGATTCTCCAGTCGGCTGTTCATTGGCTGTGGTTCTTAACTAAATCAGCGAAGATGACCGAGCGACTCACGTACACGTCAACATCCGTCTTCGACACTTTGCCTTGGCCGCAATCCCCGGACCCGGCGAAGGTCCGCGCCGTCGCAGAGGCGGGACGCGAGGTGCGACGCATCCGGGCCGAGTCACTACTAAAGCTGAAAGGCGGGCTCCGCGCCCTCTACCGCACCATCGAACTGCCCGGTGCCAATCCCCTGAAGGATGCTCATGCGGCCCTCGATGCCGCCGTGCTCGCCGCCTACGGCTTCTCCGCGAAGTCGGACTTGCTCGCGCAAATTCTCGCTCTGAACGAATCCGTCGCTGCCCGGATCGAAGCCGGCGATCCCGTCACCGCCCCCGGCATCCCGCCCGGCTTTGCCGATCCCGGCTCGCTGGTGACGGAGGATTGTATTCGGTCATCTTCTTAAATTGAAAGACAAACACCGGTGAAAAAGCTTGGAACTAGCACTGGAACCTACGACTTGAGATTCGTCGGATATCGAAGTTGGCCATCGGGATCAAGCATGAAATAGAGAAATGCATTGAATGTTGACGTAAGCCGATCCTTTGCGTGTAGGTTAAATGCTCTAAAATTTGCAGTCGATTGCTTTTTTCCATCGCGAATCGCTTTCAAATACATTTGTTTAAATTCTCTTTTTCCCGTTCCAGATGCCAAATTCTCAAGAAGTCGAATCCGTTCCAATTCAGGATCAGAAGTAAAGTATCGAGATTCATGCACATGAGTGCCCCTCATCTTAACGAGTGGTTCCATTGCTTCTTGGACAAGTGCCTCAAGCGAGTTGCAAAGATCTTGAATTTTCGTGCCCTCATCCTCATGCCTGTAAGCACGTCCAGCTCGCTTGATCAGCGTCAAAAGTCGGCAATTGAAGATGTATAGCTCGTTAAGATATGACTCACGCCAAAATATGATTACCTTCGTCGGCGTTAATCGTGTCGATTTGGGCGGCTTCGACCGCGCCATCAACGGGAAGTCATATAACACTTCGTAACTGGTAATCACTTCCTCTACGTCAAATGCAATTTTTTTATAAAAGATCGTCTTTTCGGACTGCCGCTTAGGATCTGGGATGTGAATGTCGTCCGGCGTGAATACCGACTCACTTATTGCGAGAATAAAATCCGCGTGACTGCAAAAAGACTCGTTCTCCAGCTGCCTTTTGCCTTCGGAGAAGAGCGCTTTGAGAACAAGATTCACGGAACGTGGTAAATTCATCGGTTCAGGTGTATATGCCGTTCAGACGATCAAAATCAATCAAGTCGTCCTGATTGAGTTCGAATTTCGCGGTCATTTCTCCGACAACCATCCCGTTCACCTTCCGTGGATCTCTATCGTAAGCGTCCTCGGCACTGTAAAACTTAAACGCGGATTCACCCGGGATCTTGGCGAACGAACGGAACGCAGCTCCCATATTGCCGATCAGCATTGCCGTATGCGACAGGTAAAAAATGATTTCGTCGATGTCCCAGTTCGCCATTCGAAGTTTTGCGCGAAAGTGGCCCTTAGAGCCAGCAACTCGCTCGAAAGCCCAAAAGCGACAACCATATTCAGATCCACCCAAGGAAACGAAGCTATCTGGATCTGGAAGTCGATCCGAACTCCCGCCTGGCGAGAAGGAGAACGTCATTCCGCCAAAAGAAAGTCGCATTCCGTGCTTCATGCCGTTGAATTCTTCCCTGCCGAAGTCAGACGTAAAAAGCTCTGCCAACCTTTCGAGCATTTGGCTTGTTTGAACGTATCTCTTGTCTTCGAGTCCGGGCCACAACACGCGCGCTAGGTTGTCCCATGTAAGAGTTCCAAGCTTGAAGGTGTTTTGAATCTTTCCGGATGTTTTAATTTTTCCTACTAGATCGATCAAATCTTCGTGCTTGTAGCGGTAAAGCCATAAATCCGGACAGTGGGGGGCTTGCAGAAAAGCAAAGATGAGTGAGAACAGGTGCTCCTCGGCGTGCGCAAGAGCTAAGCGAGCGAGGGAAACGTGATCATGAGTCACTGAGTTCCTAGGAACGGATTTCAAAAGATGTAGTTGGTGATCCCAAAACGAGGAACTGAAGTGTTTTATGAATGCTTCAGTCATCATTTGAAGTCCGACGCCGTAAACGGCTGTTGGGCGATCATTTACAATGAATGCGATTGAGTCAACATGCATTCCAGGGTTCGGGATGGTTTCGGGGTTTCTCATCAGTAATTGCAAAATCCGAAGTATGCTACAACGCCGGACGATAGTCGCTTGATGAATTCTCACAATAGCTCAACATTATTCACGCATCCCGCACAAACCGCCCCCCGCACTTCCCCGCGATCTTCCGGGCAAGGTCTTCCATCTCCTCCCGGGAGAGGAGTTTGAGCGCGTTGACGAGAACGAACGCAACTCCACTGCCGTCACCGATCCGCCCCTTGGCGATGGCTTGGGCGAGTTCCTCCGCCTGAGCGGGATTCAAGGCGACGCCGAAGTCCCGGCGAAGGATCGCGTTCACTTCCGGCCAGGCATCGTCCTCTTCGTTCATGGGCTCTCGGGTAGGATCCCCTCACGGTTCGGACGCCGTCTTGCCGAGGTATCGGTCCGCGTCAAAATCCATCACATTAAACTCGAAGACGACTTCTCCCTGCTGGTAGAACGGGACGGAGATTTTCACCTTCTTCGCCTTCAGCATCCGTTCCACAAATCCGTGGTAGTCCCTGATGAATGCCGTCGTATTGCTGTGATCAGCCGGGGCCGCGACACGATAAGTGATGGGCGATCCCTGATCGAAGACAACCTTGACGTTCGATTCCTGAAACGAACTGACCAGCATTTGGCCGCGATCGACGCGGACAAAGACGTCTTTCCCGTACTGCGGATGTGTCCTGAGAACCAACACGCCACGCTGTTCCCCCTGATAGGGAAATCCGAAATTCACCCGGTTGATGCTACTGACCCGGGCATGGTAGGCGGGTTTGCTCGTCAAGGCGTCTGTGACGGTTTGGTACTTCCATTTGAACTCGGCCAGTTTTGCATCCATCGCCTGCCGGAATTGTTCTTGTTCAGCCTTCTGTTTGCGATCCGCCAACGCCCGCCGTTCGGCTTCTTCTCGAGCACGGCTCTCTTCCGCCTTTCGTTTCCTTTCTTCTCGCAACGCCGCAAATTCCTCCGCGAACTCGGGGAGGTCGGGCGCGAGGTCGTGGAGTCGCTCCAGCTCTTCTTTCCGCTCCGCGCCTTTGAGCGTCGGAATCTCGGACACGAGTTTCCTAATCCTTTCCTGCCGTTGCGATTCCGCCGCTGCCCGCTGGAGATCGTAAACCCGCGTCACCAATGCATCGAGTTCCGCATCGTGCCTGAATCTGTGGGCGGCGGCGATGGACAAAGCGTGCTGGTAATCCCCTTTTTCGGTGGCGCTTCGGACTGATTCAAGGATCGGTCCACGATTCTTCGTCCACTGGGCCTCGGTGTAATACGTCGTGAAGACAGCGAATGCAAAGAAGCCGGCGGCACAAAGTGCGCCTGTCGCAATGCACCCCGTGACGCACCCGGTTTTCTTCTTTTGTTTTGGAAGCGGCGGTGCCTGGGACATTGTCATGCTCAGGATGCAGGGCTCGCGACAGTCAGTCAAGTTTTTGGAAAATCAGCCGATTCCCCGACCGGCGGGACGCCGGTTCCACGTGGCACCGGCAACGTGCCGGTGGGTGAGGCGAGTCTCTCGCCGAAAGGACCAAAAACCATGGACGCCACCGTATGACAAGCTGTCATCTTGCCCCCGTCCCGCCCCCACCGACCGTGTCCCCCCGATGCTCAAGCTCTCTCCGGAACACCTCGCCACGATCGAAGGGGACGACCCGGGCTTTCTCGACAAGCTTGCCGCGTCCGAAGCCCTCGACCTGCCGCCCTACCCCTGCCTGCCTCCAAGGGGTCCGCAGCATTGATCGAGCGCCTCCCAGGATTGGCGTTTTTCGGCGAGGAGAGCGGCGAGGGTGTGGGCGTCCCCGGTGTGGGCGATGCTCTCGGCGAGGTCGGCGGCGAAGTCGTAGGCGGCGACCTGATAGTGGAGGATGCGGGAGTAGTGGGCGACGAGCATGAGGTCGCGGACCCGGGGATCGTCGACCCGCTCGAGGTGCTGGTTGCCGCCTTTGATGAGGCCTTTCATGCCTTTGCTCTTGTCGTTTCCCGGTTTGACGCGGGTGCGCTCGAAGATGGATTCGATCCGGGCGCGGCCGTGGCGGGCGAGGTCGCGCTGCTCGCCGAAGTAGGCGCAGAGGTCGGGGCGGCTGGCGAGTTCGGCGAGGTGAGGCAGGGTCTTGGCGACCTGGGCCTCGACGCTGGCGAGGTCGCGGAGCTGGTCGTAGAAGAGGTCGGTGGGGGTGGTGATGGCTTCTTTCATGGGAATGGGTCAGTCCTCCCACTGGTCGCGCCACTTGGCGCAGCCCTTCTGGGGCAGCAGCCGGCGGCGGGCCAGCCGGTTCTCGCGTTGCGGAGCCTCCGAGTCGATCCGGTGGATCACGAACTTGTAGGCGATCGTCTTGCCCGCCGATTCCTCGTAGGGGATCTCGCGGAACCAGGTGTTCGAGTTGATGCACTCCATCGGTCGCGCCCGGCGCAGATCCCATTCGCCCAGCTCCGGCGCATCGCCGATCACCGAGACCCGGTCGCCCGGGCAGGTGGGCGCCCCGTTCAACTGCAGCCGCACCACCACCCGGCCCTCCACCGGGCGACCGTGCACCGTCAGCACGCGGTAGGCATCCTTTGGCATCGTCACCTCGGCGACCCCGTCGCGGATCGTGACCGGATCGCCGCCGATGCGGCATTCGTAATCGCCGTCGGGAAACTCGATGTCCTCGACGCGCAGGGTGCGCTCCTTGCCCCGGTTCAGGAACACGAGACAACGCCAGTCACCGTAGCGTCGCAGATAGACATAACTGTCGTGGTCCACCCACTTCGGCCATTGGCTGCCCCAGATCAGCGCCGCATTCGCCTTGCGCTCCGCCGCCAGGATGCGGATCAGCCGCACCGCCTGCGTCTCCTCCCAGCGCTCCATCATCGGCCGGTTGTAGGGATCGTCGCCGCCGTCAGTGTCCACGTGCAGGTACTGCTCGCAGCCGTAGTAAAGGCAGGGGATGCCGCGGGTGGTGAGCAGCAGGACGAGGGCGAGGTCGAGCCGTGCGTCGCTGACACCGAGCGACTGCAGCCTCGGCATATCATGGTTTTCGAAAAAGGTCACTAGCTCCGTCGCCGAGGAGTAACGGCCGTCGAGGTCCAGCACCGCCTTGATGTGGCCGAAACCCTCCGCCGACTCCTCCACCAGCGCGTCGCGGATGGCCTGGCAGAGCCCGAAATCGAGGATGCTCATCCCCGAGCGGTTCGCGAACTCCACCGAGCGCTCCTCCAGCGGATGGCTGTAGATCCACTCGCCGAAACAAAACAGGTTCGCGTTGCAGCTGAGCAGGTCCGCCGTGAACTCCTGCCAGAACCAGAGGGGCATGTGCTTCACCGTGTCCACCCGGAGCGCGTCCACCCCCTTCTCGATCCAGAGCCCGATCGCCTGCTTCAGGTGATTGCGGAAATCGATGTTGTTCTCGTTGAAAGTCGCCAGACCCGCCAGCTCGCAGTTCTGGACCTGCCACTCGTCGTTCCAGTCCTGCACCTCGCCGTAGTGGTGGTACCAGTGGTCCGTGTCGTTGTCGTAGTCCGCGATCAGCCGGCCGTCGTCATAGAGTTTGCCTTTGCCCTCCTTCGTCCGCGGCGAGCTGTGGTTGCAAACGATGTCGAGGATGAACTTCATCCCGCGACCGTGCAGGTCCGCGATCAACCGGTCGAACACGGTATCCTCGCGGGTGAACAGCCGCTTCTCCGCCGGATCGTTCAGCCAGCGCGGATGGATGCGTTTGAAGTCCGACGTCCAGTAGCCGTGGATCGCCGCGCGAGGCACCTCCTCCTCCGTCGCCGAGTGGATCTGTTCAAAGAGCGGCGTCGTCCAGATCGCCGAGATCCCCAGGCCCGACAGGTAGTCGAGATGGTTCAACACCCCTTGCAGATCACCGCCCCAATGGCGGTGCCAGTGCTCGTGGGTCGGGTCGAACAGCTCATCCTGCTCGCGCTCCTTGTCCGGCCGGCCCGCCGCGAACCGGTCCAAGACCAAAAAGTAAATGGTCTCGGACCGGAACTCGACGTCGGTTACCGCGAGAGCCTCGTAGAGCTCGTCGATCTCCACTTCACCGCCGTCCATCGCGGCACGCCGATTGAGGGGAAATCACTGCGGAGCCGTTTGCGGCATGATCGTCATCGCCACATCCGTCAGCTTCTTGTCGGTCACGCCCTCTTCGTCCAGCGTCATCTGCAGCAGCTCCACCACCTCCTCCAGGCCCAGCATCTCCGCCAGGGTGCGGGCCGAGCCGTAGCCCGCGATCTCGTAGTGCTCCACCTTCTGCGCCGCCACGATGATGCCCAGATCGCGGATGCTGTCGTCGCCGTCCTCCGAGAGCGCTTCCGAGCCCTCTTCGATCAGGCCCTTCATCGCCTTGCACGACTTGCCGCGCGGCGTCGCGTCGAGGATCTTTGCGATCTCCTCGAGGCGTTCGACATGCACCTTCGTTTCCTCCAGGTGCACTTCGAAACCTTCGCTCAGATCGGCGTTGGTCGCGGCTTTCGCCATTTTGGGCAGAGCCTTCAACAACTGGGTTTCGGCACTGTAGAGGTCCTTGATCTCCTGCACGAGGAGGTCTTCGAGAGAATTGAGATTAGCCATGGTAGGGATTTGGGTTGGAGGTTTCGCGAGCGCTTGGCGCGCCCACTGATCCACCCTTTCGCAGGCAGCGTGCCACGAAAGCCGCCGCCGTGTCGAGCCCCGTTCCATCGGGGTTTGCCGCCCGTTCCGGCGCGAAACCTCCCCGGTGCCCCGCGACTTTTTGCAGCCCTTACCGAGCGAAGTGCAAGCAGGAGTCAGGAGAGCGCTTGGCGGGGAGCTTTTAGCGGTTCGCTTTTAGACCGTCTGCCAAAAGTCCGTTCGCGAATCGGAATCTTCTTTGGCGTGAACTCTTGCTCGCTTCGCTCGGATCTCTTTCCCAACCGGCCGGAATTCGCGCTTCCGGCGTTGCTCCTCGGTCATGGAGCCCGCTCCACTCCCTCGTCGCGCCTTGGCATCGCGAGTTCCGACTCGGCCGATTCACGAACGAACTTTTGGCAAACAGTCTAGCTCTTAGCCAAGAAGGACGAGGAACCAAGGACGAGGGGATGGGCGCAAGGCGCCCAACCGAGCACAGGCGCGCGGCGCTGGCGCGATCGGTGCAACGAATTGGCCCGGCTTGCACCGGCCCGGACCTGTCCGCTACGTATGCCGCCATGTGTACTCCTGACCAAGCCGCTTTCCACGTCCGCCTGCTCGATCTGCGCCACTCCTCTGACCGGGTGTTGCGCTGGGCGGCGGGGTATCGACTCGCCCATTTTTTCAGCGCCCAGGGGCAATTGCTCGAGGGCGACCCCGAGGAGGTCTGGTGGGCCCAGCGGCTCCTGCGCGAGGCCTTTGAACTGATCCCAGTGGCCTACGACGCGCGGCGGGTGCCGCAGGTGGATCGCGACTGCGCCGCTGAGCGCCTGCGCGATCTGGTCCAGCGACACGTGGAAGGCGAGTTGTCGCCAAAGGGCCGCGTGGTGGGGGCGGGGGAGGAGGAGTGAGAGCGCCCTGAGGCGGGATACGGGCGAGCCTTCCAGCGCTGAGCTGTGTTAACGGTGACGCTGCTCCGCAACGGGGTCAAATGATCGAGTGAAGAGGGTCAAGGAACCAAGAACCGCGCGCTCCGCGCCCGAAGGTCCAACGCGAATGTCCGCGAATGGCGGGGAGCTTTTAGCGGCTAGCGGTTAGCTTTTAGCCGGACCAGGAACCAGGATTCAGGAACTAGGAACAAGAACGGAGAGGCAGTTTGCAAAGCTCCGCCACGCATTTTGAAGGGATGAGCCGGGCCGCGACCGGGGCTTTTCCCGCCGGGGAGGGGACTCGGGACGGTGGCACGCTCTCTGCAAAAGCAAGGCGGCGGGACCGATCTCGGTCCCAGCGGTCAACCTCCACCCCCAGCTCTCGCATGAAAAATCTCCCCCTCTTGCTCAGTTGCGCTGCCCTCGTCGTGACGACGGCGATCCCGCAGGAACGCGCCAAGGCTCCGTCGCCCGATCCTTCCCGCGACGCGGTCGAGGCGGCCCAGACCCCGACCGGGGTGCCGGCGGAGCGACCGGAGCAGCGCCTCACCGATCACGACAAGGCGGTCGCCAAAAAGGCGGCTCCGCCATCCTCACCCGCTCTGGCCACGCAGCCGGATGAGGGCAAAGTCCTCGGCTTTGACCTGGCGCGTGATCCCCTGAATGCGAAAGAGCCGATGGTGACGCTGGAGCAGATCATGCAGGCGGACATCGAGGCGAAGCCGGGGGTGATGAGCGCCCAGCGCGAGCTGCTGGAGAGCCGCTACGATCTGAAACTCCGGCCCCGCGAAGGTGTGACGATGTCGCGCGGCAAAGCGGTCCTCGCTGGGCCCACGGCCCGCTTGAAAGAGGGTGCGACCTGGGCCTCGCTGGCGGAGATGAGCCCTGCGGCGATCAAGGATGCGGGCCTGTTTCCCTATCCCTCGCTGCCTCATCCGAAACACAGCACGGGCGGCCAGGTTTTTCCCCGGATGCAGATCGCGCAGTTCCCCCGGCTGGAGCGTTTCGATGTGGACTTTGACCTGCCCGAGGCTTTCCTGCCGGAGTTCCCGCCGGCGATCTTTCTCCAGAACCGGCCCGAGCTGGGCGATGTCTCCCAGGGTGAGGTGGTGTCGATCAACAATTACTTCCGCCTCTTCAAAGGACTCGTCACCCCGGTCCAGCTCGACGGATTGCGGCTGCTGCTGACCCCGCTGCCGCAGGAGGAGTTCAACCCGACCGACGACCGCAAGAGCCCCGAGCCGAGTCTGGGGGTGGCCTGTCTGGACTGCCACGTGAACGGCCACACGACGGCCCAGTTTCACCTGAATCCCGACAACCGGCCTCAGGAGCGGCGCTTCCGACTCGATACCACCAGCCTGCGCGGGATGTTCGGCCAGCAGATCCACGGGTCGAAACGCAGCCTGCGCTCGGTCGAGGACTTTACGGAGTTCGAGCAGCGCACGGCCTATTTCAACGGCGACCCCATCCACGCGGCCAAGAAGGGAATGATGATCCTCGACCGCGTCCAGGTCAGCCACATGGCGCAGATGCAGAACATGTTCGACTTTCCGCCCGCCCCCGGCCTCGATCCCATGGGTCGCCTCGACCGCAGTCGCGCGACCGAGCAGCAGATGCGTGGCGAGGACCTCTTTTTCGGCAAAGCCCGCTGCGCCGAGTGCCACACCCCGCCCTATTACCTCGACCACTTGATGCACGATCTAAAGCTGGAGCGTTTCCTCGCCGAACCGGGCCGCGGCCCGATCAAGACCTTCACCCTGCGCGGTATCAAGGAGAGCCCGCCCTATCTCCACGATGGCCGCTGCCTGACGCTGGAAGACACCGTCGAGTTTTTCAACCTCGTCCTCCAGCTCGGCCTGAACGACCAGGAGAAGGAAGACCTCGTCGCTTTCATGCTGGAGCTGTGAGGGGGGGGAGCAGGAGGCTGGAAGCTGATAGCTTTCGGTCCTAAAACCTAAGACCTTTCCCCTTTTCCCCCTTTGCCCAGACGAAGTAATGATCCTTCACTCCGTCCGCCTCGCGCATCACCAGGGCCTCGGGTGTCCACAGCCACTTCGCCCGCGAGAGGCGGCAGGTGCGGTACGAGGCCTCGTGGCCCGGCACCGGGGTGAAGGTCACCACGCCCTCCGGCGACTTTTGATAACCCACGGTGAAGTAGGGGGCATCGGGGAAGGCGACGAAGGCATCGCTTTTGCTGACGAGGATCTTCGCCCCCAGCACGGGACAGTGGTAGACGCCCTCCGCCATCACCTCGCGCCGCGGTTCGCGGCCCGTCTCGCCACAGGCCACCAGCGCCACGCCGATCAACAGAGCGACGAGCCCGCAATAGGTCAGGAAGGACATCGCCGCTCCCGACTGCCGCAAGCCCTCATGCATCGGTCTCTTCATCCCATCCGCCATCCCAGCACACCCCGCATCTTGCGCCATCTCGCTGCCGCGTGACAAGGAAATTGGCGGTGGGTGGGCTGGTCCCTGGTTCCTGGTGGGACGAAAAGCTGACCCGAGTGGTTGAGGGGCGGGCGCGGGAGACGTAATCTTCGGGATGCGCGCCCTTTCCTGTCTTTTCGCCCTGTCGTTGCTTCTCCCGGGTCGGATGTTCGCGGAGGAGGCGGTGCCTGCGAGTCCCGAAGCCTGGAAGGGGGCGACGTTGGTGATCCCGCTGAGCGGCGACCTTTTCACCAACGCGCAGGAGCGCCGCGATCTGGAACGGCTGGTGGCGGAGGCGGAAAAGGCCGGTGCGGCGGCGCTGCTTTTCGAGATCGCGACGAGCGGGGCAGCGGGGCTGCAGGAGCAGGAGGCGCTGCTGGACTTTTTCTCGGGTCTGCGGATGAAGAGCGTCGCCTGGGTACCGACCCGGGCAACGGGGCCGGGGGCGCTGCTGGCGATCGCCTGCGATGCGATCTACCTGAGCGACCGGGCCATCATCGGAGGCGGGGCAGCGAAACCGGCGGCAGGCGAGGAGGACAAGGCGGCCGCAGCGGGGCTGGCGCGCGATCAATCGATCCTGCGGGCGAGGGCGCGCAGCCTGGCGAAGGCGAAGGGCCATCGCCAGGATCTGGCGGAGGCCTTCGTTGATCCTGAGGTGGAGGTGAAGATCGGCGAGGTGGTGGTGTCGGCGAAGGGCGAACTGCTGACGCTGACGGCGGACGAGGCGGTGCGGATCTACGAGGGGCGTCCGCTGCTGGCCAAGGGCGTGGCGGGATCGGTGGAGGGGGTGCTGGAGGCCGAGGGCCTGGCAGGTGCGGTGGTGCGGATCAGCCCGCGGGAGTTCATGCAAGGCCAGAACCGGTCGCGCTTGGTGCGGGGCGAGAAGGAGTCGAAGGGGGATGCGGAGGTGGCGGCACGGGAGGAGGAGGCGATTCTCTTCCGCCGACGCGAGGAGGGGAGCTATCGCGACAAGATCGTGGTGCTGAAGGTGGGCGAGGACACGCTGGCGACGGGCCGGGCGAGCTTCGAGTTCATCGACCGCACCTTGAAGAAGGCGGAGCTGGACGGGGCGAAGGCGCTGATCTTCGACATGGACACGCCGGGTGGTTTCGCGTGGTACACGGAGGGGCTGGTGCTGAATGGTCTGCAGAACGTGAGTTTCCCGACCTACACCTTCGTGAATCCCCGGGCGGAGTCGGCGGGCGCGATCATCGCGATGGGGACGGACCACATCTACATGCGCCCGGCAGCGACGATCGGGTCGGCGCTGGTAGTGAGCGGCACGGGGCAGGACCTCGGCGAGGCGATGGAGGACAAGGTGACCCAGATGATGATCGGCACGGTGCGCAACTTGGCGGAGCTGAAGGGGCATAATCCGGACATTGCGGAGGCTTTCGTGACGAGGGAGAAGGAGGTGCGGATCGACGGCGTGCTCTTTCACGAGGCGGGGAAGGTGCTGAACCTGAACACGGTCCGCGCGACGGAGGTGATCGGGGGCCGGCCGGTGTTGGCGAAGGGCATCGCCCGAGACCTGGACGATCTGGTGGCGCAGGAGGAGCTGGCGGGCGAGCGGGTGGTGGCGGAGCCGCTCGGCATGGAGGCCTTCGCGCACTGGGTGCAGAAGTTGTCGGTGGTGCTGCTGATCGTGGGGCTGGCGGGGGCCTATCTGGAAATGAACACGCCGGGCTTCGGCCTGCCGGGTTTCGTGAGCGTGCTGGCTTTCAGCGTGTTTTTCTTCGGCAACTACCTCGCGGGGAACCTGGCGGGTTACGAGCTGGCGGTGCTCTTCGTGTTGGGGCTGGTGCTGATCGGAATCGAGATCTTCCTGGTGCCGGGGACCTTCATCGCAGGGCTGCTGGGGGCCTCGCTGGTGATCACCTCGTTGGCGCTATCGATGGTGGACCGGGTCGATCTGGCGTGGAAGTGGAGCGGCCTGCCGAGCGCGGAGACCTGGGTGGGGCTGCTGGAGGGTTCGCTCTACACCCTGGCCTCGTCGCTGGTGGGGGCGCTGGTGGCGATCTTCTTCGGGATGCGCTTTTTCCCGCAGACGCCGATGGGGCGCCGGTTGATCCTGGCGGATGCGCTGCCGAGCGGGGCGTCGATCCCGGACGCGGAGGAGGCGAAGGATGAGTCGTGGAAGACCTGGCGGGGCCGATCGACGACGGACCTGCGGCCCTCGGGCAAGGCGGTCTTCGAAGGGCGGTTGTTGGACGTGATCACCGAAGGCGAATTCGTGCCAAGGGACCGGCCGCTGCGGATCCTGAAACGCGAGGGCAGCCGCATCGTGGTCGCGCCGCTGGCCGAGGCACAGGGCGAATCGGCGGCAAGTTGAGGTTGCAAAGGGGCGGGGGCACGGCTACAGGGAGGCGCATGAAATGTTCGAGCCTCAAGATGCTTCCCCTCCTGTCTCTGGGTCTGTTTTTTGCCGGTTGTGAGCAGCATGCTTTCGACGAAACCAAGGGCCTGCACGGAGACCACGGTGGTCACCACGAAGACCATGGCGACGGCCACGCCGCGGACCATGGCAAGAAGGATCACGCCGACAAGGCCCATGCCGAAGATCACGGTAAGAGCGAAGCTGCTCCCGCCGCGCACGGCGAGGTGAAGGAGGCCCCCAAGCCGACCGCCGAGCCGCGCAAGACGGGTCTCTGAACCCTCTGCTAGTGAACAAAAAAAACGGGCTCCAGCGGAGCCCGTCTTCGTTTCAGGGATTCGCGATCGGGTGGATCACTCGTTCGCGCCGAGGTTCAGCTCGCGCACCCAGATGTTCCGGTAGCGGGTGGGGTTGCCGTGGTCCTGGAGTTTCAGCGGACCGCGCTCGGCGACGGTGTTGTAGTTGCCGACGCTCTTGTGTCCGGTGGCGCCGAGGTAGGGCTGGCGATTGTGGGTGACGACGCCGTTGTGGAAGACGGTGATGTAGGCCTTCTTCAAAAGATTGCCATCGGCATCCCACTTGGGAGCTTCGAAGACGATGTCGTAGGTCTGCCACTCGCCCGGCTTGCGCGAGGCATTGACCAGCGGCGGCTTGTAACCATAGAGAGCGGAGGCCTGGCCGTCGGCGTAGCTCTTGTTCTGGTAGCTGTCGAGCACCTGGAGCTCGTGGCGGCCGAGGAAGAAGACGCCGCTGTTGCCGCGGCCCTGGGAGTTGCCCTGGACGACTTCGGGAGTGGCGAATTCGATGTGGAGCTGGATGTCGCCGAACTCGCGTTTGGTCTGGATGTAACCGCCGACGCCGGTGCCTTTCGGCGGGACTTCCATGTACCCGTCCTTCACGACCCAGTCGGCCGGAGCCTTGTCTTTGTCCATGACCCACTCGTCGAGGTTCTTCCCGTCGAAGAGGACGATGGCGTCGGAGGGCGCGTCGGCCGCGGTCTTGCCGGGGGTGACGACCTCGGGGCGGGGACGGGTGTCATCGTGGACGCGCCACTTGCCGCCGGGCAGGAACGGAGTGTCGGTGTAGCCGGTGGGATGTTCCTTGGGAGCCTCCGCTTTGGGAGCCTCGGCCTTGGGTTTTTCTTCGGCGTGGCTGGCGGTGAAAGCCAGCGAAACACCGAGCGACAGCAGCGCGCAGGGGACTTGTTTCATTCGAGGCGCGACCCTGCCACGTTTCCCCCGGTGCGGCAATGGCCGATTGGCGTGCCGCACGGGGGATCTGCGAAGGGTGATGGGGGATGGGGATCCCCGGGAGAAATCAAACCTGACCGCCGATGGACTTGCCGGTGGAGAGGAGATCGTCGCAGGCAACCGCGATGCGCTCGGCCATGCCTTGCTCGGCAGCCTTGAGGTAGGCGCGGGGATCGTAGTGCTTCTTGTTTCCGATCTCGCCATCGACTTTGATGACGCCGTCGTAGTTCTTGAACATGAAGTCGGCGATGGGACGTGTGAAGGCGTACTGGGTGTCGGTGTCGACGTTCATCTTCACGACGCCGTAGCCGAGGGTCTCGCGGATTTCCTCGAGGAGGGAACCGGAACCACCGTGGAAGACAAGGTCGAACTCGGCGGCGGCACCGTATTTGGCGACGACGGCGGCCTGGCCCTGCTTGAGGATTTCGGGCTTCAGCTTCACGGCACCGGGTTTGTAGTGGCCGTGCACGTTGCCGAAGGTCGCGGCAAAGGTGAAGCGTCCGATCGGATGCAGCGCCTCGTAGACGGCGAGCATGTCCTCGGGAGTGGTGTAGAGCTTGTCGTGCGGCGTGTCTTCGCCACCGGCGGCTCCGTCTTCCTCACCACCGACGACGCCGGCCTCGACTTCGAGGACGATGCCGTTGTCGGCGCAGAGTTTCAGATACTCCTTCGAGATCGCCATGTTCTCGTCGAGCGGGAGTTCCGAGGCGTCGAGCATGTGGTTCTGGAACAGGTTGTTCTCGCCCTTGGCGCGGCGCTTGGCGGTTTCCTCGATGAGGGGGGCGAGAAAGGTGGAGGCGACCTGCGGGCGGCAGTGGTCGGTGTTCAGCGCGATGAGCACGTCGTATTGTTCGGCGAGGCGATGGGTGAGCTCGGCGAGGGCGATGACGCCGTGGACCATGTTCTTGTGATTGAGGCCCGAGGCGAACTGCCCGGCCCCGGTCGAGAACTGGATGATGCCGTCGGACTTCTGGTCGGCGAAGGCTTTCAACGCGGCATTGATCGTGACGAGGTTGCTGCAATTGATCGCGGGATAGGCGTAGCCACCCTTCTGGGCGGCATCGAGCATGGCTTCGAACTGTTTGGGAGTAGCGACTGGCATAGTGGCGGTCCTCTAACTTGTGAGGACCTCCTTTTCAAGCAGCGATTGTGCCGAATCGCCGGGAAAGTTCTCCAGGCCTCGCGGAATTCCGTTTGTCAAAAGCGAAGCCCAAAACTAGGCTGGAGGCCTTTCAGCGGGATGTCCGAGTCAATCTTCACGAGGGAAGGTTACATCAGGCCGGCGGTGCTCATCGCGGCCTATCGTGGCGGCATGTTTCCGATGGCCATGGACAACCGGGGAGAAATCGGCTGGTTCTCACCGGACCCGCGCGGCATCCTGCCCCTTGATGAGTTTCATATCCCCCACGGTCTGCGGCGGGCGATGAAGAAGGCACCTTTCGAGGTTCGTTTCGACACGGCTTTTTCGGAAGTGATGGCCGGTTGCGCTGATCGACGCACCACCTGGATCAGCCGGGAGATCGTGACGAGCTACGAGAAACTCTTCGAACTCGGTTATGCGCATTCGGTCGAGTGCTGGCGCGACGGGGAACTCTGCGGCGGGCTCTACGGGGTCTCGATCGGCGGGGCGTTTTTTGGCGAATCGATGTTCAGCCGGGCCACCGATGCCTCAAAGATCGCCCTGGTGGCGCTTGTGGAGCGTCTCCGGTCGCGGAATTTCCTGCTGCTCGACACCCAGTGGACGACGGATCACCTCAGCCGCTTCGGCTGCCGCGAGATCCCTCGCTACGAGTACCTGAATCTGCTCAACCGCGCGCTGCTGGTCACGACCAGCTTTCGCTGATCGAAGTTTGGGAGTTTTCAAGGTTCAGTCCGGGCTACTGAAAACTCCGGAACTTCACCCTCCCGCGACCATGCGGACGATTTCGATCCGATCTCCGTCGGCGATGGGTTCGGTGGCAAAGTCGCGGCTGAGCACGGCGAGTCCGTTCCGCTCGACGAGAACGGGAGCGGGCCCGAGTTCCAGGTGAGCCAGCAGGCCGGCGACGGTGAGCCCGGCATCGGGCAGGTCACAAGGGTTGCCATTCAGGGCGATGGTCATGTCGTGGCGAGCGCGGCGGAGGGTTCGGCGAGGATGGCGTCGTCCCAGTCTTTCCAGACGGGTTCGAGACCGATGCCCCGCAGGTGGGCGGCGATGGCGGCGGCACTGCGCTCGTCCGCGATTTCAAACTGGCCGGTGGCCCGGGTCGATTTCTGCGGACCAGAGCAGGCGGAGGTGTCCTCCAGTTCGACGCGGCGGCCGCGCACGGTGAGGTGGATGTCGTCGTCGCCTTCGCCGGTGTAACCTCCGGGTTCGGTATGGCTGCCGGCACTGATCGTGGTGACACCGAGGGGAAAAAGCGCGTTGCGCAGTTCCTCCGATTCCCGCGTGCTGAGGACAAAGCCGACCTGGGGGAAACAGACCCGGAGCGCGCAGATCGCCTGGACGAACTCGGCGTCGCTCATGTCGTGGGTTGGCTGGAAGCCTCCGGCGGCGGGGCGGAGCCGCGGCAGACTGACGGTGAAATGGGCCTTCCAACAGACCCGGAGGAGGTGCTCGAGGTGGGCGGCGAGGCGGAGCAATTCCTCGCGCCAATCCGCGAGTCCCACGAGCACTCCGAGCCCGAGACGACGGAAGCCGGCCGCGTAACCCCGCTCGGGGCAGGCGAGCCGCCAGTCGAAGTCCTTCTTCGGCCCGGCGGTGTGGTAGGCGGCGTAAGCGTCGCGGACGTAGGTCTCCTGATAAACCACGAGCCCTTCGCAGCCGGCCTCGACGAGGGGGCGATACTCGGGCGTTTCCATCGGCCCGACCTCAATCGCGAGCGATGGAACGAAGTCGCGCAGCGCCGCGAGGCAATCGCGCAGGTATCCTTCCGAGACGAAGCGGGGATGCTCGCCGGCGACGAGCAGGATGCTGCGGAAGCCTTGCTCGGTGAGGTGGCGGGCCTCCTTTTCCACCTGGGGCACGGTGAGGGTGGTGCGGAGGATGGGATTGTCGCGGGAGAAGCCGCAGTAGGAGCAGTTGTTGATGCACTCGTTGGAGACGTAGAGCGGAGCGAAGAGGCGCATGGTGCGCCCGAAATGGCGACGGGTCGTGGCGACCGATTCGGCGGCGAGCGCCTCGAGCGCGGCAGGTCCACGGGGCGCGAGGAGTTCGCGGAAGCGGCGCAGGCGCGGGGAGAGGGGAGCTCCCGCATCGAGGGCATCCAGGGTGTCGGAAAAGGTCATCGGCACGGGAAGATAGGCGCGCCCGAGCAGAGGGCAAGGCCCGCCGCAGCGGGCTTCCGGGGCCGGGAAGAAAGGTCCGAAAAAATCGTTGCCAAACCCGTCCGGCACCGGTAATAAACCCGGAACTAGAAAATCCACTCCCGATCCCCAATGGCTGACGCATCTATCGAAGAAAAAGTTAAGAACATCATCGTTGAGCAACTCGGCGTTAGCGAAGAGCAGGTGAAGCCGGAGGCCAAGTTCATCGAAGATCTCGGCGCGGACTCCCTCGATACGGTGGAACTGGTCATGGCCTTCGAAGAAGAGTTCGACATCACCGTGCCGGACGAAGACGCCGAGAAGCTGACGAGCGTTGGCGAAGTCTTCGCCTACATCGAGCAACAAGCTTCGAAGTGACCGTCGGCATCCCCGGCAGTTGAAATCGGATGCGCCTCCCCGGAGGCGCATTTTTGTTTTCCGGCCCGGTCGCCGGAACGCTTTCCCGGTGGAAGCGGTGGATTTCCCGGCGGGAGGCGATAATGTTCGCGCTTCATCCTTCCATGTCCGCCCTCTCCCTCGACGACATCGCCTACGCCATGGAGGCCACCGTCGTCGTCCACGAGCCCGACCGGCTCATCGACACCTTCGGCACGACGAACTTCCGTTTCCACCTGCTCACCGAGCCGATGGACTCGGCTGGCACCGTGCGGGTGCGCGAGGGGCGGATGGAGGCAGAGCGGCCCCGTATCCTGCGTCCCCAGGGCTACGACGACCTGATGTTCGAGGGTTTCGGCGAGCAAGCCGAGGTCTTCGCCGAGTGGTTTCGGAAGAATGGCAATTTCGCCTTTCTCCAATACGGCTTCAATTTCGCCAAGCGCAGTCTCTCGGAGGAGCTGGTCCACAACACCCGGGAGGAGGTCACCGACCGCATCCTCGAGGAGATCCGCTCCAGCGGCGATCCTTCCCGCGCCCTGATCTGCGGGATCGACGACTCCTGGGAGGTCTCCCTGATCAAATTCACCATGGAGACGATCGCCCGATCGCTCCGGATCAACGCCTTTGACTTCAAGCGCCGCGGACTGCTCTGATCTCCGCCACCCGATGGCCCGACTCAAATTCCTGCTCGCCTTTTTCGCGCTCCTGATCTGCGTCGGGGGCGTTTTTGGTGCCTACTTTTACTGGAAGAAGTACGCCCAGCCCGAGATCGACGTGAACCGCCACATCCTCGGCAAAGGAGGCGACGTGCGCGAGCGGCCCGACCTCGGCAAGCGGCACTTCGATGCGGCGCTGGAACTCCTCCGCCAGGGCGAACTCGTCTCGGCGCGCGACCGGTTGCTCTACCTGATGCAGTATTTCCCCGAGTCGGCCACCTATCCCGAGGCCCTTCGCATCGTCGGCGAGGTCAATATGGACCTGCTCGTCTCGAAGATCCCGATGCCCGCCAAGACGGAACACACGGTCCGCCGCGGCGAGGCCCTCGTCACGATCGCCAGCCGCAACAACACGACGATCGACTACATCATGCGGGCGAACGGGAAGATCTCGGAATTCATTTTTCCCGACGAGGTTTTGACCGTCTACCCGCTCAATTTCCGTATTGAGATCAATCTCGCGAAAAAGTCGCTCCGGGTCTACGACGGCGACGTGCTGTTCAAGGAATACGCGATCCTCGACCGCAACTTGCCCGGTGACTTCAAGCCACCGGTGGCGACCACGGTGAGCGAGCGGGTCGCCTGGTATGACAACCAGCCGGTCAATTTCACCCATCCCCAATACATGAACTGCGCGAAATGGATCCGGACGGGGAAGATGGGGCTCTTCCTGCGCCAGGCCGAGTCCGCCGGCGAGGGAGGCGAGGCGCGTCCCTATGGTCTGATGCTTGCCAATCAGGACATTGAGGAGCTTTTTACGATTTTGAGGGTCGGATCAAAAGTCGACGTTGTGAAGTAGACCCGACCGGGAAACGCGCTACTATTGAGCCCATGACTGCCACCGAGCCCCTCGAATTCGAGAAGCCCATCGTCAACCTCGAGCGCCAACTCGCCGAGCTGCGCGACCGTGCCGCCGACAGCGACATCGACATGAGCAGCGAGATGAAGCGCATCGAGGACAAGCTGACCAAGCTGAAAGGCGAGGTCTACCGCAATCTCAGTCCCTGGCAGCGCGTCCAGATCGCCCGTCACCAGCAGCGCCCCTTCATGCTCGATTATGTTGAGCATTCTTTCGACGACTTCCTCGAACTCCACGGAGACCGCCACATCGGCGAAGACGAGGCCATGCCCGGTGGTTTTGCCCGTCTCGAGGGTCGCCACGTGATGGTGATCGGCCACCAGAAAGGGCGCGACACCAAGGAAAACCTGCGTCGCAACTTCGGCAGCGCACATCCCGAGGGTTACCGCAAGGCGCTCCGGCTGATGAAGCTGGCGGAGAAATTCCACATTCCCATCGTCACGCTGGTCGACACTCCCGGTGCCTATCCCGGGATCCAAGCCGAGGAGCGCAACATTGCCGAGGCGATTGCTTTCAATCTCCGCGAGATGATGATGCTGAAGGTCCCCATTGTCACCGTGGTGATCGGCGAGGGCGGATCGGGAGGTGCGCTCGGCATCGGCGTGGCCGACCGCGTGCTGATGATGGAAAACGCCTATTACTCGGTGATCAGTCCCGAAGGCTGTGCGGCGATCCTCTGGAAGGACCGCAAGTATGCCACAGAGGCGGCCACCGCCCTGAAGCTGAGCGCCGCCGATCTGAAAGAAATCGGCATCATCGACGAGATCATTCCCGAACCCATGGGGGGCGCCCACCACGACCACGTCGCTTCGGCGATCAACCTCAAGTCCGCCGTGCTCCGCCACCTCCGCGAAATCGAGTCGATCAACCCCGAGGCCTTGCTGGAGCAGCGTTATCAGAAGTTCCGCGCCTTTGGTGAGTTCCGTGAAAAAGGCCGCCGTTGATTCGCCTCTTGATTCTTCGGTAATTCAAACCATTTTCCCCGCGTCATGAACACCCTGTCCCACGGTTTTTACTTTCTTGCCGGCCTGTCCTGGCTGCTTGGCGAGGTCTGCATCTCCGCTTCCGGAGGTTTTTGGACGCCGCTCTGGCTTTTCCTCCTCGGTTTCACGGTCATGTTCACCGTGATGGGGTGCCTGCCGGTTTCCGAAAAGACG
Organism: Verrucomicrobiales bacterium; assembly: GCA_041917795.1. GTDB lineage: Bacteria > Verrucomicrobiota > Verrucomicrobiia > Verrucomicrobiales > DEV007 > Arctic95D-9. The sequence goes on from JAYRWX010000028.1 coordinate 130,305, forward strand.
ATCAACACCGCCGGTCCGCTGTTCACCATCCTCATGGGCGCTTCCATCGCAATCTATGGCATCGCCGCTTTCCAAGGCTCGCCGATCGGCGGACTGCTCCGCATCGCCGGTGCCGCCGGTCTGGTAATCATGGGAGTGGTCAACCTGATGGCCTCCAAAAAGGAAAGCCACGCGCATTGATCCGATGCCGGGTCCACCGGCAATGAAGCGGTCGGGGTCGGGAGATTTGATCATCGTCGAAGGCCATTGGGCGGTCGAGGCCCTGCTCGCCAGTCACTTTTCCGTTCGTGAAGTGGCCGTGGAGAAGGGGAGGCATCCTGAAATCGCCCCGCTTTGTCAGGAGCGTGGAGTCCCTCTCCGACAACTGGAGCGCGAGGAGATCGCCAGGCTCGCCGGTTATCCCTTCCATCGCGGGATCTATGCGGTCGCGGACCGGCCTCCGTCCCGTGAGCCTGATGCCCAATTTTTGGCGGGCGCGACTCGTTTGCTCGTGCCGATGGACATTTCCGATCCCGGAAACCTCGGCACCCTGATCCGGAGCGCGGCGGCCTTTGGTGTCGACGGGATCCTGGTCGAAGCCGGGCGAGGCTGTGATGTCTATGCCCGCAAATGCATCCGGGCGTCGGCCCGGGCCGTGTTTCGCCTGCCGGTGTTCGAGGTGCGATCGCTCGGGGCGACCCTCGACCGGCTCACCGAGAGCGGATTTTTCCTGTTCGGGGGGAGTCTGGGCGAGGGCAGTCGCCCGGTGCAGCAGGTGCGACCGGCGCGGAAGACAGCTCTTTTGCTCGGCTCCGAGGGCGAGGGGCTCACGGCGGAGATGACCGCTCGCTGCGCCGAACTGATCCGTCTGCCAATGCAGGCGGGTATGGACTCGCTCAACGTCGCCGTGGCGGGCGCGATCCTGATGTGGGAATGGTTCGGCCGGACGGCGGACGGGGATTGAAGAGCTGGCGATCTCAGGCCCAAGCCTCGCGGAGCAGCCGGAGGAAGTTCCCGTGGAAGATGCCGGCGATGTCCGCCGCGGAGTACCCCCGCTTTTCGAGGATGCCTTGCAAGGACTGGAGATCGGCGATCGAATTGAGATCGAGCGGACTTTGTTCGCGTCCGAATCCGCCGTCGAGGTCGCTGCCGATCCCGACATGGCCGGCGTTGCCGGCGAGTTGGCAGATGTGGTCGATGTGATCGCCGATGTGGGCGATCGTCACCCCCGTTTCTTCCGGGGTAGTCTTGCCGCGGACCCAGCCGGGAATCATCATCCAGGCGTCGAAGACCGCGCCGAGCACCGCACCGCGCTCGATCAAGAGCTTGATCTGCTCGTCGCTGAACTGGCGGGGATCGTTGACCAGCGTCCGGCAGTTCGAATGACTCGCCCAAACGGTGCCTTGGTAAAGGTCGAGCGCCTCGAAGAAACAATCGTCGCTGAGGTGTGTGACATCGAGGATGATGCCGAGCTCGTCCATCTTGCGGATCAGATCCGCCCCGCCCGGCCGCAGGCCTCCGACCTGGTCGTGCCCCATGGAGTAGCGGCCGATGCCGTAATGCGAGGGCCCCATCGCACGCAGTCCGTAGTCCCAGGCGGTCTCGAGATAGTCGAGGGTCACCATCGAGTCGGCTCCTTCGAGGGAGAGCACGTAGCCGACCGGGGCTTTGGCCGCGGCCGCCGCGACGGGATCTTTCCAAAGATCCAGATGGGCGTCGAGCTCCGAAAGGTTGCGGATCTGGACCATCTCGCCGAGGTCGCAGAGAGCTTCGTAATAGTGGCGTTGTCCCTGCGTCATGCCCCAGGCCTGGGCGGGCGACTCCCAGCAGGCCACCGGTCCGCGCGGTTTCATGCAGCCCCCGATCTGGGTGGCCACACAGAGGCCGATGCCGCCTTGGCGCATTTCATCGAGGCAAACCGTGCCTGCGCCGCGGCCTTTCATGTCGGTCTTGCCGGCCTCGAGATCTCGGATCGCCTGCAGGGGCAGGGTCAGATCGCGGTTCCATTCAAGTGCGTTGAGGCTGAGGTCGAGGTGGACGTCGAAAAGCAGATTCATGGTCTCCGGGCTGGAACTTTGGGGGGATTGGGGGCAAACTGGTCGGCGAAACACCCACCGACATCATGAGAAGGCAGCTTTGGCCGACCATGGCCGTATCATTCTTCGCCACGCTTGGCAATTCACAGGATGCCGTAGTCACGTCTGCACCACCGACGGGCTATGGCGTGCAAGGCAACGCCGCCTGGACCCAGTCCCAGCATGATGCCGAGCTGAGGAATGCCGCGCTCGCCGCCCGGCAGAAAAAGGAGATGATGAATTCGATGGCAGCGGTGGGCATGCAAACGCCGACCTTCACTTCAGCCGAGCAGTACCTCCAATTCTACAAGCCGACCGTGACTGCGAACACCGGAGCTTCCGGAGCCGGTACCCCCCCGGTGCGACGCGACGCCTATGTGCCCGAGTTCGAGACGGGCCCGACGACGAAGGTTCGGAGCGAAGCGCCTGCGCCACCCGAGGTTGCGCCAGTCGCGACGGCTCCTTCCGCTCCCCCGACCGATCGGACCGACCTCCCCGCGAAACGAGGCTTGTTCAACTTTCTCAAGGGGAAGGAGGCTTCCCAGGTCGATGCGGCGTTGCTGCCCGCCCCGCCCGCTTCGGCTTACCCCGAGACGCCGGTAGGTTCGACAGACGCGCCCCCGGCTCCGGCTGCGGCCCCGGTTGAGCCTGCTTCCGCCCCCACTGAGGCTGTCACCATGGCGACCGTGGGATCTGGAGAAAAGCCGTCCCTGTTGGGAAAACTTTTCCGGCGCAGCAAGGAGACTGAACCCTCTTTTGCCCCCGACCCAACCCTGTCAGATCCGACCTCCTCGCGGCCTGCGGCTGCGGAAATGACGTCCCAAAGTGAGGGAAGTAGCGATGGAGTCGGCATCCCGAGTCCTCCGGGATTCAATGCACCTCCCGCCCCGAAGCCCGAGGAGACCGTTTCCCGGCCTGCGCTGCCAGAGCCCAAACCCGAGCCACCGGTTTCCCGGCCTGCGCCGCCCGCGCCCAAACCCGAGCCACCGGTTTCCCGACCCGCGCCGCCCGCGCCCAAGCCCGAGCAGCCGGTTTCCCGGCCCGCGCCGCCCGCTCCTCAGCCTGAGGCACCCGCTCCCAAACCAGCGCCGCCCGCCCCCGCGACTCCGGCGGCACCTGCTCCCATGCCGGGCAGCTCCATTTTTGTCGAGCGCCCCACCTTCAGGTCCCTGGGGGTGGCGATCGTGATGGAGGAGGTTCAGGCCAATGTCGATGGCGTGCTGGTCCGCCTCTACGAAGGCAACCGCGTCGAGTTGCTGGATCGCCAAGGCAGCATCGCCAAGGTGCGCCTCCTTGACGGACGTGAAGGAACTGTCCCGGCCAACTCGCTCGGTCAGTGACCCATCACACCGTCAAAATCCGGTCACGGGCGGCGATTTTCCAAACCTCATCGGTCACCGCTCCGTCCCGGACGATGCGGGCCTGTTGATGCAGGGCCACGGTGGGGCAGACGTGGCGCATGATGCCGATGATCTCGGTGCCAACCGGCCAACGCTGACGATCGGTCACTTTCAACACGAGGTGTTCCTCGCTCTGCGAGACCAACTCGGCGTCGGGAAGGGATGGGAAGGAAACGCGCCGGGGCAGCGGCATCTCGGCGGCGACCGACTTGTGTCCGAGGTCGAGACAGATGCGATCTTCACCCGGCGTGCTGACGACGCGGGTCAGCAGCATCGCCGCCGGAGTGAAGGGAAGGTCGGGATGCGCTTCGCCATAACCGCAATCCCAAAGCGCGGTGGTGCCCGGCGAAGCCTGATGGGCCCGCCCGCTGGCCTGCGCCCAGGCCGCGTGCAGGGCGAACGTGGGCGAGCCACCGCTGACGATCAGCGGCACTGGAGCCACCTCGGCCTCGACGCGGGCGACGAAGGCCACGATGAGGTTTTTCGCCTCGGTGAACTGACGGTCGCGCTCCTCCAACGAAGGGTCGTGGATGTGGCCGTCGTAGGCATGGATGCCGGCGAAGCGGAGGGTGGGGTGCGCGACCAAGGATCGGATCAGGGCGATGGCGTCGTCACCGGGCCCGATGCCGGTGCGATGCATCCCACAATCCAGATCGAGGAAAAGATCTGCCGATGAATTGGCTGCGGCGAAGCCATCGAGACCGGCTCGCGAGTCGACGAGAGCGGAGAACCGCGAGGAAGGATACCGTTCCGTCAGGGTGATGAATCGGGCCACATTCGGACCGACCAAAGGATAGGAAATGAGGATGTCCGGCACCTCGGCGATGGCGGCGAGTTCCGCCTCGGCGATGGTGGCGGCTTTGACTTGCCGGATCCCGAGAGCGAGCTGCTCCTCGAGGATCTCGCGGCACTTGTGGGTCTTCATGTGCGGCCGCAACAGCGCGGGATCGCCGCCGACCAGATCGAGGGTGCGGGCGAGGTTCCTCGAGATGGCGTCGGCGTCGAAGAGCAGGGCGGGCGAGGCGACGGAGGCGAGATTCCGGATCGGTGACATGGTCGGCGGCGTTCAGTCCCGGATTTCGAGGATGATTTCGATCTCCACCGGGATGTTGCCCGGCAAGGTGTTCGCGGCCATGGCGCTGCGCGCGCCGACTCCGGCATCGGGTCCGAAAACGTCGGCGAAGAGATTCGAGAAGCCGTTGATCACCGCCGGCTGCTGGGTGAAGTCGTCGGTGCAGTTGACCAAGGCGAGCGTCTTGACAAGACGGACGACGCGGTCGAGCGAACCGAGTTCGCGTTTCATGGTCGCGAGCAGGGAGAGACCGACGAGGCGGGCGGCTTCCTGGGCCTCCTCCAGATTCAGATCGGCACCGACCCGGCCGGTCACGTAGGTCTCGCCATCGGTGCAGGGTCCGTGGCCGGAGAGCCAGGCGAGATCGCCGACGCGGACGAGCGGTTTGTAGACGCCGCCGGGCTTGGGTGGTGGAGGCAGGATGATGCCGAGTTCGGCGAGACGGGATTCCGCGGACATGGGGATTTTCGAAGGCTGGGATTTTGAAAGACCGATGCACTACAGCACGGCGCGGGGGACGGTCAAGGAGGGCCTGACCGGGTGTGCGTGAGCGGAGGGGAAGCGTCGCGCTTCCTCAGACGAGGACCAAGCCCTCGGTCAGGACCGGTTTGTGGGGGAGCGCGTCCCAGGCTTTCTTGAACCGTGCCGCGGTGTCGGCGAAAAGCGGCGAGATCTCGAAGGCGAAAGGTGGCAAGCCCGTCTCATCGGTTTCCAAGGCGATCCCGGCGGCCTGGACCCAGCGGGCGAACTGGCGGAGCTGGTCGTCGCGGCAGGTGCGCGGTGAGTCGACACCCTCGGCGTTTTTCACCGGAGAGAAATCATCGGCGCGCTCGGTCTCGATGATCACCGGATGTTTGGCGAAGGGCAGTGCGTCGAAGACGAACATCTCGAACTTGTAGCCGTTCGGCGAGCCGGGCTCGTGGCGCTGACCCGCGGCATCGACGTAGGGGACCTTTTTGTGGGCGAGGTGGAAGGGCAGTTTGGCCGATTCATCGCCGCCGCCGCCGAGTCTTTCGATGAAGTCGCGGTTGAAGATGTGGATCGCGATGCTGCCGGCATTGAAGCGCAGCGAACCATCGGGATTGGTGGCGTTGGTGAGCTCGGCGGGCAGGTCGCTGTATTCGACGACAAGGGCCTGGCCGTGACGCTGGCAGAACACCCCGACCTTTTCCCCGGGATAGGCTTTCGGCACCATCTTGCTCGAAAGGTCGGATTGATGGATGAGGTGGAAGCCGATGAAAGCGGGATCGAGGCAGCGAACGAGCGGATTGTCGACCTGGAAGTAGGAGATCGTGTCGATGCCACGGGCCTCCATCTCTCGGATCGCGCCGGAGCGGACGAGGGCGCGGAGGGCTCCTCCGTGGCCGTCGGGGCTGAGCGCGATCTCGCCGCGCTCGGACATCAAGATTTTCCCGTCGGCATCGACCGCGGGCATGAATCCCTGGGTGAAAAAGTGGACCCGCTCGCGGGGCAGTCCGAAATAGTCGTGGCGCTCGAAGTAGGAGACGGTGTCCTCGTGATTCAGAACCGAGGTCATCAGGTACCAGGGCACCGGCTTGCCGTAAATCCGGCTGGCGGCGAGGATCTTCTCGGCGAAGACGTTGAAGAGCGATTTGCCGAGCACCGGGGTGACCCCGTAGGTGCCTTTGGGTCCGTCGAAGCCGAGCCGGGTGCCCTGACCTCCCGCCACGGTGAAGGCGGCGACTCGGCCATTGCGGAGCGCGGCATCGCCCCGGAGCGCCGCCTCTTTCCACATGCCCGGGTCGGCGGTCTCGTTGTGGCCGGGGCGGGGGATGTAGTCGGCTGGTTCCAGTTCAGCGGCGGGAAAGTCACTCGCGCCCGACCCGCCTTTGACCAAAGTCTGATAAAGCGAATCCACCTCGTCGAGATCGATGGCGGCGGCTTGCTCGAGCAGGCTTTGCCGCTCCAGTTCGGAAAGGGTATCAAAGTGGGCGAAGACGTGGCCTTGTCCTTTGGCCTCGTAGTGCTGGCGGAGATCAGTCATGGGGGAAGATCGCGCGGAATGCGCGGGTCTGAAAAGTGAAAAGAATGTCGTTCGACTAGGATCGGCCGAGTTCGCGGGATCGATCCGCGGCGGCCTGGACGGCTCCTTGCACGATCGCTTCGAATTCGCGGGCCCGGAAGTATTGGAGGGCCGCAAAGGTCGTGCCGTTCGGACTGGTGACGTTTTCCCGCAGGGTCGCCGGGCTTTCGCCGGTGCCGAGGACGAGGGCGGCGGCTCCGGCGGCGGTGTGGACGGCGAGATCGCGGGACACCTCCGGGCTGAGCCCTTGGGCGATCCCCTCGGCGATGAGAGCCTCGAGCATCAGGAAAAAATAGGCGGGTCCGCTGCCGGAGACCGCGGTGACGGCGTCGATCTGGTCCTCCTCGACCCGGGCGACGTAGCCGACCGCGCCAAGGAGGGCTTCGGTCACCGCGGCGTCGGCGTCGGTCGCGGAGACGCCGAGCGCGTAGGCCGAGGCCCCTTGCCCGACTAGGGCGGGCGTGTTGGGCATCACCCGGACGACGCGGTGGCGTTGGTCGGTGAGTGACTCGATCGTGGCGATGCGGACACCGGCGGCGATGGAAATGAGAAGTCGGTCGCGGTGCTCGCCGAGCTCGGAGAGCATGCCGGCGAAGCCCTGCGGTTTGGTGCAGAGCAGCACGGTGTCGGAGCCGGCGACGACAGCTTCGTTCGAGCGAGCGACGGTGACGCCGAACTCGTCGGCGAGGGCCTCGGCCGAAGGTGCATGGGTGTCGTAAACGAGCACCTCACCGGGCTCGCAGATCCCCGCACCGAGGATGCCGCCGAGCAGCGCCTTGCCCATTTTTCCACATCCGATCACACCGAGATTCATGCCGCATCTGTAGCGCGGAAAGCGCCGTGCGACAGTGGAAAAATCTCGTTGCGGGAGGGGTGGCGTCGCGGCTACGATGCAACGGGCGCTTATGTCGGCCAGAACCCTCCAACCTCCAGCATCTCCCACCCGCGTGACGGCTGACGAGTTTGTGACCGCCTACCGTGGCATGCTGACCGCGCGGGTCTTTGAAGAGAAGATTTCGTCGCTCTACCGTGCCGGCAAAATCGTGGGCGGCGTTTACGTCGGCCGCGGGCAGGAGGCCTTCAGCTACGCTCTCGGCGGGCAGCTGGATCGATCGCTCGGCGATGTGTTTGCCGGTCTGATCCGGGACCAGGCCGGGCGCACCGCTTTCGGCGAACCGCTCATCGATGCGGCCCGGACCTATCTCGGCAAGGTCACCGGCCCGATGCGCGGCCGTGATGGCAACATCCACCGAGGGCGTCCCGAGCTGGGCATGCCGGCGATGATCAGCCATCTCGGCAGCTCGGTCTCGGTGATCAATGGGATGCTGATGGCAAAACGTTTCCGGGGCGAACGTGGCGCGGTGGGTGGCGTCACTGCCGGCGACGGGGCCACTTCGACCGGAGCGTTCCACGAAGGCCTCAACCAGGCCGCGGTCGAGCGCCTGCCGCTGGTGGTCGCGGTGGCGGACAACCAATTCGCCTACTCCACGCCCACCACCCGCCAATACGCCTGCGAGGATCTCGCCGACCGGGCGGTTGGTTATGGGGTGACCGGTTACTCGATCGACGGCACCGACCTGATGGCTTGTCTCGAGACCTTCCGCACCGCCATCGCCCGGGCCCGGGCCGGGGAAGGGCCGCAACTCATCGTGGGCAAACTGCTAAGGCTCTCAGGACACGGTGAGCACGACGACGCCAGCTACGTGCCGGATACGGCAAAAAGCGGACGTTATGGTCGGGATTGCATCCTCTTGGCCCGCGAACGCATTCTGGCGGAGGGCTTCACGCCGCCCGAGATTTTGGAAAAGCTGGAGAGCGAGGTGCAGGAGTTCGTCGAGGACACCTTCAGCCGGGCTCAGGCGGAGGAGCCGCCCCATCCGGCGGCGGATACCTGGCATGCGCTCAGCAGCCGTGGCTTGGCCGAAGGCTCCTGAGGTCAGGGCCGCAGTCCGGAACCCGGAACCGGGGCGACGATGGGGTCGACTTTGGCCGAAGGCGGCAGCTGGGTGTGGTGGATCCAATACGAGGCCCCGGCAATAGCGCCGGAGGTGATGCGGACCTCGACGGCGTCGGCATCGATGCGGATCGGTAGCAGCTCGAGGGAGTCCTGGAGCCGTCGGATGCCGCTCCCGGAAAGATCGGTGCGGGCCCGTTCGAAAGCCGTCGGATGGGCCGAGTAGAAACGGCGCAGGCTGTCCGCGGAATGGGCGAGGTAAAGCGGATCGTTGGGAGATCCGACACGGATCGAGCCGGCCGGTGCGGGAGCGACCGCAGCCAGAGGCGCGACGGCGGGTGCGGTGCGCTTTTTGGCCATGGCGATGCCGAGGCTTCCGGAAAGGTAGACCGCCAGACCGAACAGCGAGAGACCACCGAGGGCAAGCAAGGGTCGCAGGGCACTGCGGGCGGTCCGTCGCCCAGCACGGCGTCTCCGAGCCAGCAAGGGGTCGAAATCGGTCGTGAAGGCGTTCTCCGGGCGCTGGTCCATCTCAGTTTTCGCGCTCGATCCGCCGGGAGAGATCGTTGCTGCGACGGTCGAGGATGCGACGCTCCTCCGGGGTGAGGCTCTGGAAGCCTTCGGCATTGATTTTGTCGAGGATGGCGTCCACGTCCGAGTTCACATAGGGCTTCTTTGGGCGTGGCTTTTTGTCCGGTCGCGGGCCTTGCCGCTGGCTGCGGATGATCCGGACCGGAGCCTCCTCGTGAAAACGGAAGCGGATGTGGAGCCAGCCCCAGAGCATGCCACCGAAGTGCGCCATCACCGCCACCTCCGCCCCGCCCGCTGATAGCCCGAGGATGAGGGTCAAGACATTCGCGGCGATCGAGATCCAGGCGACTTGGCGAAGGGTGAGGCTGATGGGTAGGATGAAAAAGAGGAGCAACTGGATCCGTTGGTAGGGGATCAGTGTGGCAAGGGCGAAGACGATCGCCAGAACCGATCCGGAGGCTCCGATGATGATGGCATCGCCGAAGATCGCATTCCAGATCAGTTGCAGCGCCCCGCCGGCGAAGCCGCCGAGAAGGTAGATCCAGAGCACCTGGGAGGGCCGGACCAGGGAGAGCAGCATGCGCCCGAGAAAAAAGAGTCCCAGCATGTTCGCGAGGAGGTGCCAGAGGCTCCCGTGGACGAACTGGTAGGTCAGCGGCGTCCAGACGCGGAAGGATTGCAAGGCTCCGAGCGAGAGACCGAACAGGTCTCGGTCGGGATTGAAGAGGATCAGGTTGTTGAGCACGTAGACCCCGATGTTGATCACGAGCAGCCAGGTGATCACGCTCCAGGTCGCGGGTCCTCCGACCCCGCCTCCGGAGCGGTCCTTCATGTAATCGCGGTTGTCGAGGCTCATGGGGTCTGAAGGGGAATTACGCCCGGAGCGGAGCTTTCGGCAAGACCCTCGGGTAGGGCTGCGTGAAAAATCCTGATATTTTGAGGTTGAAAGAATCTAAGAATTCTTGATGATCATGGATCAGATCATGGATACTTGGGGCTACCTCTTTACGATTGCGCTCTTGCTCGTCTTGGCGGGGGTGATGCTCTACGCCCGATTCTCGTCGGGCGCGACTGCCATTTCACTTCATCATCAGGCTCCCGGAGAGGCCCGTTTTTATCCGACCCGCATCTCCACGGCGCCGGTCGTACCGATGAGCCTGCCCCAGTCCGAGGCCCCGTTGCGGATCGACCGCCCATCGATTTCCGTGGCTCCGACTCCCGACCCGAAGGAAAAGGATTACCTTGATGAATTGCAGGAGGCCGCGGCCGGTTTGGCGAAGCTGATGCGATCCTCACCGGTGACCCGCAGCGAACCGGTTCTTTTTGCTCCGGAAGAAGCGATCACCGAAACCGAGGCAGCCGATCCTGTGGAGATCGTCGAAGAGGTCCCTCTCCCCGAGGTGGAGTTGGCGGTCACCGTGGTCGAGTCGGAAGCCATCGTGACCGTTCTCGAGGCGACGGAACGTCCGGAGCAAGAGGAGATCAGCGCGCCCGAACAGGTCGAGTCGCCGGTGCCCCTCAGCCGCGAGCAGGTCTTGGGAGAGGTGACGCTCGGGCAGCTCGAGAAGATTGATTCGGCTCTCGAAAGCCTCGAAGACCTCGTCTTTTCAATCACCGCCGGCCTGCGCGAACTCGCCGGGAGTGGAGCCGAGTCCGAGGAGACGGAGCTTGGCGGAGCGATCGCGGCGGCAGCGTAACGATCGAGCGGCAGGGAGGGATCTCAGCCTTGTTCGGTCCAAACGTGACAGCTACCGTCGGAGTAAATCTCCTTGTAGGTGGTCGTCAAGACGCGGCGGCAGCTGCGGTTGCCATAGGCATCGACCGTGTAGTAGGGGATCTTGCGTTTGCTCACGACAACGGTCTTCAGCAGGTAAGGTTCCTGTCTCACCAGTTCACCACAGCAGGGGGCGGCATTGTAGCGCTTCCGATCCTCGGAATGGCGGTACTGCAGGAGCTGATTGTAACGCGGGGTTGAAAACTTGCTGTCAGCACAGTCCGAGCAGGTCGAACTGACGACTCGATAGCCATAGCCGTCTCCCGCTTGAGAGAAACCAGCGAGGAGGGATGCTCCGAGGACCAGGGCAAGGGAGGAGGAGGTCGTTTTCATGGATCAAGCGGACGGTTCTCTAAAATAAAACGCATCTAAATTTCTGTCGAGACTTGTTTTTTTAATAATTTCAGTTGGCTTGGAGCACTCGCGCAATGGCTTCGAAAAGCTCTTTGCGGAGATCCTCGCTCATTCCGCTATGGACCCAGGCGATTTTGCCCTCGCGGTCGATGACAACGGTATGGGGGATGGCGGTGGCTTGGTAGGCCTGGCCGACTCTCTGATCGAAATCGAGGGCCACGGGCAGATCCTCCCAGTGGCGGCCGGTAAGGAACTCCTCGATGAGAGGAGGAGTTTCCCCCTGATTGATCGCACAAAATTTCACCGTGCCGGCGGGGAAGGCTTCGACCGCGGCGCGGACCTCGGGCATGGCTTTGATGCATGGCCCACACCAGGTCGCCCAGAAGTCGAGCACCACGACCTGGCCTTTCAGGTCGGAGAGCTTGAACTTCCCACCCCCGATCATCGCGAGGTCGAAGTCGGTCGCCTCTTTCCCCACCAAAGGTGAAGCGGGCTCCTTCTCGGAATCGGGAATCGCCGGATCGGGCGTGAAAACGGGTTTCCATTCGTTGAACGCCAGAGCATAGGGTGTTTGCACCTCCTTCAACGGCTGGGTTGGGCGGTAGCGCAGTTCGCGGATGTGGGCGAGAGAAAGCCGGCAGGTGCCGAGGGTGGGGGAAGACCCCACCAGTTTGGCCTCGGCCACACGCTCTCCCGAGAGCCGCAGTCGGGTGCCGTCGCGGAGGATCACCTGATGGGTGATCGGGGCCTCGGCGATGGCGGGCGGATAATCCGGGACCGAAGGCGGTGCCGAGGGCCGGGGCTCCTCTTCTTCATCCTCGTCCTCTTCCGGCCTTTGGGGCAGTACCGGTTCCGGGGCCGAGGCGGGAGCCGGGCTCGGGGGATCCAGCCGCACGATGCTGGCAACCCGCACCAGAGGAAACTCGAGCTTCTCACCTCCGGTGCTGAACACCACGGTTTTCGGATCAGCGGAGATCAGATTGCCGCGGAGCAGGTCGCCCTCGGGAGAGATGAGCAAGTGCCCCGGGGGCTTTTCCCGGAAGCTCCTCGGGACCGCGAGGCTGTGGGATTTCGCCCGCGGATCGATGATGCGATCCGGAATGCTCCCGGGCGATCGGTCGATGCGGAAATCGCTGAGGGTGATCGAGCTTTCCCCTTGGTTCCAGCCTTGCCATCCGCCCCCCATCTTGAAGTAGATCCCGTTTCCTGAAACCTTGGCCGGATCGACTTCGAGTTTGAGCGCTGATTTGCGGTTCACGAAGACTTCGACATGTTGGGAATCGGCGACGAAATCCACATCGGCGCGGTTGTCGACGATGGGGATCTGGTCGCCCGAGAAGGAAAACGCCCCGCTCTCGTTGAGTTTGCCGATGAAGAGGCGGTTGCCTTGTGCGGCAATGATCACATCGGTGGAGGGCACGGTCGGATCGGGTCCCGAGGCAAAGAGACGGACGGTCATGGCGCCGTAGGAGTCCTGCCACTGGGAGGCGAAATGGATCCGGTCGCCGAGGAGCAGGGTGGGATTTCCAAAACTCCCGCCCCGCAGGGTCACGCTCGCTTCCGACATCACCACCTCGTCTTCGGCATCCTCCGTCTCCTCCCAGGCCGGGTCGGTGAATCCGCGGAGGACGCGTCCCGCCAGACCGAGGTCGATCGCCCGGACGAAACTCGAGGGGACCTCGACGCGGCCGGTGACGCGGCTGTCGAAAATGGCTTGGTCCGGACCGAAGGCGAGCAATTGTCCGGACAAGACCTCTTCGCTTTCAAGGTAGAGCCTGCCCAGCAGCGGCGACATTCCATCCTCACCGCCCGAGGCCGACAGCTCGCGGGTGATCGTGAAGGCATTGCCGGTTTTGAATGGCACCTCGCGGGAGGCTCCGGGCGCGAGCCAAGCCAGCAAGGGCGATCCCGGAGCGGTGCCATCGGCAGCGAGGCGCAGCGTTCCGCGGATCTTCAGGTCATCGAGCTCGAGGGTGTCCACCATCGGCAGCACTGCTTCTCGATCCTCGGGAAAGCGCACTTCCCGGATACCGTCGACGCGGGCGACCAATGGGGTATCGGTCCATTCCGGTTGCACCTGGAGTCCAGCCTTGGTGATCTGGAGAAACTCTCCGCTGAGCGAGGATCCGTGATGCCAAGCGATCCGGGTCGATCCGCCAGCGGGCGAGCGCCCGGGACCGGGAGCGTCCCCGGGATCGGCGGCGAGGACCCACTCGAGCAGATCGGAGAGGGGCCAGCGGGAGGCACCGGCCTGAACCTCGCCCCCGGCGTCGTTGAGGAGCACCTTGCCGCTCTGGATGGGCGCGTTATGCCCGCGGAATTCCAGGCGCGGTTGGCCGAGATCAATGACGGGCACGGGTTTTCCGTCCCATTCCCGCACCTCGAGGGAGACGAACTTCATTTCGGGATTCCGGCTCAGGATCGAAAATCCGCGCCGATAGGGATCGCTGGGACGACGCCGGTCTTCGGGATCAGCGCCCTGGGTGGCTCCTGCGAGTGATCCCAGCGGGTGGCCGGAGGAGTCACAGACGAGCAGATCGCCGTTCTCCTGGTTCCAGAAGAGGCGCAACTGGAGCTCCCGGGTCGTTTCCGAAAACTTGGCCACCGGGACAAAGCGGCTCCCGTGGGTGAGCACGAGCCGGTCATCCCAGGTCTCGAGTCTGGGGCCTAGTTCGGCCTCGCGGACCAAGCCAACCTCCAATCCTGGATTACCGGAGGGGAAACGCACCCGGAACCGGATCACCACCCGGGGTGGGAAAGGGATCTCGCGGAAAAGATTTCCCGACCACTGGTGGGTCGCCAACTCGCCGCGGAGGTCGGTGTACCAATCCGAGGGCTTGCGGTCGCGCCCGGAAGAACTCCACTGGTCGAGGGTGCCGATCCCCGAGAGCCCGCCGGACTTGGCATTGACCTGGGTCACCCGAATGAGTTCCGCGCGGCGCAGGACGAGTTCGCCCTCGAAGGACGCACTCCGCAAGCTCACCGAATCTTCGCTGATCGACCTGAGTTCGCCGCGGAGTCGGTCGCCATTGCGGAGGGCAAACTCAAACTGCGGAGCATCGGCGGCATCGGTGACGGGAGCCTCCACCGGGAAACGCAGGCCCAGCAACTGGCCGTTCGACAGGTCAAAGGGCGCCGCGAAAGGTTTGGCCCAAAACAGAACCCGGCCGGCATCCCCGGGCAGCAACTCGCCGGTGAGCGCGTCGCCATTCTTCCACACGAGCGTGGCCAGCCGGCCCGCCTCTTGACCACGGAGAGTGGCACCCAGAAGGAGGCTGGCGAGGATGCCGCAGCGGAGACCGGGGAATGCAGGGACCATCCTAGAATCGTTCGTAGATCGGCAGGAAGCGGTAGTTCAGCGCGATTGAGAGCAGCGACATCGCGGTTCCGTAAGCCTCGCCATAGCTGCCCGAGAAACTCCCGTCGCTACCTTGGGTCTCCGTCAGCATGGTGACGTGTTTCCGGTTCCATTCCTCCCAGGCTCCCGGATTTCCCTGAAAGAGGGCCTGGGCCATGTAGTAGTAAAAGTAGTGGGTGTGGGCCGACTCACGATGATCGAGCCTTCCGGAGATATGCTCCAGGGTCGCTTGGTATTCTTCGCTCTCGCGGCGGTGGGCGACGGCATAGACCAGGGTCGCGACGGACGAGCGAGCCATCGATTCGCCGCCGCCGCCGAGGCCTCCGCTGTAGGCGACGAAGCCCGACGATGCCGTGTTCCGTTGCATGTAGGTGATGGCGGTATCGATCGTTTCGTCAGGGACCGCGAGCCCGGCATTGCGGCAGGCCAGCAGTCCCATCAGGATGGCTCCAGTGACCGAGGTATCGGCATCCGTCGAGGTCGGCGAATAGCGCCAACCGCCCCAGCGGTTCGCCTTTTGGGACGAAACCGCGAGACCGATCGCCTTCTCGAGGGTGGCGACGATGGACTGGCGCGCACCCTCGGGCTCGGATCCGTCCCAGAGCGTTTCCTCGTCGACCGCTCCGTAAGCCTCGGCGAGGGCGAGCATGGCGAAGCCGTGGTGATACATGCTGTTGGGGATGTAGCCCGTGTCGCGCTCCTGACCCGAGATGATGGCGCGGAGAGCGCTCTTGATCTGATTGCGGTGCTCGCCGAAGTTCGGGTCTTCGCCGCTGGCGAGGTAGGCCATCAGGCAGATGCCGGTGATGCCGTGTTCGGTGCGGCTGCGCCACGATCCGTCCGGACTTTGGAGCCGGGTCAGGTAAGCGAGACCTCGCTCGTAGATGGTGTCCACCTCCGGAGGGATCTCGCCGCCCAGGCGGATCGACGGATCCTGCCCGCGCGCCGCCGGGGCGGAGAAGACCGCCGCGAGCGCCAGGAGGGCGATGATGGGATAGGAGGACCTCATTGCAGCTTCACCCGGATCCCGCTGCCCTCGACCCGGACGGCTCCGGGCTTCTCCTTTTCCTGCTCCGGTTCCGCGGTTTCCTGCTTTGCCTTGCGCATCTCCGCCGCCTTCTCGCGGTTGCGTTTGTTGCGGCGTTTCTCCTCCCAGAAGTGATCGAAATTCGAGGTGGCCTCGCGGTGGCGATTGAGTTGTTGTTCGGTCAGGATCCCCTTCAGCACCTCTTCGTCGGCGGCATTCATCAGGGACATCAGCATGCCCCGCTCAAAATAATCTCCCCAATAGCGCTGCACGTCGGAGAGGTAGTCGCGGGCCGCGCCCTGCACGATCTCGGAAACCTTCTCGCGCTGGTTCGGGGTGAGGCGGAGGTGATCGTCGATCGCCGAAACCGACATCCGCGCGAAGGCATCGATGCGGGCCTGGTTGCGGCTCTCCAACACTGCCTCGTATTGCCCGACCTGCTCGGCGGTCAGCACCGTCTTCAGCGAGTCCTTCCACAGGTCGAGCGACTCGCCTTCCTCCTCGGACCGGTTGCCGCCGAAGTTGACGCCACCCATGCCGTCGAGCATCTCCTTGGCGGCATCGGGATCGGTGCTCTCGAGCCGGGTCCGGAAGTAGCGCTCGGCCTGCTCGTGCCATTCCTTCATCGAACGCTCGGAGGCGCCGAGCGCGGCGAGTTCGAGCTTCTCCTGCTGGGCCTTGTCGAGTTCGCAGAGGCGCACGATGTCGTCGATGACGATGCGCATGAATCCCATCCGCTTGTCGCGTTCCGCTTCGGCCAGCTTGAGGATGTGTTGCGAGATCTGTGCGTTGAGCGGAGCCTTGGCGGCTTCGGCCACGATCGCCTCCACATCGGCCGCGGTCGCCCGGGCGGCGGCCGGATCGCCGGGTTTTTCGCCGATGACTTTGAAGGGGTCTGGTTCGTCGATGGCCTGCTGGGCTCCGAGGGGGATCGTGAGAAGCAGGAGGACCGCCAGGTGCGGGAATGACTTCATGGCTTTAAAGATCACTTTGAATCGATTTCGTTGAAATACGCGTCCAACCCGCGCCGGAATTCTTCGGGCAACTCTTTTCCGGCGCGGCCGGTGGACTGCTCCACTTCGCGGGAAACCGGAGCGACGGGTGTGCCGCCGGTGCCCTGGGGACCCACATCGCTCAGGGCCGAGCCGTTGCCGCCGCCCTGGTTGCCGGTGTTGCCGGATGCCCCGCTGCCTCCACCACCACCGCCGCCGGAATTCTGCCTCTTGGACTGGAGCAGCAACTCGATGGCCTCGGTCTGGTAGGCGATCGCTTCCGGTCCGGAATCGGGACGCGCCAGCACCGCGTGGGCGCGGCGGAGAATGTCCGACACCGTCGTGAGCAACTGCACCTCCCGACCGAACTCGCGCGCATCAGGCAGGCGTTGGACGCCGGAGAGGACTTCGTCCACCTCTTCGCGGATCGCAGTCTGGGTCAGTTCCAGAGCTTTCATCCGCGTGCCGTATTCGTCTTTGGTGAGGGCGGGTTTGGTCTCCTCCATCTCGCGGGTCTCGTCGCGCAGTTGCATCTCGCCCTGGATCGCCTTCATGATCTTCAGGACGAGTTCCGGCGGCAAGCTTTTCGCTTCCTTGCCTTCACCCTGCTTCTGATCCTGGGGCGGAGCGGCAGCCACCAGCTCCTCGGCCCAGCGGTCGAGGGTGTCGGACCAATACTCCGAGGCCGAGACGGATCGTCCGCGCAAATTCACGAGGATCTCGTCGGCGGAGCGCTTCAAGCCGGAGACCACGGCGGTGTCCTTCATTTGCTGGAGCACGTTTTTGTAAATCGCCTCCTGCTTGCGCTGGTAGTAGGCCTCGAGGTCGCTTTGGATCCGGTGGACGAATCGGCTCTGCTCCTCTTGCTCCCGGGCCATGGCTTCACCACTTTCCCGCAGCTTCTGGGCGAGGCGCTCGCGGGGCATGCCAAAACTTTCACCGAGACCCTGGTTCAGCAGATCAGCCAGCTCGGTCTGCTTGCGGGCCGCGGCCTTGAGGCGTTTCACGAAGGTGCTGGCCTCCAGGCTCGCAAGGATGTCCTTGAGCTCGTCAGCGACTTTGGCGAACTCATCGAGCAACTCGCGTTGCTCTTCGTTGGCGCGGTCGAGCGTCTTTTGCGCGGGTGAGGCTGGTTTCGGTGGGTCGCCCGGGGCGGCCGCGAGCGTTTCTCCGTTCAGCCCGGGTGTCGCTGGTGGGCCCGACGGGGTGGACGGAGGTGTCTCCGGATTGCCCGGTGCCCGGGAGCTCTGTTGGAGCAGATCCGCAACTGAAGGCATGCGGCGTCTCGCGATCTCATCGAGCGAACGCATCATCTCCGCCCAGCGGTCGAGGCGCTCCGCGTCGAATTCCGGGTTCTTGGTTGCCTCCCCGACCAGGGCGCGGCCGGAACTGGTAAGGGCATCGACCCGGCGGGCGTTGGCCGACTCGGCTGAGGCTTGCTCTTCGATCCGGCGGCGGATCTCGGGCTGGTCGAGCTCCTTGGCACTCAGTTCGCGCAGTCCGAGGTTGGTCTCGTGCAGCGATTGTTCGCGCTCGTAGGCCTCGCGGGCCCCACGGAACCATTTCGAAAACTCCTCCGTCAGCCAGCGGGCGTGTTCGGTGGGGCTGAGCAGGATGATTTGAAAGGCCGGCGAGTAGACCCGCTCACGATTCGGCAGGTAGTCGGAAGCGAAAGCCCGCACTTGGTAGGAACCGGGTGCCAGACCTTCACGGACGCCGGAGAAGGTGCCGCGGGTCTCGAGGGTCGTCTTTTCCGGATCGCCTGCGGCCACCGGCTTTTCGCCGGATTTGGCCGCGGCTTTTTCCCGGGTCACCGGCACCCATTCGAGGCCGACTTCGCGGAGCCCGAAGTCGTCGTTCGCCCTGATGTCGAAGGCCACGACCTCGTTGATCAGGATCATGCGTTTGGGTTCGACCTGGTGCGCGTAGATTTCGGGTCTCTCATCCGGCACGGTCATCAAGGTCAACTCAAGCGGGCTCTTGGCTTCGAGACCGTACTCATCCTTCCACGTGAAACGATGCTGGGACCGTTCCGCGGTGGAGAGGGGATCGCTGGCAAAACCCTTTTCGGTCAGGGGGATCGAATTCCCGTCCATCCGCGCGGTCGCGATGGTTCGCGAGGTCGTTCCCCGCACCGTCACCTCCGCGCCGGCCACGAGAGGCAGCGTGTTGCCACGGATTTCACGCACCGGATCACTCGCGTAGCGCAGATAGTCGGGCAGCCGGATCACCGCCTCGAGCGACACCAGTTCCGGCCGGGGCAGGGGAGTCACCGCGATCCTCTCCCGGGCATCGCCGACCCGCAGTTTCAGGGTGCCCTCCTCCTTTTGTGGCGGCAGCGAAAATGCGTAGGCATCCTGGTCTCGGGTGGACGAGAGGCGGATTTCGCCCGGCAGTTTCACCACCGCTTGTTCGGGGGTCCATTCCGAACCCTGTTGCAAGCGTGTCGCGAGCGGAAAAGGCTCCGCGTAGGGCACGACGATGGACTCCGGAACCGGCTCGATCTTCGCAAAGGTATATCGGTCGGTGTCGCGCCATGGCGAAGCCCAGCGCAGCACCGCGTTGCGAGAGGCTTCGATGCTGAGGACCGCGAGCAATGTTGCGATTCCGGCAATGGCTGCGACGGCAAAAATCCGTCGACGATGACGGCGTGTCGGCACCGAATCGGAAAAGTCCCGCTCTCCGACCCGCTCGTCGACTTGATGCATCGCCGCGTTGACGAGAGTGCGGCTGGCACCTCCTTCCTGCCGCTGGGCCAACTCGACGATGCCGAGCAATTCATCGCCCACCCGGGGATGATGCCGGCGCAGATAGCGGGCGGCGTCGGCGAGGGTGCGCTGACGCCACACCCAGCGATGCCAGAGGATGGGGAGCACGAAGGCGGGCACGCCAAACCCTGCGACCAAGATCGCCGCGCGCGCCCAAGCCGGGGTGTCGAGGAAACGATCGAGGGCGAAGACCAGCAGATAAGAAAGGCCCAGTCCGAGCAAGCCGGCCAAGGCGCCCTCCGCGATTTTGATCGACCAAAGTCGCTCGCGAAAACGCTCCAGAGTCCCCTGCAACCGGGGAGGCAGAGGCAATTCGGCCGTCACCGGCTTGGCGCCTCCGAGGCTGTCATTTCCGGCCATGTCCGTATTCCCAATGAATCACAATCCGACATTTTCCGCCAACTCCCATTTCACCGTGTCTTCCGGGCGGGGGAAGGTGGGAATAAAACTTTTTCTCAGATCTGCATAAAAGATCAGTCTGCCGGGATCGCGGGTTGAGAACTAAGCACCTTTTGAATACTGTGAGGGATTGACTTTGCCGCGTCGATGAGGTTCCTCGTGATCACCCTTTTGTTTGGTTTGGCCGTCGCGGGGTCGGCGTTCTATGCCAAGGTCGGCTTGCGTGGCTCGGTGGAGGAAGAGCTGAAATTCCTCGCTGAGGAAGTTTTAAAAAAAGAAGGCTACGATGGGGTGGAGGTGGTGTTTGATCACCTCAACGGGAGCCTCTCCGGCAGTGTCGATCAGCCTGCCGACATCCCGGTGGTGCTGGCCCTGCTCGCCAGCCAGGTGCCGGGCGCCCATTGGGATCCGAAGGCCGGCGAGTCGCTCACGATCCGCCCGACCTTGCCGCCGCGGATCCGCGTCGTGCGTGCGGCGAGTGGACAGGGTGTGAAGGTCGAAGGTACCCTGTCCAGTCTCGACGAGGCCGGCCGGGAAATGCTCGGCACGCGTCTCCAATCCGTGCCCGGGGTCTCGCAGGTGGACAATGCCATCACCTTTGATCCGATGATCCTGAGCTTCCCCGAGATGGCGGAGTTCGTCTCCCTGACTTCCGGACTGTTGGCCCACGGGGGTGCTGTCGACGTCACCCTGGCCGAGGGAGTGTTGCGACCCGCGGGCGAAGTGCCGAACGATGGATTGAAAGAAAGTCTGCTCCAGATCGCCGGACGGATGGAGGGGATCTCGGTCGACGATGCGATCGTGGTGAAACCCGTCGTCGTCTACACCCGCGATGCCGAGTTGAAGGTCACGCGCAACCGCTTCGGAGTGACCCTGACGGGAGTCCTTTCGGCAGCCGCTGATCGCGAGAAAGTCGAGTCCATCGTCCGCGAGGCGGGCATTTCCGGCGGGCTGAGCAATCGCATCGAGGTCAGCGCCGAATGCGGACCGGCGGCTTGGCAAGATCGTCTCGCGGATCTGCTGCCTCCCCTGCTATCGCAATCGCAGGGCGAGATGACCGTCGAGTTCGGCCGGACCCGGGTCCGACTTAGTGGTACGGTCGGCACCGCCGAGACTCGCGACGGACTGGTCGCCCGTTTCGCTCCTCTGGGGCAGGGCGAGGGGAGCGTGAAAATCGAATCCAACCTGCTGGTTTCCACTGGATCTGCCTCCGAGAGCCAGGTGCGCCTGACCGCGACCCTGACGGAGGATCTGCTCGTGCTCGCCGGAGAGCTTCCCGAGTCCGACTGGGTCGCCGAGCTGGAATCGAGGATCAAGGAAAGCAAACCGAAGCTCAGCATCAAAAACGAACTCAAGCGCGTCGAGTCCGGCCCGGGCGATGCATGGACGAGGGGTCTCGCCGACTTCTTTGCCGAGGCGCTCCCCCGGCTCGGGATCGCGGAACTTCAATGGGGAAAGGGCGAACTCCGCCTCGAGGGACGCACCGTCGAATTGCCCGACCGGCAGATCCTCCAAAATCTCGCGGTCAACCTGCTGCCGCAGGATTACAAGGTGCACAACCTCCTCCTCCACGCCGACCAACCCTTTCCCAAACCGGCCTTGCTGCCCGAGCAGCGCACCAAACTGGCAGAGATCCTGAAATCAAACCCCATCTATTTCGACAAGGCCAGTGATGTGCTCCGAGATGACGACCGGAGCAAGGTCACCGCGATTTTCAACGCCATCAAGGAGTCCGGCGCCGAGGTCGCGCTCGAGATCACCGGATTCGCCGACAACGTCGGCAACGCGGACCGGAACGAAGAACTCAGCCTCAGCCGTGCCGGCAACGTCAAGGCCGAACTCGTGCGGCTCGGCCTCGGCGAGGCACAACTCGGGCTTGCCACGAAGACCGTCGACGTCTCCAATGTGAGCCGCTCCGAGCTTTGGAAAGCCCGCCGCGTCGAAGTCTCCCTGAAGCCCGTCCCGACTCCTCCTGCTCCCTGATCCCGAATGGAATCCTTCTTCACCCCCGCTTCCCAGGTCTTTCTGCTCGACTGGGTCCTCACCTTCGCCATCGGCGGTTTCAGTTTTCTGCTCCTCGGGCTCGCCGGAGGCTGGATAATCTGGCGAAAAAGTCGTAAATTCGCGGAATCCGTCGAGGAGCAAACCCGCACCGCGCTTGCCGACTGCGAACGTACCCGCGACGAGATCTCCCGGATCAAGTCGGAATTGTCCGCTGCCTGAACCGACTCGCCGCCACCAGACCCGCTTCTCCTGTCCTCATGCAAGATTTCTCGTTTTTCCTCCTCAAGAACCTCCTGCCGGTGGGCATCGCCGCGATTCTGTTTTTCGGGATCGGCCTGCTCTTCGCCAAGCTCATCTGGGGGCGCTACAGCCAGCGACTCGCCAATGCAGTCGAGGAGAACATGAACCTCGCCAGCCAATGGAGCGCCCTCGGCAGCTCGCAGCAGGACCTTTTCAAAAAACTCCGGGTCCGCTGGCAGACCGATCGCGACGCCTACGAAAGCGAATTGGCCGAGAAAGACCGCCGCATCGCCCTGCTGACCGAGTCCTTCGAAAAAGCCGGTAAATCGCTTCCGGATGAGCAAATCCTCGCTGCGGCGGGGGAGAGCGCCGCCCGCTTGACCCGGATCGAGGCCGAACTCGCCGAAGAGCGTGCCCTGACCGCCCGGCTCCGCTCCGATCTCGAGCGCGACCGCCAGCCCACCGTGCTGCCCTTTGCCGTCAATACCGAGGGTGCCCCCGCACCGCAGGATGACCTGATTGCCCGCGTCCGCGATCTCGAGCAAGATCTCATCGATACCCACGACGAACTTCACCGGGTCCGGGTCGATTACCAGACCCAGCTCCAGTTGGTCGAGGCCCTCGAAGCCAAGCTGATCGCTGTGCCGGTTCCGGAAGCGAGCACCGAGACGGTCGTCCCCGACGAGCCGCCCGTGATTCCCGCCGCCAGCCTCCAGATGCAGGCCCTGCTCGCCCAACGCAGCCGCGAGCTCCGCCATTTCCGGACCTCGAAGGGATCCGTCTCCCTCGCCGAAGTTGAGGCCCTCCGTTCCGAAGTCGAAAGCGGACACGCCGAGATCGCCAGCCTGCGTGAGCAGGTCGAGACCGGCGAAATTCGGATCGCCTCCCTCGAGGAGCAGTTACAGGCTCGCGATGGCGAGATCGTCGCCCTCCAGGAGGACCTCGAAGCCCGGGTGCTGAAGATTGCGGAGCAGAGCGAGACGATCGCCGCCCGCGACGGAGAGATTGCCGAAGTCCGCGGTCAGTTGGCCGAGATGGAGACCCTACGCCGCCGGCGCAGCTCGCTCCAGGCCGAGCTCAACGACGCCTGTCACGAACTTTACGACGTCC
The DNA here is from genome assembly GCA_041917795.1 of Verrucomicrobiales bacterium. Taxonomy (GTDB): domain Bacteria; phylum Verrucomicrobiota; class Verrucomicrobiia; order Verrucomicrobiales; family DEV007; genus Arctic95D-9. The sequence goes on from JAYRWX010000028.1 coordinate 153,386, forward strand.
GCCGCGCCTTGCTCGGCAAGGTCAGCCTCGTCAGCGAACTGGAGGGTCGTCTCGGCTTCCTGGGCACGGTCGAGGCCGACAAGTCCCAGCTCGAGGTCGAACTCGCCGGTCTGCGCAGTCAGGTCGCCACCTTGGAGACCGAGATGTCCGACCTGCGCGAGAACCTTGTCGCCGCTGAGGCCGAAGCAGCCCAGTTGCACGAGACCCGTCGCGAGCTCAGTGATCTGCGCATCGCGCTCACCGCCAAGACCGCCGACTACGATCAAGCCCGCGCCCAGATGGAGGAGCTTGAGGCCATCATCGAAGACCGCGGAGCCGAGGTCAACGACCTCTCCTCCGAACTCCGCCAACAGCGGGACCAGGTTCGCCTGCTGAAGGAAAACCTCGCCGAGAAGCAGGGGGAACTCGAGGCCCTGACCGAGGAGTCCCGTACCCTCAACGCCGGCGTCAAAGCCCGCCTCCAGTTCACCGAAGACCTCCAGTCCCGCGTCGAGGTCCTCGAGCGGGCCGTCGTGGACCGCTACAACGAGCTCAATCGTGCCCGCTCCGAGGCCGATGACCACGCCCGCCGCTCGAAGCGCTTCGAGACCGAGGCCGCCCACCTCGGGGCCGAGTTGGAGCGCCGCGCCCAGGAGTTCAACGAATCCGACCGACGGATCTTCAATGCCGAGCGTGCCATCGAAGAGGCAGGGAAACGCATCGACGATCTTTCCCAACGCCTTGCCGCATCGGATGCGTCGCTCGTGGAAATGCGCGAGGAGCTTTCCCGCGTCTCCCGCGAGAAAGACGAGGTGATCCGCGAGCTGGAGCGTGCCTCCCGTCGCGTCGCCGAGATGGAAGAAGCCGCCCGCCGCCGCGAGATCGAGATCATCGAGATCCAGCGTGCCCTCGTCGATGCCCAGGGGCTCGTGCCTCCGCTGCAACAGCGCATCGATCGTCTCCAGACCGAACTCGACAGCGCCCTCGAGGAGCGCCGTATCTCGCAGGTCGCCATCGGGGAGCTCGAAGAGGCCCTGCGCGCCAGCGACGAGCGCACCCTCCAGCTTTCCTCCCGTCTCGATCAAAAAGAGGCGGAGGCCAACGCCATCGCCGGGGAGCTCGGGGAACTCAAGGCGCTCGTGGATCAGCATCGAGCCGGTGAGGCCGAGGCCCAGGTGCGGCTTGCCGGAATCGAAAAAGAAACCGAAGCCCGCATCGCCGCGATCCGCAGCGAGCAGGACACCTTCGCCGAAAGCCGTGCCCGCGAGACCACGCTGCTTGCCGGAGAGGTCGCCAAGCTCCGCGAACAGCTTGAACTTGAAACCGCCGCCCGCAACGCCGAGACCGCGAGACTCCAGGCCAGCCTCGCCGAGATCGAGACCCTGAGCCAGCGCCTCGATGCCCGGGCCGAATCCATCCGCGATCTCCAGAACGAAATCAGCGCGGTCATGATGCAGCGTGCCTCGCGTGAGCAGGAGATCGAGGAACTCAAGGAAAAGCTTCGTGCCCTCGACGCCGCCCACGCCCTCGCGACGCTCTCCGTCGAAATGGAGGAAGAGGCTGCGCCCATCCCGCTCGAGGATCTGGTGCCGGCGATCGAGGATGAACCCATCGCCGAGGTCGCTCCCGCACCGGTGGTTGAGGTGGCCCCGGTCATCGAGCCCGAGCCGGTTGCGGCGCCCGTGCTCCAGGCGGTCGTTCAGCGCGTCTCCGAGCCTCGTGAAGAGGCCCCCGCCAGCCTGTGGAATGGTGCCGAGGATGACCACGCCGTGTTTTTCCCCGAGGGATCTTTCGCGATGACCCGCGTTGAGATGGACAAGGTCGACCGCTGCGCGCAGTCCGTGCGTCGCCTCGGTCGCAAGGTTCAGGTCACCATCGTCGGTTACACCGGGGGCGAGGGCACTCCTGATTTCGTCGAGGCACTGAGCGCCCGTCGCGCCGATGCCGTCCGCGAGCGGCTCCTCGAACGGGGCGTCCAGCAAGCCGTGGTCAAGGTCCGCGCCGCCGGACAGGACCGCCGTTTCTCCGACTGGAAAGCCCGTCGCGTCGAGCTCATCATCAGTGCCATCGCCGTCGCCGAGACCGTCAATTGATCTCCATGATCCTCGCCATCGACCTGCCTGCGATGGACACCTTCCTCCAGGGAGGCATCGGCTACTACGCGGTGGCGATGTTCCTCTTTTTCATCCTCGGTCTCGTCACCGGGGTGTTGATCTGGCGGAAAGGCTACATGCAGACCCATGACGCCGAGGCCGAGGTCGCCCGCACCGCCGAATCCCTCGAACGCCTCCGCCAAGACCTCGACTTGGAGAATCAGGCGATCGATTCGGGAGAGAGCGGACCGGGGGCAGTCTAAAGGTCAGAGGCGGACTTTATCCGCCACGCAGGCCTTCACCTCCTCCCAGGTCCTCTCGCGCAGGTCCACGGGATCCGGCTCCGTCTCGGCATCCCCGAAATAGACAATGCTCCGGTGCTTCGCGATAGGACCGGAAACTCTCAAGAGGCACCCGGAACTGATGGGCGAAAAAGTGGCTCGTTTTCATGCTCAGATCCCGCGCCTCCAGCAAGGCCTTGCGAAAGGCGGCCTCACCGTAGTGGGCCCAGGTTGCCTGGACTTCCTAGAGGTTTCCACGCTCCACGACCCGTCTGATCACAAAACTGGCATGCGCCAATGGGTCGATCTTCGCCGGGTCGACATTCCAGAATAGACCGGCATGGCGTTCTCGAAAAAGCTCTTCGAATTCGACGGCCATCGACGGAGGATCCTAGCCCCGCGTTTCTTCCCGCGCATACGCCGGACCGCTCAGAGCTTCCAATCACCACGGTAGGGCAGGGCCATCAGCCGCGCGGCGGCATCGTCGTTGCCGACCACCTTTTCCGCCGCCGGATCCCACTTCACCGGTCCACCGATCGCGTGGGAGAGGTAGGCGAGGTGGCCGGGGGTGATGGAGCGGTGCGCGGTCTCCGCCGGAGCGATCGTCGCCTCACGCGAGATCACGCAGTCGACGAAGTTCCGCTGGTGACCGGGCGTCTGATAAGCCTTCCAATCACCCGCCACGAAACCGGCTGCGGCCCAGGCCGGATTGGAGGCCTCCAGCTTGCCGCGGTTCACGTAGACCCAGCCATTCTCTCCGATCCACTTCGCACCCATCGGATTCCGCGACGAGATCACGATCTCGGTGCCGTTCGCGTAGCGAGACACCACGTCGTAATCGACCGGCGAGTTGTAGACCTTCGTGGTGGGGAAGGTCCAGTTCCTTGCAAGCACTTCGGTGGGACCGGTCTGGTCAAAATCCATGCCCCAATGGGCGATGTCGTTGTGGTGGCCGATCCAGTCCATCAACTGACCGCCGCCGAAGGCGAGGTGCCAGCGCCAGGTCCAGTGGTGTCGCGCCTCCATGTAAGGCAGCATTTCGGAGGGGCCGCACCACATGTCGTAATCGAGGTCCGACGGTGGTGTCTTCTCCGTGGCATCGCCCTCGGGCTGGTCGTGACCGACCGGCAGGCCCACCTCCACCTTCGAGACCTTTCCGATCAGGCCGTTGCGCACGATCTCGACGGCCTGTTGGAAGAGGGGTTCGGAACGTTGCTGCGAACCGACCTGGAAGACCGCCTCTCTCGCCGCCACCTCCCGATGGATCGCGTGGCCCTCGGCGTAGAGGTGCGTCATCGGCTTTTCGCAGTAGACATCCTTGCCGCTCCGCAGCGCCGTCATCGTGACGAGGCCGTGCCAGTGATCGGGCGTCGCCACCATCACGGCGTCGATGTCATCACGTGCCAGCAACTCGCGATAGTCCTCGTAGGTCGCGCAGCCCTTCCAATTCCCGCCGGGGGAGCGCTCGGCGTAAACCTTTTCCAGCGCCTGCTTGCCTGGAGTCCGGCCCAGATCGCGGCTGCGCTTCTCGTTCTGGATCCGGAAATGGAGATCATCCACATCACAGACCGCCACACCCTGGACATCCGCGTGTTTCAAAAAGGATTCCATTACCCCGATGCCACGGTTCCCGAGGCCGATGAACCCCATCGTGATCCGCTTGCTCGGCGCGTTTTGACCCAGCAGGCCGGAGGGAATGACGGTCGGCGCGGCGATCGCGGCGGCGGATTGGGAGAGGAAGCGGCGTCGAGAGGTCATGGGATGGGGGATTGGAGATGGGAGATGCGAGATTCTGACTCGTGACTCGTGACTCGTGACTCGTGACTCACACGTCGCAGACCTGTGCGGCGTGGCGCAGGGCCAGCAGGGGATCGTCCCAGGTGGGGATGAACTCCTGGGCCACATAACCCTCGTAGCCGGTCGCGAGGATCGCCTCCAGGATCGGGGGATAATTGATCTCCTGATGATTGTCGAGCTCGCACCGACCGGGATTGCCGGCCGTGTGGTAATGGCCGATCAGCTCGTGATACTCGCGGATCCGGCGGATGATGTCGCCGTTCATGATCGACACATGGTAGATGTCGAAGAGCAGCTTGAAATTCGGCGATCCGACCCGCTTGATCAGGTCCACGCAGAAATCGACGTCGTCGCCGAAGTAACCCGGATGCCCTTTCATCGGATGGGTGTTGTCGCGCGAGTTGAGGTGCTCCAGCACCAGCGTCACTCCCGCCTTTTCCGCATCAGGCAACACCGCCTGCCAGATCCGCACGCAATCGGCGGCGGCCTTTTCCACATCCATCCCCTCGAAACGCATCCCCGTGAAAGTGATCACCTTCTTGCAACCCACCGACTGGGCGACCGCGATGCTCTCGCGCAGGTTTTTCACCACCTCATCCTGATACTTGGGATCGCAGGGTCCCTTGGCGAAGCCATGCGAACTGACCAGCGAGATCTCCAGCCCCAGCTTTTTCACCTCGGGATAGGACTCGCGCGGGATGCCCTCCATCGCCACCAAGCCGATCGCCTTGCAGTGGCGGGCCAGGGTCATCGTGTCGAAATGATCCTTGAAACACCAGCCCATGATCGACTGGCGGATGTTCCCGTTCTTCACCACGAACTCCGGGTCCGCCTGCGAGCGGCGCATCTGGGCTTGGACAGAGGAGGCTCCCGCTGCGAGCAGCGCGGAGGCGGACAGAAAACGGCGGCGTGAAGACATGCCGTGAGATTACAAGGAGAGGGAATAGCTCGGCAAGGACGGGATTCGGGTAGGTGGGGGCCGCTCTCGGGGTGTTTTCCCGGCTCCGATTCACCCTCCAACTATTTCCGCGTGATCGACACGGTCTTTGGCACGGAGGTGCCTCCAGGGCCTTGGGCAATGACCGTGACGAGATTCTTGCCCGGTTTGAGCTGGGCCTTGAAGCTCCAGTTCGTGGTGCCTTTGGCCGTTTTGAATGGACCGCGATTGCCGACCCGGTAGGTGACTTTGCTGACGGGGCCCGAAGAGCTTCCTCGTACCGTAGCGGTAGCTGCGCTGGTGGATCGCGGTGCGTTGATTGAGCGCACCACGGGGGACTTGATGGGCGAAAAGCGGACGACGCGATAACTGCTGCTATCACTGACGATCAGAGAACCACTGAGGCCCGCGCCCAAAGTGTAAGGGTAAAACAAAGTCGAGGCGGTGACGGTTGGGTCGCGAGTGATGAAGTCTCTCTGGCCCAACACGAGATCGGCGGCGGCACCCTTGGCTTTGGTGGCGGCTCTCCGGAAACCGATCACGCGGTAGTTTTCCGAGTCGGCAACCCACAGGGTGCCGTCGGTGGTGATGACGACTCCGGTGGGATAGCGCATCCCGGTCGCGGTGGTCGCTGAGTCTTCGGTTCCGAAGTCTGCCTGCCCCAGCAAACCGTCGGCTGCTGCTCCGTTCAATTTGGTCGCGGCGTTGTCAAAACGCAGGATGCGGTGGTTGTAAGAGTCGGCGACCCAGAGGCGACCGGCTTCGTCGACCTGGATGCCCTCCGGGGTATTCATGCCACGATCGGCGTTGGACGATCCATTGAGTCCGAAAGCGCTCTGGCCCAGCACGCCATCCGCCCCAGCTCCACTCGCTTTGTGCGAGATGTTATCAAAGCGCAGGACACGGTCATTGGAGCGTTCAGAGACCCAAAGCCGGTCCCCGCCGTCGCAAAAAACGCCGTAAGGGGAATTCATTTTCGAGGCGCTGGTGCCCGCGGTTTTGGTCGCGAAGTCGGGTTGGCCGTAGACGAGGTCGGCGGGGGTGTTGGTGGGTGCGGCAGACGCGCCGACCCAGCAGAGGACGCGGTGATTGTCGGAGTCGGCCACCCAGAGGCGGCCCCGGGTGTCCACATGGATGCCCGCAGGGTTTTCAATACTGCGGGCGGTGGGGCCGGCCCCTTGGTTGGCGAGGATGGCATTGAAGTCGACCTGACCCAGTACGGCCTCGGCGCCCTCGCCGGAGAAGGCGGAATTGACCGTGGAGAACCGAAGCACCCGGTGGTTGAAGTGATCGGCGACAAAAAACTTGCCCGTCGTGGGATCGATCGCCACGCCCCATGGCAAGTTGAACTGACGGTCGCCGCTGCCGGGCGCGTTGGTGGTGAAATTCAATTGTCCCACCACTCCGTCCGCGGCTTGGCCGCTGACAAAACGATCCGCCCGCAGGTCGGGGCCTGTGAAGAAGATCCAACAGGCAAAGCTGAAAGATCCGATCCGTGCTGCCATTGCCAGCGGGCTTACCGAAACGTTCTCGTGAAGACCCCTTTTCATTTCCGAATGATGGTGAGGGTTTTCGCCACTGAAGAGCCCCCGGGACCGACCGCGACGATCGTGACGACGTTCTTGCCGGGTTTCAGTGTCGCGTTGAAACTCCACTGAATCGTGCCTTTGGCGGTTTGAAAAGGTCCGCTTTTTCCAACTCGATAGTTGACCTTTGAGACGGTGCCCGAGGCCCTCCCGGTGATCTTCGCCTTGGCCGCTCCGGTGATTCGAGGTGCTTCCACGGATCGGATCACGGGAGCAGGGATGGGAGTGAAGCGCAGGACGCGGTGATTCGTCGGATCCGAGATGAAGAGCTGATTGAGGGCATTCGAGGAAATCGCACCGGGCTCTTCGAAGGTGGTAGCGGTGGTGCCGGTGTTATTGGTGGTGAAGCTGCTCTGACCCAGAACCATCTCGGCAGAGGCACCATCGCTTTTGGCGGAGGCATTGCGATAGCCGAGAACGCGGGCGTTGCCGGCGTCGGCGACCCACAGAGTTTTCTGGAGATCAAGGTGGAGAGCCCCAGGTGAGTTGAGCCGATTGGCCGCTGTACCGGAGACCAGCCGGACGAGGTCGGGCTGCCCGAGCACTCCCGTGGCCGCGGCCCCGTTTGTGAGATCGGCGGCGTTGTCAAAGCGGAGGATGCGGTGATTGAGAGAGTCCGACACCCAGAGCCGCTCAAGGGCATCGATGATCACGCCCCGGGGAGCGTTCATACCGGTGGCGGTTCCGAAGGCCAATTTGGAGTTGAAGTCGATCTGTCCGAGCACGCCATCGGCTGCCGCACCGTTTGACTTATCGTAGACATCATCGAATCGCAGAACGCGGTTGTTGTTGGTATCGGCGACCCAGAGCCGATCTGCCGCGTCGACACAGAGCTGCACGGGCAGATTCATACGCGATCCACTCAGACCCGAGGATGTGCCGGTGAAGTCGGACTGGCCGAGTACGAAATCGGCCGCGGTGTTGGTCTGGGAAAAGGACGCCCCGATCCAGGCGAGGACGCGGTGATTGAAGCCATCGGCCACCCAGAGCACGCCACGGCCATCCACGAAGACCCCGAACGGCGCGTTCACTCCCTTGGCGGTGGCGGCGCCGCCTTGGTTGGCGCTGGTTCCATTGAAGTCAGCTTGACCGAAGACCGCCTCGGCGGACGCACCGGTTTGCAAGGCGGTGGCGTTTGGGAATCGCAGGATGCGGTTGTGATTGGTGTCCGCCACGAAGAGTTTGCCGGTGGTCGGGTCGATTGCCACCCCATCCGGGCTTTCGAACCGGCCGTCGCCGAGGCCGGCATTCCCCGTGGTGAAGAGCTGCTGGCCCAAAACCACGTCCGCTGCCTGACCGTTGGCAAAGCCATCCGCCCGTGCCGTGGTGCCTGCCGCGACCGCCAGTAGGATCGCCAAAGCGCGGGAGAGAAGCCCGTGCGATGGGAGGCAAAAGGAAAGGATCATCTGGATCACGTGGTCTGAATTCACTTCCGCGTGATGGTCACGGTGCGAGCGACCGAGGTGCCACCGGGCCCCTCGGCGATGATAGTGACCAGATTTTTTCCCGGCTTCAGTGATGCCCGGAAACTCCATGCCGTGGTCCCGCTCGCGCTGCGAAAAGCACCGCTTTTCCCAACCCGGCCTTTGACCCCTGACACTTGCCCCGTGGCCCGTCCCCGGATGATCGCCGTGGCTGCCTGTGTCGAGGTCGGTCGGGTCGTGATCGTCACCACCGGAGAGCGGACCGGGGAGTATCGCACCACCCTTGAGTTGGCAAAGTCCGCCACATAGATGCTGCCGCGCGGCCCCAGGCCGAGTTGGCTCGGACCGGCGAGGGCTCCTGCGCCTGACCCTGCCGAACGGGTCGTGAACGAGCTTTGGCCGAGAACGAAATCCGCGGCCGCACCGTTACTTTTCGCCGCGGCTCGACGGAAGCCGAGGACCCGGTTGTTGTTGTAATCACCGACCAAGAGCGCGCCATCGGGCATCGCGAGGACTCCGTAGGGCTGCCACATACCCGTGGCGGTCGTGGCCGAGCTGGACGAGCCGAAGGAGGATTGACCCAATACCGCGGTCGCGTCGGAGCCGTTCATCAGGTTTGCCGCGTCGTCGAATCGGAGCACCCGGTGATTGGTGTAGTCCGCCACCCAGAGACGGCCCGCCGCATCGACGCAGACCCCCGCGGGATTGTTCATCCCCTCCGCTCCATCGGATGCCATGCCAGGACCGAAGACCGGCTGCCCGAGAACCAGATCGGCGTTCGATCCAGGCATCTTCGAGGAGACATCGAAATAGCAGACCACGCGGTGGTTTGCGAAATCGGCCACCCAGAGACGATCGGCCGCATCCACCCAGACTCCCGTGGGATAGTTCAGGGTCGAGGCAGTCGAACCGGGAGCCGAGCCACCCTCGTGGAGCTGGCCGATCCGGTAGTTCGCACGGGCATTGCTCAGCGCATTGGCGGCGTCATCGAACCCGAGGATCTGATTGTTTTCCGTGTCCGCCACCCAGAGCCGTCCTTGAGCGTCGACATGACAGCCGGCGGGCCGATCCATCCCTTGATTGCTCGCTGCGCCGCCTTGATCCTCGGATACCGAGGTGAAGTTCGGTTGCCCGAAGACCGCCTCGGGGAAACTGCCGCTCTGCGCCGCCGCCGCGCTCGAGTAGCGCAGGATCCGGTTGTTGAGCGAGTCGCAGACGAAGACCTTCCCCGTCGTCGGATCCATTGACACTCCGATGGTGAAGCCGAAATGGTGCGTCGGACCACCGAGCGGCGAACCGAAATCGTCCTGTCCCAGCACCACATCGGCGGCCTGGCCGGTGATGAACTGGTCGGCCCGGACGCCGCCCATGGGGGTGAACGTAAGGAATAAAAGTGCGATGAGAGCTTTCACGTTCATGCAGGGAAGAGATCAACACGTTCTTTCTAGAGCAAAGTCCGTTCCCGCGACAACCCAAATCGCCCGATCTTCGGCGAGAGGGGCTTTTCTTTCCGGGCCGCCTCTCAGGCGGAGGAGCTGCGCCGGGAAGGATGGATTCGTAAGACCTTCAGCTGTGACATCCCCGGGCCGGTCGTTCCAGACATCCCCGGAAATTCCCCGCTCTGATTCGTGACGAGTCGTCTTGACCTTGTCCTAAACATCAACTTTCCTACCTGGCATGATCGAAGATCCAGTGGCGACAGGCCCGTCAAATCCTTCCCATCTTGTACGGCGCATCTTCCGTTCACCACTGATGCGCATCGCGGTGCTAGGATTCCTTCTGCTCGTGATGATGGGCCTCAATGGTGATGTAATGACCAGCTACGCCGGAGAGCCGATCAAGGCCGTCGTGCATGTTGTGGCCCTGGCCATCGCAGGATTCTCGATCTATGGCGCTTACGCGTTTTCCATCGAGCAACGGCCCGTCTCGGAACTGGCTTTGCCGGGCATGGGACGCGAACTCGGAATTGGTCTCCTCGTCGGTGCGGGTCTTTATGGCGCCTGCGAGCTGATCCTGATGGCTCTGGGCATCTATCGCATTACCGGATTGAACGCTTGGAGCTTCATGATCCCGGCAATTGCAATGGCACTCAGTTCCGGGATCTTCGAAGAGTTGCTCTTCCGTGGGGTACTTTTTCGCTCCGTTGAGGCTTGGTTCGGTAGTTGGGCGGCATTGGTGGTGTCTTCACTTGTCTTCGGCCTTACCCACCTGATGAACCCGGAAGCCACCTTGGAAGGTGCTTTATTCATCGCCGTTGAGGCTGGAATCCTGCTGGCAGCTGCCTACATGCTCACGCGAAGGCTCTGGTTGAGCATGGGATTCCATGTGGCTTGGAACTACACGCAATCGGCCATCTTCTCGAGTATTGTCTCGGGCAACGAAGCAGCCCAAGGCCTGATCCGATCTACCGTCAAAGGCCCTGACTTCCTGACGGGCGGTAACTTCGGAGTCGAGTCATCCGTGCTTTCGCTGCTCCTGTGTACCACTACGGGAATGGTGATGGTGCGAATGGCAGTCAAGCGCGGGAAAATCGTTCCGCCCATCTGGAAGCGCTCCATCTGATTCTCCATCAAGAGCCCCCACCAACGGCAATCATCACGGGGGGCGGGCGCCCAATCCAGTCCGGCGACAGGAATCGAAGCGAAGCGTAGATCGCCAGCCGTAGGCTGCCCAAAGGGCGAGCGGAGCGAGGCAATGTCGCCGCTCCTTGCCGCCCCAGCGCGTGCCAGACGCGCTACGGATTGCGCCGCAGCGCGCCGATCAACTCGTTCAGCTTGCCGCGCAGCATCTCGTAATCGTCCACCGTCGGAGGATTGTTCGGGGCGGTGTCGAGGGTGGCGACTTGATTGCTGTTGTTGCTGGTGCCCTGGATCGCCGCGGCCAGTTGGGCGTTGGTCACCTCGCCGGCGGGGACGGCGTCGATCAGGGCTTTCAGATCGTTCAATTGGCTGCGAACGACGGCCGCATCGAGGTCGGCCAGGTTGGCGGGTAGGGTGGGGTCGAAGGGCATCGGGAAAGGAGTCAGGAGTTGGAATCCAGAATTCAGAATGCGGGCTGCGCCCGCGTCCTTGGTCCTTGGTCGTGCTTTTCGCTGGACCAAGGACTTTGGACGAAGGACCACGGACGGGCGCACAGCGCCCACCGCGCGCGTCACAGACACCGCTGGCTGGAGACGGGGCTCCAATCGCTGTGGCCGGTCGAGCCGCCGTTGGCGCGCACCTGCACGTGGTAGAGCGCGCCCGGGGTCAGACCCTCCAGCATCAGGCTCTGCGAATCGCCCTGGATCTCACCATCCTGCCACGGTCCGGGCACGCCGTTGGCGTCGACCAGGGCGTAGCGCAGGTCGTAGTTCTCCGCGTTCTCGATCGGGGTGATGCGTACGCGCAGGCTGCCGCTGTTGCTGCCGTGGAGGATGTCGCGGATCTGCGGCGTCACCAGCGGGGCCGAGGTGCGCGTGGTGCTGGCCGGCTCGAAACCGCTCAGCAGCAGCTTCGTCATCTCGTTGTCGTGTTCGCCCTGCACGTAGGTGGCCAGCGCCCGCAGGATCACGATCAGCGCGGCCCGCTTGTCGCGCTTCACCGAGGTCGCGAGCGCCCCGCCGTTCTTCGCCGCCGCACTGGCCGTGCTGAACGCCTCCAGCGCCGTTCCGAGTTGGGCCGCGGTGTAGGGGGGATCGGGGTAGGCGGCCACCCCGTCGGTGCTGTAGAGGCCGGCGAGCACGGCGCCGCCGCGGGTTTCGAGTTGGTGGTCGGAGCCGGTGGCCCAGTTGAGTATGACACGTAGGATCATGGTTTTTTTGGTGGCTGTATTTGGATTGGGTGGGTCTGGGAGGAAGCCGTTCCACTTCAGCCCTGGCAGCCCCCATCGGATCGGGGAGCCATCGGGGAGCAGGCCATTCCATCGGATCGGGGTCGGGGGCATGATGGGGGCGGGGCGTGGGTGAAAGGGACGGCGCAGCCCTCAGCCGCAGGCGGGAAGGGGGCTGGGGAGCACGGGAAAGCGGATTCGGAGCGAAAAACCGGGTCCCAAAGGGGCCCTCGTTAGCTTGGTGCGGCCCGCACAGAGTTTTGTGCGGCCCGGAGAGAGTTTGGTGCGGCCTGCAGAGAGTTTTCTCCGGCCCGCAGAGAGTTTTGTCCGGCCCGCAGAGAGTTTTGTGCGGCCCGCAGAGAGTTTTGTCCGGCCCGCAGAGAGTTTTGTCCGGCTCGCACAGAGTTTTGTGCGGCCCGCAGAGAGTTTTGTCCGGCGCGCACAGGGTTTTGTCCGGCTCGCACAGGGTTTTGTCCGGCTCGCACCGAGTTTTGTCCGGCCCAACCCGAGTTTTGTCCGAGCCGTGCCGGGCTCTGCATGGCAGGCCTCACGCCCGGGCAGGTGGGACGAGAGGCGGAGGCGTCGGGGCGCGTTCATCTTGGCCGGGCAGTCGGGACTGCGACCATCCAAGCAGCATTTCGCGCCCGGCCCTAGACGAGAATTTTAGCCGTCCCCGGGCCCGGGATCCTTGCGGAAGGCGTTCGCCACCAGCACTTCGAGGGCGACCCCGAGGCGCAGGGTGAAGATGCTCAGAGTGACCAAACTCGGGCTGTTGGTGCCGCTCTCGATGTTGGCGATGGTCTGTTTGTGGAGGATGCCCGGCAGGGCCAGGGCGTAGGCCGAGATCCCCCGTTCCTCGCGCACCCGCCGCAGCTCCGCGCAGATGCAGCCGTTGACCCACTGGGAATAGGCCCGGATCTCCGGCCCCGAGCCGGGTAGGTGGATCCGCGGCGGGGTGTCCTGCGGCCGGGCCGGATCACCGGTCCCGCAGCGAATCCCGCCCCCTGGCCAGGGCGTCGCCATGGAGCGAGGGATTAGCAAATCGAACTAAAGAGGGGAAGCCTTTTTTTGAAAAAAGTGAAATGCGGCGGATTCAACAGGGTTGAGTCGGCGATCTGACCCTGTTGGGTGGGGTGGGGAAGGGCCGAAACCGGGGAACGCGCGGGTGAAACGTGCGCATATCAGCCGACGGACACGACCGCTTTTTCCTGCCCCGAGGAGAGCCCGATACACGCACGCGGCGGCCGATTTTCCTTGTCAGGACGGGGATTTCTCCGGATCATTCGGTCCGGCTGGCGCGGTGATATCACTGGGCGCGGTCATACGAACAAATACTGATATGGCTGAAATAATGGAGGCGACCAATGGAAGAAGGAACGTATTCTTGGCTGGAGCTCGTCAACCAATGGATCGTAGGCCGCCCCATCCTTTATCACATAATCTTCTTAGGAGGCTCGGTGGCCATACTTTATTTCTCGATCAAGCTAAAAGATCCAACACTATTCGGCCTATATGCGACTTGGGTGATTGGACTCGATGCTTTGTTTGCGATTGTAAGCGTGGCTTGGCTGCTGGATACAGCGGGGCATTTTCGGCCGCGAGATTTCGCATTCAGTATAATTTATACTTTTTCCGGGCAGTGGATCAGGGCGTCCATCCTACTCCTGGTCGGAAGTTTTCTCGTTTTCAGAAACTCGTTGATTGGCCAGATCCTGGGCCCAATTTTCGCAATCGTATTGTTGTCTTCGGTCGGAGTTTTTTCCGTATCGGCAGTTCTGGATTTTGTAGTCTTTTCGGGAGAGTCCCCATGAGACCGAGAACACCGCATCTCTTGAACCATATCAAGCCGCGTCATGGAAGGGCTTGCAGCCCTCCATGCGCTCATCGTTCGCCGCAAAAAGATGGCTGATTACCGAAAGTCCTACGTGAAGCGATCAGTCGGGTTATTGATTGCAGTGATTCCTTTCGCGCTATCCATCGCGTCGATCATTCTCCCAGCTTCTCCATTCCTGCCCACCGTCGCGTGGGGAACTCTAGCCCTGGCAATGCTGATCGGGATCATGAACTTTTATCTTTCGTTTCTTCGCCCGCTATTGTGGCAGAAGAAGCACGGCAGCATGAAGGATTACAGATTCATCTCAGGTCTTCCTGCGATCGCTACTCTCGGAGCGTGCGCGGCAACACTAGCGGGATTCGGATCCTCGATCATCGCCGGACTAGCGATTGTCGTTTTGGTCATTGATGCAGGTGGCCTACCCTGGTTCGTTGCAGCCACATGGAGAGATCAATCGCTTTGGGACACCGAAATCAAAATCGAAGGCGAACATGACGGCGGACTCAAGGGCTTACAGCCCTGAGTCGCCTCGACGTTGTGCCAGAAAATGAAATATTCACTGACATTCGTTGCCGTGGTCTGGGGCTACTTGGTGGCGTGTATTTTTCTTTTCATGTTTGCACTGATCAACGGAAATCAGGTTTCCCAATTTTGGATCGAGATGCTGTGGACAGGGTTCTACGGACTTCCTTTAGGATTTCTGACTTTCGTCTTTTTCTTCCGATTCGTTTCCAGTAGCAGCGCCTTTTGGCGTTTTTATCTCGCGCCATTTTTTGGTGGTGCGATCGGGTGGTCCACCCTGATGCTTCTGTTTCGCGAATTAGGGATGTCAATTCCGTACGGTGGGTTCGCTTTTGTTATGGGATTCACCACATTTCTTCTCGGCGCGGTGTTCCACAACCAGCACCGTCGCTCGCGTACCATGGGGATAACCGGGCACAACACGGCGGCGCAGACAACGGCTTCGCCGTCGTCTGGCCTTTGACGTTCGCTTCAAAATGAATATCGTGACTCACCTGCAAATTGAGGCAGACGATGGCCTGCGTGAGATCTGTCGCGAGATCATCATCGAAAACAAAACCGCGTTCGAATGGAGCCAGATTGAGTCGGATGACATGTTCTCATCCGGTCCATACGAAGGAGGCTACGATGCGATCGAGCAAGAATTCTGGTTTTCATATTACGCACCCGACAGAACTGAGTTTTGGTTCGGATTCTCTTTGGAGATAGCTGCCAAGATCGCCAGCGGCGCCCAGTATTTTTTGGACATCCAGAAAGCCCAACGTTGACGCCGCAAACTGACCAAACCCAAGCGAACCAGCCACGGATGGCACCCCCCCCCCAGCCGATCTGTTTTCAATGATCCACCGCAATTCAACCTCAAACCCGCGTTCCTCGGTGGCCCCCGCTGGTGTGGTTGCCATCGTTTGAACGTTCGCCTCAAAAATGGATGCACCACGACGTTACACGGACGATCCAGCGGTCGAGATCGACCCGATGAAGGTCCCAGAGCAATTCCGCCATTTGATTCCGCTAGCGAAAGAATGGAGCATCGGTGACGACCTTGAGCTCGACGCTTACATTGAAGAGGCATCAGACGAAAAAAGGAGGGAATTCGCTGCTGCTTTCGCTCCGCATTTTCCCGCTCTCCAGGAGTGGTCGGAGTCAAGCGCTCAGCTTATTCCGCAGCCCGACGAGGTCGTGCTATTCGATACCGCATCGAATGCTGCCGCGACCGTCTTTAGTATGCTCGAATGAAATAACCGGCGAACACGTCGCGGGTGGCAAGCGGCGATAACGCCCCAGATTGAATTCCGACTTTCAACCCGCCGCTGCCACCGCTCAAACGTAGGCCGAAAAATTCGACGATGACGCCGCACCCAAATCTCACAGTGATTCGCTGCGCGGATATCGAAGCGTCAGTCGAGTTTTTTCGCGTGCTCGGCCTTGAATTCGAGAAGCACCGGCACGGGGCAGGCCCAGAGCATTACGCGGCCTCCAACGGGAATTGGACTTTTGAGCTGTATCCAGCATCGACGAAGTTTCCCGCCAGTAGTTCTACGCGGATCGGGTTTGCTGTCGAGTCATGTGATGGAGTCGCAGAGCGATTGCGGGCCGCTGGTTTCTCACTTGACTTGGATCCCGTTGACTCGCCCTGGGGGCGGCGGGCCGTAGCGGTCGATCCCGACGGCCATCGCGTCGAGCTAACCACGGCATTTGCAACGGAGGCCAATCAAGGCGGCGCGCTCAACCCGATCCCCGCCAGCAATTGATTGACTTCCGTGGCTCGGTTCCCGTATCCTGCCTACGTGGCCGCGCCCCCGGGATCGGGTCGAGCGGCCTTTGACGTTCTGCCAAAAAATTACAATGATCCTGCCACTGCCACCCCTGCTGATCGAAATGATGGAGGATGGACGTTGGAACCATCCGGCAGCCGAGGCAATAGCGCTGATTGCCCCATTCATCAGAGAGGACCTATTTTTTCGAACATCCGAGTATCAGGTCCCTACGGGCGAATGCCTCATGGGGGCTGCGGAGGACGAGAATGAGATTTTTCACGAGTATTGTGGGAGCAAAATACCCGAAGCACGAGAGCTTCCTTGGGTTGACGTCGAGAAGACTGCCTTAATTGCAATTAATAAGTTTCCGGGTGACGACATCGCAATTGCTTTGGACTATCGGACCAGTATTACGGACCCGCGAGTAATCGGCACTGACTGGGTCACTCACGGTGGTATCGGTTGCCACTGGAGGGAAATCGCACCTACCTTCACCGAATTCGCAATACGGTTC
>JAYRWX010000029.1:0-36684 GCA_041917795.1 Verrucomicrobiales bacterium
GGATCTCTTTCCCAACCGGCCGGAATTCACGCTTCCGGCGTTGCTCCTCGGTCATGGAGCCCGCTCCACTCCCTCGTCGCGCCTTGGCATCGCGAGTTCCGACTCGGCCGATTCACGAACGGACTTTTGGCAAACAGTCTAGGTCCGACCTTCACCTGACGGGAGACCTGCGCTCGCCCGGTTTGGCGCGGGCGAGCGCGGAGCGATTCGCGGCCTCACTTGATCAGCCGGAGATTGCAGGGGTAGCGCAGGAGCCAGCCTTGCTGGGATTTGACTGCGCCAATGACGACGAGCATCAACATCGCGAGGCTGAGCAGGGAGGTGACGATGCTGACGACGCCGGCGATCATGGCCGACCCAAGCAGTCCGCTGATGAATCCGAGCGGAAACATGACGATGAACAGGGTGATGGCCATGTTGAGCGCTTCCTTGCCGTGCGCGTCGACGGCCGGGCTGCTGTTCTTTTTCAGCGGCCACACGATGATGGGGAACAGGTGGGCGAGAAGGACGAAGGTTTTTTCCGTATCGGCGGGCATGGAACCCTGGCCAAAGGCTGGCGCGGCTTCAATGCGGATCGGGAGGCGATTGGTGGGATCGAGTTCGATGGTGTTCATGATAGGGTGGTGTGGTGTGAATGTTTTCCGCTTGTTGAAAGCGTGATCCACCATGCCTCTTCCCATCGGTTTCCGCCATGGGACCTAGGTCCTAGGACTTTCGTCGGACGATCTCCCGGCGTCCATTTATGGCTCGAAGACGACACCGGAACTGACGGTGCCGTCGTTCGGTCGCAGCCCGATGTCCGAACCTGACGACACCGCTTTTCCCGCCACGGAGCATTTGCGGAAGAGGATCCCAGAGATGAAGGGATCGCCACCATCTTCCCTCCGCTCTTTCACCATGGCGTCGGGGACATCAAAGCGCACCGTGACACGGGGATCGTTCCAATGGACATCGTCGAAGGTGATGTGCCGGATCGAGCCAGGGATGGTGTTTTTCTGCCGGGTGACGAGCAGAACGATGGCGTGCGACCGGTCCTCGATCATGCGGCGCGCGCGGTCTCGTTCGTAGCGGTCATCATAGTATTGCAGGAAATCTTCCATCCAGATCCTGCGGAAGGTGAAGTCCTCGTAGGTCGCGCCCTCGAAGGTGTCGAGACGGATCCCATTCGCTCCGTTGAGCAGGTGGATGTCCTCGAAGCGGAGATTCCGCATCACCCGGCACTTCGACTCGCTCCCGACGCGGATCCCGTTGGCCTTGTGAGCCCAGATCACGAGGTTGCGGTAGTGGTGGTTCTCGGAGACCTCTCGATCTTCCGCCGCCTTCGGAGTGATCCCGTCGTCCTCCGTGAAGAGAAAGCAATCACTCACCTCGACATCGGAGCAGCCGACCACGTCGATGCCGTCGTGGTTGGAAAGACGCACGTCGCTGAGCACCTTGATCCCGCGGATGGAAACGCGATCGCAGCGCATCAGGTGGAGGTTCCACGAATACGAATCGCGCAGGGTCACCCCCTCGATCGAGACTTCCTTCGAATCAACGAGATAAAGGATCCTGCCCGGTTGCTTGGCGATGCCCCGGGCCGCCTCGTAGGCCTTGCGGACCACGTATCCATTCCCGTCGATCGTTCCGGCACCCGTGATGGAGATCTGCTCGAGGTTCACCCCTGTAAGAAAGGCAATCGCGGAATCCCATCCGGGAATGGCGGTGATTTTGGTGGGTTCGTCAGGGGCTTGCAGGAGAGCTCCGGCATCGAGGTGGAGACGCATGCGGGACTTCAGCCTGAGGCTGCCGCTGCGGAAATGCCCCGCGGGAAGCAGCAGCGTGCCTCCATCGGGCAGGTGGTCGATCGCCTTTTGGAGGATGTCGGTGTTGTCCGTGGTGCCATCTCCCACCGCGCCGAGATCCGCGGCGTTGACCGCACCGGCGGGAAGCGGGTCGTCCGGGGGATCAAAAAAGAGAAACAGCTTCTCTCGGAAGTCGAGCTGCACAACCAGGGACATCGGATGCGGCACGGTGAAACGTGCCGTGGATCCCTCGACGGTAGCCGTCACTCCATAAGCGGTCGGCTGAACCCGCGCACTGGTCACGACGCCGTCCAAAGCGCGGACGAACGCCTCGGCCGGCTGAGTAAGCGGGACGCGGGCGTAGTGAACATCCTTGTAGGCGATCACCGGCACCACCGCCCCATCGACACGCACTTCGAAGCGGCTGCTGACGGGTCCCGGAAGAACCGCCGATGCCGGTGATGCCATCGTAAGGCTGAGGAAGAACAGGCAGCGGAGGGAAGCCATGGGGAGCGAACGATGCGGGAAGATGGAGGGCTTGCAAGTCGCTCTTCGTCGACCTCGGCACCTCCTCCGATAACGCCGCGGTGGAGGGTGTGAACCCGCCTGCGACCAAAGTCGGAAGGGTGCCCTTGGATCGGGGGTTGTCGAGACCGGTGCCATCGTATTAGATGGGGGGCATGAAAACCCTCTCCCAGGCCATCCTCTCGCTTGCGCTACTCCTCGCGATCGAACCCACATTGACTTTCGCGGACGCCCCGGTCCTCTGGGGAGTCACGGGTGTCGGCGGTTCGCGCTGAGGTCCGACGGGGTGATGTTCACGGCTATGAGGGGCGGACCCTTTGGTAAGAGCGCGCCGACCCAGCTTCTTGCGATCGACCCGACCTCCGGGAACACGGTCCTCCGCGCTTCGATTCCGCTGGCCCTGACGGGAATGACCTTCGATACCGCGCCCACCCCCGGCTTCAAGGTCAAGGGAGCCAAGGTGATCCGCACCACGAAAACCACCCACACGCTGAAGGGCCTCTAAACCTCCACCGTGCCGGCGACGGTATCGTTCCGCAAAAGCAGCACCGTGACCAACTCGGGGCCGTGGCAACTGAAGCTGAGCAAGCTCCGCACCGGTACCAACGTGGTGAAGGTGCAGTGTGTCGATGCGGCCGGTCAGAGGAAGACCTCGACCGTGCGCATCATCGTGGGGCCCTGAGGCTCAGTAGTGGATCTTGATCGGCGTGCCCGGTTCGATCCACTCGAAGAGACGTTTTGCGGGATTCTTGCCAGTGAGCGGAACCCGGACGCAGCCGTGGGAGGCCGGAAAGTCGGGCACCTCGGTATGGCCGTGGATGAAAATGTTCCCGCGCACCTGCACGCTCCAAGGCATGGGGGAGTTGTGATAGAGGCTGGAGTGGTGATCGGCGTCCTTGTAGCCAGCCTTGAAATTGCCGGTGGGAGTGATGCCGCCGCGGCCGGAGCTGATGTTGGTCTGGAGGACGAGCCGGGCACCCTCATAGGCACGGAGGCGTTGCTCGGTCAGGTTCACCTCGACGCGCTTCGGACCGCCGGGAGCGAGGAAGGGGAAGAGGTTGAGCTGGGGCATGGTCATGGCGACCGCGGTTTTTTTCGGAGCATCCTTTTTGGCTGCTTCCTCCTTTTTCATCGCGGGTGCCTTCTTCGGACTTTCCTTGGATTTCGGCTTTTCCGCCTCTTCCTTCGCCGGAAAGAGGAAGTTCAGGGGATTCTCCTCCGCCTGGGTCAGGGAGGTGCCGGAAGCGAGATAAGCGACCGCGAGGATGAGATGAAATCGGATGATGCGCATGGGCGACCTATGCGCAAAGTGGCCGCGGAAGGCAACTCATTCTTTCCCGTTTTCCGAGCGCTTCGGGGAGGCGTGAAGGCGTGATTTCCCCTTCGCCTTCGCGACGAATCCGTGCCACAGTCGGCCCGAATGCACATTCAGGACATTTTCGCGAAAGGCGAGGCGACCCTCTCCTTCGAGTTTTTCCCACCGAAGACGGCGGAGGCTTCCCAGGCGCTCTATGAGACGATCAGCGAGCTGGAGGCCTACGCGCCGTCCTTCGTCAGCGTCACTTACGGGGCGGGTGGCTCCACGCGGGAGCTGACCAACGATCTCGTCGTGCGGATCAAGAACACGACCTCGCTGGAGCCGGTGCCTCATCTCACCTGTGTCTGCCACCAGGAGGCCGACATCCAGTCCATCCTCGAGCGCTATGCCGAGGAGGGCGTGGGGAACATCCTCGCTCTTGGTGGCGATCCCCCGCGCGACCTGAAAAGTTACGTCCGAGCCAATGACGCCTTTCAACACGCCGCGGATCTGGTGCGTTTCATCCGCCGCTTCTCGGGGCACCCGGACCGCCGCGGTTTCGGGATCGGCGTGGCCGGTTTCCCGGAAGGGCATCCCGCGATGCCGAACCGGCTCAAGGAAATGGATTACCTGAAAGCCAAGGTCGACGAGGGGGCCGACTACATCGTAACCCAGCTCTTCTTCCATAACGACGATTTCCACGACTTCCGCGACCGGTGCACCCTGGCGGGCATCAAGGTGCCGATCATCGCGGGGATCATGCCGGTGACCTCGACGAAAGGCATGGAGCGCATGGCCGACCTCGCGGCGGGGGCCCGGTTTCCCGCGAAGCTGATCCGGGCGCTGAACCGTGCCGGGGACGATCCGTCCTCGGTCGAAAAGGTGGGCATCCACTACGCCACCGAGCAATGTTCCGACCTGCTCGCCCACGATGTCAGCGGCATCCATTTTTACACCTTGAACAAGTCGCACGCGACCCGGGAGATCTACGCGAGTCTCGGCCTGCGCGTGGCGGCGGCGGTGTGAGTCCGCTCTCGCGGCCATGAAGAAGATCCCCTGGCGCGGAGCTTTCTACGTCCTCCTGATCGCCTACCTCTTCCTCGATTTCAAGGTCATCGACGGCCCCGTGCGCAACGCGATGCGCAGCCAGCGCGACGCAGCGGTGATCGAAGCGAAGAAGCGCGGCTGGGTCGCGTTGGTCAATCTCGAGCCGGTCACCCGCGGCCAACTCGATCTCGCGGTGGCGCGGCATCTCCATCAGCGGGGCCAAAGTGCGGCCGGGATCCCACCCAAAAATCTCGAGATGATCCGGCGGGCGGTGCTGCAGGGCCTGATCGATGAAACTCTGATCCGTCAGCATGCCGACGGCGAGAAACATGAGGCTTCCGCAGAGGAAAAAAAGGCCATCGCCGCTGCCTGGTGGGACGGCGTCGCCGATGCGGACGGCATCGCGGAGCGGCTCGCCCAACATGGCCTGAACGCCGGATTGGCGGCCGAGGAGCTCGGTCGGAATGTATCGCGGATGCGTTGGCTGGAGCGGCGCATCTCGCCGGCAGTGCCCGTCTCGGAGCAGGAGGCGCGGGATTGGTTCGCGGCCAACGGTGGCGGCAAGCTCGAGAGCAGCGAAGAGCTTCCGGGTTTCATCGAGCCGCGGAAGGTGAGGTTGCGTTACCGTCTTTTCGAGGATGAGGCGAGGGCGCAGGGCTTTTTTGCGGATCCTTCCAAGCCTTCGCCGGATGCCGAGGCGAACGAGCTCTGGATCGCGGTTGATCAGCTTGCTCCGGCCTTGCGCGAGGCGGCGGTGGGAGATCCGGGATGGCGGCAGCCAATCCAATCGGCTCGTGGCTGGATTGTTGTTGAACTGATCAAAACCAAGGAGGCACGCGCGCTCGCTTTTGACGAGGTGCGGGCCGAAATCGTCGCCCACCTCGAAGCAGAGCGGGCGGAGACCACGGTCCGGGAATTGTTCGGAAAGCTCCGCACTGTCGCGAACCTCCAGGTCTTTCCCGAGAACCTCTGATCAGCGGTGCAGGCCGGTGGCGTTGCGGCGGCGCAAGAGGTTCCAGCGGGACCGCGGAGCCGGACGCAGCATCACACAGGTGCCATCGTAGAGCTCACGGAGACGATCGGCCCGGACGAGCGACTCGCGCGAGTCGGGAAACTGGACGAGGTAGGCGGCATTCTCCTGACGGCTCGGCGCGATCCGCTCGTTCACGATCACGAAGTTGCTGCCCCCGGAGAGTTCGAGGATCACGGGGAAGCTTTCGCGGGGAATGGCATCGAGTTCGATGCGGCGGCGGCTCGCGGTGAGGTGGTTCCGGCGCGACTCGCGCTGCCAGAATCGGGGTGACCAGCTCGATTTCTGCCGCTTCGATTTCAGAACCTCCTTCGCGACCGGATTCGGGAGCCCGTGGTGCGCACGGACCAAGGCAAGCACGCGGGACGACACCGAACCATCGATGGGGTGGGGGAGATTCATATTGAAACCATAATAACCATAAAAATAATAAGTAAAAGCGGAATTTTTATGATTTTTGCCCGAACCGCCACATCGCCGCCCCCAAAGCCCGGTTTTCAAGGTCCGGGGAAGTGCTAAAATGGGCGGACCTTTCATGTCCCAACCCTCCCCCGCCTTGCGCGATCCGGCTGCCGAATCCGGAAATACCGGGAAGCGCCCGCGCGCCGAGTCCGGGTTGACCCGTACCCGGAGCCGCCTCTGGAGCCGGGTCCAGCGGACCCTCTTCCGGAGCGAGACTCCGCGCACCGAGGAGTCGATGCTGCCGATGCTGATCGAGGTGTTTGCGGGATTCACGAAGCTCGATGGACGGGCCGTCGAGGCGGAAATCGACTCCATCCTCGGCTTTCTACGATACGATTTCCCCGAAACCGTTTACACCGAGCTGAAACAGCTCTTCGTCCGGTCCTTGCGCCGCCGCCAGGACCTCGACGCGATCGCCTCGAATCTGGCGGGCTCGCTTCCGCTCGAAGACAAGATCCTCCTCGGCGTGCAGCTTTACGTCCTCATCAGCCGGGCGGGCTTGCCGAAGGAAAACCTGATCACCTTCTACCAGTTCATGACGACCCTCGGGGTCGCCTCCGAGGCGATCAACATCGTCTACCAGCTCAACACCAGCGAACTTTCACAACTTGGGCGCGGTAATGGTGGCGTCGAGAGTCGTGGCGGCCCCTCGGAGAGCCATCGCCTCGAGTCATTGATCCTTTCGACCGCGGAGCCATCCGACGTGGCCCTGCCCGCCGCGGATGACGAGCACTCCGTGGTGGCCTTCCGTTTTCAGAGCCTGGTGCTGGTGAAAAATCTCGGTCCAGCGCCCATTCTCGCCCGGGGCCGGCAAGTCAACGCGGGTGAGTTCTGCCGGGTCTACGAGGGTCAGCGGCTCATCATCGGGGAGGAAGTGCTCGCCTTCGAGGATCTCGTTTTTTACTTCAACACGAAGAAGAACCTCTCCTCGGTTCAGCTTTATCTCGCGATCGACAACAACGGGAACCATTTCATCGAGAAGACCCGCACGAAGCAAAGCTACCTGAAGGTGTCCTTCGGGCTTCGCATCCAGGTGGAGGTCCTCAATCCTTCTGATGCCGTGATCGGCACCCGTCCGCTGAAGAAGGGGGAGAAATTCGAGGTAACCTCGCGCGAGCGGATCGACTTTCCCGATCACACCGAGATCAGTTTTGACGACCTCCGTCGCAAAGCCCGCGAACTCGGAGGGCGCTTCAGCCTGCCCCCGAACCGCACCGTTTACCTCGTCTCGAACGATCCGGATCAGCTCGCTCCCGGCGATATCCTGCTTTCACCCGGTGCCCCAGGAAAAATCCTGCTGCGGATCCGCTGTGACAACAGCACGAAGACCGGTCTGCTCGAGATCATCGAGAGTTCCCGCCCGGTTGCGGTGGAGGGTGAACCGGTGCGTGGTTCCGCTCCGCTCAAGGACGGCAGCGTCATCTCGCTGGGTAGCGACCAGTTCCTCCGCTGCCATTTCAGCGAGGGCATCATCGAGGAGGAGCGCAACGTCATCAGCACGCTCCGTGTCCGCGAGATCGCGCACAGCTACGACCGGAAGATCCCCGCGCTCGACGGCATCTCCTTCACGATCCAACGCGGAGAGATGGTCTGCGTGATGGGGCCGAGCGGTTGCGGCAAAAGTACCCTGCTCAAGGCGTTGGGCGGCCAACTGAAGCCGAAGAGCGGACGCATCGACCTGAATGGCGTCGATCTCTATTCCGAACACGAGAACCTCAAGAGCTACATCGCGATCATCCCGCAAGACGAGACCTTTGACCCGCTCCTCACCGTCGAGGAAAACCTCGATACCGCCGCTGCGATGCGGGCCCCGCACTTCCCCGTGGCGGAGCGCCGCCGCCGCGTCGACTCAAAGCTGATCGAACTCGGGCTCAACGAGATCCGCCACCGCCTTGCCGGCGACCAGGAGACCAAAAGCCTCTCCGGCGGTCAGCGGCGGCGTCTCAACGCGGGCATGGACATGATCGGCATCGCCGACATCTACCTCTTCGACGAACCCACCTCAGGCCTGTCCTCGAAGGACTCCGAGCATGTCCTCGAGATGATCCGAGGGCTCACCCACAACAAAATCACCCTTGTCTCCATCCACCAGCCGAGCAGCCGCCTTTTCCACATGTTCGACAAGGCCCTGCTGCTCGACAACGGCGGACGCATGGCGTTCTTCGGCACGCCCGCGCAGATGCTCGAGTATTTCCACGAGGCCCGCCGGCAGGAGGGCATCTACACCGCGGCCGCTCCCGCCGGCTGCGAGGGGGCCGAGGGCATCCTCGGACTGACCCCCGACTTCGTCTTTGATGTGCTGGAGACACCGCTGCGCGACCTCAGCGGCGACGTCATCTACGAGCGCGACGCCCGCGGCAACCTGATCCCGGCACGGCGCTTCAATGCCTCCTTCTGGTCCGACCGTTTTCAAACGCACCGGCTCCTCGAGGAGGTGAACCTGCGCGAGATCGACACCGAGACCGCGCAGACCGCGACGATCCACAAGACGCCGCAGGCACCGCAAAGGAAATTCCGGCACGACTGGGTCCGCTTCTCGAACCAATTCAAGCGAGCCTTCCTCAGCAAACTGCGGAACCGGGCCAACCTCGCCACGACCCTGCTCGAGGCACCCGCCCTCGCCATCCTCATCGCCATGGTGATGCGCTATTCCGAGGACGGTGAATACAACTTCGCGAATGCCTTCCATATCCCCACTTACCTTTTCCTCGGGTTGGTCACGGCCCTTTTCCTCGGCATGACCAACTCCGCCGAGGAGATCATCCGCGACCGCAACCTGCTCCAGCGCGAGCGGCATCATGGCTTCCGCATCGGCGGCTACATCGTCGGGAAATACATCTCGCTTGGATTTTTCGCGTTGATCCAATGCGTCATCTACCTCCTCATCGGCGACGCCATTCTTGGCATCCGCGACATGTTCCTGCCCAACCTGCTCTGGATGTTCCTGACCTCTTTCGTCGGCATCGCCGCAGGATTGTTCATCTCTTCGATCGTCAGCAGCCCGAAGACCGCGATCAACATCATCCCGCTCATCCTCATTCCGAACATCATCCTCGGCGGAGCGCTCATCAAATACGATGAGATGAACCGCAGCTTCGACATCATCCAGAACATCCGGCAATGGTTCGTGCCGGAGAACCAGCGCGAGGAGGCGAGCAAACTCAAGGTGCCGGCGATCTGCCATCTCATGCCGCTGCGCTGGAGCTACGAGGCCGTCATCCTGGTGCACGCGGACAACAACCCGGCCAGCGAACTGACCAACTTCATCGACGCAGAGATCCAGAAGTTCGCCAAGATCCCCGTCGAGCAGGATCTCACCGAGGCCCAGGAGGAAAGGCTTTACCAGTTCAAGCAGGCTCTCTCCATCATCCACGGGATCAAGGCCGAGTCACCGCGCGCCATCGCCCGGCTCCTCGCCCGCATTCGGAGCGAACTCGAGCAGGGCACCTTCAATCCCGATGCCTATTACGAACTCCCCGTCCCGGAGGGCAAGGCCTTCACCGTTCGCGAGCTCTATCTGAACAACAAGGTCCAGGACCTCTTCACCCGTGCCGAGGTCGAGCGTGAGGACTACCGGAAGAAGGAAAATCCCCCCAACGTGTTTTTCGGATCGGCCAGCACCCTCCGCTTCCCGGCCGGCAGCAGTCAACCCTGGTTCTCCTTTACGGTGAAAACCCTCACGCTGAATTTTCTGGCGATGTCCGCCTTCGTGGTCGTCGCATTTTTCGCGCTCCGGCACACGCTCAAGCGACAGTTGAGCAAAGTCTGAGGCTTCCCATTTCGCAACGGGAGTCGACCCAATTCCGACTGCGCGGCAACAGGACCTTCGGTGGTGGGCCGACTCGATTTCCAAGTTGGCCATGCGCGGGTGAGCGATCGACTCCCGGCGGCTCGCGTTGCGTATGAAACACCCCGGCGCCCGCCCTTGCACCGCGGCGCGCTTTCGTCGATACTCCCTCTTCGCGAAAGGCGCCCTTAGCTCAGCTGGATAGAGCAACGGATTTCTAATCCGTAGGTCACTGGTTCGAGTCCAGTAGGGCGTGCGATTTTTCACTGTTCAAGTTGACAGTTTGCGAGAATTCGCCAATTTTGTTCTCATGAACACAAAACGGCGAAAAGTGCGTTTCAGCTTCATGTGGAACGGGATCATTCATCTCGCGGATGGCAGCCAGTGGCGCTTGTCCGATCCAGGCCGCCGGGCCGACGTGGTCTGGTGGCAGAGCGGCGAAGAGATCGCGATCGAGCGTCACCGCGGGGCTCTTGTGCTCCGCAATCCTTTGCGTGGTGAATCCGTCCCGATCCAATCGGCCCAGGAACGCATCCTCGAACTGGCGGCCTAGGAACGCTCCCGGTTTCCTGGGTTCAGATCCATTCCGCCACCTTCGCGATGAGCCAGGCGCCTGGTACGAGGATGGCTTGGGCGAAGAGGCAGCCGATGAATCGGCTTACGGTCATACCGATGACCACGGCACGGAAGTAGCTGTGGCTGACGTCTCCGGACACGACCTTGTCGGACGTGTAGGAGAAATGGGGATCGACGAGGGCGAACATCATGATCGTGCCGATGAAGTTGACCAGAGCGGAGAGATTGCCGGCGGTGAGTCGCAGCTCCGGCACCAGGTATCCGGCGTAGAGTGATGAAAAGACGCCGGAGGTGATCACCGCGATTCCAAACACATTGAGCGCGAACACGAACCAAGGCAGGCGTTTCGTATTGCTGAAAAGGGAGATGTTTCCCGGAGCCGGCAGCGTCAGTTCGCGGGCAGCCAGCCACCAGTTACGGGGATTGGCCGCGGTCAGAATCAAGGCGCCCATGGAGGGCCGACGGTCGAAGCGTTCCACCGCGCGGGTCACGAGGCGCTGAAAAGTGGGGATCAACGCACCGCCGATCAGGGTGCCCACGGCGGCGGCGAAGATCAGGACGCGGAAGTCGCCCGGATCCGGATCGGTGACGGTCTTGATCGCGGTTTCGGTCCGCTTTGAGAGGAGCGGAGCCAGGATCGCGTTGGAGCTGCGCGAGAAGAGCACCAGCAGATTGAAAAGCGACAAGGCAAAGGCGATCCGCCCGGTCCGCACGCCGGCGATCCGCACCGCGTAGGAGAGCGTCGAGACCACGTTGATGGCGATGACGAGGGCGGAAAGGAACAGGATCTCGGAGTCGAGCGGCAGCATGGCCGGACACTGCGCCATGAAGGGCCGCTTGTCATGCCCGCGGGAGGCCGCCCTGTAAATTGTTTCTTAAATTACACTTGCGCAGTGTAGATTCGCAATAATAGTGAGGGAGTCTCCTCGTGGTGGAGGTCATTCTGAACCCGCGGGCAGCCATCTTAACGTCCGGAGCCGCCCGCCCCACCCCAAAGAAACAAACCTACTCATGAAACTCTCCAGAATCGTCCTCCTCGGATTGGCCTTCGCGCTGACCCCCGTTCCCCATTCCCGTGGGCAGGAACTGCTCAACGTCTCGTATGATCCCACCCGTGAGTTCTACACCGAATTCAACGCCGCCTTCGCCAAGCACTGGGAGGAAAAGTCCGGCAAGAAGATCACGATCAATGCCTCGCACGGAGGCTCGAGCAAACAGGCTCGCGCCGTGATCGACGGCCTCGAGGCCGACGTCGTTACCCTTGCGCTTGCCGCCGACATCGACGCCATCGCCGAGTCCGGACTGATCGCCAAGGACTGGCAGAAGCGCCTCGAAAAGAACAGTGCCCCTTATCAGTCGACGCTGGGCTTCCTCGTTCGCAAGGGCAACCCCAAGGGGATCAAGAACTGGGACGACCTCGCCAAGGATGGAGTCGCCGTGATCACCCCGAACCCGAAGACCTCGGGTGTGGCCCGTTGGAACTTCCTTGCCGCCTGGGGCTGGGCCCTCGAGGCTTACGGGAAGGATGAAGCCAAGGTGACCGAATACATCACCAAGCTCTTCCAGAACGTGCCCGTGCTCGACTCCGGCGCCCGCGGTGCCTCGACCACCTTCATCGAACGCGGCATCGGCGATGTCCTCATCAACTGGGAGAACGAGCTCCTCCTCGCGACCAAGGAAGGTGGCGACAAGTTCGAGATCGTGGTGCCCTCGCTGAGCATCCTCGCCGAGCCGACCGTGGCCGTCGTTGATCAGAATGTCGACAAAAAGGGCACCCGCGAGGTGGCCGAGGCCTACCTGCAGTATCTTTACTCCGACGAGGGTCAGCACCTCGCCGGCAAACACTTCTTCCGACCGAGCAATCCCGAGGTCCTCGCGAAGTATGCCTCTCAATATCCCGATCTGAAACTCTTCACCATCGACGAAGTCTTCGGCGGCTGGGGTCCGGCTACCAAGAAGTTCTTCGATGACTGTGGGGTCTTCGACCAGATCTACCTCAAGAACAACTGATCCCTTTTCGTTGGTTACCTGGTTTAGAAAGCGCCGCCGCCGGAGGTCCCGGCGGCGGCGAACTCCTCATCTAGAGCAAGGAACACTCACTCTCCTGCGACTCCCTCCCCGTTTCATCGACCACTCTTTCGCATGACCCTTCCCGCGCACCCGGGGGATACCGGCCACCGCCCGATTCCCGCCGAACGCCCCCAGTCCCCCCGCCGTCGCCCGAACCGCCGTGTCATTCCCGGCTTCGGACTGACGATGGGGTTCACCCTTTCCTACCTGACCCTGTTGGTGCTGATCCCACTCTCGGCCGTGTTTCTGCGAACCGCCGGCATGGGTTGGGAGGACTTCTGGAAAGCAATCAGCGGCCGTCAGGTCGTCGCCTCCTATCAGGTCACCTTCGGCATCTCGGCGCTCGCCGCCCTGACCAATGCATTTTTCGGTTTCATCGTCGCCTGGGTGCTGACGCGCTACCGTTTCCCCGGGCGCAAGCTGGTCGACGCTCTGGTGGATCTGCCCTTCGCGCTGCCCACGGCCGTCGCCGGCATCGCTCTGACCGCGCTTTACGCTCCGAACGGCTGGCTCGGCCAATACCTCTACCCGCTCGGCATCGAGACCGCCTACTCGCGCACCGGCATCTTCATCGCTCTCACCTTCATCGGCCTGCCCTTTGTGGTTCGGACGCTGCAGCCGGTCATCGAGGACTTTGACAAGGAGGTGGAGGAGGCGGGTGCCTCGCTCGGAGCAAGCCGGGTCCGCGTCTTCTTCACCATCATCATCCCCGCGCTGGTCCCGGCGATGCTGACCGGCTTCTCTCTCGCCTTCGCGAGGGCGATCGGTGAATACGGATCCGTCATTTTCATCTCGGGGAACAAGCCTCTCCAGACCGAGATCACCCCGCTGGTGATCGTGAAGTCGCTGGAAAATTACAACATGCCCCAGGCCACCGCAGTCGCCTGCGTGATGCTCGTCGCATCGTTTGTGCTCCTCCTCATCGTCAACGTGCTGCAGCGCTGGTCCGAATCGATCGGTCAGGCGAGGTCATGAGTCATGGGTCATAGGTCATGGTGCAAAAACTGAAAACTGAAAACTGAAAAACTTTCCAACTCCCCATGGCTGCCATCCTTTCCCGCATCCGGCACGACAAATTGCCCACCACCGACCGGGCCACTACCGAGCCGCTCTGGGTTCGCATCCTCCTCATCACGGTCGCCGTCGGTTTTCTCGGACTGTTCCTTTTGATGCCGCTGGTGGCGGTCTTCGTCGAGGCATTCAAAAAAGGCACCGAACTTTACCTCGCGACGTTCAAGGATCGTTACGCGGTCGAGGCGATCTTCCTGACGCTCAAAATCGCGGCCATCTCCGTGCCCCTGAACCTGGTCTTCGGTCTGGCCGCCGCCTGGGTCATCACGAAGTACAGCTACAAGGGCAAAAGCCTGCTCGTCACCGTGCTCGACCTGCCCTTCGCGGTGTCGCCGGTGATCGCGGGACTGCTCTTCGTGCTCATCTTCAGCACCACGCACGGTTGGTTTGCCGCGCCGCTCAAGGCGCTCGACTGGAAGGTGATCTTCGCCGTTCCCGGCATCGCCCTTGCCACCGTCTTCATCACCCTGCCCTTCATCGCCCGCGAGCTCGTGCCCGTGATGCAGGCGCAGGGCCGTGATGAGGAGTTTGCTGCCCTGACACTCGGGGCCGGCGGCTGGCGCACCTTCTTCACCGTGACCCTGCCGAACGTGAAGTGGGGCCTCTTCTACGGCGTCGTCCTCTGCAATGCCCGCGCCATGGGCGAGTTCGGGGCCGTCGCCGTGGTTTCCGGCAACATCAAAGGCAAGACCAGCACGCTGCCGCTCTACATCGAGACGCTGTACAACGAATACAACGGCGTCGCCGCCTTCACCCTTGCTTCGATCCTGTCGCTCCTCGCCCTCCTCACCCTCGTCCTCAAGAACTTCATCGAATGGCGCACCGCCAAGTCGCGCGAGGCTTGATCCCCCCATATCTCATGAGCATCCGTGCCCTCAACCTCCACAAAACTTTCGGCAAATACAAAGCCCTCGACGATGTCTCGCTCGAGGTGCCGGAGGGACGTCTTGTGTCCCTGCTCGGTCCCTCGGGTTCGGGCAAAACCACGGTGCTGCGCATCCTCGCGGGCCTCGAGTTTCCCGATCCGGCGAGCGGCGGAGTCATCGAGTTCCATGGCGACGATGTCACGAACGTTCCGGCCGGAAAACGCGGCGTCGGCTTCGTCTTTCAGCACTATGCGCTCTTCAAGCACATGACCATCGCGAAGAACATCGCCTTCGGCCTGCGCGCGAAACCCCGACGGGAGCGTCCTGACGAAACCACCATCAACGCGCGGGTCAAAGAGCTGCTCGAACTCGTCCAACTCGACGGGCTCGGCCAGCGCTATCCCAGCGAACTCTCCGGCGGTCAGCGCCAGCGGATCGCGCTCGCCCGCGCCATCGCTTCGGAGCCTCGGGTGCTGCTGCTCGACGAGCCCTTCGGCGCGCTCGATGCAAAGGTACGAAAGGACCTGCGCCGCTGGCTCCGCCTTTTCCAGGAGGAGATCAAGATCACAACCGTCTTCGTCACCCACGACCAGGAGGAGGCGCTTGAACTCGCCGACGAGGTCGTGATCATGAACAATGCCCGCATCGCCCAGGTTGGCGAGCCGCAGCAGGTCTACGACCATCCCTCCTCACCCTTCGTGATCGAGTTCCTCGGGAACGTGAACCGATTCACCTCGGGTGTGACCCCGCCGGCCAACGGCCGCGCTCGCGAGGGCCGCGACGTGCTCTACGTGCGCCCGCACGACGTCGATATCCAGCTCGGAGACCGCGAGCCCCACGAGTACGCGATCCGTTCGAAGATCCAGCACATCTTCTCGGCCGGAAACTACGCACGCATCACCCTTGACCGGCTCGGCTACGATGAACCCTTCGAGGCCGAGATCTCCCGGGCCCGTCTACGCGAACTCGATCTGCGCGTCGGCATGGTCGTCTCGGTGGTCTTCCGCCACATCCGCGTCTTTGCGAACGGGCAGTTCCGCGAAAGTGACATCAACGACGAAGGCCGCCTCGTCGAAGCGGGATAAATCCCTGGATCATTTCGAGCCCGGGATCTTCTTTTTCGGCGGACGTCCGCGCGGTTTGGCTCCGGTGAGGATGGCGAGGAAGCCGTCTTCTGGAACGGGACGACGGCGCGCAGGCAGTTCGTCGTCGGCCGCGCCCATCGGAGCAAAGGGGATCGGGGTCTTGTCGCGACGCATCTTGCGCAGCGTGACCTCGACGACATCAGCGAGGGTATAGCGGTCGAGGATGTTTGAGACCGCATTGCGCACGTCGATCATCAGCATCCGCAGACCGCAGTGGTCCTCGTCGGCGCAGGTGCAGGGCTGGTAGAAGGCTTCGCTTGCGCAGGGGATGGGCGCGAGCATGCCGTCGAGGAGGCGGACCATCTCGCCCATCTTGATTTCGGCGGGATCCCTTTGCAGGAAATAACCCCCGAATTTGCCCCGCTTCGTCGCGACGATGCCGGCATGGCGGAAGTCGGCGAGGATCTGCTCGACGAACTTGAGCGGCAAATTGTCCTCGGCCGAGAGGTCGGAAGCGGAAAGAACCTCGCGACCCATTTCACGGGCAATGCCCAGGTTGATCAGGGTGCGCAACCCGTATTCACCGCGTTTGGAAAGTTTCATTCAGTCTGGAAGGGGCCCTGCTCCGGTTGTTCCGGTCACCGGGACTCCGGTAGATTCAACGGAGAGCGATATTTTTCAAGGGCCAGACTTTCATCCCTCGCCCATCAGGACCTGCGTCACGTCGTCCAGTGTGATCCAGCCCACCTGGTTTCCCGAAGAATCGCGCACCGCTGCCGCGATGGAGCCACCTTCGAGGAACTCCGCGAGCAGATGGGTCAGCGAATCGCGCATCCCGACGACGGGCAGAGGCAGGATGAGTCGTTTCCAATCGCTCTGCTCGCCATGGAGGCATTCTTCGGCGAGCAACTGGCGCAGACGCACATAACCCCTCGCCCCCAGCAGGGTTCCATCGTCGCTGACGGGACAGGCGCGAGGCACGAACCCCTCCATCCGCGCGAGATTTTCACGGAGTGATAACCGGGCATTGAAAACTTTCACCGAATCCGCCGGAGTCATGCTCGCGGAAACCCGCCGCGCCGAGAGCGTCGCCGCGTGGATGATGATGATCTCCTCCCGATCATGGATCGCATCCTCCGCTTTCGCCGCCTGGGTCAGGGTGATGATGTCCATCACCGGCGACTCGGGTCGTTCGCCGGGTTTGGAGGGTGAGAGGCGGTCGCTTAGCACCTGCGCCGCGGCGGCCACCGGTCCGAACAGTTTCATGACGATTCGGAGTGGGAGCAGCAGGCGGGGAGCGAGATCTGTCGCGCGCCGGACGCCGAGAATCTTCGGTGCCAGTTCGCCGAACACGACTACCGCGATCGTCAGCGAGAGCGAGAAAGCCCAGAGCCAATTGACGCCGAAAAGCTTGATGAAAATCGCGCCCGCCACCGTTGGCAGGCCCGTGTTCGCAAGGGTATTCGCCACAAGGATCGCGGAGATGGGGCGCTCGATTCTCTGTTTCAAATCGAGCCAGGCCTTTGCCGTCGGCATGGCGATTGCGTCGCGGGATTTCAGCCAGAGTGGATTGAGACTCAGCAGGGTTGCCTCCATCACGGAACACAGCGCGGAGATCGCGAGGGTCCCGAAGGAAAGCAGGATCAGCAGGACGATTGGCCAGACCCAAGAGGGTTCGGTCGTGGAGTTGACAGGGTTGGCTGCTACGGAGAGGAGGAGGGCCGGTTCCATGTTCAGGCGGCCCACTGCTGCCGCGGGACCTTCAGCCTCCGCAGGGTCGCCGCGAGTGCGGCTTTGAGCCCGGTGCGGCGGAGGCGGGTTCCGTAGGTGCCGGGTGCCTCAAAGGTGAGCGACAAGACGGGATGATGTTTCGCGAGCCAGATCGCTTCGGGCCAGCCTTCGCGATCATCGGGCTCGGGTGCATGGAGGATGAGGCCCGGGCCGCTCAGCTCGTGATCGTCGACCGGTCCGCGCCTCTGCACAGGGAAAAGTCCGCCGATCCGGCTGACGATGCGGGCCCCTAGCGGAGCATGACCACCGGTGTTGATTTCGTAAAGGTAGAAGCCCTCCGCCTCCCAGTCTTCGTGGAGGGAGAGGTGAACGAGCGGCCTGGGACCGCGTTGCGACCACCAGTCGATCATCGCGTTGACCTCCTCGCTGCGACGGCGGTAAAAATCGCGGTTCAGATCGATGCCTTCGGCATTCTCGCGGGTGCCGTTCCTCAGGCCGGAGGGATTCAGCAATGGAGCCACGACCCATTCGAAGTCATCGGGCAGCGATGAAGCCTTGAGAAACTCGAGCATCGCGAGCGGACCGCAGGGCTCGTCGCCATGGATGCCGGCGGATAGAAAGACCCGTGTCCCCGTGCCGCGTCGGGCCGAACGGGTCCAGAAGGAAAGGTCATCTCCGCCGACGCAGCCAATCACCTGCCGCTCCAGGCCGTGGGTGGCGGCGACACGGGCAAAGCGCCTGTTAAATCGGAAGACCGGATCAGCTTGGGAAGCGTTCATGCCGCGAGGTCCTGATCGAAGACCTCCTTGCCACCGCGTCGCAGGAAGCCGGCCAATTCATCGAAAAGTTCTCCGCGGAAGGATCGGCGCAACCCCGTCACGGCTTCTTCGATCCGATATTCGACGCGCTTCAAGACGAAGCGGCCGTTATCCCAGATGGCATAAGACGCCCGGGGGTCCCCATCCTTGGGGCGTCCAACGCTGCCCGGATTGACGATGAGGCCACCGCCCCGCTCGATGATGAAGGGTCGGTGGGTGTGGCCTAACAAAAGCACGTCGGGGAATCCGCCGAGCGCTATCTCGAGTGCCCATCGCTGCGGCCGGGCCTCGGGATGGAGCAATCCCCAGACCGGGTCCGAAGGCAGGGCGTGCACCATCAGCCAGCGAAGCTCCCCGATGTTGAAGGAGGAGGCGACGGGCAGAGAGCGCAGGAAGGCGCGGTCTCCCGGAGTGAGACTGGCCCGGGTGTGATGGATGATGTCGGGATGAACTTCGGGAAAACCGGCCGGCGTCCTTTCATCGATGCTCAGTGCGATCCGGTCGTGATTGCCGATCACGAGATCGCCGACAGAGAGCGATGACCGCGCCCATCGCAAGCATTCCCCCGGATCAGGACCGTAGTTCACCAGGTCGCCGAGGCAGAGCACCCGGGTGGCGTCGGGCTCGGCGCCGAGGACGGCGGCGAGCGCGGGACCGTTCCCGTGGATGTCGGAGACGATGAGGATCTTGTCCATGATCCGGGGGATGGGGCGGGCGGGGCGTCAGTTCAACCACCGAGCCACCTTGGGGTTCGCGTGGCGGATCTGTTGCAGATGGGAACGGAAGAAGACTACGAGGACCTGGCTCGCCCAATGGCTGGCGAGCGAGGACGGCCAGTCGCGAGGCACTTCGAGGGAAAGGTGCCAACGCCCCTCGTGACGCATCCGCACGGACCGCAGCAGGATCCCTTCGCGGAAATTTTCACTCTGGAGCCGGCGGATCGCCTCCTCGGTGTCGCGGGCGGCGTTGACCACCTCCGGGCTGCCTGAGATTGCAAGCTGGAGCTGAGTCGTGTCCGTGAGACGGATCTCGACGAAGCCATCGGAGGGCAGGTTGCGGAAGTCCTCGATGGCCGATTCGAGCGAGGAGAGCAGCGGAGCGTCGTCGACGGGCTGGCCGAGTTCGAGGGCGACCGGATTGGTCACCGGCAGGATCCGCAGGACGCGACCGGCCGCGATGTTCGGCTGAAGCACGAGCCGCTCGATCAATTGCAGGGTCGTCTCCGCGGAGGTCACTTCCCCGGAGGAATTGACGCCCAGCAGATTGACAAAGGAGGTCTCCACCCCCGGTTCCGGCGGACCGTAGACGGTGAAGGTGGGGAGACCGTACTTGCGACCGTCGTGGCGCACGAAGCGCTCGATCTGGCCGATCAGCGTGCGGGAGATCTCGCAGTGCTCGATGAAACCGCGGATGAGATCACTCATCCGGGCACGGAATTCTGGGTTCAGACGATTCTTGCTCATGGCTGGGATGGATTCAGGTTCAGGACGGAAAAACAGGCGGATGAAAGGATCGGATGCGTTTCATTCCGATTCCCGCGGGCTCGCTTCAGATGCGGAGCGCGGCTGGAAACGGAACTTCTCGGTGCTCTCGATCTG
This sequence comes from Verrucomicrobiales bacterium, assembly GCA_041917795.1. Taxonomy (GTDB): domain Bacteria; phylum Verrucomicrobiota; class Verrucomicrobiia; order Verrucomicrobiales; family DEV007; genus Arctic95D-9. The sequence goes on from JAYRWX010000029.1 coordinate 19,748, forward strand.
GGTGACCCGTCCTTCGTGCACGACGATCTGGACGGAACCGAAACGCAGTGCGGCTACCTTGCGCTCGACCACCTGGAGCCAGGAAGAGGCCTCGGGTTCGGATTCAGGGGAGCTTGCGGGAGTGGTCATACGGAGAGTAGCAGCAGGCATGGGGATGGATGATTCAACCGGGAAAACGCGGGTCTTTCCGAAAGAGAACATTCAATCTACACTTGTCAAATCAACATTAAAACAAATTTCAAATTCCCGGGTCTGCAAATCCATGGCCCCACACATGGGCCGTCCTGCCGCCACTGCCAGCGGAACCTGGAGAATTCCATCAAGAAAAAAGCCTCTTGCGAAAAAAACTCAAATTACCACTTGCTTAATATAGATTGCGATACTAATTGAGGCCGCGTTCAGGCTGGGGTCGCTCCTTTCCTGGACTTTTCTCTACGTCGCTCAAGCGGTTTTGCATCCGCTTCCGCCCACCGCCACCGCCGGAGGCAGCTTCCCATTTGTGAATCGAAGGCTCGCCTCACCGGATCGACCGGATGGCTGCCTGCCCCGCGACAGCGGGGCGACGCCTGAACCGCTCTCCGCAAGAGGAAGCGCCCCTTCAAGTGCGGTCGATCCGAACCGAGGAAGACCCCAACCCAAAGGCCAACGACCCTGAATCAGGGAGGAGGCGCCCCCGCTGCCGTGGGGTGGAATTGCGGAGCCGGCCAGGCTCCTAACTACCAAAGAAATCCAACTAACCGAATTGCCCATGAAACCAATACGACAACGCCTCTTTGGGGCCGCCGCGCTCTTGAGCGCGCTCTTTGCAGGCTCGCCTGGTCCCGCTCATGCTGCCCCGCCTCCAGCTCCCGCCCAAGGGGATGTGTTCCTGGGAGTCCGGGCCACCGCCGAACCAGGATCCGGCGAATCCCTGCTGGTGAACGTCACCACATTGGCCGCTCTGGAGGGAGTGGCCCCGGAAGGAACCCTCACTCCATCCGCGGGAACCCTGGGCGCCGCTTTGGAGTCAAAGTACGGGGCCAATTGGCATACCCGCGAAGACCTCCGCTGGGCCCTCTTCGCGAGCAACAACGGGACCAACCCCACCGTCGCGGCCTCCCGGGCCCAGGTGCCATTCGGAACTCCGGCGGCGGTGTTTCCCGCCTTGGGACTACAGGCCCGGGGTTCGGTGGCCACGCAGATCGGCTCGGTGACCTTCAACTACTCCCAGCAGGAAGCGATCACCGGGGTTCCGAAGGGCGTCTTCCAAGTCAACGGGGCGGTCAGCGCCAGTTATAGCTACCAGGTATCCGGCGGCACCACCGCTTTCGGAACCCTCAGCCAATGGACCTCGATCGAGGCTTCGTTCGCTGGCGGCGCGGCGAGCCAGGCGCTGGATTTCTTCCGGTTCACGGGGAGCCCGACCGACGGCAACCAGGTGCGCAGACTGGGAACCTTCACCATTAACTCCTCCGGCGATCTGACCTTCACGGCAGCCCCGGCGGTGAACGAGGTCCGTGTGTCCCAGATCAATAAGTCCGTCTCCGAAGCCGCTGGAACGGTCCAGATCGACTTCACGCGCTCGGGACCGAACAATACCGCCGCCGCCACCGTGACCTACGCCATCACCGACGTTTCTGCGGTCGCCGCTACCGACTACACCGCTCCCTCCGGTCCTTTCGAGGTAACCTTTCCCTCGAACGTCGCCACGGCGTCCCTGGTCATCCCGATCCTGAGCCGCACAGGCTTCAATGGCAACCGCGTCTTCAACGTCAGTCTCGTCAGTGCCACTGGGGGTTACGATGTCATCGCGCCGTCCACTACGGCAGTGACTATCACGGACACCGACCCCGACCCGGGCGCGATCCGATTCACGTCGGACAACTTCGGCGGAACCTCGGGGTATCCTTTTGTCACCGTGACCTTGCAGCGGGTCTCCGGCACGGCGGGCGCGATCACGGTGGACGTGACCGCCACGGGCGGGACGCTTTCCAACGGCACCGACTTCACCTACGCCACTCCGACCACGGTGACCTTTGCCAACGGCGCGACCACGGCGACCACCCAGATCCCCGTCTCCACCAACAATCCCGGCACCATCGTGCTGGGCTTGAGCAATCCGACGAATTTCTCCCGTCTGGGGAGCATCACTTCGACCACGGTCTCCCTCATCGGAACCACCGAAACCAACGTGACCTTCACGGGGGGGATCGGCACGGTGTCGAACCAGGGCATCCTTGGCGGCGAAAGCCAGCTCTTCAGGTTCAACCTCGCCGAGGGCCGCTCCGTGACCTTCTCGGGCACCGGGGCGACCTCCCAGATCAAGTGGGAGTTGCGCGACGGCAGCAATGCCCTCGTTGCTTCGGGCACGGGAAACCTGAGCTTCTCGGGTGCACTCGCCTCCGGGGACTACAGTCTTAGGATCACGAACGGCGGTACGCCGACCGAGACCTTCTCGCTGAATCTCGACGCTTCGAACGTGGCCAAGCCGAAGCCCGATGTCTCCGTTGGTCTTACCGCTACGGCGACCACGGGAATCGATATTTATTCTCCTGCCGTTCAGAAAGCGATCGCCACCTCGCGGCGTGCGGCACCGGTGAGCGTCTTCTTCCTTGTTGATAACGATGGTCCCCTTTCCGATTCCATGAAGATCGGTGGAACCGGCGGAAACGGACTCTTCGGAGTCGCCTACAATTCCAACGCCGGCAATGTCACTGCATCGGTCATCACCGGAACGCTGACCACGGGCGTTCTGGCCGAGGGAGACGCCCCAGTCTCTCTTTCCGCCCGGATCACTCCGAACAAGAATAGCAAGGCGATCGTCAAGAAGGTGAAAAAGGGCAAGCGCCTCGTCATCACCTATCTGAAGAAGACCTTTAACGGAACCGTCCGCGCCACGGCATCGTCGGACGCCTCGCTCTCCGACACGGCCGCCTACCAGGTGAATACCACCCCCTGATCCTTGCGATAGAACCAATCAAATACAGAAAGACAACGATCCAAATGAAAACAAAACTGAAACTGCTACTCGCCAGCCTGGTGCTGGCGGCAACGGCTCAGATCGCCACGGCCCAGACGACGATCTACATCGTCGCCTCAAACGGCGACCGCACCGCCACCCAGACGGCCATCTCCAAACTGCTCGCTCCCGGGTGGGTCTACCAGGGGATCTCCGGAGCCGGAAACACCTCTTCCTCAGGTAACCTCTCCATCGCCACGGACTCCAATTTCGGGGCTTGGAACGGCACCTACCAGGGTAATCCCGTCATCATCAAGACGTCTTTCTCGGGAGCGTTGGCGGGCATCAAGGCCGTGGCCGGGAAGGATGCCGGGGTGACCGCGCGGTTCGTGGCCACCAACGGGACAGGGACGGGAACCGTGCCGAATCCTCTCACCAGCTCCAATCCGTTGGAATATGAGGAGGTGGCGGCCGACTTCGGATTCTCCACGAACTTCCAGGCGACGTCTCCTTTCAACCCGCCCAGCTTTCAAGGTGTGAGCTACGCTCCGCTCATCGAGGAGAACGTGGGAATATCGCCCCTTGGATTCTATGCCAGCCCGGGTTTTCCCGGCAGCCCCTCGAATCCCCGGCCGGGATATGTCCCGAACATCACCACGCAGTTGATCCAGCAGCTCTACACCTCGGGCTACGTGTCGCTGGCGCAATTCACCGGTGACTGGGAACAAGACGGCACCGAGTATGTCTTCGCGATCGGCCGGAACACCGATGCCGGCCAGCGGTTCGGAGCTTACCTGGAAAACCAGTTCGACAAGACCTCGGACGTGAAAGTCTGGTTCCCGACCATCTCGGGCGGCACGACCTCCGGGAACATCACCTACGGTGGCACGGTGACCAGCCACCAACTCTGGCCGGTCGCCCAGCAGCCGGGGCAACTGCCCGTCCCGCTGGGGAGCGGCGGCTACAATTCGGGGGCCAACCTGGCCCGGGCCCTCACCCTCAAGCTGACCGCCAACGCGTGGACCCTTGGCGGCCTCCTTCCCGACGCCACCGGGGGATACTACGTGGGCTACGTCACCCCCGGGGATGCCAACAACCGCGTCCTCGGCCAAAATGGGGTGGTGCCGGTCCCTGACCGGGGCGTCGCGCTGAGGCTCAACGGAGTCGAACTGACCACCGCCAACGTAAAGAACGGGACCTACACGGCCTGGCTCTACAACCGTATCCTCAAGCCCCAGAGCGGCCTGGGCGGGCTGAAGCTGACCTTCGCCGACGCCTTGCGCGATCAGATCCGCGACGTGGACGCCGTGGCGGGAGGCGGCATCATTGATGACACCAGCGTCAAAGTGCAGCGCTTCACCGACGGCGGGGCGGTCATCTCCAAATGACCGGAGACTCCATCGCCTGATTCTGGGTGTTCGGTGAATTGCCGCCGCGGGCCATTTGGCCTGCGGCGGCTTTGCCGATTCCGGAAATCCCGGGGCAACCGCCGCCCGCTCCCTTCGGATCTCCAAACACTCATCCAGACCTAGCCCCCCTTTCCGACCGCCTCCGCCTTTCCCCTTCCCCTTCCCGAATGAAACTCGCCTCCTTCCGGGGACCGCTTCTCACCGGTCCCTTCGCCGTCTTTGCGATGGTGGCCCTGCTGCTGCCGGGACCGGTTCCATCGATGGCCGGAGACATCCTGCGGGGAGGCGCTTCACCCGGTAATCCCGCGAAACGCGCCGCCGCCGCGACCCAATCGACTGCCGCGGCCGCCGCAGCCGCTCGTAATAACGCGCGCGACAATCTCGCCCGCACCACCCGGGCCTTGCAATCGGTGCAAGCGATGCAGACCGCCGCCCGCGCCGCGGCTGCCGCTGGCGCATCGAACAACGCCGGTATCAATCCGAACGCACCGGGCACGAATCTTCCCAATGTCCCGAACGGCCTCGGAGCTGGAGGACTCGAGGTCGATCCCGGCGTCGCCGGAGGATCGTCCGACTGGTCAGGCGCGAATGCTCCCACCCAATCGTCCGGCAACGGCCGCACTACCGTCAACATCCGCCAGACGCAGCAGACCGCTCTGCTGAGCTGGAAAACCTTCAATGTCGGACGCCAGACCACCCTGCGCTATGACCAAAGCGCCGGAGGTAGCGATGCGAACAAATGGGTCGCCTTCAACAAGGTCAACGACCCGAGCAATGCGCCAAGCCAGATCCTCGGCTCGATCGAGGCACCGGGCCAGGTCTACGTGATCAACCGCAACGGCATCATTTTCGGTGGGGCCAGCCAGGTGAATGTCGGCACCCTTGTGGCTTCCTCCCTCCCCATCAACACCAACCTCATCGCCCGCGGCCTTCTCAACAATCCCGACGCCCAGTTCCTCTTCTCGGGCATCGCAATCCCGGCAGGAGCCCAGGGCACCCCGGCCTTCACCCCCGATCCGGTCAATCCCGCGATCGGTCGTTACGGCGACATCACCGTGCAGCCCGGCGCCGTGATTTCCAGCCCTACCAACCAGGCCAAATCCGGCGGGCGCGTCATGCTGGTCGGTCCCAACGTGACCAATGCGGGCACGATCTCGACTGCAGACGGGCAGACCATCCTCGCAGCCGGTTTGCAGGTGGGCATCGGCGCCCATCGCAGTGACGATCCCAGCCTAAGGGGGTTGGATGTGTATGTCGGCTCCATTCTCGACCCGAACTCGGCTTCCGGGGAATACGCAGGAACGGTGACCAATCGGGGATTGATCGACATCCCGCGCGCCAACGCGACGCTGGCAGGCAAGCAGGTCCGGCAGCTCGGGGCGATCGAAAGCTCGACAACGGTGTCCTTCAATGGCCGAATCGACGTGAACGCGAGCTACGATGCGGTGGCCAACACGGCCTTCCGCCCGGAACGGACGGGCGACACCCCGTTTCTGTTCCGCTCCACGGGGCAGGTGGAGCTGGGGGCGGGCAGCGTGATGCGCATCCTGCCGGAGTGGAACGATCCTTCGAAAGTCGCGGGCACCGAACTGCCCCTCCGCTCGCAGGTCAACATCCGGGGAAAGACGGTCCATTTCGGAGCCGATTCGAGCCTGCTCGCGCCCAATGCGAATGTGACGGTCGATGCCGGGATCTGGGATCTGGTGCAGACCACTTCCAGCGGCACGAACCGCTTTGTCCGCAACGGCGGACAGATCTATCTGGATCGGGACGCGCTGCTCAGCGTGGCGGGCACGACCGACGCGGCGGCGCGGCTATCGGATTACATCCTGACGGTGCAACTGCGGGGAGCGGAACTGGCGGGCTCGCCGCTACAGAGGGACAGTGTCTTCCGCATCCCCGGCCAGGAAAGCCCCTCGATCACCGTGGATCTGCGCCGTACCGGCGAGTACAACGGGACCAAGTGGGTCGGCACGCCGCTGGCTGATCTCGTAGGGTATCTGGGGCTGATCCAAAGGACGGTCTCGGAGCTGACGACGGCGGGCGGCACCGTGAACCTGAACGCGGGCGGCTCGGTGGTGGTGCAGCAGGGGGCGAAGATCGACACCTCCGGCGGATGGGTGAACTACGATGGCGGTCTGGTCAAGACCTCGCGGGTGCTGTATGGCGGGCGACTTATCGACATCGCAGACGCGCTGCCGGACCGGATTTACGACGGCATTTATGGGCAGTTTACCGAGACTCATGCCCGCTGGGGCGTGACGAAAGCTTACAAGGTGCCGTTTATGACGGGTGTCCACTACGAGGAAGGCTATCTGAGCGGGGCCAGCGGTGGGGCGATACACGTTGCCGCCGCCTCGGTCGCGCTGGACGGCATCTTTCGAGGAAACACCGTCGCCGGCCCGCGCCAGTGGCGCAGCGGGTCGGACGCATCGTCTTCGGAATGGCCGAAGCTGAGCGAGTTCACCCTGAGCCTCACTTCGGAAGAGATCGTCGCCAACGCCTCGGGCGTCTATGCCGAGGTGTCGCCCACGCCGCCGCAGGTAATTCTGGGCAATGGATCGCAGGCTCCCGCCGATCCCTTTCAGCTCGATTCCGCGAAACTGCCGCTGCCTTTGCGGCCGGACCGGATGGCGACCTTGTTTTTGTCGCCCGATTTGCTTACCACCCAGGGATTCGGCCGGTTGACGGTGAAGAATCCGGATGGCCGGGTCACGATTCCCAAGGATGTTGCGATCGAAGCACCGGCGTTGGGCTCCATCACCTTAACGGGGGCCAATGTTGACATCCTGGGGTCGGTGACGGTGCCGGGGGGAACGTTCAATGCCACGGTCTTCAACATTTCTCCCGCGGTGGCGGCGGAGAATCTGAGGGATCCGCTTGCTCCGACGCCACCGCCGAATCCCGGCCGGGGCGTGTTCACCTTGGGAAAAGGGGCCACGATCAGCACGGCGGGGCTGTTGGTGGATGACCGGGCGAACTCGCCGGATTCCTACGGCCTGCCGATTGTGACCCACGGGGGCCAGGTTTCCATCAATGCCTTCAGCGCGTCACTCGCCAAGGGCAGTCTTGTCGATGTGTCAGGCGGGGTCCATCTGGGGCCCCACGGCGAGCGCAGCTACGGGAACGGGGGGAGCATCGTCATCAAGACGGGACAGGATGCCACGCTGGGGGACGTGATTGGCGGCACCTTGTCGCTGAAGGGCTCTCTGAGGGGGATTTCAGGGGCATCAGGCGGATCGCTCTCCTTGCAGGCGCTCTTGATTCAAGTGGGCGGGAGGGCGCTGCATCCCAGCACGTTCCTGCTCAACCCGGATTTCTTCAATCAGGGTGGTTTCTCGAATTTCTCACTGAGCGGGCTCGGACTGCCGTCCGATGTGCCGGGTGAATTCATTCCCGGGCTGTTCATCGCGCCGGGCACGGTGATCGAGCCGGTCACCAGGAGCTATGTGGCGGTGCCGCACCCGCCTGGAGGAAGAGGGCTAAGGACCAAGACGGTCCTTTACCCCGAGGGGATGCGGTCGCCAGTCAGCCTGAGCTTTTCATCACCGGGGGCCTCAGGCAAGGAAGGCAGGACCGTGCAGGGCAATATCGTGATGGGTCAGGGTTCGGTCATCCGGGTTGGTCCGCGGGGATCCGTCTCGCTCAAAGGAAACACTGCGGCTGTGCTTGGCTCTATCTATGCACCGGGCGGAAGCATTGAGATTGGCGGGGCCGGCAGTTCGCAGTCCCTGCTTTTCCCGGATACTTCTCAGGCGCTCACCACGGTCTACATCGGACCGCGCAGCACCCTCTCGACGGCAGGCACGACAGTTCTGACGCCTGATCCTTTAGGACGTCGGGTCGGGGAAGTATTGCAGGGTGGCACCATCAGCGTGTCCGGCAACCTTGTCGCTGCAGGCGGCTCGGTGATGGATGTCTCAGGCGCCTCGGGCGTTCTGGACCTCCATCCCACGGTGAAAAATCCGTTGCGCAATTACCGGGTGCCCGTCAGCAGCGGTCTGACCTCGCCGCTTTACAACCTCGTGACAAATCCCGCCCGGGTGAACAGCGACGGCGGCTTCATTGAACTGAAAGGCGGGCAGATGCTGTTCGTGGATTCCACCCTGCGCGGCTTCGCGGGTGGCCGCACCGCCGTGGGAGGAACGCTATCGGTTTCCTCCGGAAGGTTTTACGAAGCCGGAGTTATCCCGCCGGTTCTTGACACGAATCTCGTCGTCACTCAGAGCGGCAGCACGCTCCGGAATCCTCTGCCAACGGACGGGAGCGCCATCGGCCGCCCGGTTCTGGGCGCGGGAGGGACGCCGCAGATCGCGCGCGGTTATTTCGCGGCGGATTCCTTTGTCCGGGGCGGATTCGATTCTCTGGCCCTGAACGGCAATGTCGAGTTTGTCGGCCGGGTGGATGTGAATGCGCGCGGCTGGCTACGGGTGGCGGATGGTGGGGTGATCCAAGCAGACTCCACCGTTAACCTGACAGCTCCCTACGTCGGGCTGGGAAGGCCTTTCGTGCCGCCGGTGCTGCCCGAGAACCTGCAGAATCAGATCCCGTTCACCAATGTGGCGCCGACCCACGGCCCGGGCCGACTGATCGTGACGGCGGATCACATCGACATCGGCACCCTGACGATGCAGAATACCGGGCGGGCGGTCCTGAACGCCCGCGGCGGCGACATTCGCGGCAATGGTTTCGTCAGCATCGCCGGGGATCTCACATTGCGGGCGGGACAAATCTATCCCACGACGCTGACTGAGTTCAGTGTTTTTGCCTACGACTACTCCGCCAACGGCTCGACCCAGCCGGGCTCGATTCGGATCGAGGCATCCGGCAGCCGTAGCCTCCCTCTCACGGGTGGGGGAACATTGAGTCTGTATGCCTCTGACATCGAGCAGTATGGCACCCTGCGGGCTCCCTTCGGTGTGATCAATGTGGGTTGGGACGGCACCGGCACTCCGCCGGTGGATCGGCTCACGGGCAACGCGCTGCCTGCGCCGATAACGACCCAACTGACGCTGGGCAGCGGCAGTATCACCTCGGTTTCCGGTGTGGATCCCCGGACTGGGAAGGGGATTCTGGTTCCCTATGGCACCAGCGACGGGGTGACCTGGACCGATCCGCGCGGACTGGACATCACCGGCGGAGGTCTGCCGGAAAAACGCGTCAATCTCTCTGCGTGGAACCTTGCCATGCAGGCCGGAGCCACCGTGGATCTGCGGGGCGGCGGGAATCTCGTCGCCCACCAATGGCTCATCGGCAACGGCGGCCAGGTGGACATTCTCGGCAGCAACGCCTCGGACTGGTTGCCCAACGCCGAATACCGCACCGGGGACCTTGTGACCTACCGGGGCGAGACCTACTCCTCCCGCTTGAACAGCGAGGGAATCACGCCATCGGTGGGTTTGTTCTGGTCCAAGGTCCCCCAGTCCTATGCGATCGTGCCCGGATACGCCTTCAACCATGCACCCTACCTGCCCGCCAACGGGTATTCGGACCGAAGCCTCGGCTTTGGAGACCGCGTCTTCCTGGCGGGCGGCCCCGGGCTGAAGGCAGGCTCCTACACCTTGCTCCCGGCCCGATACGCCTCGTTGCCGGGGGGAATGCTGGTGACTCCCCGGCCCGGAATGCCGCTTGGCACGATTCCGCTGGCGGGCGGATCCCGCTTGGTCTCGGGCTACCGCTTCAACGACCTGAACCAGACTCGCCAGGTTCCCACCCTCGCTTCCCGCTTTGAAGTGGTCCCGGCGAAAGTGTTCAACCAACGCGCGGAATACAGACAGTATTTCGCCGACCAGTTCCTCCGCGAGAGCGCCGGACGGCTCAACACGCCGGTCCAGCGTTTGCCCGGAGATTCAGCCTACCTCTTGTTCCAAGCCACCCAATCGATGCATCTGAACGGGTCGGTCCTGTCTCCCTCCCTCTCGAAGGGACGAGGCTCCTCCATCGACATCGCGGGTCCCCTGGATTTCGTCATTTCCGGGGGTTCGACCGCGGGAGGTCCCGGGGTCGTGGCGCTGGGCGCGTCGGTGCTGAATGGCTTCGGAGCCGGCAGCCTGGTGATTGGTGGAAAACGGACCCGGACCGCTGGCGGCACCGCACTGACGGTGATGGCTGGCAACGTGACGGTGGACAACCCAGGGGTTCCCCTCTCCTCCCCCGACCTGACCTTGGCCGCGCAAGGGAACCTCTCCGTGGGTCCTGGCTCCGTCCTGCAATCCTCCGGCCCCCGCCCGGAAGCGGAGTCCTACCTCGTCAACGGTAATGGAACCTTGGTCCGGCTCTCAGAGGACCTGGGGGCTACGGTAATCCGCACCGGAGTGACCCCAGGCGGGTCACCCACGCTCACGGTCGGTGCTGGGGCCCGCTTGAGCGGCGCCAGCCTCACCTTGGATTCGATGTCCCGGACCGTCCTTGATCCCAGTGCCGTCCTGGACGCCGGGGTCTATGCCCTCAACAGCGGCCGAATCAGCCTGTTGCTGGACAATCCCGGCACCCTCCAGCCCGACCCCGGCTTGGTTTTGACGGGATCTCTTCTGGACAGTCTGCGCTCGGTCAATTCCCTCTCCCTGCTCAGTTACACTTCCATCGACTTCTACGGTTCCGGTCTCTTGGATGGGGTGGAGAACCTAGCCTTGAACGCCGGGGGAATCCGGGGCTTCAACCAAAGTGGCGGGACGGTGGAAGTCGTTTCAAACGCGCTGCGGCTCGGCAATTCCTCGGGTGCGGCTGCTCCGGCGGTTCCGGCCCCCGCCACGGGCGACCTTCTCTTCCGCGCCGACACTATCCAGCTGGGAGCCAACCAGCTCTCCATCGACCAATTCGGATCCACGGGACTGAGCGCCACCTCGCGGATCATCGGAGAGGGGACCGGTGGCCTTTCCGTCCAGGGTTCCCTGGCCTTGACGACGCCCTTGCTCACCGGCAGCGCGGGATCCAAACGGTCCGTCGCCAGCGGCGGAGACCTGTACATTATCGACTCCGGCATTGCCCCGTCCGGAGCCGGAGGCTTGGGAGCCAGCCTGGATCTGACGGGCCGAACCGTGACCATTAGCACGACGGTGGCACTTCCCAGTGGCACCCTCTCGGTTCGCGCCACCCAGGGGGACCTGACGGTGAACGGAACCCTGGATGTCGGAGGAACGTCCCGGCTTTTTTATGACGTCACCCGGTACACGGACGGAGGAACGGTGCGGCTCACCGCGGACCAAGGCAACGTGTCCCTGGCCGCCGGCAGCCGGGTGGACGTGTCGGCCCATCCGGGCGGGGGGAACGCGGGCGATCTCCGGGTTTCCGCCTCCCAAGGCTCGTTTCAGGCCGCAGGCACCCTCCGCGGTAGCGGCGGTCCCGCGGGAAGGGACGGGCGATTCTCACTGGATGTCGCCGCGCTCCCAAGCATAGGGGGGCTCAGCAACCTCTTGTCCAGCGCCTCCTTGACAGACCGCCAAGTCATCCGGGTGCGCACCGGCAACGTCGTGGTGGACGGGCTGGCCCAGGTGAATGACTTCAGGCTTTCGGCGGATCTGGGCGGCATCACCGTCACCGGCACCATCGACGCTTCCGGCCCGGTAGGCGGCGCCATCTCCCTGGCATCCCGGGACGATCTCGTCCTCGCCCCCGGATCGCGCCTGACGGTGGCTGGCCAAAATTTCAACAGCGCTGGCCAAGGCGGATCGGTCTGGCTGGAGTCCGGCACCCAATGGAATGGGGTGGTCGGGTCCGGCCGGGTGGACATCCAGGCCGGCTCGACCATCGATCTCTCGGTCGCCTCGAAAGTGGCGGGCGATGCCTTGACTCCGGGCAGCAGCGCCTATCAGGGACAATTCAGCGGTAAACTGCACCTCAGGGCTCCTCTGAACAGCTCCTCCGACGATGTTTTGGTCAATCCGATCAATGGTTCGATCATCGACCCCTCCAGCGTTCTCGTGGAGGGATACCGCCTGTATGACCTGACCTCCACCGGTGGAGTGATCTCCGGCGCGGTGCGGAGCGCCGTCTTCGCGGACGCCGAGGCCTTCCTCGGTGCGGCGGGAACCACCACTGCCAACTTCACGAACATGACCAACCGCCTGCTCGCCGGAAATCCGGGCCTCGCGGACGTCCTCGTGCTGGCCCCGGGAGCGGAGATCATCAGTTCTGGAAACCTCAGCCTGGGGGCGGCGAACTCGACCACGTCCGAAGACTGGGACCTGGCCGGCTTCCGCTTCGGGGCCAAGGGGGCGCCGGGCGTGCTGACCTTGCGGGCGGGCGGCGACATCACCCTTTTCAATGCCGTGAGCGACGGGTTCACCGTCCGCGCCCTGCCGTCGTCCCCGACCGCCCTGGACATTGCCACGAGGCTTTGGCTGGCCGATCTCTCACCCCAAGCCGCCCTCCTGCCGGTCAACTCCCAGTCCTGGTCCTACCGCTTTACCGCCGGCGCCGACCTGGGGGCCGCCGACTTCCGGCAGGTGCTTCCCGAAGACGCCCTCGGGGCCGGTTTGGGATCGCTGCGGCTGGGCAAGGACGGCGGAACCATGGTCACCACGGGGGGAGTCAACGCGCTCACCGCCAACCTCATCGGGGCCACCACGCCTGGTGGGGGCCGCGGCTTGTTCCAGGTCATCCGGACCGGCAGCGGTGACATCGACATCAACGCCGGACGCAGCGTGCAACTGCTCAACCAGTTCGCCACCATCTACACGGCGGGCACGCGGGTCGCCGACGCGACGCTGGGAGGCACCTTTGACGATTTTTCGCTCACCCAGTTCGGGGGGACCATCGTCCTCGGGGCGGCCCAGCAGAACTACCCGGCCTATTTCAGCATGGCGGGCGGGGACGTCCGCATTACCGTGGCCGCGAACATCGAGCGGTTGGGTTCCAGCTCTTCCCGGCAGCTTCCCAACAACTGGCTCTACCGCCGGGGCTACGTGAACCCGGCCACGGGGCAGTTCGGCAAGTCCGGATTCGGCACGAGCATCGCTTCGACCGCATGGTGGGTGGACTTCAGCAACTTCTTCGAGGGCGTCGGAGCCTTGGGAGGCGGCAACGTGTCCCTCGTTGCCGGCCAGGACGTGGCCAACGTGGATGGGTTGATCCCCACCAACGCCCGGACCAGCAAGGGCACGCCTGGCAATCCGCTGGCCGCGAACCAGGCCGTCACGGAATTGGGCGGCGGGAACCTCGAAGTGATCGCCGGGAACGACCTGAATGCCGGGGTCTACTACGTCGAACGAGGCCATGGCACGCTCCGCGCCGGAGGACAGATCACCACGAATTCCACCCGGTCCCCGGGGTTCATCAATGTTGGCACCGGGGCGAACGCGGTGATTGATGCCAACTCCTGGTTGCCCACCACCCTGTTCCTCGGCAAGGGCGGTTTTGACGTCAGCGCCAACGGCAACGTGCTGCTGGGTCCTCTGGGGAATCCATTCCTTCTCCCGGTCGGCCTGGGAAACAGCTTCTGGAACAAGACCTACTTCTCCACCTACGCTCCCGACAGCCGCGTGCAAGTCTCTTCCCTCGGGGGCGACGTCACCCTCCGGCAAGGCGGATACGTCAACAATGTCTTCCTGCCGCTTCTGGAGGCCTGGTCGCAGAACCAGCAACTCAACACCAACGCCCAGTCCTCGAGCCGCTCCCAGCCCTGGCTCCGCCTCGCCGAAACCCAGGTCGCGCCGTTCCGGACCGTGCTCTCTCTGAACCCTCCCTCGATCCAGGCAACCGCCCATTCGGGCGACATCCATCTGGTGGGCAACCTGAACCTCGCCCCGTCTCCAGCGGGATCGATCGACCTCCTCGCGAACGGGGCCATCAACGGATTGCAGCCCACGGGATTCAATTCCGGGCTGGGAAGAACCACGTGGATGAGTTCCCGGATCAACGTCTCGGATGCCGACCCCGCCGCCCTGGCGGGAATTCGGTCGCCTTTCGCCTACCAGAATGTGGTGGGGACCACGCAAAACCAGGCGATCCAGACCCGGTCCGAGTTCCTCCTCTCCACGGATCTGCTCTTCCGCGAGTCGGGCGGGACGATCGGGGCGCAGGCCTCCACCCAGCTCCAGCAGGCCCTCCACGCGCCCGGTCTCCTCCATCGCGACGATCCGGAACCCGTCCGAATCTACGCGGGTTCCGGCGACATCACGGGGTTCACCCTGTTCTCCCCGAAGCATTCCCGCATTCTGGCCGGACGCGACCTCACCGACGTGGCCCTTTACCTCCAGAACCTGACCCCGTCGGACATCAGCGTGGTGGCCAGCGGGCGCGACATCATCCCCTACAATCCCAATTCCCCGCTGCGCATCGCGTCGCGCGCCGGGAGCAATCTCGTCATCGAGAGCTACCCTGGAGCCGGCACCGGTCCTACGGCGGGAGACATCCAGATCGGCGGGCCGGGAACCCTACAGGTTCTCGCGGGGCGAAACCTGGACCTGGGGGTCGGCCCCAACAACGCCGACGGCACCGGCGCGGGGATCACCAGCATCGGGAAGGCAAGGAACCCCTTCCTCCCGTTTGGAGGTGCCGACCTCTTCGTCGGGGCCGGACTCGGACTCTCCATCAGTCTCGATGACAGCCGCCCGAACTTCGAGCGATTTATCCGCGATTTCGTGAAAACCAGGGACGGCCAAGCTCACCTTCGCGAGCTCGGCATTCGGAATTTCGACTCCCTCAGCGAGGAAGAAAAAGCCCAAGCCGCCATGGAGGTCTTCTACCTCGTTCTTCGCGACGCCGGACGCGACTTCAACAACGAGGACAGCCCCGACTTCGGCACATACGACAATGGCTTCGCCGCGATCCGTTCCCTCTTCGGTGGCGGCCGCTACCAAGGCGACATCTTCACCCGGGAACGGGACATCCGCACCCGGAGCACCGGGGACATTTCAATCGTGGCTCCGGGGGGAGAGCTCACCTTGGCCAAGAGGATCTCCCGGGAGTCCCTCATCCCGCCCGGGATCATCACCGAAGCAGGCGGAAACATCAACATCTTCACCCGGGACGACGTGAACCTCGGTGTATCCCGGATCTTCACGCTGCGGGGCGGAGACGTCGTAATCTGGTCCTCTGAGGGGGATATTGCCGCTGGGGCGTCCTCCAAGACCGTCCAGTCGGCCCCGCCGACGCGGGTGCTCATCGATCCTTCCAGTGCCACGGTCACCACCGACCTTGCCGGGCTGGCCACCGGCGGCGGCATCGGGGTTCTCGCCACGGTGGCGGGCGTACGTCCCGGTAGCGTGGACCTGATCGCCCCGGTCGGGGTCGTCGATGCCGGGGACGCCGGGATCAGTGCTACCGGCGATCTCAACATCGCCGCTTCTGCGGTGCTGAATGCCTCCAATATTTCTGTGGGCGGGGCGAGCGTGGGAACGCCGCCTGCCGTGACCGCCGCTGCCCCGAACATCGGCGGGCTCACCAGTGCCTCCGCTTCCGCCGGAGCCGCGGCTTCCGCCGCCACTGCCGCGCAAGCAACGGACCAAGCCGGCGACCGAACGGTGGATCTCACGGAAGAGACCCCGTCCATCATCACCGTTGAGGTTCTCGGCTATGGAGGGGGCGCTGTGACGGAGGAGGAGGAAGAAGAGCAAGCAGAATAGAGAGCCCGCCCTGGCTAACCCCTAGTCTCGTTGCTTAGAAATTTCTCATAAGAACGCTGAACGTATTTGCGAATGTTGATAAGGACGATAATATTTTTTTAAATGTTGATAAGATTGGTAAATTTTCCGCTTTAGGCAATCCCAGCCAGAGGCTCGTGAGTCCTGCTCATTTCAATGCTTTTGAGTTCGATATTTCCCACCATGCGCTTTGAGTTCCAGCAGCCTTTCATTTCCCAGCGTCGGGCCACCCCGGCTGGTTGGCTGTTCTTGGCATTCGCTTGGCCCTGCGGCGATCTCGCGGCCCAAGGCCTGGTGCTTCCCCCGGAGCCGCCGGAGTTGCCCTTCACCTACACGGAGGAGGAGCTGGCGGCGCTGAAGAAGGAGCGGGAGCTCACCTTCCCCGTTCGCCAATTCCGCGTCCGCGGATCCAAGCTGCTGACGCCCGAGGAAATCGCCGACGCCGTCTACCCCTTCACCGGCCTCGCCCGCACCCTCGACGACCTCGAGCAGGCCCGCGCGGCACTGGAGAAGACCTACCGTGACAAGGGATACCAGTCGGTCTCCGTGGAACTGCCGCAGCAGAACGGCACCCGCGGCATCATTTACATGGTCGCGGTGGAGAACGCGGTCGGCCGGCTGCGCGTCCACGGATCGAAGTATCACCTGCCGAGCGAGATCAAGAAAAACGCTCCCTCGCTGGCCGAGGGCACCGTGCCCGATTTCGCGAAGGTGCAGGAAGACATCGTGGCGCTCAATGCCTGGGCCGACCGCAAGGTGACGCCCTCGGTTCAGCCGGGGATCGTGCCGGGCACGATCGACGTGGACCTGATGGTCGAGGACTCGCTGCCCATGCACGGCAGCATCGAGCTGAACAACCGTTACAGCCCAGACACGACCCCGCTCCGCGTCAACGCGTCGATCAATTACAACAACCTCTGGCAGCTCGGCCACAGCCTCGGTCTCTCCACCCAGCTTGCTCCCGAGCGGATCGAAGATGCCGAGATCTACTCGGCCTATTACATCGCC